>JANNSU010000026.1:0-13652 GCA_031394355.1 Betaproteobacteria bacterium | reverse complement strand
GGCTGGGGGCTGGGGGCTGGTCAGCATTCTGACACCTGAATGGAGCCGCTGCATCCCGAAGGGATTCGAGTGCCGCTCTAAGCGGCACTCGAATAATATTCGCACCCCAAAACCAAAACGCCCCGCACGGGGCGGGGCGTTGGACTCACGGTTGCATCAAATCACTTCTTGGCCGGATCGGCAGGCTTCGCCGGCGGCGCCTTCTCATCGATGGTCACGGTGCCGATCGCTTCGCGGAGTGCACGGGCACTGGAGCGCTCGACAAAGCCTTCGATCTGGGTCGCCAGCATGTCAACGGACATCTGCTTCTGTATATCCAGCGCCGCGCTGTTCGGGTCGTACAGTTTCACGTGCTGCTTGTTGGCTTCCTTGGAGATCACCTTCAGCGTCCTCGGATCGATGATCCAGAGCTGGGTATAGGAAAACGGTGCGATGAACACGTTGGACTTCTTCTTTTGGGTGCGGTCATTGGGGTCGGACGTGGAGAAATCCTCCTGGCCACCCAGCTCACTGTCGAAGTCGCCCGTGGTGTTCTCCAGCGGCTGGACGTACAGGCCGATGCCCTGCATCTTGCTACCCATGCCGCTGGCTGCCGAAAACTGCCAGGCCGGCGTCACGGCCACGATCAGATCCCAGTTCTTGCGGTCCATCGGCGCCAGATGTTGCATGATCTTGTCGATGGCGTGCTGCTCACGGTTCTGCGGCAGCACCCCTTCCATCTCAGCCGCAGCCAGGCGCATGAAGACCTTGCTGGCATCCGGCTCTTGCTGGGAGTAGGCGCGATCAAGTCCACGCAGAACAATATTGTCCAGCTCGCCGTTGGGCACCTTCACGACACGACGCGTGTACGGCTCCATGCTGGATCCGACAGCCTCTTTTTGCCGAAGGTAGGTGAACTGATCACCCACGGCAGAAATGAGGACCACGGTCCGCTTCTTTACTTCGCTCGCAGGCTTTGTATCTTGTGCTGCGACGTTCAAGCCCAGCAGGACCGCAGCCGCGGCGCCAAGCAGGTTCCAGAATTTCATTTCAGCTCCTTGCTTAAATAATTTGAGTTGCCTGCCCACGAAATCGACCCCGGCGTGAGTACCATGCACCTGATCCCGATGGCGGGATGGCTCGCACCATACCCGAATCCCCATGGGAGGCGGGCTCAGTGCGACGAATGCGCCATCCCGGCGATGAATCGCCTGCCTGGCGGGACGAAAATGTAGCGCCTCAGCGTTACTTGCGACGGCAGCGCGAAAAAGTTCCGCCGCCTCGCATAACCCAATCTGGCGCCGGACTCAGGCAGATAACCCACCATCGATCACCAGATCAATGCCCACCACATAGGACGACTCCGGCGTGCACAGCCAGAGGATGCCAGCCGCCACCTCCTCTGCCGTGCCGACACGTCCTGCCGGCACCCGCACTTTGAGGTCCTCATAGTGCGCAGCCACCTGCTCCGGCGACTTGCCGATCAGCCTGCGTTGGCGGCGAGGCGTCTCGATGGCACCGGGGCATACCGTATTGATGCGGATGCCCTGAGTGATGTATTCACGTGCTGCAGCCGCCGATAAGCCATTCATGCCGTGTTTCGTTGCGGAGTAGATGCCCGCCATGGGTGACGCCGAAAACCCGTTCACCGATGACACATTGACGATCGCACCGCCTCCCTGCTGCTGCATGACGGCAATTTCTTCGCGCATGCAGAGCCAGCAGCCCTTGAGATCCACGGCGATGCTGCGATCCACCGCCTCGACAGGAATGTCTGCAGTGGGCACAAGCGGAAACTCTGCCGCTGCGTTGTTCACCGCAAAGTCGAGCCGACCAAGCGTGTCGACACAGTGTTTGACCATACCCTTGACCGATGCCTCATCGGCGACGTCGACCGACAGAAATGCAGCTTCGCCACCCAGCGCCTTCAGATCTTCCAGTGCTCGGGCACCCCGCGCTGCGTCGCGGCCCACGATGAGCACCTTGGCACCCGCCCTGAGGAATCCAGCCGCCGCCGCCAGGCCGATGCCATCCGTGCCCCCCGTCACCAGCGCTACCTTGCCGCGAAAATCGTAGGTCACCATGCTGCGTTCTCCGTCATGTGTTCCAGCTCCAGGGAACCTCTGATTAAGTTGTCATACCGGCGAAAGCCGGTATCCATGACTTCGCAACATGTAGATTGCATCCAAAGCTGGATACCGGCTTTCGCCGGTATGACGGTCTTTTTATAAACTTGATCACAGTTTCCAAAGCCTTTGTACCTTACTTGCGCACCAGCTCCACGCGACGATTCTTGGCGCGCCCTTCCTCGCTGCGATTGTCTGCGACTGGCTTTTCCTGGCCAAAACCGGTCGCGCTGAGACGCTTCGCATCGATACCACCGGACACGAGTGCCGCCATGACGCTCTTCGCCCGGTTGTCGGATAGCGTCTTGTTTGCAGCTGCCTGACCGACGTTGTCGGTGTGCCCTTCGATGGCAATACGCAACTGCGGTGCGGCTTTCAGCATGGCGACGATTTCCTTCGCCGTGGCTGTGCCATCAGCCTTCAGATCCCACTTGCCGGAATCAAAACTGATGTACAGCGCCACGAATCCATTTCGATTCAACTCATCCAGAAGTTTGTTGGCTGTCACCACCTGCTGCATGGCGGCCACTTCAACAAACCAGAGTTTGTAGCTCTGCGCCGGCGCGCTGAAAATGCCGGGCTCGAGCCGAACCCAGATCTCTTTGCCGCCTGTGGTGACTTTCAGCGTGGTCTCGCCGCCATCCGCATCACGGGGCAGGCGCTCGTAGACGACTTCACCGCCAATACCCTTGATGGCGTTCTGGACGTTGCGGATGACCTGGAGCGCGCTGGGCTGCTTGTCTGCGCTGTTGTGGAAATACGTGATCACGGTGCTGTCGCCCTCGATGCGCTTGCGCACCGGCTCACGGCCCTTCATCCCCACAGCCATGTCGTGTGCGTTGAAGTTCTTCTCATACTCCGCGATATGCGAGTCTGGATAGCGATTCAGCAACGGGTGATCCCTGGAACCCGCCGCATCGGCTGGCGCAGCATGTGCAGGTGCTGCAACACTGACCAACATCATGACGAGCAGGGACTGCAAGACTTTGGGCAACACGACAGCGTGCTGAAACAATCGAACGATGGAATGGAACATGAATGACTCCGGAAAATTGAATTCCTGTGCGGCACGACAAACTGCACGATGCGCCGCGACCCGAGCAACCGGCAGGGATCTGTGTCCCGTCACCGACCTGCTCCCTGACACCCCAAGTCCACCTCTGATCCACATGTTCCGGAACCGAAGCGATCCATTTCCGGGGCGAAGTGTAATCGTGAGACGCCGACACTGCATTCCGTCAGGGCGCAGGCCCCCTCCGTACCCGGTAACATGTGAACATCCAGAATCTCTCTGGGCCGCAATACCTGGCCCGCAACGCGATGAATGCCCGAATGATCTCCGCCTACCAGACTCTCTTGCCGTCCGTCCGCCGGTTGTTCCAATGCAGCCTGTTATGCGTTCCGCTCTGCATGGCCTCGTTGTCTGTCCAGGCGCAAAGCGGGCCACAACTGGACCCCGACCTCCAACCGCTGAAGGCACTTGCCGAACGTGAAGCAGCCAAGGGCGATATCGGCGCACGCTCGATGCTGCTCGCGATCCAGGGGGCTGCGAGCGATGCCGAAACCAAAGCAGGCTACGAGTGGCTGTCGCTGGCCGCCCAGCGTGGCTTTCCGGAAGCCCAGTTCCAGATGGGGCTGACGCTGGAACGCTCCGCGCCGGAGAATATCCGCGAGGCCGTGCAGTACTACCTCGCTGCCGCTCGGCAGGGTTTTGCTTTGGCGCAGAGCAATCTCGCGTCGCTGTATGCACGAGGTGAAGGCGTGCCACAGGATGATGCGAAGGCGATGGAGTGGTCAATGCTCGCGGCCAATCAGGGGAATGCGTTGTCACAGTTCCGTCTGGGCTCGATGTATGCCGCCGGTCGCGGCGTCACCAAGGATATGGCGAAGGCAGCCGAGTGGCTGGAAAAGGCCTCCTTGCAGGGCGTGGCCGTAGCGCAGGCGCACCTGGGTGCCATCTATCTGGCTGGACAAGGCGTGCCTCGCAACGAGGAACGCGGCATGTTCTGGATTCGCAAGGCAGCAGAACTCGGCCAGCCTGAGGCAGTAAAGATTCTTGCGGCTGCCAGTGCAGAAGGCAAGGCGGAAAAGCTTGAGCCCCCCAGCTTCGCAAAAAGCCGCCTCGCCGCAGATGCTGGCGACCCGGTAGCGCAGTACAACCTGGCACTCATGTATCAGCGCGGTGAGGCCGGCGCTGTGCGTGACCCGATTGAAGCGGCGAAGTGGATGTCACGCTCCGCCGAAAAAGGCTATGCGGCGGCGCAGGCGCAAATGGGCTATTACTACGCCAACGGTCTCGGGGTCACCCGCGACGAGGAGGAGGCTGTGCGCTGGTTCAAGCTCGCTGCAAGGCAGGGGAATGCGCAAGCTCAGTCCAGTCTCGCCAATTTTTTCAGCAGGGGTGCAGGCGGGCTGAGCCGGGATCTCGTTGAAGCGGCACGGCTGTACAAGCTCGCATCGGACCAGGGCAATGCTGCAGGGTTGGCCGGTTACGCATGGCATCTGGAGAACGGCCAGGGTGGCGTGGCCCGCGATGTACCGGCTGCGCGTGCACTGTATGCAAAGGCTGCGGCGCTGGGCAATGAGTATGCGCGCCAGCAACTGATCCGCTTGGGCGAATGATCACTGCACAATCCATCGGCGCGCACTGAACTGATTGCAACATGAGTAACGCCCGGCATCGCCGGGCGTTTTTCATTTCGCAGAAGCCCGGTTCAGGCTTCGCCAGTGGGTGGCTGTGGCTTGTCGGAGCCGCTCAAAGTGGAGGCAGCGGACTGAGGCGCGACCGGTGCCGCCACGGCAAGTGATCGCCGCGGAACGAAAATCCACAGCAGGATATACATCAGCACACCGAGACCATGCAGCAGGCCCGTCAGCACGAACAGGATGCGCCATGACCAGGCAGGAATCTGGGTCAGATCTGCGAGACCGCCGCAGACGCCGGCGATCCAGCGATCCTGATTCGAGAGCTTGAATTCATTCAGCGCATTGTTGCGGCGCGGCTCCGCTTGCGGTTCAGTTCTCGGCTTTGTCGGCTCTGCGCGAGACTCGATGCCATCGATCAGACGCTTCTTCGCCAGCGTGAACTCCTCATCGGTCAGTGCGCCCTGGACGTGAAGGCGATGCAGTTTCTCGATTTCATCTGACATGCTCATGAGCAATCTCCCAATATGTTGTTGCTGCCGAGACATTCGGCCCGCAATGTGAATGTAGTGCGTATCGACGACACCGCACAGCCGGCTGCGACGAAATGCAGTCAGCTGCGACTGAGAGGCAGAAGTCACGGAATGATCGCGCGTGAGCCTTCACGGAATGATGCGAACAATGGCTCATTTTCACCAATGTATCCGCATGTGGCCGGCGCGAACCAGCAAGTCACACCTGTGAAATGTCCGAGGTGCGCTGCTGAAACATTGGTCAGGTAAAACACTACTGCAGCACGCATCAACTCACCCACGTTTCATTCCCGCATTTCCGCATTTCGTCTTGTCGTGCATGACGTTGCGCGCACACAAGTCTAGCTTTCGCTCTGCATCACCTTCCTCCCAATACGCAAGGACACAAAACATGAAAACCCGAATCGCTCTTCAGGTAGCGGCCGCACTTGCCGCCACGCTGTCGTTGACAGCATTTGCAAACCAACCCTCCGCACAAAGCGTCAGCACTGCGCTCGACGCCGCATGGAATAGCCGCGACACCGCGCGCATCGAGCGCCTGTATGCAGAGCGCGTACGCGTCACCGACATTCGCGAAGGCGATGTCACGACCGGCCGTGCCGAAGTGGCTCGTCAGGCTGCCGCCCAGTGGGACAAACTCCCCGCGAACGCACGCCAGCGCACGGTCACCTACGACGTCAAGTCATTGGGCAACGGCCAATACATTGCAGCATCCACTGTCTATATTGAGGCGACCAACGCACAGGGCGTCGTGGAGACCATTGGCGAATATTCGCTGAACGCGCGTGTCGAACCTGCCGCTGATGGCGTGGAAGTCATTGCCGTGCGCAGCGTGAAGGCAATTCCGGGGGCCGTTGCCTCCACCCCGCGCAAGTTCCGCATCACGCGCGGATTGGGACGGCCCAACGCAAGCCAGGGCTGATCCAACCACAGAAGCCAGGGCTGAACGTAGTCTGCAAGTCAGGGCTGATCCAACGCCTTTGAGCGAAGGCTCGGAAGCACTCTTCACGTAGCCATTTCACCGGTGCCGGTGATGCGGAGAAACGCCGCACTACCGGCACTGGCCATTCATTTCCATGCCGGGGCTGAATCAAACAGAGAGTGGATCCCGAGTCATCACATTACCCAGCTCATGGCGAATATTCGCGATGGCATCACGCTGTCTTGCGATCAAACTCCAGATCGACCATGAGTTCATTGGCAAGACCCTCCAATCCCGAACGGATAGCCGGAATGCCCACGGATTCGGGCACATCGATGCGCGCGCTCATCTCAAACAATTGTTCGCCTGACATGGCACCGCTCACGATGGCGGTAGTGAGCGACGCAATGCTCACCCCCTGACGCGCAAGCTCTGCAGAAATGGTCTGGATGATGCCGGGGCGATCATGCCCCACCAGCGAAAGCGTCATGCGTCGTGATGGTGGCGGTCCCGCTGCGCCCGCTTCTGCCACGATGATCTGCATGCCCGGTGTCTGGAGCGCACGCAAGGCTGTTGTCAGCGCCACGCACTGATCCATCGGCACCTGAAGATGCACGATACCGGCGAATTGCCCGGCCAGATTTGCCATCAGACTCTCGGCCCAGTTTGCGCCATGGGCGAGCGCACATTCAGACACCGCATTCACCATGCCTGGCCGATCCGGCCCGACCAATGTCACCACCAGTGATCTCATCATGTTGATGCCTCCTCCGTGATCGATTGCATGATTGTCCGCCTCACACCGTGGCGTCAACCCGGCTTGCTTGCTGCGGGATGTTGTCAGCGGCGCGTACGCAGCGGACGCCAGGGTTCGTCGGGCTTGCCTGTATTGCGGCGCACCGCCACCGTCTGATTCGGCGAGGTCAGCATCTGCCGCTGGCGAATGCGTTCGGCGCGCAACGCGGACCACTCGCTGCCCTGCCACGCCGATTGCAACAGGAACTTGCCAGCCGCCAATGCATCCGGGGACTGCGCCATCAGCTTTTCCGCCAAGGCCAGCGCCGCAGCGTTTGCATCCTCGGCAACGTCACTCACCAGCCCCAAGGCGTGCGCCTCTTCTGCTGCGAATATTCGCCCTGTCCACGTCAACAGCTTGGCTTCGTCAAGACGAAGCAGATCGCGCAACAACACGGTGCCACCCATGTCGGGCACAAGGCCCCACTTGGCTTCCATGATGGAGAAGCGCGCATCAGGCGTCGCGATGCGCACATCGGCACCGAGCGCCAACTGGATGCCCGCGCCAAAACAGTTGCCCTGCACGATGGCGATCACCGGGTAAGGCAGATCACGCCAGCCTGTACTCCAGCGCTGGAACACATTGCGCCACGGCCACCAGAGGCGCAGATAGCCAATCAGCTTGTCGCGACGGCTTGCGAATACCGATTTCACGTCAAGCCCCGCGCAGAAGGACGGGCCCTCGCCATCGATCAGCACGACGCGCACATCCGTTGCCCGGGCCAGCCGCTTCTGCACGGCGATCATGGCGTCGAGCATGCGGAAGTCCATGGCGTTGTGCTTGTCGGGCCGCATGAGCGTGACGCGGGCGATGCCATCGCGCACGACAAGGCGGACTCGCTCGTCCAGAATTTCCTCTCTACTACCGGCTGCATCACTCATGCTGGAAGTGTCGCACAAAGCGCTGCCATGCCTTGGTCACGCACCTCACGCATAATGTGCGCTTCGTTCCATGGCTTCCGTCCCGTGTCCAGTACGCTCCAAGGTCCCTCCAAATGGTTGTTCCGCGCCCTCCTCTGGGGCGGCTTCCTCATTGTCATCTTCTTCTTTCTCTACAAAGCTGTCTTCCGCAAAACGGTCGAGTCGGTGGTGAATTGCCTCGACAAGGCCGCGCACCAGGAGCGCTATGTCACCCGCGTGACGGCTGTGGAAGGCTATGCGCGCTGTGTGGCGAAGAACGAGAACCGTCCTGTCACCGACAATCCACGCTGTCCCTATGCAGGTGTCTGGAGCTCGAAGCGTATGAATATGGACGCCGAATACTTCATCACCCTGAATGCAGATGGCACGTTCTTGGCCGAACCGGGTCCTGGCACCCAGCCAAACGAACAGCCGCTCACCGGCGCCTGGACGGTGGCGAACGGCAAAATGGTCTGGGCCTACGACAGCGGCCCCGTCTGGCCGCCAGACATCAATCCCATATTCGATGAGCGCGCTTCAGCCCTGAAGCTGCGTGAAGTGAATGGACAAACCACCGAATTGATTCGCTTGCCCACCGAAGGAGCCCAGAAGTGCTGACACGCCTGACCCGTTCCACCCTGTTTACCCTCGCCCTGTTTGCATCCGGGTTCTGCTTCGCGCAAGCCCCGGCTGCCACCGTCCCGGCTGGGGAATTCGTGACCGAAAAGAGCTGGGGCCTCCTGATCGTGAAGCCTGACAAGCAGGGCAAACTGCAATTCAGCATCGAAGCAGTCGGAGACAACGGTCACGGCTGCCACCTGGATGGGCCGATCAAGGGCAATACCGCCGTGCTGGAAGGCGATGAGCCTTCAAAGCCCTGCACGGTGAAATTCGTGACCACCAAAGAGGGCATTCAGGTCAGCAGCGTGCCGGAGTACTCGTGCAATATGTACTGCGGCGTGCGCGCTGCGTTCGATGGGCTCTACCTACGCGCACCGGCAGCCTGCCGTGTCGACGCCATGGAGAAAACACGCCGTGCCGCGCGCAAGGCATACGACGGCAAAGCCTATGCCGAGGCGCGCACGCTACTCGACACCACGCTGAAGGATTGCAAGCGCTTCCTCGGCTACGTGACCGAAGGCTGGTTCCGCAACGATCTTGCTGTCACCTTGCACAAGCTGAAGGATCTGCCTGGCTGTCGCGAGACCCTGAAGCCGCTGGCAGAAGATGCCGCCAAGAAAGATGCGCAGATACGTGAGGACTATCCGCCGACGGATGCAGACATCTATCTGCCGGTTGTCAAGGCGGCACGCACCAATCTCAAACTCTGTAGCGCGCCACGCTGACGGCAGCTGCGAGCCATGCGAATATTCGCACGGTTGGCAGTCGCAGTCGTAGAGCGCGGCAACGACCGAAAACCTTCACAAACATGGAAAGTTGGGGAAAATGAACGTACGCAAATGCATCACCATCGGCTTGCTCGGACTGCTGCCATCCCTCGCGCTGGCCCAGGCACCCGCCACCGTGAAGATCGGCAAGGACACCAAGAATGCATTCGGCACCGTGGTCGAACTGGTCAGCGGCGACATTGCCTGCTATGTCGAATTCAGGGACGACAAGGGTGCCGAGTTCACCGAGTCTGCCGATTTCGATTTCTGCATGGAGCCGAAGAAATACGTAGGCAAGCGATTCGCCCTCACCTACAAGCTCTCCAAGGTCATGGCCCAGTCTTGCGGGGGCGATCCGAATTGCAAGAAGACAGACACCGTTCCACTCATTGTCGGCATGAAGCAGGACGGCAAGGCTGTGCCCATCAAGGCTGCACCACGCTGACGAAACCTGCAGGCGATGCGAATATTCGCATCGCCTGCATTCCCAAAGCGCGGCCACGAGCGCAACAACGCACCAAGAATGAAAGGCTAAGGGAAAATGAATCTACGCCATTGCATCACCATTGGCATGCTCGGGCTCATGCCCACCATCGCGCTGGCCCAGGCACCGGCCACCGTCAAGATCGGCAAGGACACCAAGAACGCTTTCGGCACCGTGGTGGAGATGGTCAGTGGTGACATCGCCTGCTATGTCGAATTCAGGGACGACAAGGGTGCCGAGTTCACCGAGTCTGCCGATTTCGATTTCTGCATGGAGCCGAAGAAATACGTCGGCAAGCGATTCGCCCTCACCTACAAGCTCTCCAAGGTCATGGCCCAGTCTTGCGGGGGCGATCCGAATTGCAAGAAGACAGACACCGTTCCACTCATTGTCGGCATGAAGCAGGACGGCAAGGCTGTGCCCATCAAGAAAGCTGCGAAAGCCGCCGATGCCGGGCAAGCCAGCTTTTGTGCGCCCGTGGAAATGACCGTTTTTACCTGCCGCACCGGCAAGAAAATGGTGTCTGTCTGTGCCGACAAGGCCTCCACCAAGGCAAAGGGCATGCTGCAATACCGCTTCGGTACGCCGGACAGCAGTGAACCGCTCGAAATGATGTGGCCAGAAGACTGGCTCGCCCCCGCCAAAGTGGCCACGGGCAGTAACGTGCCTTTTTGCTGGCGGCGGCGGCGCCTGGCTTCGCATTCCCAAGGGCGACCACGCCTATGTGGTTTATACCGGCATTGGGAAATGGGGCCCGAAGGGCGAGACCCGTACCAAGAGCGGCGTCACGGTCGAGCGGAAGGGCAAAGCCATCGCCCAGCTGAAATGCAACAAAGATGCCACCAGCGAACTGGGGCCGGACTGGTTTGAAAAGTACGGTGTCACCGACAAGAATCAGGACTTCGATTTTCCGGACTGATAGCGGCAGGACCACCAGACCAGCGGGGAGAACGACATGAAGATCACCATGCCCATATGGGCGCTGCGTGCGCCCGCACGTATTGCAGCATTGGCACTCTGCGCCCTGCTCTCAGCCTGCGCTTCTACCACCAAGCCCGGCGCGGTCGGCGTGGAGCGCGAGCAACTGTTGCTCATTTCGGCCGCTGAAGTCGAGCGCGCTGCCGCCACGCAGTACGCAAGCCAGGCCAGCAAGGCCCGCACCCAGGGCAAGCTCATCAGCAGCGGCCCGGAGTATGAGCGCCTCAGGAAAATCGCCAACCGCATCATTGCCCAGGCCGGCGTCTTTCGCGACGACACGAAGAAGTGGTCCTGGCAACTCAGCCTCATCGATTCACCCGCGCTCAACGCCACCTGCATGCCCGGGGGAAAGATCACGTTCTATACCGGCATTATCCGCAAGCTGAATCTGACCGATCCCGAAATCGCCGCCATCATGGGACACGAGGTCGCGCATGCACTGCGTGAGCACGGCCGCGAGCGGGTGTCCCGCGCCATGGGGCAAGAGCTGCTGCTGCAGTTGGTGCTGGGCGGGACTGCCGACTCGGCTGAGCAGATCAAGTTCGCGCAGCAGATCGGCAACGTCCTCGTAACGCTGCCCAACTCCCGTCAGAACGAATCCGAGGCTGACCGCATCGGCCTGGAACTCTCTGCCAGGGCGGGCTATGACCCGATGGGTGCGGTGAGCGTCTGGCGCAAGATGGCGGCAGCCAGCGGCGGCGGTACATTCGAATTCCTGTCCACACACCCCTCGCATTCGACCCGCATCAACGAGCTCACCCAGCTTCAAACCGTGGTGCGGCCGCTGTACGACAAGGCTGCCAAGCCCTGAAGCGCGGCGCATTGCGAATATTCGCGATGGCCGGTGCCGAGGCGCATCGCTCGGCCCGATGCCATCACCGGCTGTTGGCTGCCCGGCTCACCGCCGCCGAATGACCCTGCACAGACCTCATCACCGCGCGATTGAGCCAGTGCCTCCTGCCCCATGAAGGCAGCGATGGCGAATGCGCAGATCAGCCGTTTGACACGACCTCGTGCCCAACCTGTTTCGCATGGATGTGCATGCGGTAGAGATTCCAGACCGCGACAGCTATCGACCCGCCACCTAACCAGCCAAACTGAAGCGCGTCCCTTAAGCCGAGTTCACTCCCCAGACCCATCAGCCAGAACAACCCCGCCAGCAAAATGCCCAACCCCATGAAAAACCTAAGGGACCACAGCAGCCAGCGCCGCTTGAACAGGGTTGCCATGGGCAACACGATGCTTGCCAGGAGTGCTGCGATGGCAAGGCCGACCGGGACAATAATGAGAGCGGCCATTGCGGTGCCCGAGCCTTCGCCGCTGACGAGACTGACGAGCCAGGCACCACTGAATACGACGGACATGAGCAACAGCAGCATGACCGGGCCGGCAAGCACCAGTTGGACAATGATTCGAACCAGGTTGGACGACATCTTGGTGGCCTTCATCGGGAAAGTAGGATCCACATAGTACGGAACGGAATCGGGTCTTGCAGCCTAGCCCGATGTTCGCCTGTTTCCGGCCCGCCCTTCCACGCCCCGCCCACACCACCATCGGGCCTTCCCGCTGCCTGTAAACCCTGGCATTGTTTGACCCGCATCAAATCCCGCCTACACAGCAGGTTCACCATTCAGACATACATTCAACCCGGTCGAGGAGACCCCCATGTATCGTCGAATTCTGGTATCCACCGATGGTTCCGACCTGTCTGCCAAGGCCGTGAGCGCGGCGATCAATCTGGCCCACTGCACGGGGGCAGAGCTGGTGGCCTTCCATGCCATGCCGAGCTTCATGCCGACTTACTTCACCGAGGCGACCCTCGTCACGCCCACCGCCCGGGAGCATGTTGGCTCACAGCAGGCCTTCGAGGTGCGTACCGACGCCACAGCCACAGCCATTCTGGATGCAGTCAGCAAGGAAGCCCAGGCTGCCGGGGTGAAGGTCCAACACGCGCGGGAGCGCAGTGACTCGCCTTCCAAGGCCATCATCAAGGCGGCCAACGAATTGAGCTGCGATTGTGTGGTGATGGCGTCGCACGGTCGCAAGGGTATCCAAGGTCTGCTGCTGGGCAGCGAGACGGTGAAGGTCCTGACGCACAGCACGGTCCCCGTGCTGGTGGTTCGCTGAGAGGAATGCAATGACAACCCACTTTTCAGAACATGAGCTGAACACCTGGCGCCGCCTGCTGGAAGCGGAAGCCGTCCAACTGAGGCTGGCCATTCACCAGGACCGTGATGAGCTGAATGGCGAAGCCGGGGTGCTGCCCGCGGCTTTTGATGATGGCAGGGATGAGCCTTCGGTCGACGTGATGCGCGATGTGGACGTGGCCGAGCTTGAGCGTCGTTCGGACATGCTGGCATCGGTCGACGCGGCGCTCGCGAGGATTAACGATGGCACCTTTGGCCTCTGCGTCCAGTGTGGCGGGGGGATCGCGCCGCTGCGTCTCAAGGCGTCGCCCTCCAGCGCACGATGCATCACCTGCCAAGCCTCGGCGGAACGCAACCAGTCTCAGCCCGCCTCCCTTTGAATCGAGCCGCCTTGGGCTTTGCCGCCCCCTGATGATGGGAGGCGGCTCGCCTTGCACCTCACTGCGGCGCTTGGCAGATTGCGCCAGCAGGTCATGGTGCACTTGGATGTTGAATGCACCTTCTCTATTGTTTCTTCTTGCCGAGATCGATCAATGTCAATGTGATCAAGGCGCGCGCATGGTGACGCGATCCAGGGTTATCGTATTCATCACCATAGGCCTGTTGGAGTTGGGCTCACGCACCACCTGGGTGGTCTTGACCGGCCGCTTGAAGCCGGGCACCACCCAGTGCGATATCTCCTGTTTCTGCCCGGCCTGATGATATCCAGCAAGGTCCAGCCGGAACGCCTTGCGTGGCCCAAGCGGTGTATCCACGG
>JANNSU010000003.1:0-1642 GCA_031394355.1 Betaproteobacteria bacterium | reverse complement strand
AGCGCCTTTACCCGGCTGACAAATTGATCAAGGTTCCAAAGGACTTGCCATTGGACGACGTTCAACTGGCAGGGCTAGTCCTGAAGGGGATGACCGCGCAATACCTCCTGCATCGAACGTACAAGGTGCAGCCAGGAGATTACGTTCTGATCCATGCGGCTGCTGGTGGCATGGGCCATTTCCTTTGTCCTTGGGCGCGGCATCTCGGAGCCACTGTCATCGGTACCGTTAGTACCGATGCGAAGGCCGAGATTGCTCGAAATCTCGGTTGTCACCATGTTATCAACTACTCGACCGAAGACTTCGTAGCAATCTCCCGCAAGATTACGGGCGGAAGGGGCGTAGACGTTGTCTATGAATCGATCGGTAAGGACACGCTGCTAAGGTCACTCGTGGGCTTCACCCGTTTCTCCGGACATTTTCCTTAGCTCGCAAACCGTCGCTCGAACTCAGCCGGGCTGACGTAACCCAAGGTTGAGTGTTTCCGTCTTGGATTGTAGAACCGTTCGATGTAATCGAACAGGTCTGCGCGTGCTTCATCCCGACTCCGATAGCGGCGTCGATGGGCCCGCTCCAGTTTCAGCGTCGAGAAGAAGCTCTCCATGGCGGCGTTGTCCCAACAGTCACCTCTGCGACTCATGCTACAAATGATCCCCTGATCGGCCAGCAGCCGCTGGAATTCTTCGCTGGTGTATTGACTGCCCTGATCCGAGTGATGCAGCAGTTCTTTGGGCTTGCCGCGCCGCCACACAGCCATCATCAGCGCATCGAGCACGAACTGCGCATTCATCACCGGACTCATCGACCAGCCGACCACCCGGCGACTGAACAGATCCAGGACCACCGCCAGATAGAGCCAGCCCTCACCGGTGGGGATGTAGGTGAAGTCGGCCACCCACTTCTGATTCGGTGCCGCTGCCTCGAACTGCCGATCCAGCACATTCGGCGCAATAAAATGCTCGGGCCGTAGGCCGCTGTCCACCGGTGGGCGTCGCCGCTTGCCCCGGGCATGCAGCTGGCCCTCACGCATCAGCCGGGCCACCCGCTTGCGGCTGCAGCGTTCGCCCAGGTCATGCAGATCGTCCCAAACGCGCGGGGAGCCGTAGGTCGAGTCGCTTTGCATAAAGCTCGTGCGAATCAACCCCAGCAATCGTTGATCCTCACGGGCACGCCGGCTCGGCGACCGACCCGTCCACTCATAGAAACCACTACGCGAGACCCGCAGCACCTGGCACATTAGCCCCGTCGGCCACACGGTCCGATGCCGGGCAATAAATCCGTACCTCACGTGGACTCCTTCGCGAAGTACGCCGTCGCTTTTTTTAGGATGTCGCGCTCCATCTTCACGCGCGCGAGTTCCTTCTGCAGCCGCTGATTCTCACGGGCCAGCTCGACCGCCGATTCCGCAGCCTTGACGGCACGAGGCGCACCATCACCGGCCTGCGATTGCCGCACCCACTTGCGCAGCATATTGCCGTGAATCCCCAAATCCTGCGCCACCTTGGCCTTCGATACTCCCGGTTGCAGCGCCTGCCTGACCGCCTCAGCCTTGAACTCCACTGTAAATCGCCTTCTCCCCATTGGACACCTCCGATAAGATCGTTAACTTACCAAATGTGTCCGGGAAATCGGGTGAAGCCCA
>JANNSU010000033.1:0-9010 GCA_031394355.1 Betaproteobacteria bacterium | reverse complement strand
CCCCTTTGCAAAAGGGGCACAAGACGAATCCCCCCAAGCTGCGCTCCCCCCCTTTGCAAAAGGGGGGCAGGGGGGATTTCAGCGCGACGCGCGTTTTCGTCATGCTCGATCCAGAACCCAAATCCCCCTCGCTCCCCCTTTTCCAAAGGGGGAAGACAACCGGGCAAGGATCGCGATATCTTCACCGGCAATGCATCACCACGGGCTGCTTCGCCACCACTGGATCGACCAGACCGGGCGCGGGTCCGCCCAGCTCCTCCGGATGGTCGGCGTAGAGTTGCTGCAGCATGTCCTGCGTTACCGCCTTCGCAGGCAAATCGAACATCAGCTTGCTGTTGGCGAGGCCGATGATGCGTTCATAGCGCGTCAGCGCCACATCCACCTGATGCAGCGTGGTGACGAGCGTCACACCGCGTTCACGCGCCTTGCCGGTGAGTGTGGTGATGGCGAGCTCGGCACGGCGCGGATCGAGCGCCGAGAGCGGCTCATCCACCAGCCACAGCGTCGCAGGGGCCAGCAGCGCGCGGGCAAGGCCGACCCGCTGGCGCTCGCCACCGGACAAGCGATCGACGCGATCAAAAATCTTCTCGCCGAGATCGAACGCCACCAACGCCGCATGGGCAGCAGGAATGTCGTACGGATAGAACAAGGACGCAAGGCTCTTCCAGAAGCCCAGCGCGGGCAGGCGGCCGGCCAGCACCGCCGTGACCACGCGTTGGCGCGGCGGCAGGGGCGGCACTTGCGGCGCCAGAAACAGGCGGCCACGCAGGCGT
Organism: Betaproteobacteria bacterium; assembly: GCA_031394355.1. Lineage (GTDB taxonomy): Bacteria > Pseudomonadota > Gammaproteobacteria > Burkholderiales > Usitatibacteraceae > JAEUMY01. Next base: position 8,237 of record JANNSU010000033.1, on the reverse strand, counting down.
TGCAAGGCAGCACGAGAAAGCTGCCAGGGTGCTACGCCATCGAGCGTGAGTGACCCACCCGATGGCGGCAACGCACAAGCCAGCGCATGCAGCAGCGTTGTCTTGCCGGCACCCGACGCGCCGATGATGGCCACCTGCTCACCGGGCTCGATGGTGAGGGTCACGTCCGCCAGCGCAGCGGGCGCATCCGGCTTGGCAGCCGGATGGCGGGCAGAAAGATGTTCAGCGACTATTCGCAATCAGGGCTCCCGGCCGCCGCACAATCTCTGTGCGGCGGATCAGTATGAAATGAATGCGATCAGATCAGCCCGGCGCTGCGACCCGCAGCTTCCAGCCCTTTGTAATTCTCGGCCTTCGTCGGGATGTATTTTGTGGCCCGATTGAGTTGCAGGATTTCCTTGCCTTCCGGCGTGGCGGGGTCGAGGTCGAGCAGCGCCTGGGTCACCTTCTCACGCAGCGCGGCCGGCATGTCGGCATGCACCGACCAGTTGTAGTTGAAAAACGTAGGCGTGGTGTAAAACACATCCACGTCGTTGGTATCCACTTTCTTCTCGTTGACGAATTTCTTCCACACGGTGATGTCGAGCGCTGCTGCGTCCACCTTGCCGCTCACCACCGATGCGATGGTCGCGTCATGCGCGCCCGAATAGGCCACGCGCTTGAAATCCTTGTCCGGATCAATCTTGGCTTCCAGCAGGAAATTGCGGGGCATCAGATGGCCCGACGTGGACGACTGCGATCCGAACGAAACCTGCTTGCCCTTGAGATCCTGCAGGGATTTGATGCCCGAATTCTTCTTGGCGATGAACACCGACTGGAACCGGGTGTCCTCCTCGCGCTGGGCAACGGGGATGACCTTGCCGCCAGAGCGCAGCGACGCCTGCACAAACGTGAACCCGCCAAACCACACCAGGTCAACCTTCTTGCCAACCATGGCTTCCACCGCTGCCGGATAGTCCGTGACCGGGGTGAACTCCACCTTCATGCCGAGCTTCTTTTCAAGATAAGTCGCAATGGGCGTGAACTTGCGGATCTGCTCGGTAGCGGCTTCCTCGGGGATCGTGGTGACGCGGAACACTTGCTGTGCGGTGGAAGACAGCGCAGTAAGGCCGGAGACGAGCGCGGCACAGGACATCAGGCAACGCAGGGTGCGGGAATGGGACAGGCTGATCATGGAACACTCCGGAAGAGGTGAACGAGTACTGCGGGTAAGAGAACCTCGGGCAAACCGACCGCTCGGGTCAGCTGTTGGCCTAGTTTAGTCGAGACAGATGAAAGAAACTTTCTCACGAAACGCTGCGATCCCCATGCACATGCGGGTCGCATCCCTGACCCGCCATGGGGATTACGTCGTGACCAGCCGATAGGCTGCATTGGCACCGGGCGGCGTGATGTCCAATCGTTCGAAACTCACCCCCTGAAAACCGCTCGCGACCGCCCGCACGGAATCCGTGACGAGTATTTCCCAGGAGTCCGCGCGATCCTCGCCCAGCTTGCAGGCGGCGTTCACTTCCGCGCCGAACACGTCCTGATCGCCAATGGTGAGGATGCGGCCATAGCCGATGCCGACACACAGCAGGATATGGTCCTCCGCCGGCCTGCCCTCGTTGTAACCACGCGCAGCGGCCTGCATGTCCAATGCGCACTGGATGGCCTTGGTCGGCTGACGGAAGAGGATCAACATGCTGTCGCCCTCCACCTTCACCAGCACACCGTCATGGATATCGATGCAGGGCTCGAAAATGCGCTGCGACTCCAGGATGTTCTGCAGGAAATGAATGATCCCGTACTCGGCCACATAACGGGAGAATCCGGAGAGATCGGTATACATCACCGCCCAACTCTCGCCGAAGATGTCCCAGATGCGCGCGTCGATGGCCGCCTTGTCGGTGCCGGGCTTCAGGCGTTCCGTGATGAGCGCCTGCAGGCGCTGCATGTAGGCGGAGGAATGGACCTTGCTGGTAGGGTGCATGGTGGTGTGTCCGGGGGTGACGTTCGGGATGAATCAAGCGACATGCTAAACAAGGTTTAACCGGTACGCTTTACTTGGACTTTGCCCGGCCAGACTCGAAGTGGGCAGTGTTTTGCTGCTTGCACGAAATCGTTGTCAGTGCTGAGAAGCGTCAACTCATGACGGATACAGAGTTGGGCGAGCAATGCATCAATGGTACCGAGCTGAACACCTGCCTTGCGGCAAGCATTGCGCAATGCGGCAGCTTCGATGTGATCGACCCGATCAGGTTGCAGCAGCGGCAGCAAAGCAAATCGCTCGATGATCTGAGTGCCGGCTTTGGGCCCGGAAAATCCCTGCAGCAATTCCTGCAAGATCAAGCCTGTGGTGACCACGGTATCCGAACCCAGCAGCGCATCCTTCAGCGCGTGTACTTCGGGCTCCGTTGCTTCGGTATCCCGGCGAAGTGCGAGAGACCACACGCTCGTGTCGACAAGCAGCGTCACTTCCGGCGCGTCCGCTCGGTCTTGTAGTCGTACGACGCATCCCATTCAAGCTTGCCCAGCAGGTCCGCCACATGTCGTTGCTCACGCCGGGCGATGAACTCCTGCAGCGCCTTGGTAACAGCGGCCTTCTTGGTGCGCTCCCCACTGACTTGTACCGCTTTGTCCAGCAGGTCGGGATCAATTGCGAGATTGGTTGCCATGTGTGACTCCTTGTGTGAAAGTCTACACACCAATGGTGCGCTACGCCAGATGGCCGCAGCTCGACACCAGACTGGCTACCGCGAACATTGGTCAAGCGTTGAGCCGGACCAAGTTTCTCGCCACTCCTCACATGCGAATATTCGCACCACTGGCAACTACCGCCGCCCCTCCGGCTCTGCAGACCGCTCCATGCTGTTGATCCGCGACCCTACGGGCACGATTGAGGTGACACATTCCTGGCGCGAGCCCTCCATCTTCCGCTCGGGAAACCGGACGGCGTCGAGGTACATGTCAGCCGACTTTTTGTAGATATTGCGCTCTGCGTTGCGAGCGAAGCCGCGGTTCAACATCATGTCACGCACATCCGAGTTCGTGACTCTTCCAGACGCATTGTCGACAGTCAGCACCGCAGCAACCGCGATCCAGTTGGGATTTCGCGAAGTGTCAAGGAACCAATCATCCTCAAGCAACGCTGACCCGGTGATGGCAATGTATGTTCTCGGCACCAACGCCCCAGCCGAATATCGGACCGCAGGGCGCTCACTCTTCGCGCTTGCGGAGATGACAATTCGCGTCTCATAGGGCTGCAATTGGCAATCTGCGGACGCCGCAGGCACCACCACCCACGACGCCGCAGCCTTGCGCGCCGCCTCTGTCCATGCGCTCGTGGATTCTCCGACGACCCCTGCCGACTCTACCTGGCCCCGCTTATTCACCTTGATGAGAAGCTCGGCGCGCACGTCCTGTGCACCTGACTTGATCTCTTCGGGGACGGGAGGCAATGGACCGTCGAATCTGACCAATCCACCCTTGGGCGGTGCCGCTGTCTCTGCTTGTGCTTGTGCTGGCACAGCGAGCGACATCAGCAATACCAACGCGAGCCCCACGCAACGTCGTAGCCCGGATGCAGTAGCGCGAAATCCGGGATGGTCGTGAGCACGAGAATCCCGAAATGCGCCGCGCTCCGTCCTGGCTACTGGATGCAGGCGCTGCATGTAGGCGGAGGAATGGACCTTGCTGGTAGGGTGCATGGCGGTGTGTCCGGGGGTGACGGGAGCGAAACAGCAGACATGCTAACCAAGCTGCACAGAGCGTGTCGGGGTGGCATATTGCGCGCAGATTGCGAACACATCGCGAATATTCGCACTGGCCCCGAAACCGCGCCCCGTGGCCCGAATCTCTGGCACCCTCTGCTATTCTGCCGTCAGCCACTGGGCCGGAATCCGGTGCCGACAGAAACCATTCCTGAAGGAGCATTTGATGAGCGATGCAATGTTCTTCCTGCTGTTTCTGGTATGCATCGTCTCGTTCTGCATTCTGCTCGTCAAGCGCAACCGTCGCACGGACAACCCGCGCAGCAACTTCAACTTCATCGAAATGCTTCTGATGAGGCCTGTCGCATTCATGAAGGAGGATGTCTACGGCATCGTCATGCTGGCAGGATTTGTCCTGATCGCGGCTTTTCCCAATACCGATCCTTCAACCACGATGTTCAAAGGCGGGGCGCACAGCGACGAAGACCTTGCCCTGATCGTGTTGGCGGCGCTTGGCCTTGGCATCTTCGTATTCCTGCCGAGGCTGTGGTGGGCGACTGGCATTCCGCAGCGGTTTCTGGATGAGGACAAGCCCAAGGAAGAGGCGAAGCCGCCTTCGGAGTAGGGAGGGTGTCAGGTCTGCCGGGGCGGGGATGCATGGCATGCGGTGTACGAATATTCGCAGCGTCGTAGCCCGGATGCAGCAATGCGCAATCCGGGATGGAAGTGAGCACGGAATTCCCGGAATACGCTGCGCTCCTTCCGGGCTACGGATGATCGATGAATGTTCTGCCCCTTGCGAATATTGTTTGAGCCTCGCTTCAGGCGATGCTCAAATCCTTTCGACCGCAGCGGCGTCCAGCCCAAGCCCAGTAGGCTCGAACTGCTCGCACTACTCACTGCTTCAAATGCAGCCCCAGAAACTTCTCCACCCGCGTGTAAAAGTCCACGACGTTCTCATGCTTGTTGAAGCCATGCGCCTCATCGTTATAGACGACGTACTCCAGCGGCTTGCCCGCGCGCTGCATGGCGTCGCGCATGGTGGTGCCGTGGATGATGGGTACACGTATGTCCTCTCCACCCATGACCAGCAAAACGGGCGCCTTGATCCTGTCCGCGTTTTTGGCAGGTGACGTCTTGTTGAACTGCTCGCGGTCTGCGTCCTTGTCGCCTACGCGGCGCTTGAAGTCGGTCTCGTAGAAATCGCTGAAACGCGCGGTGTCGGACCACTGCACCGTCTGCATCAGCTCCAAATCCGTCACGGCGACGTAGGACACACCGCAGCGCCACATGTCAGGATCCTTCACCAGCCCCTGCAGCGTGGCATAGCCGCCGTAGCTGGCGCCATAGAGGCACATGCGGTCCTTGTCCACCATTCCCTCATTGACGAGATGCAGCGCGCCATCGGTGATGTCGTCCTGCATGGCCAGACCCCATTGCTTCATGGCCGACATGTAGTGCTTGCGGCCGAATCCGGTGGAGCCGCGCGGCTCCGGCTCCAGCACGGCATAGCCACGTGAAGCGAGGAATTGCGCAACCGGCCAGCGCCCCCACGCGGTGCCGTAATACGAGCGCACCCAAGGGCCGCCGTGGATGTGCACCACCAGCGGCAGCTTCTTGCCCTCGCTCCCCTTGGGGATGGTGACCCATGCCGGAATCTCCATCCCGTCGCGCGCCTTGTACTTCACGTATCTGCGCGTGGCCATGAGCTCGGGTTGCAGCCACTCGCGTGTGCGCGCCACGACCTGCAGCTTCTTCGACTCAGCGTCGTACAGGTAGTACTCGCCGGGCCGTGTGTCGGAATGCGAGTAGATGAGCGTGTAGCGCTCGCTGTCCGGCGCGTAGGCGATGGTGTTCACCGAATTGGGGAAAGTGCGATCCATCGAGGCCTGCAGCTTGCCCATGTCGTCATCAAACCAGATCGTCTCTTCCTTGTCGGCGCTGAAGCGCAAGCCCACCAGCGCCTGCTTCTTGCGGCTGAAGATGAGCCCGCCGGAGAGATCGATCAGCGGATGCTGCACCAGCTTCTCGCCCAACTTCCGCCCGGCGATGTCGTATTTGAAGAGCGCGCGCTTGTCCATGCCGACATTGCTTGAGACATACAGCGTCTGGTTGTCGAAGTCGAAGGCAAGGGGTGAGATGCCGCCTGGCACATCGGAGCTGGAGGCCACACCGATTTGCTCCCAAGGCTTGCCCTCCGCTGCACGATGCCAAATCGTGCTGACGCGGGGCTTGGTCGGGTCGACGCGATCCTCCAACCGCACTGCAACACGCGGCACCAGATTCCTGTCCACCACCCAGCGAACCACGTTGCCGGGATTGTCGAATGTGAGCAGCTTGTGTTCGGCCGTGCGGGTGTTGTATCGATACACATCAACGGACCGGCCCGAGCGCCCGGCGATCTCGGCGATGACATCACCTGTTTCATCGAACGTGCGTGAAAGGATGTACAGCGTCGCACCCGCCCCGCTCAGGCTGATTGAATCGCGCCGCGCCTGACGTGCCTGACCGCGCTCCAGCGGCCAGATCATCTCGCGCATGTTGCTGCCGTCGCTATCGATGGCATAGGCGCCTTTGAGGTAGATGCTGCCCGTGGCTTCAGCGAGGTCAGCTGACGTGAGGTAGAGACGGCTGTTGTTGATCCACTGAAAGCTGGATACGTCCGCATCCTTGAATGACGAGATGATGGTCGACTTCTGCGCCTTGATATCGATGACGACCAGATTGCCGCGGCCATTCAGCGGCACGACGCCTGCGAGCTTGCTGCCGTCCGGCGAGAGCTGAATGCTGGCATATTGCGCGCGGCGGAAGAAGACATCGATGGGGATGTCGGCGGCCCTTTCAAATTTCTTCGTCGAAGCGGCCGGTGTTTGCGCCAGCAGAGATGCGGCAGGCATCAGCCCCAACACAGCGAAGACAGCCAGGCGGGCCAAGGGTACAAAGAACCTGGAGATTTGCGGCATGGGTCACGTCCGTACAGTGGATTGCAGGAGCTGCATGATTGTCGGGAACGGACCGATGCTGGCACCGCACATCGCGAATATTCGCACCGGCCCGATGGCTGGCGAAGTCTGCCACAGACCGGGTCGTTCGCGCCCCATCATGCCTTGATGGGTCTGCAGCGGGCGGCTTGTGCATTCGAGACCCGGGCGCTTCACGTTTGAAGCGGCGAGGCTGTCACAACAGCGGGGCCATGCAGAGTGAGTGCCGCACAGCCGGGCAATGCGAATATTCGCAGCAAGGCGGCATCACGCCAAATCACCGCGATTGATCACGACTCGAATCGCCCCTGCTGGTGCCACTACTTCCTGAGCGCCTCCAGCCGCGCTTTCGCTGCTGCAGAGAAATTTCCCGTTGGCGACAACTCGAGGATTTTCTCGAAGGCGGCAATCGCTTTGGGCATGTCTCCCTTGGCTTCCTGCGCGAAAGCCAGGGCGAAGTAGCTGTCCACGTCATCAGCCTTGATTCTCAAGGCGCGCTCCAGCGACGCGATCGCAGGGTTGAGCGAATTCAACCGCAGATGGGCACGCGCCAGCAGATAGTGAAACTGGGCATTACCCTCCTCCACGGCGACCCTGCGCTCGAACACGCCCCGGGCAAGCTCCGCCTTGCTGTCCTTGAACATTGCAAACCCCAGCGAAGTCCAAAGCTCTGCAAGCTTGCGCTGCACCAGATCGTCACCGGCGGGAACAGCGCTTGCGAGCACGGCCTCGGCCTTGTCGAACTCGCGTTGATGGATATGAGTCTGGGCACGCAGCAGCAGCCCCTGTGACACATTCAGCTTGCGGTGGTCCTCGCTGTTCGCGATGGCGGCCTGCACACTGCCACCCACGACGCCTGGCGCTTCCAGGTAGAACCGATTCAGGTCCCAGCGTGACTGAAAGTCCTTCGGGTCAAGTTCAACGGACTTGATGAAGGCATCTCGTGCGCGAGGTGCAGAGTCGAGCCCGGCGAGCACACCCTTCGACCTCGCCACCTGGATGCTTGCAACCGCCGACGACCTTGGCTACAACGCCGTCGAAAACATCGTCGAAGTCAACGACCTCCACGCCACCATGCTCGGGCTCCTCGGCGTCGATCACGAGCGTCTCATCTACCGCTACCAAGGCCGCGACTTCCGGCTCACCGACGTGGCGGGAAAGGTCGTCAAGGAGCTGCTGGCGTAAGTACTACTTCATTTGGTCCACAGATTTCGCCGAAAGACGCAGATTCAATGCAAATCAATGCGAACTGAGTCTGCGTACATCCGCGAAATCTGCGGACCAATGAATGTCTCAGCAGCATTTCTCCGGATCGCAACAGGCACCAGCATCGGCTGGAGGGGAATTGGTCAGGGGCAAGCCGCCACTCTTGATCGCTCGTGCCGTAACGCTGCGGAATTCAATCCCTTCGACCACGGTCCAAGGTTCCACTTGCCGAGTGACCAGCAGCGCGGGGCCGAAGCCGGCGGTCGCGAAAGCCCGCAGGAATTCCTGTTCCTCGAAAGCCCCGCTGATGCAGCCGCTCCACAGGATCGGGTCGGCTTTGAGCTCGGCGGGGACAGGG
>JANNSU010000062.1:0-46978 GCA_031394355.1 Betaproteobacteria bacterium | reverse complement strand
TTTGGCAGGGGAGGAAGGACTCGAACCCTCGTATGTCGGAATCAAAATCCGATGCCTTAACCAACTTGGCGACTCCCCTAAACTTCTGCACCCGGGTCATCCGGCCATTCCGCCAGAAGCGGATGTCGGTTCAACCCGTGTGCCACAAAACTCTTCATTCCCGGTGGCAATGCAGCCTGTGCAGCGATTGCGTCGTCTTCCAAGTCAAACAGCGCGAATACACACGCGCCGGACCCGGTCATTCTCGCGCCACCCCTCCCCGACTCAACAGCTGCCTGCCGGAACCAGGCCTTTTCACTGACCTTATCCAACGCATCGAGGTGCACTGCAACATCCGGCACCAGTCGACATGCCACGGGCTGCAAGTCATTCCGCTGACGCGCGAGAAACTGTTTTTGCGCCGCCGCAACCCCGTTGCGCCTTGGCCCTGCGGGAAAGCTCGCCATTTTGAGGGGTAACGTGTCCCTTGTCAATTCCGGGGCCGTAAACACAAGGGGGGTCGGGACACCCACCGTGGGCACGACGACAAGCGCAACAAAGTCAACCACTTCAACGGGTTGCAACAACTCACCCACACCCTCTGCCCAGGCTGCAAGACCCTTCAAAAACACGGGGACATCGGCGCCAAGTTGAATGCCGAGGGCCATGAGCCGATCGCGCGGCCAACCCAGCTCCCATAGCTGGTTCAACGCCAGCAGCGTACTGGCCGCATCAGAACTGCCGCCGCCCAGACCGCCCCCCATGGGTAGATGCTTCTCGATGCGAATATTCGCACCATACGGTGACCCGCTTGCCGACTTGAGCAATCTGGCAGCACGGATGATCAGATCGCTATCCTCCGGCACGTCCTCCGGATAGTCATGCCCGGTTCGCCGGATGCCACCGTCGTCGGAACGACTTACCTCGATGGTGTCGGCATGATCGAGAAAGACGAACATCGTTTGCAGCAGGTGATACCCGTCGGCCCGCCTGCCTGTCACATGCAAAAAGAGATTGAGCTTCGCCGGTGCCGCCACCTTGAGCGTGCCAAACGTGTCAGTCATCAGGGTCGCGCATTCCATTCATCAATGACCAGGCGCAGCGTGAGGTCACCCTTACGCGCAGTGATTCGCTTTGCCACGGGGAGGCTGCTGCTCTGCGGGTACTCCTCGACGCTCACCAGCCAGCCCAGGTGATCAAACGAGGAACCCGGGAGCGGAGCACCCTGTGCATCGCGCCCCTGTATCCACCATGCCAGGGCACGCAGCGGTACCGCTGTGCGCAATGCCTCACTGATCAGCGTTTCGATATCCGGGCCAATACGTTCCACTTCGCCGGTCTTCAGACGTACCAATCCGTCTGGTCCCCGCCAGATTCTGGCGACTTCGGAGCCCAGAGGAGAGCGCAGTGAAATGGACTCCTCATCAACAGCGTTGTGCCAACTGATGCCGGCAATATCCACCTGCTGGCCATCCCGAACACTCAGGCGTCCGGATAGCGAAAACTGCGTCACGGCTGCAGCCTGCGGCGCACCGGGGGATGGCGGAACTGTGGTTGCACAGGCAACGAAGAAGCATGCACCAATGCCAAGCGATACACGCCGTGCCATGTGCCATATCCGGCATGGCGGGTGACACGTCATCCCGAGCCTCTCACTGCGCGAGGCGGCGGGCCAGCGCATCCAGCGTTTCGTTGCCCGGATGCTTGGCACGACTGGCCTCGATCAGCCTTCCAGCCTCGTCTTTGAGACCGGCAGTCCACAACACCTCACCCAAATGCGCCGCGATCTCGGGATCGTTGCGAAGCAAGTGGGCCTGCCGAAGAATACTGATCGCCCGGTCCAGATTTCCCAACCTGAAATGCACCCAACCGAGGCTGTCAAGGATGAAGCCATCACGAGGGGCGAGTGCCACAGCCTTTTCTATCAGCGTAAGCGCCTCGGCCAGCCGGACTTTTCGGTCTGCAAACGTGTAACCCAGGGCGTTGTAGGCATGGGCATAATCCGGCTTGATACGGATGACCATCCGCAAGTCACGCTCCAACCCGGGCAGATCATCCAGCTTTTCCAGCACCATGGCGCGGTCATACAGCAATTCCGTGCTGTCCGGGAGGCGGGACAGCCCCTCAGTCAGGACGGACTCGGCAGACTTGTAGTCCCGGACATCACGCAGAATCTGTGCTTCGGCCAACACGAATTGGACCGCCTGATCGCCACCGCCCATCGCGAATTCACGAAGGAACGCACGCGCTGCAGGCATGCCTTTCTGTTTGGCGAGGATGCCTGCGATCCGCAAGCGTGACGAGACGAAATACTCTTCGCCCTCGATCTGCTCATACCACGCCAAGGCGGCATCCCGGTTGCTGCGAGATTCTTCAAGCTGGCCCAGCGACATCAAGAGAGGATTCCTGTCGCGGACGTTCATTTCAAGCGCACGGCGGAAGGCCGCTTCTGCACCCGTCAGGTCTCCCGCCTGCTGGGCGACCAGACCCAATGCATAGGGCATTTCGGGATCCGCCGGCCGAAGATCTGCGAGCCGTCGATACTCATTGGCGGCTTCGGCGTAGGCACGCTCACCTGCCAGAAGTCGCGCATACGCGAGACGAGCCTCAATGGCGTTGGGGTGATCACGCAAAAAGGTTTCGAAGTGCAACCGGGCTGCGGCGGCACCGGATTCACGCAGCAGCTGCCCGACGAGTATGGCGGCGGGCTGAAAGGCGGCGTCCTTTTCCAGGGCCCTGCGCGCCGCGACAAGCCCGCCGAGAATCTCCTGATTCGACGCGAGCGCCACGGCGAGGCTGAACCATGCCTCAGCCATCTCGGGCTGGACGGCTGCAAGCACCTTGATGGTGTCAAGAACCGCGCCGCGATCCGGGAAACGGGCCAACAATTGATTCAACTGCATGTAAAGGGCAGGTGCGCGCGCAGAATCAGAGAGCAGTTGCTTCAGGCTGGATTTGGCGGTTTCCAGAGAACCTTGGTTGACCAGCAACACAGCCATCGCCTGGCGCGCTACGGTCGAGTCCGGCTCCAGGGATATCCAGAGGGATGCAGCCTCCATGGCTTTATCCTGCTGGCGCGTCTGGAACGCAAGCTCCAGCGCACGCCTCGCGATTCTGGGATCACCGCTGCGCTTTGCGAGCAGGGTCAAGCTCTCGATCGCGCCTGCTTCATGGCCGCGTTGTCCTGCTATCTCCGCAACCAGGTACTGGTGCAGCGCCTGCTCCAGACTGGCCGTCGCACGCAGCGGAGCGCCAAGTTGTCCCCGATACTGGCGGAGCATGTCTTCGGTGCGCTTGCGCAGCTGGACTTCATCCAAAGGTGCTGCCTGGGCGTGCAAATCCGGCGGCAGCAGCAGTGCCACAAGCACCATACTCAATAGAACAGATCGACTCGGAACAGGGTTCATGCTGGGGTCTCGAAGGTGGGGCGGCAACCTGGGCGGCAAGCGCTTGCGGCTATGATAGACGGAAGCGTTGCCGATGGTGTCCGACAGTGCTGCGCCGACAAATCGGAGGTGCCATCCTGCAGAGACTATAATTTGCCCTTCGAGGTTCAATTCATCTCAATCCATGCCCGAGCTGCCCGAAGTGGAGACAACCCGAGTGGGACTGCTGCCAGCTGTCGCCGGGCGGTCGATACAGTCGGTATTGGTTCGGGATCGTCGCCTGCGCTGGCCTGTGCCTGACAACCTCGAGATCCGGCTGCGAGGCGCCACCATCCAGTCGATTCAGCGACGGGGAAAGTACTTGCTCTTTGGCGTTCGCAAGCAGCGTCTTCGGGATCATCTTCTGGTCCACCTTGGCATGTCGGGCTCACTACGTCTGGTGCCGGATTCGACTGCTGCCGAACGGCATGACCATATCGAGATCCGTATGGTGGATGGGCCTCTCATCCGTTACACCGATCCACGCCGTTTCGGTTGCTGGCTCTGGGCAGGCCGAGACTGGGCAAAACACCCTTTGCTGGCGAAGCTTGGTCCTGAGCCTTTCGATGAGGGCTTCAATGCCGCGTATCTGCACAACTTCTGCAGGAAGCGGATCGCCTCCATCAAGTCTGTCATCATGAATGCCGACGTCGTGACCGGCGTAGGCAACATCTACGCAAACGAAGCCCTCTTCAGAGCTGGCATTCACCCGGCGCAGGCCGCGGGGAGGCTTTCAGCAAAGCGCCTGAACCATCTTGTCGATTGCATCCGCGATGTGCTGCGAGACGCGATAAGTGCTGGCGGAAGCTCCCTTCGCGACTACGTACAAAGCGACGGCACATCCGGATGGTTTCAGTTGCAGTATTTCGTCTATGGCCGCGCTGGCCAGCCCTGTCGGCGCTGTGGCTGTACCGTGAAGCAGAGCCGCCACAGTCAGCGCGCCACTTACTTTTGCCCGGACTGCCAACGGCGATGAACGAGCCATTCCTGACGTCCAGACTCGCCGACTTCCTGTCGTGGCGAAGTGGTTTGAATCGAATCATTCACCAGGCCCGCAACGCGTTGCTCCGTCTGGAGGTACTCGACGATGAAGCCGCTGCCGGGCTCGAAAACCTGCTGAAGCGCATCGAAGCGGACCGCCTCACTATCGCGTTCGTATCCGAAGCGGAGCGGGGCAAGTCGGAACTCATCAATGCACTGTTCTTTTCTGAAAGAAGACGGCGACTGGTACCGTCCGGGCCGGGGCGGGCCACACTCTGCGTGACTGAACTGCGTCACGATCCCGATCAGCCGGTGGGGATTCGACTGCTGCCGATCGATACCCGTGAAAGCGATGCGACCTTTGCAGAGTTGCTCGCCGACGAAAGCGCATGGCGAATCGTGCCGTTCGTCTATGAGGATTTCGATTCCATTCAACGCGCTTTGGTCGCCCTGTCGGAAACGCGGCGCGTGACACTGGGCGAAGCAGTGGCCTGGGGGCTGCATGCGGATGCCAACAGCAAGGCAGCAGCGGGCGCCGTGTCGCTGATGGACGTTCCCCGATGGCGACACGCCATCATCAATCTGCCACACCCTGTACTGCAGGCAGGGCTGGTGGTGATCGACACGCCTGGACTCTCTGCCCTTGCGGCGGAGCCGGAGTTCTCACGCAAGCGACTGCCCACCTTTGACTGTGTCGTTTTCGTCATCGACGGCACCCAGGGCATGACCAAACCGGATATTGCGATCTGGCGTGACTACCTCGGCGGAAAGTCTTCGTTTGGCAGCAACTACGGCCGGGTGACGGAAACACTGCCCCAGAGTCGACTGGTGGCGGTAAACAAGATCGATGCGCTCTACGACGCGGCACCCGACGACTCAGAAGCCCTTCGAGACATTGACCGCGTTGTGAAGAATGTCGCGGACCTGCTTCGTATTGACCCCATCTGCGTAGTGCCGCTGTCCGCCCGCCTGGGCTACATCGGCAAGACCGCAGGCGACAAGGACAAGCTCATCAAGAGCCGCCTGTACCAGCTCGAACGTGGCATCACGCGTGAACTGGGAGAGGGTCGTCAGGTATCCATGACAGCCGAAGCGCGCCGCATTCTGTCGGCACAGGTGGATGCAGCGCGGGCTCGCCTCGACGAGGAAAGATTCGACATGCTTGCGATGCTGCGTCACATGAGCGAGCTTCGCGAACGCAATCAGAAGTTGATCGGCAATCTTGCCGGTCAGGCCTCGGGCCAACTGGAACGCTATGAGGCTGCGCTAAAGGAGATTCGCCAATTGCGCACCTTCCACGCCCGGCTTGTGGAGGAGCTGGCGGTACACACGGATCGTGATCGTGCCCGCAGGGAGACTGACGCGGCGGCAGACGCGCTTTCAGCGGCCTTGCTGCCGGGCGCTGTCGAAGAAATCGCCAGCAACTACCTCGATAAGTGTCGCGAGCACATCCGTGACATCGAAGACAAGATTGTCGAGATCAAGAAGGTGTACGAAGACGCCAGCCAGCGCCTTGCACGTGAACAGGGAATGCCCCCCATAGAAATGGTGCCCTTCTCGACGCAGCGCTTCATGACGGAGTTGCAGAAGGCCGATGCTGAGCTGAAGAGCACCTCAGCGCTGTTGCTCAAGCGAGGTGGTGCGTTGGGACAGCACTTTGAGGAAACCTGCGGCACTCGAATCCGCCATCTCTTTGATATTGCGGCACGCGAAGGCAACCTGTGGATGCGCGGCATGCTGACCGCGCTGGACAAGTCATTTGAGGGCCTCAAGGATGCGTCTCTGCAGCGGGCGCAAGGAACCGAGAAGCTGCGCATGGCCGACATTGACCTGGCCGAGAAAATTTCCGAGGTGCAAGCACATCTGGATGTCGTGAGGTCCCGGCGGAACTCGCTGTCTGAACTGGAGGAGGGACTGGAACGCCAGTTCGATACGAGTCAGCCGGAAAGCGTCTGAGTTTCGCGCAACTCAAAGGGCGTGGAAGCGGCCTTCTGCTCAATCAGATTCAGAAATTTCTGATGTAGCACTTCCTGCGACTCCAGCCGATCCGGATTCAGCGGAATGCAGTCAACCGGACAGACTTGCTGGCATTGTGGGCTATCAAAGTGGCCCACGCACTCAGTACACTTGTCCGGATCGATCTCGTAAATCTCCACGCCCTGATAAATCGCCCCGTTCGGGCATTCAGGCTCGCAGACGTCACAGTTGATGCACTGATCTGTAATCATCAGGGCCATGGGTGGCTCCATGCGTTCAATGCTTCTGCCGTTCGCATCACTCGCCCTTGCCAACCTTGCGCTTCAACCATTCTGCCGTGATCGGGTGCACGAACTCGCCCACATCGCCACCCAAAACAGCGATCTCCCGAACGATGGTGGCGGAAATGAACAAATATTTGTCTGAGGGCGTCAGAAACAGTGTTTCGACACCGGGATTCAGGCGTCGGTTCATGCCCGCCATCTGGAACTCATATTCGAAGTCGGACACGGCGCGCAGGCCACGCAAAATGACATCCCCGCCGTGTTCCTTCACGAACTCCGACAGCAGACCACCAAACCCGTAGACCTTCACGTTCGGGTACGGCGCCAGCACTTCTTTGGCCAGCGCCATGCGTTCCTGCAACGTGAAGAACGGCCGTTTTGCCTCGCTGTGTGCGACACCGACCGTGACCTCGCCAAACAATCTGGCAGCTCTAGCCACGAGGTCTTCGTGGCCTCGGGTGATGGGATCAAACGTACCGGGATAAACTGCTCGTATCATGATGTTGGAAAGTCTGCGGGAATGGGAGGCGGCGCTTCCGAATATTCGCGTTGCAGCAGGGCAAACCAGACCGCCCCGGCGGATGCTTGGCGAATAATAAGCCATCCCTGAGGCGGCGGTGTGAGCACCGCAGGCTGGGTAGGCGCTTCAACATAGATACGGCCGCCTGGCAGAACGAGTTCATCCAGCATGGGCCATAGGCTGGACCATACTGATAGCGCAAACGGTGGATCGAGAAAGACGATATCGAATTGGGTCTTGGCACGTTTCAGGAAACTCAAAGCATCCGCATGGTGAACCATGCCTGTTCCGCTGACCGGGTCTTTCTCCTGAAACGACTCCACTACCATTCGGAGCTGCCGCGAGGCGGGCAGGCTCTTCTCCACCCAGACAACTTCTGGCGCCCCTCGTGAGAGCGCCTCGATCCCCAGAACGCCGGTGCCCGCAAAGAGATCCAGGCATCGCTTGCCCACCAGCGTAGGGCCAAGCCAGTTGAACAAGGTTTCCCGAATTCGATCTCCCGTGGGTCGCAATCCTTCGGAATCCAGCACTTCGATGTGCCGACTGCGCCACTGGCCGCCGATCACTCGCACCACGCCGGCTGGTTTGCTCCGTGGCCCGGCGGCAAGGCCCGGGACCCGTGCCCGGGTGCCTTTGGCTGCATGATTTGATTTCACGAATCCAGCTTACCGTAAAATGCGGGCTGCTCTTCAGGTGCCCTCCATGTTCCCCTTGTTCAAGAAGTCCCTTCCGAATGGCCAGCCCGACGCCCCCGAGGGAAGCCGCTGGTTCGAGCGGCTGAAGGCTGGCCTGTCTCAGACGTCCTCCAAAATGAAGTCCGGCCTGTCCGCACTGTGGCGTCACGACAAGGTGGATGACGCCTGGTTTCAGGCGCTCGAGGACACCCTCCTCATGGCTGACGTCGGGCCTGCCGCCACGCAACGGATCATCGAGATGCTGCGACGCGACGCGAAGGTGGCCTCGGCAGAAGAACTGAAAGCCCGCCTCGCGACCTCCATCAAGGATCTTCTGGCGCCGCTCGAATCACCCCTGGACACGTCGACAAGTCGCCCCTACGTGATCATGACGGTCGGCGTGAACGGTGCAGGCAAAACAACAACGATAGGGAAACTCGCCAGACGGTTTCTGAACGAGGGCAAGTCGGTCATGCTTGCCGCCGGGGACACATTCCGGGCGGCTGCCCGCGAGCAGTTGGCAAGCTGGGGAGAGCGGAGCGGCATCACGGTGATCTCTCAGGACGGCGCTGATCCGGCCGCAGTCATTTTTGATGCCATTCAGGCCGCGCGGTCCAGGGGCACTGATGTAGTGATTGCCGATACAGCCGGGCGCCTGCCGACACAGCTACATCTCATGGATGAGCTCAAAAAGATCAAGCGGGTGATCGCGAAGGCCGATCACACTGCGCCGCATGAGATCCTTCTGGTTCTGGATGCAAACACCGGCCAGAACGCCCGCTCGCAGATCGCAGCATTCAACGAGGCGCTGACTGTCACGGGACTGGTGCTGACCAAGCTGGATGGTACTGCGCGTGGGGGTGCTTTGCTAGGCATGGCCATGGGCGACAGGGTGATCCCCATCCGCTTCATCGGCGTCGGCGAGAGTGTGGATGACCTGCAGCCGTTTCAGGCGGACGACTATGCCAAGGCACTCCTCGAATGATCCAGCTCATCGAGGCCGGCAAGCGCTATCCCGGCGGCCATGAGGCACTTCGCGCCATCTCGCTGGAAATTGCGCCCGGCGAGTTCGTCGCTGTAACGGGACAGACAGGTGCCGGCAAGAGCACGCTCCTCAAACTGGTGGCTGGACTGGAGCGGGCCACTTCCGGAAACGTGCTGGTGAATGGGCAGAATCTGGGCAGTTTGGGCGCCGCCGGCCTGGCGGTGCTGCGTCGATCCCTGGGCATCGTATTTCAGGACCACAAATTACTGTATGACAGAACGGTGTTCGACAATGTCATGTTGCCACTAGAGATCGCGGACTTCCCCATCAAGGAGGCACAGCGACGCGCCAGGGCAGCCCTGGACAAGGTTGGACTGCTCCAGCGCGAGCGGGCAAACCCCGTCAGCCTGTCCGGGGGCGAGCAGCAACGGTTATGTATCGCACGAGCCATTGTCAGCCGTCCAGCCATCCTGATTGCAGATGAGCCGACTGGCAATCTCGACGCGGAGTACGCAGCCAGCATCATGGCGCTTTTCAGGTCTTTCAATCAGGTCGGCGTGACAGTCCTGCTCTCCACTCACGACTTGCCCGCCTTGGCGGCCGTGCCCGTGAGAAGGGTGGAAATTCGCCAGGGCCAGGTCATGACAGCGGCGCAATCCGCATGAACGTGTTCCTGACCGCCCACCGAAACGCGTTGCGGCGCGGCTTGATGCAGCTTCGAAGCCAGCCAGTCGGGACTTTGCTTTCCCTGACCGTTCTGGGCTGTGCCCTGGCGATACCGCTGGCGCTGCACAACGTGATGACAAGCCTGGAAGCGGCCACATTCCGTATCGGAACCGATGCCGAGGTGAATGTGTTCATGGACCCCAAGGCGTCGCTGGACGATGCCAAGGTGCTGGAAAGTGCCCTGACAAAACTGCCTGGCGTGGTGGCTGCCAGGATTTTCACCAAGGATGCGGCACTTGGCGAGCTTCGAAAGCGGCCCCAGCTAGCCGATCTCGTTGCAAGCCTTGAGGGGAATCCACTTCCTCACGCTGTGATACTGAAACCAGCGGGAAGTGATCCGGCAACACTTGAGCAAATCCGCCAACAGGCTGCGCGCCTGCCCGGCGTGGACAGGATCTCGGCCGACTTTGAGTGGGTCCGCAAATTGCGGAAAATCGTCCGCCTCGGCGAAGCGGCCATTCTTGCCGCTGCCTTGCTCGCCGCCATTGCGGTCATGCTGGTGATTGGCAACACCATTCGACTTGAAGTACTGACTCGTCGCGACGAAATTGCCGTGAGCAAGCTGATTGGCGCGTCCAGCCGGTTCGTGCGACGGCCCTTCCTGTACTTCGGGTTCATCGCAGGCGGGTTGTCGGCGCTGCTTGGCTGCCTCGTTGCGATGGTGGGTATTGCTTGGGCGAATACCCATATTGCGAGCCTTGCGGCGGAATACAGCCTCCAGTTCAACATTGCTCAGCCAACCTGGGTGCAAGCGTCCACTTACATATTCATTGTTTCTTTACTGTCACTCACTGGCGCGGCTTGGTCAGCTTCCTCGCTGGCAAGAGACCCCTGATTGTCTTGATCGGCAGCCTGGTGCGGGAACCATTCATGGCGTTGGCACTCAAAGCTCTAGAGTGCTAACATCTCACTGAACTTGAGGAGGAACCATGACTGCTTCCACCATGCAATTGCCATCTTTGGCTGTATCCAGCATTGAAAGCTATATCAGCACGGTGAATCGCATTCCCATGCTGACGCTCGAACGCGAGCAGCAACTGGGTCAACGTCTGAAACGAGAGGGGGATGTGAGCGCCGCGAGTGAGATGGTCCTCTCGCACCTCCGCCTGGTCGTGTCGGTTGCCCGAAACTATCTGGGCTACGGCCTGCCGCATGCCGATCTCATTCAGGAAGGCAACATCGGCCTGCTGAAGGCGGTAAAACGCTTCGATCCCGACCGCGGCGTGCGGCTGGTTTCGTTCGCCGTTCACTGGATCAAGGCCGAGATTCACGAGTACATCATCCGCAACTGGCGGATGGTGAAGGTCGCCACAACGAAGGCGCAGCGCAAGCTGTTTTTCAATCTGCGCAGCATGAAGCCAAATTTTGGCAGCCTGAGCCCGCGCGAACTGAAGGAAGTCGCGAAGCAGCTTTCGGTGAAGGAGTCCGACGTGGCCGAGATGGAAATGCGCCTGAACGGTCAGGAGATTTCATTGGAGCCCACTGTTGACGATGGCGAGGACTGGGTCAGCCCGATCGCTTACCTGCCTGATGCCGCTTCCGAACCTTCTGCATTGCTGCAAACGAAGCAAAAGGTTGAAGCCGCCAACAACGGACTGCGGGATGCTCTCGACAGCCTTGACGTCCGCAGTCGGCGCGTCATCGAAACCCGCTGGCTGAACGAAGGCGAAGAAAAGACATTGCATGAGTTGGCTGCCGAGTTCGGCGTCTCGGCTGAACGCATCCGGCAGATCGAAGTCAAGGCCATGCAAAAAATGAAATCGGCATTGGCGCAGTATTCGGCGACCTGACCGTAACGCTTGAAAGCAACGGGCATCGTAGCAACACGATGCCCGTTTTTTATATTGCGCGCCTCAGCGCGCGGCAATGACCTGCATCTCGACCTTCCACTCCGGCTTGGCGAGCTTTGCCTGCACCGTCGCGCGCGGCGGGGTCTGGCCTGGCACTACCCACGCATCCCAGACAATGTTCATGGCGGGAAACTCTGCCATGTCCGCTACGAAGATCGTGGTGGAGAGGATGCGCGACTTGTCCGTACCTGCCTCGGCCAGCAACGTGTCGATGGCGGCGAGGACCTGGCGGGTTTGTCCTGCCATGTCCTGGGCGGAATCGGAGGCGACCTGTCCTGCCAAGTAAACCGTGTTGCCATGGACCGCCATTTCGGAGAGGCGTGCACCGACATGAAATCGATTGATGCTCATGCTTTTTCCTTCATCAGACGTTTGAAATCCTGGGTCAAGGGTTCCGGGGCCATGCCGTAGTTGACGAACAGCCGCAGTCGATTCTGCATATCGAACACCAACATGCCTGCCGAGTGGTCAACGGTGTAGGTTTCGGGTGTCTTTCCTGGTTGTTCCCTCACAAAAATCTTGAAGTCGCCCGTCACTTTTGCAATCGATTCCGGCGTGCCGGTCAGCCCGAGAAACGAAGGATGAAATGACGGGACATACTTTGAGAGTAACGTCGGCGTGTCGCGCTTTGGGTCTACTGACACGAACAAGACCTGAAGCTTGTCAGCCTCTGGCCCCAACTGCGTCATGACCGTCCGCAAGTCAGCCAGCGTGGTCGGGCAGACATCCGGGCAATGGGTGAATCCAAAAAAAACGGCGACGACCTTGCCGCGAAAATCAGCCATTGACCGCGGTTTGCCGGTATGGTCGGTCAGACGAATATCAGTGCCGTAGCCCTGAATACCCGTAATGTCGATGGCGTTGAACGCTGCAGGTTTTTGAGGACATGCCACCAACACCAACACCAGCAGCACCGATGCGAATATTCGCAGCACAACCAAGCTTGTGGAAATCATGACCTGAACAGTGGTGCGTAGTGATCCACCAGCAGCGCCGCAAACAGCAATGACAGATACAAAATCGAGAATGAAAACGTGCGCCTGGCCAGCGCATCGTTGTAGGCACGATAGAGCTGGATGGCGTAGTAGAGAAACACCGCATCCAGAACCAGAACGGATACGAGGTAAATCCATCCGCTCATCCCCACCGCGAACGGCAGAAGTGTCGCAGCCGCCAGCATGATCGTGTAGAGCAAGAGATGCAGGCGGGTGAATGCTTCCCCATGCGTCACAGGCAGCATGGGCATGCCAGCCTTCGCATACTCCTTGCGCCGATAGAGGGCCAGGGCCCAGAAATGCGGCGGCGTCCACGCAAAGATGATGAGAAACAACAACAGCGAATGAGGTGACACATCACCGGTCACTGCGGCCCATCCCAGTACGGGCGGCATAGCACCCGAGGCACCACCAATGACAATGTTCTGCGGTGTCGCGGGCTTGAGGATGATGGTGTAGATCACCGCATAGCCCACAAATGTCGCCAGGGTGAGCCACATGGTGATGGAATTAACCCACGCATAAAGGACGTAGAGCCCCAGCCCGCCCACGATTCCCGCCAAAATGAGAACCTGGCTATCAGTGATGGTGCCAGCGACCGTGGGGCGCGCCCTCGTTCTGGCCATGTGCGCATCGATCCGCTGTTCAACGAGGCAATTGAACGCTGCCGCGGCACCTGCCACCAGTGCAATGCCGAGGGTGGAGATGAGCATGAGCGCCACATCCCAGGGCAGACCGGCGGGAACGGCCAACATCATGCCGATGACAGCGGTGAAAACAATCAGCGCATTGACCCGTGGTTTGCACAGCTCAAAGAACTGGGCGAGAACATTGCGATGATGCGCGAGGGATAAGGGCTGCGACATTTGAGTGCCTACGACTTCGAAAAGACGCGGAAATTGACGAGAACCAGCCAACCCAACAGGAGTGCGGCGCCGCCATTATGCGCCACAGCGAGTGATAGAGGCAGGCTCCACACCACATTGCCCACGCCGATTAGGACCTGCAGCAACAGCAGCACTATCACGCCGCGGGCGAGAGAACCAAGCCCCTCTTTGTACAACACCCAAGCAAGCGAAACGAGCAGAATCGTCGTAATCACCGCACCGATGCGATGGATCCAATGGATTGCCCGCAACGCTTCCATTGTGAGGAACTGTCCATCTGGCCCGATACCCAGAGGTCGAATGACATGAAACGCATGTTCGAACTCCATCGGCGGCACCCACTTTCCCGCACAGGTTGGGAAGTCCGCACAAGCCAGCGCCGCATAGTTGGTACTGACCCAGCCACCAAGAATGATCTGGCAAATCAAGACGAGCATTCCAAGCACTGCGAATATTCGCAAGGTCGTCCCGGTGCGTTCCGCAGCGCCCCCGCTCGTTGAGGCCAACGACGTGCGTTGTTGCAGGCAGAGCCAGACCAGAAGCGCGAAGATCGCCATGCCGCCCATCAAATGCGCGGTCACAATCGCGGGTTTCAGCAGCATGGTGACGGTCCATGCCCCCAGCGCTGCTTGAAAGATCACAAGCACGGCCAAGCTGGTGGCGAGGCCCGCTGATCGTTGCAGTGACTTGCGATTGCGCCATGCTGCGAAAGCCAATGCGGCGATCATGGCGCCCACCAGCATGGCGAGATAGCGATGGAGCATTTCCTTCCACGCCTTCGCAACAGTCACCGGGCCGTCAGGCAGGACCGACTCAGCCGCACGAATATCCTTCATCGACTGCGACGGCATGAAGTTACCGTAGCAGCCAGGCCAATCCGGGCATCCGAGCCCTGCATCTGAAAGCCGAACATATGCGCCGAGTATGACCAGAATGAATACGGTAGCTGTGGTCGCAATCGCCAGCCGGCGGAAGCGAGCGGGCTCGCGACCGATCCACAGGGTCAGACCCACGATGAAAGCCAGCACAATCAATCCAAGCAGACCGCGCTCAAATCCGGTCATTCCCATGATTTCAGCCTATCCGCGAGGCCTTCAACAGGCGCTCCATGTCCTTGACGACATCCTTGAGTTCAGCACCCGTGTCATACCGCAAAATGAGGTTGCCCAGCGGGTCGATGATCAGTATTCGCCCTGCCAGCTCACTTCCCGTGGGTACTGCCTTGCGAAGTTCAGTCTGCAACGCCGCGCTGGTCAGCCACAGCATGTCAGGCACTTTTCCTGCGAAGGCGGGGTCGAGTGCGCCTTCACGAATTGCAAATGCGCGCTGCACACGGGATTGGTGTTTGCCCAGTGCTACGTGAATCTGACGCAAACCCACAAGCCGGCCTTCGCAGGCCGCGTCGCATGGCATATCGCCAACCTGAAGCAGAACCCACTTCCCGGACAATGACGACTGCGCAGACCATTTGGCTTCTGGGCCACCGTTGCTGCGCAACGGCATCTCGGCCAGAACCTGGACCGGATTGAGCAGCGTTCCCTTGTTGACGAAGGATGTTGGCTTCCAAAGGTGAAAGGTGGCATAGGCCAGGACAAATGGCGCTGCAAAGAGGCCAAACAGAAGCAGGAGTTTGATGCGTGCGTTCATGGTCTTTCCACTTTTCGGAAGTTGAGTCCAAGCCAGAGCAATATGACCAGTGTAGCCAAGGCGTACCACTGGAATGCATAACCTCGATGTTTGTCGATGCCCGCTTCAGGGGTTTCCTTCACGGGCGCAAGTCCTTCAGCCACCGGGTCCTGTTGCAGCATTAACGCCATGACGGGCTCGCCCAGATGGCTCTGCGCTCGCTCCAGTGTCAGGTTCTGCCAGAGAGACCCCTGCGCCGTATTATCCGTAAGCTCAAGAAATCTCTTGATCGGCGTGACTGCAAGCCCGGATACGTTTACGACTCCGGACGGTGCTGCAAGTGCCGGCATGGCAGGATAGTCTCTGGGACGGGCAAGCCAACCGCGATTCACCAGGATGATCCGGTCGCTGCCCACCAGGCGGAGCGGCGTGATCACATGTACGCCAACTCTGGCCTGATGACTCTTGTTATCGAGAAAAATCTGGCTGCGCGGCTCAAAAATGCCTTGCGCCACTACCCGTCTGAACACCAGGCTCTCCGCGCTCAACTCATTGCCGCTGAGTGAAAAAGGCGGCAGAGTTCCGCGTGCCAACAACTGGTCTTGGACAAGCTGCTTCTCGGCTGCGCGGCCGCGTTGCCAATTACCCAGCGACACCGTCAACATCACAGCAAGCAGCGCTGCAATGCTGGGCAACAGGGCAGGGCGGAAATTTCGGGCAAGCATGGGGGCCAATGCAGTTCAGAAATGCGAAGTTTCGCGTGGTGGACTACACTCCCGCGTCTTGCGGAGTCATCCATGAAAATCATCGTTGTGTTGCTGCTGCTGGTCGTCATTGCCAGCCTGTTCAGCGGACTCTTTTTCCTGTTCAAGGACAAAGGTCAGGGTACGCGGATGGTAAAGGCGCTCACCATTCGCGTTGGTATTTCCATCTTTATCTTCGTCCTGCTGATGGCTGGCTACTACTTTGGGGTCATCCCGGGCAATTAGTTCATCCGAACATGGTTTTCAAGCAAAGAAAAGGCCGCTGGGCAGCGGCCTCTTCTTCTACGTGGTGACCGGCAGAATTCTGATCAGACCAACCAGTAAACCACTACAAACAGACCCAGCCAGACTACGTCAACGAAGTGCCAGTACCAGGCCACTGCTTCAAACGCGAAATGACGCTCCGCTGTGAAGTGCCCCTTCATGCTTCGGACCAGGATAACGATGAGCATGGTTGCGCCCAGCGTCACATGGAACCCATGAAATCCGGTGAGCAGGTAGAACGTTGAACCAAAGATCCCGGAAGTGAGCTTCAGATTGAGGTCCGAATACGCATGGACATACTCATAAACCTGGAAGCCGAGAAAAACGACACCCAGCAGGATGGTGAGGAACAAGCCCATTACAAGCTGGTTACGCTTGTTCTGGAGCAGCCCCCAATGTGCCCAGGTGATGGTCGCGCCGGACGAAAGCAGCAACATGGTATTCAGCGCGGGAATTCCCCAAGCACTCATGGCAGAGAATTGATACGCCGGATTTGGATCAAAATAGGGGCCCGCCGTGGGCCAGGCTGCGCTGAATGAGTCCCACAGCAACCGATTGTCCATGTCGGCCAACCATGGTACCGAGTAGACGCGGGCGTAAAACAGCGCCCCAAAAAACGCTGCGAAAAACATGACTTCGGAGAAGATGAACCAGCTCATGCTCCAGCGAAAAGACATGTCAACCTGCTTGTCGTAAAGCCCCTTCTCGCTCTCGCCGATGACATCACCAAACCAGCCAAACAGCATCCAGACCAGCACTGCTGACCCAATTGCAAGAAAGATCCAGCCCCCCGGCTGAATACTGTTCATGGCGAGAACGCCACCAATTGCCATCAGGAAAAGCGCCGTCGATCCAACCAACGGCCATTTGGATGGCGGCGCGAAGTAGTAACCCCCGGTATGTGCACTCATTTTGATACTCCCCTTGTTACTGCTTGCTATTGCACGAATTCGACTATTTCGCCACCACAGCACGGACCACCAACATCAGCAGCAGGACGAATAACATCGCGACGATCAAGCCAGCGATGATGACCTGCAACGGTTTCAGCCGCCTCTGGTCTGCTTCGTACTCTGCATGCTTGCGAATGCCAAGAAAGCTCCACAACACCGCCTTGAAGGCGTTCCACACCTCAACTACCCTTCAATTCCCGCTGCGCAGTCACATCAAAAAATGTATACGCGAATGAAACTGTATCGACTGACTCATCAACATCCGCAAGGATTCTGAACACAATCGGCATATCCCGCGTCTCGCCCGGGCCCAATGTCTGGTCAGAAAAGCAGAAGCACTGCAGCTTCTCCACCTTTCGGCCAGCTGCCGGCGGGAGCACACTGTAGACCGCCTTGCCCACCATGGGCCGATCAAACGGATTCGTGACCCGGTACATCACTGTCGCGAGCTCGCCGGGGTGAATGCGGACACTGCGTTGCAGCGGCTCAAAATGCCAACCCATGTTTTGATTCTTGGAGGCCAGCAACTCCACGGTCAGTGTCCGTGAAAGATCAACCTGGGTATTGCTGGACCCCACAACAAGCTTGGACTGGGTGATGCCGAGCTGCTCGCAGATCACCCGATAAAGAGGAACGAGCGAGGCGCAGAACACCAGCATCACCGGCACGATCAGTGCGAGCTTCAGCCCCAGTGTACGGTTCTCACGCTGAATGTCAGACGCGGCGGTAGTCACGACTTGTTCAAAATGATGGCCACGAAAAAGAACAACGCCACCGCACTGAGCGCCAGTGCGGTGCGCCACTTGCCACGCCCGCGCAGATCTTCCTGTTCTGTCACTTCAGTACCGGTACAGTTTCAAACGTGTGATAAGGCACCGGGGATGGCAAATGGGTCCACTCCAGAGAGTCCGCCCCCTCCCACTGTCTGTCCTTGGCCGGTGCGCCACTCTTGTAGGACAACCAGAGCGTGATCATGAAGAATATCTGGCCAGCCGCAAGGAAAAACGCTCCTATGGACGAAATCATGTTCCATTCCGCGAACTGCAACGCATAGTCTGGGATGCGGCGGGGCATGCCGGCCAGACCAAGGAAGTGCTGCGGGAAAAACGTGAGATTGAAACCGATGGTAGTCCACCAGAAGTGGAGCTTGCCAAAGGATTCGTTGTACATCTTGCCAGTCCACTTTGGCCACCAGAAGTACACGCCGCCAAAGATCGCGAAGCTGGCACCTGCAACCATTGTGTAGTGGAAGTGGGCCACCACGTAGTACGAGTTGTGTAGGGTGATGTCCACGGGCGTGATCGCCAGCACCAGGCCTGTAAAGCCGCCCATCGTGAACATGAACAGAAATCCCAGCGCCCAGAGCATGGGAGTCTCGAAGGTGAGCGAACCACGCCACATGGTCGCAATCCAGTTGAAGACTTTCACGCCGGTTGGGACCGCGATGAGCATGGTTGCGTACATGAAGAACAGCTGGCCCGCTGCCGGCATGCCCACCGTAAACATGTGGTGGCCCCAGACGATGAAGGACAAGATGGCGATGGAGGAGGTGGCGTAAACCATCGATGCATAGCCGAACAAGGGCTTGCGCGAGAAGGCTGGGATGATCTGCGAGACGATTCCGAATGCGGGCAGGATGATGATGTACACCTCCGGATGGCCAAAGAACCAGAAGATGTGCATGAACATCGTCGGGTCACCGCCTCCCGCCGCATTGAAGAAGCTGGTGCCGAAGTGACGGTCCGTCAGAAGCATCGTCACTGCACCTGCCAACACAGGCATTACTGCAATGAGGAGATAGGCAGTGATGAGCCATGTCCACACGAACAGCGGCAACTTCATCAATGTCATGCCTGGTGCGCGCAGGTTCAGCACGGTCGTGACGATATTGATGGAACCCATGATGGAGGACGCACCAAGAATGTGGACGGCCAGGATTGTCATGTCGCCCGAAATGCCGGACTGGGTGAACAGCGGGGGATAGAGCGTCCAGCCTGACTGGATTGCCCCGCCCTCAACAAAGAAGGAGCCCGCCAGCAGAATCGCCGCCGGCGGCAGCAACCAGAAGCTCCAGTTGTTCATGCGGGGGAACGCCATATCTGCTGCACCGATCTGCATCGGAATCAGCCAATTTGCGAAACCGACAAACACTGGCATCACGGCACCAAACACCATGATCAGACCGTGCAGCGTCATGAACGAGTTGAACGTCTCCGGCTGGAGTATCTGCAGGCCCGGCATGAAGAGTTCCGCGCGAATACCCAGACTCAAAAAGCCGCCCACAATGGCCATAAGCAGGCCGAACAGCAGGTACATCGTGCCGATGTCCTTGTGATTTGTCGTGAACAGCCAGCGCGACAAACCATAAGGTTTGTGGTCGTGATGGTCCGCTGCGTGATCTGCGGGATGTGTAGTGGCGCTCATGTCATTCTCCGGTATGTGTTCCCATGCGTCCTGTTACTTGCGCGCAGACTTGATGTCAGCAGGCTGCACCGTGTCTCCGACCTTGTTGCCCCAGCTGTTGCGGGAGTAGGTGGCCACAGCAGCAAGCTCCACATCCGACAATCGATCAAAACCACCCATCTGCGTATTGGGACGACCCTTGAGCAGTATCGCGATCTGGCCCGCCTTGGGGCCAGTCACGATGGGAGAGCCATCGAGCGCCTTGGCCTTCATGGCTGGGTTGCCCTTGCCATCCGCCTGATGGCATGCCGCACAGTTGGCGGAATAGATGGACTCACCGGCCTTCTTAAGCTCATCCAGGGTCCACTTCTTGCCAGGCTCGTCCACCAGAGTGGCCACGGCTACCGGCGCCACAGCAGGAGAATCAGCGGTGGGAATTGCAAACTTGGTCTTGGCCTCTTTCACCCATGCGTCATAGTCAGCAGGACTCTTGGCCACCACTGTAATGGGCATGAAGCCATGGAGCTTGCCGCAGATCTGACTGCACTGCCCCTTGTACGTACCGGCTTTTTCCACCTTGAACCATGAATCCTTGATGAATCCCGGAATGCCGTACTGGTTCACACCCAAGGCTGGAACGTACCAGCCATGCAGTACGTCATTTGAAGTAATCAGCAGTCGAACCTTTTTCCCGACAGGAACAACCATCGGGTTGTCCACCTCAAGCAGATAGTTCGGGCCTCTAGCCTCAGTGGCCGGCACCCCAGGCTGGCCGACTTGGGCCCAAGGCGTTGCCAGACTGCTGTAAAACGACACCCCGTCCTGTTGGTACTCGTATTGCCAACCCCACTGGTAACCAACAACCTTGATGGTCAAGTCAGGATTGGACGAGTCCTTCATCGCGAGTATCGTTGAGGTGGCGGGAATTGCCATCGCAATCAGAATGATGAAGGGAATCACTGTCCAGATGATCTCGATCAGCGTGCTCTCATGGAAGTTCACATCCGGCTTGGCACCTTGCGACTTGCGGAACTTGAAGATCGAATAGAACATCGCGCCGAAGACCGCGACGAAGATGACGACGCATACAATCAGAATGTAGTAATGCAGGTTGTAAATTTCACTCGCGATGGCCGTCGCGGGCGGCGGAATATCGACGTCATAGGCGGCGAGTGCAGGCAGCGAAAGAGCGCCGATCACCAGCAGAAAGAGCTTGGACATCGCCAATTCAGCGACCGCCAGTGTCCGTTTCGCGATCCGACCCGCGCGCGCCCAGCCATTCTTGTGTTTGTTGATCATTGCCTTCTCTTTTTCATTCTGAATTGTTCAGCCGGACCATCATCGCGCACCACGAACCGCAACTTTGAGCTCCCTTGCCAGGCCTTCTCGCCGACTTTCAGGCAGAAATCGCCCAACCACAATCAGACGGCCCGAATATCGCAAGCCCACTTCGAGGCGGCCGAAAATTGTACGTTCTTCCACTTTCAGCCATGCCAATGAACCTCTGCTTCGCATCCCCTTGCCCTGAATGCATGCCTCATATTCCCACTGGCCCTGCCCAACGGTGATGCGCTCGAAGTCATGGTCACCGCGGGCAATTTGCCTGAAGGCAAAGACCAGAAGTGCCACTTCGACGCCGGCAAACGGAACCACCAACCACGCTCCAACCAGAGTAAACACCAAGGCAATCAATACGGCCGGCCCACAAAGCAAGCCAAGCCACAACACTCTACCAGCAGGCAGCAAGGACCGGTTCGGAAGCCAGCGTCGATCGAATGCAATATTTGACAAGCCTGACCCCGGAAAGATTCTGCTGAAGACGCAGGCAGAAATGAAAACCTCGCGGAAACGAGCTTTATTTTATCCCACCGGATGAACCCGCCGCAACCTGAGGGGCGTCAAGCTCCCGGGGAGGAGCCGGGCTTGTCCCCATGCTCGCCTTGGGTATCCATCGCCTCAACTTCTCCGCCAGCGATGCAGTAACTGCCTTCCGCCCATGCACCAAGGTCAATCAGCCGACAACGCTCACTGCAAAAAGGTCTGAATGGATTGGTCTGGGCGTAGACAGAAGGGTTCCCGCATTGCGGGCAAGTGACGACTCGGGCCATGTGTCAGAGGTTGCAGTAAATCAGTTCGAAATCGATATCCTCTTCGTACAGACGAGTGCGTTGCACACTTCCAGGCAGGATGAATCGGATATTGAGGGCATATTTGTTGGCACTGATCTCCGGCACACAGGGTAATTCATGACGCAGAACAAGCCGCAGCATCTGCGCCATACGCTCAGCTGGCATCTGCTGAAATGCACCGCGATATGCCACAAGCGGAACCGACTTGCCACTTTCCCGAAGCACGCGCAGAACAATTTGAATCGAGGCAAAGATGGGCATCATCGGGGCGAGCCAGCCATGAAGATCGGCCTGGCGAGCCTCGGTCTCATGGTGGAGCCACTGGTGAAATGATGGTGCATCAAATTCGCAGACCCCACCGGGGATCACGCTGCGCTGCTTGATTGCCATCAGCCATTCGTTCTCACGCAGGTGCTGCCCCGTCTTGCCGGAAGAAGAAATCAGCGCAGTGAAAGCGGCGGCTATCTCACCCAGGACAACCTTCAGCTTCTCCTCCGAGATTGCAGGATTGTCACGCAATGCCTCAAGGAAGACTCTCTGTCGATCCAGTTCTTGCAGAAGATCGGACTTGAGATCACCGCGACTTGCCACCTCAAGGATTTCAAATATGCCGATGAGTGCCGCATGATGCTCGTAGGCAGATTCCTTGCTGATGAAGAACAATACCCGGTCGAAAAGATCCTCAAGCCGCAACAAAGTGCGAACCCGTTCGTTGAGTGGGTATTCGTAAACGATCACTGGGATGGCCTGAAATTTTTCAATTCTCGCCCATGGCGGGACATTTGACAATTTGGCCCCAAGGGGCAGCCGGGACTCTGGCTTGGGAACAGCATTTCCTCTGACACCTGCTGCGACCGGGCCAACCCCCACATCATTTCCATGTCTGCATCCATGCGTCGACAGACGCCGCCAGCCGGTCGCGATCCCGATTGTTGCAAATCACCTGATCCGCAAGCTGCAACCGAACCTGTCGGCAAACCTGAACCTGCACAATACTGATGGCCAGCGCGCGATCCATGCTGCGGTCCGCAACCAGGCGATCCACCTGGGTGGCGACGGAGCAATCGAGAGTCACGACCTGATTGAATTGCCCCCGATAGCTGAGCGACTCGAAGTAGAGAGGAATGGCTACAACCGCGCGCACGCCCTTCACTTCAAGCAAAAAACGGTCAACCTCCAGACGAATCAGTGGATGCAGGATGCCCTCCAGTACTTTCCTCTGCGCGGGGTCCTTGAATACGCGTTCGCGCATCGCTGCTCTGTCCATTGCGCCGTCAGGGCCGAGGCAGCTCTGACCAAACACCTCGCACAATGGCAAGACTGCAAGACCACCAGGCGCTGTGAGTGCTGCCGCCACCGAATCGGTATCCAGCATGCGGATACCGCGGTCAGCAAGCATGAGAGCGACTGTCGACTTGCCAGAGGCGATGCCGCCAGTCAGAACTGCGATGCTCACATTGCCCCGGGGAGTCGCCCGAGATACCAGTCATTGAGCTGACGGCCCCACAACATCGCGATGAAGCCAGCCGCCGCCAAATAAGGGCCGAAGGGAATCTTTCCGCCTTTGTCTCGCCCCAGGACGAGAATACCAATCAGTCCAACCACAGCGCCTACTGCTGCAGAAACGAGAATGATCAGCGGAAGCATTTGCCAGCCCAGCCAGGCGCCCAATGCTGCCAACAGCTTGAAGTCACCGAAACCCATCCCCTCCTTCCCCGTGAGCAGCTTGAAGCCCCAGTAGACCATCCAGAGGATGAGGTATCCGGCTGCGCCGCCGATGACGGCCGAGCGCAAGTCGACGAACGTACCAAAGGCATTGACGAGAAGGCCCAGCCACAGCAGAGGTAGTGTCAGGTCGTCAGGAAGGAGCTGGGTATCCGCATCGATGAATGTGAGCGCGATGAGCACCCACAGAAACACCATGGCCCACATCGCCTGTGGGCTCCAGCCCAGCCTCCACGCCACATAGGCAGTCAACAGACCCGTCAACAGCTCAACAATCGGATACCTCGCGCTGATTCTTGTACCGCATGCCGAGCACTTGCCGCGCAGCACAATCCAGGAGGCTATCGGCACGTTCTCCAGCGCCGTGATGCGATGGCCACACGCAGGGCAGGTTGAACGTGGCGTGACGAGATTGTATTTCTCCGTCGATAGGGGCTGATTGTCTGTTTGACCCAGATACTCAAGGCATTGGGCGCGCCAATCCCGTTCCAGCATCTTCGGAAGCCGGTGGACTACCACGTTCAGAAAGCTGCCCACGCAAAGCCCAAACAAAAACGCCACTGACGCGAAAGCCAGTGGCGATTGCTGTAGCAGATAGAGATCCATCAGCGGTTGTTCTTCTCCATGCGCCGGTCAGACCACTTGGCCCATCTTGAAGATCGGCAGATACATGGCAACCACCAGGCCACCAATCAAGCCGCCCAGTACAACCATGATGATGGGTTCCATCAAGCTGGACAGCGAGTCGACAGCGTCGTCGACTTCAGCCTCGAAGAAATCTGCCACCTTGGAAAGCATCCCATCCAGGGCGCCAGACTCTTCGCCGATCGCGCACATCTGAATCACCATGCTCGGAAACACATTGCTGTTCTGCATAGCCACAGTAAGACTGGAACCGGTACTGACCTCGCTTTGGATCTTCTTGGTTGCGTTGTAGTAGACCCGGTTTCCCGCAGCACCTGCCACCGAGTCCAGTGCCTCGACCAATGGCACGCCCGCAGCGAACATCGTTGCCAGCGTCCGCGTCCACCGGGCCACTGTCGCCTTGCGAATGAGATCCCCGAAGATCGGAAGCTTCAGCATCACCTTGTCCATTGCGAATTGCATCGGCTCAGACCGCTTCCACGTGTAGAAGAAGAACCAAATCGAGCCCCCGAGTACGCTGAATATCAACCACCACCATTTAACGAAGACTTCGGAAATATTCATCACCACCAGCGTCGGTGTTGGCAAGTCTGCGCCAAAGCTGCTGAACAGTTCCTTGAACGTCGGAATCACGAAGATCATGATGACGGCCGTGATGATGAATGCGACCACGACGATCGAAACAGGGTAGAACAGCGCGCCCTTGATTTTCGATTTGATAGCGAGAATTTTCTCCTTGTAGGTCGCCAACCGATCGAGGAGAGAATCCAGAATACCGGCCTGCTCGCCTGCGGCCACAAGGTTGCAGAACAGGCTGTCGAAATACAGGGGGTACTTGCGGAAGGCCTGCGCCAGACTGCTGCCGGTTTCGACTTCGGTCTTGATATCGAACAGCAGTCGGGAAACTGAAGGATTGTTGTGCCCTTTGCCCACGATGTCGAATGCCTGCAGCAGCGGGACACCGGCCTTCATCATGGTTGCCAGCTGGCGTGTGAACAGCGCGATATCCTTGTCCGTGATCTTTGAACCACCCCTCCCCGCGAGCTTCTTGACTTTGGTGACCGAAACGGCCTGGCGCCGGAGCGTGGCCTTGACCACGGCATCACCGGAAGCCCGCATTTCTCCTTTGACGATTTTCCCGGTCTTGTCCTTTCCTTCCCAGGAATAGGTATACAACTTGACGTCTTTGGCTTCCTTCTTTGCTGTCGCCGCTGTGGTGGCCATTGCGTACTCTCCTATTCGTTGGTGACCGCTTCGATTTCCTCGAGCGAAGTCGCGCCTGCCTTGACCTTGCGCAGACCGGATTTGCGCAAGTCGCTGACGCCTTCCCTGCGGGCCTGATCCGCCAAGTCAATCGCCGTCCCGTTCTTCATGATGATACGGCACATCTCATCGGAGATGGGCATCACCTGATAGATACCGACTCGACCCTTGTAGCCGGATTTCTTGCAGATATCGCATCCGACAGGCCCGTAAGGCAGCCAGCTTCCGTCCAGCTCATCTTCGGCAAATCCCGCCCGAAGCAGCGCTTCCTGTGGAATGTCCACCGGCTTCTTGCAGGAACAGAGCTTCCTCGCGAGGCGCTGTGCCGTGATCAGAATGACAGCTGATGCGATGTTGAAAGGCGCGATGCCCATGTTCATCAGTCGGGTCAGCGTTGTCGGTGCGTCGTTGGTGTGCAGGGTCGAGAGCACCATGTGGCCTGTTTGAGCGGCCTTGATGGAGATTTCCCCGGTTTCGATGTCACGGATCTCACCCACCATGATGATGTCGGGGTCCTGCCGCAAGAATGCCTTGAGTGCTACGCCAAACGTAAGGCCGGCCTTGTCGTTGACGTTGACCTGGTTGATGCCCGGGAGGTTGATTTCCGCCGGATCCTCGGCTGTCGAGATATTGATACCAGGCTTGTTCAGGATATTGAGGCAGGTGTAGAGCGAGACCGTCTTGCCGGAGCCGGTGGGTCCTGTCACCAGCACCATGCCGTAAGGACGCTGGATCGCATGCATCAATGCTTCCCGCTGTTCCGGCTCGTAACCCAGCGCGTCAATGCCCAGCGTAGCGCTACTGGGGTCGAGAATACGCATGCAAATCTTCTCGCCGAACAGTGTCGGCAACGTGCTCACGCGGAAATCGATGGCCCGCGTCTTGGACAGCACCAGCTTCATGCGGCCATCCTGCGGCACGCGCTTCTCGGAAATGTCCAGCCTCGAAATCACCTTGATGCGCGAAGCAATTTTTTCCTTGATTGCCAACGGCGGTTGGGCCACGTCATGCAAGATACCGTCGGTGCGGTAACGAATGCGATAGAACTTCTCGTAAGGCTCAAAGTGAATGTCCGATGCGCCGCCATTGATCGCATCCAGCAACACCTTGGTCACATACTTCACAACCGGTGCGTCATCGATATCTTCAGTCGGCGCGGATTCCGCCTGCGCCTCCCCGTCCGTCGCGGCGATTTCGTCGAGATTCACATCCTCGCCGATCATCTTGTCCAGGGCCTGGGCACCCGACTCGCCAAATTTCTTCACCAGGACAGAGAGCTTGTCGTCCTCGACCACCACAGGCTCCATGGCCATGCCCGTGGCGAACTTGATCTCCTGCAATACTGCTTCGTTGGTCGGATCCGACATCGCCAGGAACAGGCGGTTGCCCCGCTTTTGCAGCGGGACGACGCGTTTGGCCGCCAGCACTTTGGGGTCGAGCAGCGTCAGCGGAATCTGATCCAGATCGACGCTACTCAGATCGAGCAAAGGCAGCCCGAAGGCTTGTGCCGCAAAGAGCGATACATCTTTTGCCGACAACTTGCGAGACAGGGTCAGCTGTTCGATGAACGTCACACCAGCCTTGGCCGCCTCTGCCTGAATCTGGTTGGCGTCAGCCTGCACCAGCTTGCCTTGTTGCACCAAGGCACGGCCAAGCGGACTGAAATAGATCTGGACGGCAGCGGCCATGGGTTAGCGCAAGGATTCCGAGAATTTGAGAATCGACATCATGCTCCCCCGCTAAGGCTTTGTAAAGTCTACGATTTGGGGCTGGGTGCGGACAATAAAAGGCGCTCTAC
Organism: Betaproteobacteria bacterium; assembly: GCA_031394355.1. GTDB lineage: Bacteria > Pseudomonadota > Gammaproteobacteria > Burkholderiales > Usitatibacteraceae > JAEUMY01. Next base: position 20,125 of record JANNSU010000062.1, on the reverse strand, counting down.
TGCCTGCTTCAGCTCGTCGGATTGCGGGGCCACCCGGCTACCGAATGCGCCCGCCGCCTTTCCGTCTCGTCCAATCAGATATTTATGGAAGTTCCATTTGGGTGCCTGGCCCGTGGCGTCGGTGAGCTGCCGATAGAGCGGATTGGCAGCACTGCCAGTCACGACCGACTTTTCCAGCATGGGGAACTTCACCTTGTAAGTCCGCTCACAGAAGTCCTTCACCTGTTCATTGCTGCCCGGCTCCTGCGCGCCGAAGTCATTGGAGGGCACCCCCAGCACCACCAGTCCGCGACTCTTGTAGGTGTCGTAAAGCGTTTGCAGGCCTTCATACTGGCCGGTAAAGCCGCAGTAACTTGCAGTGTTCACCACCAGCACAACCTTTCCCTGATACTGGCAGAGGTCTGTTGGCTGCCCCGCCAGGGTACGGGTTTGATGGTTCAATGGACCTTGGCATGCGGCATGCACTGCAGGCGCAATCATGCTGACAGCCGCCAGCATGGCCACCCGGATATTTCGATTCAGCGACATCATCTGCAACTCCTTCCATGAATGAATTCAAAGGCAATAAATCCGCATTGCCTTCAAAGCCGTGTGCTGCCTGCGGCCGCACCATGACGTGGCGCAAGCGATGGCGCAATAACTGGGGCGAGGTGAAGTACTGTTCGGACCGGTGCCGACGGCAAGGCACACCAATCATGGAGCGTACCTGACATGGCCAAATCCGGCATTCGTCACCTCATTCTGATTCTGGGTGATCAGCTCGACCAGAACAGTGCAGCGCTCGACGGCTTCGACCCCGTTCAGGATCGCGCGTTCATGGTCGAGGTACCAGCAGAGTCGACCCGCGTCTGGAGTCACAAGGCCCGCACCACGCTGTTCCTGTCAGCCATGCGCCATTTCGCCGCTGAGTTGCGCGCACGCGGCATCCATTGCGAATATTCGCAACTGGGCAAGCACAATCACCAGTCATTGTCGGATGCCATCACCGACGCCTTGCGGCGACATGCGCCTCAAAAGCTGGTTCTGGTGGAGCCCGGCGAATGGCAGATCGAAGCGGACCTGAAGGCCAACTGCAAACGCCAGAAAGTTCTCCTGGACATTCGCGATGACACGCACTTCCTGATCTCCCGTCATGCCTTCGCCGAATGGGTACGCAAATACAAACAGCCCAGGATGGAGCACTTCTACCGGAAGATGCGGCGCGATTCCGGACTGCTCATGGACAAGGATGGAGAACCTGAGCTGGGCCGATGGAACTTCGATGCCGAGAACCGTGGCAGCTTTGGCAAGAAGGGGCCCCAGAACTTGCTAAAGCCCCCTCACTTCAAGCCAGATGACATCACGCAGTCAGTGATGGAGGATGTCCAGCGCCACTTCGCCGACAATCCCGGCGACTTGTCTGCGTTCGGCTGGCCTGTCACGCGCGAAGACGCACTGGTCGCGCTGCATTCATTCATCCAGGATCGTTTGCCGAAATTTGGTGAATATCAGGATGCAATGTGGGACGGCGAACCCTGGCTGTATCACGCCCTCGTGTCCGCAGCGCTCAACCTGAAGCTGCTCAACCCGCGCGAAGTCATCGCCGCAGCCATGGATGCCTACCGCGCCGGGCAGGCACCCATCGAGGCGGTGGAGGGCTTTGTTCGCCAGATTCTCGGTTGGCGCGAGTTCATTCGCGGGCTCTACTGGCACGACATGCCGGGCATGCGCGAGGCCAACCATTACGGTCACGGCCGCAAACTTCCTGCCTGGTACTGGACTGGCAAAACCAATATGCGCTGCATGCAGGCAGCCATCGGTCAGACGCTGAAACATGGCTACGCGCATCACATCCAGCGCTTGATGGTCACCGGACAATTCGCTTTGCTGGCAGAGATCTCGCCACAGGCGGTCGAGGATTGGTATCTCGCCGTGTATGTGGACGCCGTCGAATGGGCGGAGCTGCCTAACGTCGCCGGCATGGCCCTGCATGCCAATGGCGGTCGCTTCACCAGCAAACCCTACATCGCCTCGGGCGCATACATCAAGCGCATGAGCAACTATTGCGACGGCTGCCAATATCGGCCCACCGAAAAGACCGGCCTGCGGGCGTGCCCCGTGACGACGCTGTACTGGTACTTCCTCGACAAGCACGAGACGTCACTGCTCGCCAATGCCAGAACGACGCTCATGGCACGCAACATCGGCCGCCTGTCCAGTCTGGAACGCACCGCAATTCGAGAGCATGCCATCCACATCCTTGATCGAATGGATGAGTGCTGAAGCGCCATCGGCAGGGTCTTGTTTTTCCGATGGATTTTCCGGCGAAGCGACAGTGGCCGGGATACCGGGTGGTAGAATTCAAGCTTCTCATTCAACTCAGCGTGGCCGCTCGTTCTGGCCGCCTCCCCTGTTTCCTGCATGGCGCTCTTCGCTGTCGGCCTGAATCACCGCACCGCTCCGCTCGACGTCCGGGAGAAGGTCGCCCTTGCCCCCGAGACGCATGGCAGAACGCTTTCGTCGCTGGTGACCGGCAGGGCAGCAACCGAGGTGGTGCTCTTGTCCACCTGCAATCGCACAGAACTCTATTTTCGCGCAGAGTCGCCTGCTGCCGTCACCGCATGGCTGTCTGAGCTCGCCGCCGCGCGGCAGTTGGATCTTGAACCCCATCTCTACACGCATGCTGACGACGATGCTGTTCGTCATGCCTTCCGTGTTGCTGCCGGTCTCGACTCGATGGTCCTGGGGGAGCCGCAGATTCTCGGTCAAGTGAAACAGGCAGTCCGGGTCGCGAATGAATCCGGCACGCTGGGCAACCAACTCGACCGGCTCTTCCAGCACACCTTCGCAGTCGCCAAGGAGGTCCGCTCGGATACCGCCATCGGCGAACAGTCCATCTCCATGGCTGCCGCCTCGCTGCGACTCGCCAACCGGCTGTTTGGCGAACTCTCCGAGACCTCGCTGTTGCTCATCGGCGTGGGCGAAATGATTGAGCTGGCCGCGACCCACTTTGCAGCCCAGTCGCCACGGCGAATCGTGGTGGCCAACCGCACGCTGGAAAGGGGTCAGGCGCTGGCCAAACGCTTCGCGGCCGAGGCCATCACCCTGGAAGACCTGCAGGAGCGCTTTCACGAATTCGATGCCGTCATCACGTCCACGGCGAGCCCGCTCCCGATCATTGGCAAGGGCCTGGTCGAGCGTGCGCTCAAAAAGCGTCGTCATCGCCCCATTTTCATGGTTGACCTCGCTGTGCCACGCGATGTGGAGGCAGAGGTTTCGCAGTTGAATGACGTCTACCTCTACACGCTGGACAACCTCGCTGCGGTCGTACAAGAGGGCATCAGCGCCCGCTCTGAAGCCGTGGTCGACGCAGAGAAGATCATCGAGCTGCGTCTTGCCGAATTCCGCAACTGGCTCGCTCAGCGGCGCAGCGTCCCGGCTATCCAGAGCCTTCGTGGCAAAGCCGAGCAATATCGGCAGATGGAACTGGCCAAGGCACAGAAGCTGCTCGCCAAGGGCGATGATCCTGCCAGCGTCCTGGAGGCGCTGAGCCAAGGCTTGGCAAACAAATTCCTGCATCACCCCATGCAGGCACTCAATCGGGCGGATGAGGCCGAACGAGACGCACTGGCCGATGCCCTGAACAAACTCTATCCGGACAGCGATTCGGCAGACGGGAAATGAAAGACTCCATCGCCAAGAAGCTCCAGTCACTCTGCGACCGGCTGGAAGAGCTGGACCATCTGCTCGCTGACCCATCCGTCACGTCGGACCTCGACAAGTATCGCCAGCTCGCCAAGGAGCATGCCGAGCTGACACCCATTGGCGCGCTGTACGGCCGCTTCAAGCAGGCCGAGGGTGACATTGCCACCGCCCTGGACATGGCTGCGGATCCGGACATGCGCGAATTCGCCGAAGCCGAGGTCAAGGCCGGTCGTGCCCAGCTCGACGCGCTCGACATCGAGCTGCAAGCCGCTCTGCTGCCGAAGGATCCCAACGACGACAAGAACATATTTCTCGAAGTGCGCGCAGGCACGGGCGGAGACGAATCGGCGCTGTTCTCCGGAGATCTCTTCCGCATGTATGCGCGCTTCGCCGAGCGCAATCGGTGGCAGGTGGAAATCGTCTCGGAGAGTTTCGGCGAAGTGGGTGGCTACAAGGAAATCATCGCCCGCATCATCGGCCAGGGCGCCTACTCCAAGCTCAAGTTCGAATCCGGCGGACACCGCGTGCAGCGCGTGCCCGAGACGGAGGCACAGGGCCGCATCCACACGTCTGCCTGCACCGTCGCCGTCATGCCCGAGGCGGATGACGTGAGCGATGTCGTCATCAACCCCGCCGAGATACGCATCGACACCTTCCGCGCTTCCGGCGCGGGTGGCCAGCACATCAACAAGACCGATTCTGCGGTGCGCATCGTCCATCTTCCCACCGGGATCGTGGTCGAATGCCAGGATGGACGCTCGCAGCACAAGAACCGCGAGCAGGCCATGCGCGTTCTGGTAGCCCGCATCAAGGACAAGCAGGTGCGCGAGCAGCAGACCAAGGAAGCCGCGACACGTAAGTCGCTCATCGGCTCCGGCGACCGTTCAGAACGCATCCGCACCTACAACTTTCCGCAAGGCCGGGTCACCGACCACCGGATCAATCTCACGCTGTACAAGATCGACAACATCATGGATGGCGATCTGTACGAGCTGACTGGTGCGCTGATGGCCGAGCATCAGGCGGAGCAACTGGCGTCGTTGGCTGAAGCTGCGTGAGCGCTTGCGCCTCCCCATGTTGTCGCATTCCCCCCTTTGTCAAAGGGGCATGTCTGGTCATCCCCCCACGCTTTCGCGTCCCCCCCTTTGCAAAAGGGGGGCTAGGGGGGATTTCAGCGCGGCATTGCGAATATTCGCAACGCCAAAATCCGCCTCAATCCCCCTTTGTCAAAGGGGGAAGTAGGCAGCGCGCGTGGACCTGAACAAGGCACTCATCAAGGCCGCTCAGAAGATTCCGCGCCGCGAGGCCGAAATGCTGGCCGCGCACGCTTTGGGGAAGACCCGCGCGTGGGTCATCGCCCATGGCGACTATTCGCTGTCCGCCACCGAGGCCGAAGCCATCGCACTCACCGTCGAGGCGCGGGCACTGGGCTCACCCATCGCCTACCTCATCGGCGAACGCGAGTTCTACGGCCGACCCTTCAAGGTCGACCAACGCGTTCTCATCCCCAGGCCGGAGACGGAACTGCTGGTCGAAGCCGCACTGGTCCGCATGCCGACGGGCGAAGCCAATGTGCTGGATTTGGGCACCGGTTCGGGTGCCATCGCGTTGACGCTCGCACTGGAACGCCCTGACTGCCATGTCACTGCAGTGGATGCCTCCGCCGCCGCACTCGATTGCGCGGGCGAGAACGCGGCTGCCCTTTGTGTCGAAAACGTGAGTTTCATGCATGGCGAGTGGCAGGGTGGATGGTATCGGCCCGTTGCGGGCTGGACCTTCGACCTCATTGTCTCCAACCCGCCCTATGTGGCTGGCGGCGATGCGCACCTCAAGCAAGGCGACCTCCGCTTCGAGCCCCGGCAGGCGCTAACCGATGGCAGCAGAGATGGCCTGGACTCACTCCGCGCCATCGTCTCGGGCGCACTCAGACACCTTTCAACCGGCGGCTGGCTGTTGCTGGAACACGGGTACGATCAGGCACCCGCATGCGCTGCGCTGCTTGCAGAAGCCGGCCTGACCGAACTCATTGCCCTCACCGACCTTGCGGGAATTCCGCGTGTGGCGGGCGGGCGGAAGCTATAATTTCGAAGTTTGTCGTCCCGGCCAGGTTTGGCAAATGAGCCGGAATCCAGTCTCGCTTTCGTCATGCGTGGGAAAGACGCTGGGTCCCGGCGCGGTTACGTAAACTCGCCGGGATGACAAAGAATTTGGTATCCACGCGAATATTCGCATCGGCCCCAGGAGTTTTCCCATGAGCACCCAAGACACCATCCGCGAGCAGGTCACCTCCCACCCCGTCGTGCTGTACATGAAGGGTTCGCCGCAATTTCCGATGTGCGGCTTCTCCGCCAACGCCACCCAGATACTCAAGGCCTGCGGCGTGGACAAGCCCTTCACCGTCGATGTGCTGCAAAACCCGGATATCCGCCAGGGCATCAAGGATTTCGCCAACTGGCCAACCATTCCGCAGCTCTACGTCAACGGCGAATTCGTTGGTGGGTCGGACATCATGCGCGAGATGTATGAATCCGGCGAACTGAAGACCCTGCTCGACCAGACCGTCAAGAACTGACGGGGCGCTCGCTCCCGAGCACGCCACGTTGAAGCATCGCATCGCCCCGGCCAAGTTTCGCATCTTGTATGGCGATGACATCGCCATGGGGCCGGGCAAGTCCCTGCTTCTGGAAGCCATCGACGCCACCGGCTCCATCTCGCAGGCGGCCAGGCAGCTCGGCATGTCCTACCGCCGCGCCTGGACGCTGGTCGACACCATGAACCACTGTTTCACCGAGCCGCTGGTCACCACCGCGACAGGCGGCGACCACGGCGGCGGCGCGCGCGTCACGGATTTCGGGCGCGACGTGCTGCGTCGCTTCAACGCCATGCAGAAGAAAGCAGACGCAGCGATCTCTGCGGACGTGGCTGCATTCAGCAAGCTGATGCGCTGATCCAGGCAACTCGTCGGAGCATCGATTTGCCCGGCGTTATTCCCGCCGGTATATTACGGATTCCACTTTACTGGACTCACCTGCGGTGTCCCCGTTTATTCGTCTCCTTTTCGCGCTGACACTGGTTGCGCCCGGTCTGTCGATAATGGCTGCGCCGCAGTCAAAGGCGGTAAACATTGCTGCTGCCTCGGACCTCAAGTTCGCGCTCGACGAAATCGCGGGGGCCTTTCAACGCGAGAGCGGACAGTCGGTGCGCATTTCCTATGGTTCTTCCGGCAACTTCAAGACCCAGATCCTGCAGGGCGCTCCGTTTGAACTCTTCCTGTCGGCAGACGAAGGCTTTGTCGTTGCGTTGCACCAGGCTGGCAAGGCCCGCAACAAAGGCACGCTGTACGCCATCGGCCGCATCGTGCTCTTCGCACCCAGAGGTTCGCCATTGACAGTCGATGCAGAGCTGAAAGGACTGGGCTCTCTGATCGATGGCAACAAGCTGCGGCGCTTTGCCATTGCCCACCCCGGCCACGCCCCTTATGGCCGCGCGGCCAGGGAAGCGCTCACCAAGGCCGGCCACTGGAATCGCATGCAGCCGCAACTTGTTCTAGGTGAAAACGTGTCGCAGGCCGCGCAGTTCGCCACGACCGGCGGCGCGGACGGCGGCATCTTTGCCTATTCGCTGGCGCTGTCTCCGACCATCTCCTCGTTGGGTACCTTCGTGCTCATTCCCGATTCCGCCCACGCGCCTCTGCGGCAGGCAATGGCGCTGATGAAGCAGGCTTCCCCTGCTGCGGAGGCCTTCTTCGCCTATCTCCAGCAACCGCCCGCCCGCGCAATTTTCAAGCGCTACGGCTTTGCTCTGCCAGGGGAAGCATAAATGGATTGGACAGCCTTCAAGCTATCTATCGAGCTGGCATGTTGGACCATACTGATCCTGCTGCCGATTGGCATTGGGCTGGGTCGCCTGCTCGCCTGGCGTGAGTTTCCGCTCAAGCCCTGGGTGGAAGGCCTGCTCGCCTTGCCGTTGGTGCTGCCTCCGACGGTACTCGGCTACTACCTGCTGGTCGCCACAGGCAGGCAGACCTGGCTGGGCGAGTGGTACGAGTCGCTCATGGGCCAGCCCTTGGTGTTCTCCTTTGAAGGGCTGGTGCTGGCATCGGTCATCTTCAATTTGCCGTTCGCCATCCAGCCCATGCAGCGCGCGTTTGAGTCCATCGATCGCAGCATCCGCGAGGCGGGCGCCTGTTGCGGCCTGTCCGCCTGGCAGGCGTTGTGGAAGGTCGAGCTGCCCCTGGCCTGGCCCGGCGTGTTGTCAGCGATGGTCATCACTTTCGCGCACACCCTGGGCGAGTTTGGCGTCGTGCTGATGGTGGGTGGCAACATTCCCGGAGAGACCCGCACCATCGCCGTTTCCATCTACGACAAGGTGCAAGCCTTCGAGCTTGAAGCCGCTGGCGCGATGAGCTTCACCCTTGTCATCATTTCGCTCGCCGCGATGGCGCTGGTCTACGGCACCGCACGTCGACGCGCCCCACTGCCGCATGTCTGACGCGCCGATTTCGCACAGCGGACTGCACGTCCTGCTGCAACAGAAGACACCCATCTCGCTGGATGTCTCGCTGGACTGCGCGCCGGGGGAGATTCTAGGGCTGGTCGGGCCATCGGGCAGTGGCAAGTCCACCGTGCTGCGCAGCATCGCAGGACTGCACAACCCAACGGTTGGATTCGTCGCGACCGGGGGCGAAACCTGGCTGGACACCGCGAAATCAGAGGTCAGGCCGGTGGCGTCGCGGCGGGTCGGCATGGTGTTTCAGAACTATGCGCTGTTCCCCCATCTCTCGGCCTGGGAGAACATCGCCATCGCGATGTCTGACTTAACGGCAGCGGACAGGAAGGTGCGTGCGCTCAGTCTGTTGGCCAAGGTCAATCTGACCGGTCTCGAATCGCGCCGACCGGCGCAGCTATCGGGTGGTCAGCAACAGCGCGTGGCAATCGCACGTGCGCTCGCTCGCGATCCGAAAGTGCTGCTGCTCGATGAGCCCTTTTCCGCTGTCGACAAGCTGACCCGGGAGAAGCTCTACCGCGAACTGGTTGCGCTGCGCAGTGAATTGAACATGCCGGTGATCCTGGTGACGCATGACCTCGCAGAAGCGGCCATGCTGTGCGATCGGCTGTGCCTGCTGCATCGCGGGAACACGCTGCAGATTGCGCCACCAGAAGACATCATGACGCGACCGGTGAGCGTCGACGCGGCGCGGCTGGTGGGCATCACGAACACCTTTCAGGGCGTGATCGCCAGCCACGATGCAGCAGAGGGCAAGACCTGGATCGACTGGACGCCCTACCGCCTGGAAGCCCCGCTTCAGCCCACGCTGCAACCCGGCGACAAAGTGGATTGGGTCATGCCGTCGGCCTTCATTGTGCTCCACCGCAAGGACCGTCCTTCGCGCGGCGAGCATGAAAATCCCGTGTCGGGCACCGTCGCCGAGATGGTCCGCCTGGGCGAATATTCGCAAGTGGATCTGGCCATCACGGGCGGGGCGGAGCGAAGGCTGCGGTTCACCATCCCCACTCACGTCGCCAATCGCAACGGACTGGCGCCAGGTGCCAGTGCCAGCGTTTCACTGCTGAGCGAAGGAATACATGTCATCGGTCGGGCAGGCTGACCTGCGAATATTCGCATTGGAGACGGCGATTTCGCTGGAGCGCAGCAACATGGGATATGAAATTTGTTTGAACAGGCTCTAAGCGCGCTTGGCTGTCTTCCTGGGCGGACGCGGCACTGACTTTCCAACCAGATACTCCGCAACACTTTCACGAACTGATGTTCTCACCACATCCACCAACTGTGTCCCTTGAGCGAACTGGCGCAACGCCTCATTCATCAGTGTCTGGTAACTGCCGCCAGCAGCATCGGCCTGTGCCTTGAATATCGCCAGCACATCGCTGTCGATGCGAATCGTGATGCGCGACTTGCCGCCTGCAAGTTTCTGCAGCCTGGCCAGATGCGGCGTCTCGGCCACCGCCTTTGCGTCAGAAAAGCTGTCGTTCCGGTACTTCGCATGGTGCTTGTCAGAGCTGGCTTTCATAACGTCTCCTTTGCGCAGTGTTCGCTTTGCACGCTGAAATGATGCGGATGGTGTCAGCCCGATAAGTGTGGGCGACCAGCAACAAGCGCCTCTGTGCTGCCCGGCTCAAGTTGCAACCGGGCTTGCGAATATTCGCATTGATGAAGGCAATTTCACTGGACCGACGCAGTGTGGGTTACGTTTAGAACAATGTCTTTGTCGTCCAGCCCAGGTGCGATTCAATCTTTCGCCTGTATGGCGTATCAATCTGCTTCGGAGCATTTCGAACGTAGCGCTCAGCGTTGCGCCGAGGCTCACCGTCCAAAGAGTTCAGATGACTCAACACCTGATCGACTGTCGGCCTGATTCCATCCTCGCCGCCAAATTTTGGCCCCAAGCTTGTCCAAATGGCGCCACCGAGATTTAGCGCTTTTGCCATCGCTGGCAGACCACTGATGCCTAAGGGCTCTGGATCGTCCGTTTTCCAAGAGCCGATGTGGCTCGCTTTTGTACCTTCCCGTCGAGCAAGTTCAAACTTTGCAGATTCTAGGTCAAGCGAGTCCATCAGCGCCCAGCAAGAACGGCAGGCGGGGCTTTGCTCATCAAGAACAAGAGTGATACGTCTGTCTCTAGACTCTCTAAGGAACTCGATTCGGACCAAGGGGCCGTCAAAGTGCCAGCCGCCACGAATGGGCAACTCGCGAGGATCCCAAACGAGCGAACCCCAACCAATGCAAATAATCGGCATAGTCGAGCGACCTTGGTTAGGCAACAATCTACTGGACCTGCCTTAGCTGATACCCGGACTGGTACATGCAAGAGTTGTACGCAGAGGCGCGCACCTGACTGACATCATTGCTTCTGCGAGCTTGCTGTAGCCCATGAAGAGCGCCTGCACCCATTGGCGCTCCACCACCACCTTGCGCTCGGGTTCTGCAATTGACCTGATTACCAAATTTCTGACAGTCCGTTTCGTAGCTTTGCGGCGGAGCAGGCGCCGGAGCTTCAGGTTGGGGAACGGCCTGATAGGCATAGACCTCGCATTTCGCAACATCCGCCTGAAACTGTTGCTGAGTTGTGCCGCGTTTGGTCCACATCTGTTTAGGCGGAGCTGCACATCCAGAGACCAGTACGAATGCGAGCAACAAACTTAACTTTGCACAGATCCCCATAACTCCCCCAGACGAAGAAAATTTAATCTACTTGGCTAGACGTGAACACATGCAGGCAGCGAATCACGTCTTGGTGATTCTGGGGCAAGTTAAAACTCCCGCGCAACACTGTCAAGTTCGGGAATGTATTGCAACGTGATCACGACACCTTCTTCATCACAGCGTGGTTGGGGAAAAACAACTGCTCGCCACTCACCTTGTAGCTGGCGATGGCGGCCTGTCCTTCAGTTGAAGTTACCCAGTCGATGAACTGCTGACCGAGCTCCTTCTTCACATGCGTGTGCTTCGCAGGGTTGACCAACATGATCCCGTACTGGTTGAAGAGCTTGGTGTCCCCTTCGACCAGCACGACGAGCTCGCCGCGATTCTTGAACGCGAGCCACGTACCGCGATCCGTGAAGGCGTACGCATTCATGGCCGAAGCGGTGTTGAGCGTCGGGCCCATGCCGGAGCCGGTCTCGCGATACCAGGTACCCTTGCCGGTCTGCGGGTCAATCTCTGCCGCCTTCCAGTAGCGCAGTTCGGCGGCGTGCGTGCCGCTCTTGTCGCCCCGTGAAGCGAACGGCGCCTTGGTTGCCTCCACTTTCTTGAGAGCCGCGATCACATCCTTGCCGGTGGCCTTGGCCGGATCCGCCTTGGGGCCGACGATGACGAAGTCGTTGTACATCACCTCGCGGCGATCCACGCCGAAGCCTTCCTCGACAAACTTGGCCTCTGCCACCTTGTCATGGACGAACACAACATCCGCGTCGCCCTTCTTCGCTGTGGCGAGCGCCTGGCCCGTACCTTGCGCCACGACGCGCACATCGATGCCTGTCTTGGCCTTGAACATCGGCAGAATGTGACTGAAGAGGCCCGAGTCCTGGGTGGATGTCGTGCTGGCGACGATGATGAATTTCTCCTGGGCTTGGGCTGTGCCAACGCCAATCACTGCCGCGAGAGCGAATATTCGCAATGTGTTTCTTACCACAGCAATTCTCCTCGAATGAACGCGCCGGCTTCCGCCGACCGTGGGTGTTGAAAGAAATCATTTGCGGGCGTGGCTTCCATGAGCTGACCTTTGTTGAGGAACAGCACATCTGTCGCCAGCCGCCGCGCCTGACCGATGTCATGCGTGGTCATGACGATGGTGGTGCCCGCAGCGTGCATCGCGCCGATCACCTCTTCGATCGCACGGGTGGCGGTGGGGTCGAGGCTAGCCGTGGGCTCATCCAGAAACAGCACTTGCGGCTTCAGCGCCCAGGCACGCGCCAACGCCAGCCGCTGCTGCTCGCCACCGGAGAGCACGCGTGCGGGGCGATCCGCCAGATGAGAGAGCCCGACGCGTTCCAGCGCCTCGGCCGCCCGCGCATCTGACTGAGCGTTGACGCCGACGACATCCAGCGCAAAGCGAATATTCGCAAGCGCGGATCGGCGCAGCATCACCGGCCGCTGGAACACCATTGCCTGATGGCGACGCGCGTCTTCCGCTGCCCAGCGCACGGTGCCACTCGTCGGCAGAAGGAGGCCGTGCAGCAAGCGCAGCAGCACGCTCTTGCCCGCGCCGTTCGGCCCCAGCACCATGGTCCGCGAGCCGGCTGCAAGATCCAGCGAGATTCCGCGAATGACCTCATTGTCCGCGATGGTGAACGCGAGATCGCGCACGGCGAGCGGCAGGATGGTGCTCATCCCACCCTCCGCTTGGCGTAGCTCTTCACCGCCTGCGCGGCGAGATTGATGAGGATGACCATGGTGATCAGCACCACGCCCAGCCCTAGCGCGAGAGGCAGGTCGCCCTTGCTCGTCTCCAACGCGATGGCTGTCGTCATCACACGCGTCACGCCGTCGATGTTGCCGCCTACGATCATGACCGCACCCACTTCCGCGATGGCGCGGCCGAAGCCCGCCAGCACGCTGGTGGAGAGCGAGAAGCGCATATCCCACAGCAGCGCTTTCGTGCACTGCCAGCGCGTCGCATTCAACGACATGAGCTGCTCGCGATATTCCTCCCAGCCATCTTCGATGACCTGACGCGCCAAGGCGGCGATGATGGGGAAGATGAGCACTGCCTGCGCGACACTCATGGCCGCCGGTGTAAAGAGAATGCCGAGCGAACCCAGCGGCCCAGCGCGCGACAGCAGCAGATAGACGAGCAGGCCCACCACCACCGGCGGCAAGCCCATCATGCCGTTCAGCACGGCAATAACCGCGTCGCGTCCCGGAAAGCGCGCAAGCGCCAACCACGCGCCGAAGGGCAGCGCCAGGGCACTCGCCACCAGCACGGCACTGCCCGACACTTTCATGGACAGTGCGGCGATGGCGACAAGATTGGCGTCCAGGCCCAGCACCAACTGGAGGGCCAGACCGAAGCTCTGGGAGATTTCCTGCATCGATGGCGCTCAAGCTGCCAAGCCATCAAACTGGCTGAGCTGAGCATAACTTTTCTTGAAGTAAGGGAGGCTTATGCTATAGGCTCACATCTTCAATACAAATAAGCTCTGCAAAGCATGTTTGAAGTCAGCTTTCATTATTCCTGGCTGCCCGGCCAGCCGGTCTCCAAATCCGGCGAGGCGCAGCTCTTCGCCATGCTGGAAGGTGTGCATCAGGAAGGGTCGCTCCGCGCAGCGGTCAGTCGCGCCGGGTTGTCGTACCGCTACGCCTGGGGACTCATCGGCCGTTGGGAAAAGCTCTTCGGCCAGCAGCTCGTCATCATGGAGCGCGGGCGCGGCACGCGGCTGACCCCGCTCGGCGAAAAACTCCTCTGGGCGCAGAAGCGGGTGCAGGCCCGGCTGACGCCGCAACTGCAGAGCCTTTCCGCCGAGCTGGAGCGCGAGCTGGCGCAAGTGCTCGACGCCGACGGCCACCGCCTCACCATGGCAGCGAGCCACGATCTTGCACTCACGGCGTTCAGGGACAGTCTCGCCAAGGCTGGCGGGCCGCGACTGGACATTCGTTTTGCAGGCAGCGAGCCCAGCCTCGTCGCACTGGTGGCTGGTGAGGTGGAGCTGGCGGGCTTCCACGTTTCATCCTCCATGCCGGACGAAGTGCGTGCCTGCCGCGAGCGGCTGGGGAAGAAGCACATGCTCATCCGATTCGTCCGCCGCTCTCAGGGCCTGATTGTTGCGGCGGGCAATCCGCTCGGCATCCGCAAGCTGGCCGACATCGCGCGCAGCAAGGTCCGCTTCATCAACCGCCAGCGCGGCGCCGGCACGCGTCATGCGCTGGATCAGTTGCTGGCACAGGAAGGCATCAAGCCCTCGCGCATCAACGGCTACGACCATGAGGAGTACACCCATCTCGCCGTGGCCGCGACGATTGCCAGCGGGCAAGCGGACGCAGGGTTGGGGATTGCGGCGGCGGCGCATCAGTTCGGGCTCGACTTTCTGCCGCTGTTTGAGGAGGACTACTACTTCGCTTGCCGCGCGGACCAAATGGAGTCGGCGGCGATGCGCTCGCTCGTGGGGCATTTGGGCAAAGCGGGCTGGCGCAATCAGCTGCGAAAGCTCAAGGGCTATGCGGCCGACTCAATGGGCGAGGTGCTAACTCCAGCAGAGTCGCTGGTCTGACAGCCAGACATGATTGAGGGGGCGTCTGGACATGGTGGGACGATGGCATTTGTCGCACGGGCGGTGGAGCCGGAGTGGGAGATTTTGGTGTATTGAAACGGACTGAATTGACCCCACACCAATTGCGAATATCCGCAAAGAACGGAACATGGAGTCGGGATGCGTAATCTGAAATCTGCACTGCTCTCCACCTTGCTACTGCTTGCCGCAGTAACGATGGCTGGAGCTCAGACCACCAAGATCGCCGAAGCGCCAAAGTCGATTCAAACACTATCGGCAAGGATCCAGGGTGCAAATCCGGAGCTGGTTCTTGAAATCTTGGGCAACCAGCTTGGGCCACCTTCTCGCGTCGCCGGCTCGGGCCTGAGCATGCCCGAATGGGACCTGCCTGATGGTGTATTGACCTTCCATCCTCTCTCAGGGCCCTATTTCTTCAACTCAAGGACCAAGAGGTACTTCCGGCTTGTTCAGACCAAGAACCCGGTTGCGGCCAATCTACTTGGCACCTATGAGATGTCAACGCTTCCAAACTCTTCTAGGGTCAGCTTCTACCTCGGCTACTTGGAATTCGGCCCAAACTCAACGTATCAGTTCACTGACAGTGGCCAACACCACGATCAGCGCTCCGCTCAGAAGGAAAATTTCTTCATGCTTTATCCAACCGGAACCGTTGAGGTGCACTATGCAGTTTCGGTAACGCCGAGCACGCTTCTTGAGTCAGTGCAGAAAGGTACGGTTGTTGCAAAATTGGTCTTCAACTCTGCCAACCAGCAAGGCCAATCAACCTTTTCCATAACCAGCTCTGAACTGGGCCGTCGCCTTGATTTCAGCGCAGAGAAGCCGATGTCATTCAGGTTGAATAAACCTTGGGAGAGCTACTGGAATTGAATGCCGAACGCAGGATGCATTCACCTCCTCGACGAGAACTACTGCTTCGCCTGCCGCACCGAGCTGCTGGACAGCACTCGTAGCCCGGATGCAGCGCAGCGAAATCCGGGGCAATTCAGCAGAGACGGCAGCTGTCAGTCACTTTGCACTAAGCACGCCACGCGTTAGTATCGCCAGCCGTGCCTATCAAGAACTTTAAGTGCCGGATACCCAAACCCCATTTGTAGGACAGCGCGTGAAGCGCTCAAGAAGGATCGGAAGGGACAACACAGCATTCGCATCAACCAACAGTGGCGAGTCTGCTTTGTCTGGACGGCTGAAGGCGCCACGGACGTCGAGATCGTCGACTATCACTGAAGGACAACACCATGCGCACCGTACTCCCTGTCACACCTGGCGAGATGCTCGAAGAAGAATTCCTGAAGCCTCTGGGCCTGACCAAGTATCGTCTCGCCAAGGAAATTGGCGTACCGCCACAACGGATCGGTGAAATCGTCTCAGGCAAGCGCGCCATCACTGCGGACACTGACCTCAGGCTCTGCCGTTACTTTGGCCTCTCCGACGGCTGGTGGCTGCGTGGCCAGGTTGCGTATGACACCGCCATCGCCAAAAAAGCCCTCAAGAAGGAACTGGCCAACATCCAGCGATGCTCGCTGCTGGCCGCCTAGTTATCGAGAGCGGGTTGAATTTTCAGGCAGCCGGGCTGCGTCATCGTAGCGGGCCAACGCAAGTCCACTGATGCCGACAGTGCCCCTGTGCGAATATTCGCAATGCGAATATTCGCTGCACTCTTCGTGACCAAACCCCTCCCCACCCTCCTGATCGCCCTCTCCGCCCTGCTCGCCATGGTGGTGATCGCCTTCGTCGTCGGCCGCTTCCCCGTGGGGCCGAGCGAACTGACAACCATCCTCTGGGCCAAGCTAACGGGCGGCGCTCACGCGCTGCCGGCCAACATGGAAACCGTGGTCATGCAGATCCGCGGACCGCGAATATTCGCAGCACTCTTGGTGGGTGCTGCACTCGCTGCGGCCGGTGCCACGTACCAGAACATGTTCAGGAACCCGCTTGTGTCGCCGGACATCCTCGGCGTTTCGGCGGGCGCATCGCTGGGCGCGGTGCTGGCTATCTTCCTGTCGTTGCCGGTGCTCGCCATTCAGGGCATGGCGTTCGCGGGCGGGCTGATCGCCGTATTGCTGATCTACGCGATTGGCAGTGTCGTTCGGGGGCGCGACCCCATCCTCACGCTCATCCTTTGCGGCGTGGTCGTCGGCACGCTGCTGGGTTCCGGCATCGCGCTCATCAAGTACTTGGCCGATCCCTACAACCAGCTCCCCGCCATCACGTTCTGGCTGCTGGGTTCGCTCGCGAGCATCTCGCCTGCGGACGTGAAGTGGGCGGCGCTCTCCATCGCGGTGTCGCTGGTGCCGCTCTACTTCCTGCGCTGGCGCATCAACCTGCTCTCACTCTCGGATGACGAGGCGCGGGCTCTGGGCGTGAACGTGACACAGCTTCGCATCATCGTCGTGGCCTGCGCAACACTCATGACCGCCGCCGCTGTCGCCATCGCGGGCGTGATCGGCTGGATCGGCCTCGTCATCCCGCACGCCGCGCGCATGCTGGTCGGCCCCGAGTTCGCGCGCCTGCTGCCCGTCACCATGATCCTCGGCGCCACGTTCATGCTGGCCGTGGACACGGTGGCGCGCACCATGGCCAACATCGAGATTCCGCCGGGCGTGCTCACCGCGCTGCTGGGCACGCCGTTCTTCATCTGGTTGCTTTGGCGCACGGCGAGGCGATCCTGAACCCCTGTTTGCAGGACAAATCAAATCACACAAAGGGAGGAGCAACATGAGTGAAATGACAAGCGACACCGTCAACGAGTCCGCGGCTTGGCCCTACTCCGGTTTCTGGCGGCGAGTGGCTGCCACCATGGTCGATAACCTGATTCTGATCCTGCCAGTGATGCTGATCGGCGCCTTCACCTTCGGGGTTGGCGGCATCATCATCGCTGTGATCTATGGCGCGTGGTTCGAGTCCTCTCCACATCGCGCAACCCCCGGAAAGATGGCATGCGGCATCCGTGTCGAGACAGTCTCCGGGGAGCGCATCAGCTTCGGGCTATCGCTCGGGCGCCAGCTGCTGAAGCTGCTGGGCCATCTGCTGTCAGTCATCACATGGTTGATCTTCTTCCTGCCCGCGGCGTTCACGGAACGCAAACAGGGTCTGCATGACCTCGCGGTTTCGACGGTGGTCCGCCATCAACCCGGCAAGGGCGCGCCTACCTGGCTAGTGATCATCCTGGCCGGCATCCTGCCATTCGTCTTCGTTCTCGGGATACTGGCCGCGATTGCAATTCCCGCTTATCAGGACTATGTGAATCGCGCGAAGACCGCCCAGATGGTGAACCTGGGCAGCATGGCGAAACTGGACGTGGAAGACTACTTTGAGCGGAAGGGAGAACTGCCCAGATCCCAGTCTGATCTGTCAGGGTACTTTGACAACGCGACCGCAGCCGGTGCTGTGTTTGCGAACGGCCGCATCGAGCTGAAAACGCGCGACCTGGTTCCCCCTGGCACCCTCCACTTCACGCCAAGGATCGAGAACAATGGCCTGAAATGGAAATGTGGCGCGGACAATATCCGCCCGCAGTGGCTGCCTGTTTCCTGCCGTTGAGAGCCAGTGATCGCCTTGCGCCCCATCCTTGAGGTTGATAACCTCGACTACGGCTTCCGCGGCAAGACCGTGGGGCGCGGCTTCACCTTTGCATTGCATGAGAATGAAGTCATGGCCGTACTCGGCCCCAATGGCGCGGGCAAGACCACGCTCTTCCGCACACTGCTCGGCCTGCTGCCGCCGCACGCCGGCGAGATCAAGCTGATGGGCAAGCCGCTAGGCGAATATTCGCAAGCGGAGATGGCACGCACGCAGACCTATGTGCCACAGTCGCACGACAGCTACTTCCCGTTTGCCGCGCGCGATGTGGTGCTGATGGGCCGCACCGCGCACCTGCGAATATTCGCAAGTCCGGGACCGAAAGATCGCGAGGTTGCGGAGGCGGCGTTGAAGCAGTTACGCATTGAGCATCTGGCGGATCGCCCGTTTGATGAGCTTTCTGGTGGCGAGCAGCAACTGGTGCTAATCGCCCGGGCGCTGGCGACCGAGGCACGGGTGTTCATACTCGACGAGCCGACCGCCAATCTCGATTACGGGAATCAATTGATGGTGTTGGCTGAGATCAAGCGATTGAAGGAGGCGGGGAAGTCGGTGCTGTTTTGTACGCATCATCCGGAGCATGCGAAGCAGTGTGCCAACCGGATTTTGCTCACGCGTTCGGGCGTGATGACCGGGCCGATTGGCGCTGCGGAGCTTGATCAGCAGCGCATTCTGGAACTTTATGGCCTGCCCGATTCAAATCTCATTACGGCTTTTGCTCCACTGACTTGAGAGCGCACACGGCGAAGGCAAATATCGTCACTCCGGCGAAAGCCGGAGTCCAGAATTTCGCTGTAGCGACGATGGATTCCGTATATGGACGCCCCCGGTTTGGCAACGAGATTTCGAGCGAGGTAAGCAGACCTGCTATGCAACCGTATATCCGGCCTTTGGTGAAGTCGGGGACTTCTGGCCCTGATGGAGCATGCGCGAGCGGGGACCTCATCGGCTTGGCGGATTGCTTGAGCATCCGCGGAATCCAGCAGGTTTGTTCCCGCCACGGAGCGGTCCGTGTTCCCATCACTGTCGATCTCCTTGCAAAACGCTTTTGTTCTGGTTCAGGTTATTGGGTGCGGGCGTGATAAGTGCCTTGATGTGCCATGAGTGCCCACGCGATGCGCGCATTGCGGTGTGCGACGGCGACGATGGCCACATTCCGGGGTCGCCTGGCCAAGAGGGCATCCAGCCAGACATCCTTTCCGGGTCGGTGCTGGCTCACCACCGCTCTGGCCCCGTGGATGAAGAGCTTGCGCAAATAACCGTCTCCCCGCTTGGTGATACCCAGAAGCCGTTCCTTGCCGCCACTGCTGTGCTGCCCGGGCACGATGCCAAGCCAGGCGGCAAAGGCGCGGCTGTTTCCAAAGACCCGCGCATCCCCGGTAGTGGCCACGGTAGCAGTGGCTGTCAAGGGACCAATGCCCGGCACGCGAGCCAGCTCCCGGCTGGTGGCCTGGGCGTGATGCCAGGCTTTGATCTGACCTTCCAGTTCGGCAATGCGCGCATTCAAGCCGAGGAGGTGGTCACGCATGCCGGAGAGTGCCGACTTGAGGAGTGTCGGCACGACGTTGTCTGTATCCTGAATCACGGCAGGCAAGAGACCTTCGAGTCGGCTGCGCCCTTGCGGGATCACCACCCCAAATTCGGCCAGCAGGCCGCGCAACTGGTTGATAAGTGCCGTGCGCGAGGCCACCAGACCGTCGCGGATGCGGTGCAGCGACAACACCGCCTGCTGGTCCACGCTCTTCACCGCCACGAAACGCATCGTCGGCCGGGTCACCGCCTCGCAGATGGCTTCGGCATCGCGGGCATCGTTCTTGTTCGCCTTGAGATAGGGCTTCACAAACTGCGGCGCCATCAGACGAATGGTGTGCCCGTGACTGCCCAGTGCACGCGCCCAATAGTGGGCACCAGCGCAGGCCTCCATGCCCACCAGACAAGGCTCGACCCTGGCAAAGAATGGCAGTACTTGCGATCGCTTCAATTGCCGGGTCAGCACCACTTTGCCCGCAGCATCCACGCCGTGAACCTGAAAGACGTTCTTTGCCAAATCCAGACCTATCGTCGTAATCTTCATGGTGGACACCCCTCTCGCTTTGAGTTGGTTGGTAACGCAT
>JANNSU010000061.1:0-3537 GCA_031394355.1 Betaproteobacteria bacterium | reverse complement strand
CTCTGCTCGTTTCTTGGCTGCAACCTCTCGCAGTATTTCTTTGCGACGAAGTCTTTCGGATTTCTCGGGCATCTCTGGGACCTGCTGGATTCTGAATTCTCGGCCGGTGACTTGGAGGAGTGTTTCCTGTGACGCCTAACGTTGGAGGCCAGGCGCGGCCGCAGGCCGTCGCCTCTGGGCCGACATGTTAGCTTGCAAATACTGCGCCGAGGGCTGCACTTCGCCTCCTATTTCTCTTTGTTCTCGGGAGCGTCTGGGTCGAAGCCAGCGCGACGAAGACGGTCCTTGAAGCGCTCACTCTCAGCCTCGAGTTCAGCGCGGGCCCACTCAGGCGTCATGTGTGCAAGGCGACCATCCCGCTCGGCTTCCGCCAGCCACTTGCGGTCCTCGTCAGTAAGGTCGTTCCACGAGTCCTCAGACGGGAGCTCGAACTTGGGCGGCGGAGGCGGGTCTGGAGGCTTGTTCATTTGCAAGCTAACGACTAAGGTAAAGGGCGGCGCGCTTTTGCGCCGTCCCAGCGACCGAAGGGAGCGATCTTGACCGCAATGTTAGGCGTCGTCATTTCGATGCTCTATTCTTCGCGATTTCGTCTCTTACCTGGCTGAGACACAATGCATTCCGCCACGGAAGTAAAGGTCGCTTCACGGCAAGCAACGCCCTTTCAACTTTTCGCAAGTACGGCAACACACCCTCCTTCGGCTCAAGCACGGTAAGCGACTGGCAAAGCCCGACCCTGTCTCCGCCAACGTCGTCCCCGAAAAACAAAAGTACATCTTCAGGGTTTCTCAGAATTGCCCGGCTCACTGCTTCACCAAGCATCGACGAAGAACCGGCATCAGATACGACGCGCAACTTTTGCGCCACGAGAAGCCACGCGCGCCGTCCGCTCTCAATTCCTCGAAGTACGTTGTAAAAGTCATCGTTTCGTTGTTCTGACCAGTCTTCGTATAGCCTGCGAAGCACGGCATCTGCCCCCACTTCCTCGATTGAGGAAAGTGCGGCTTGAGCCGTTATCGTTGGCTCGGACACGACCTTCTTCGCGAAGCACGATGGTGCGACAACGAAACAAGCCATTACGAGAAGGGGCGATACCACGATGCGCATTTGGCGACGCCTAACGAAGCTGTGCAAAAACCCCTCCCGCAACATGCGGCAGGGCTGCGTTGGAAACATTCACTGCATTCATCAGGCGTGATCCTGTTTTGATTGTCTTGGCGCGCTGATCGGCCTCATGGCTTCCCTCAGCGGCTGTTGGGGCTTCCTGGGGCACCTTCGCCCCACCCCGCTACTGTAACCCCGACCCCGCCAGCTTTTCAATGTTGTGCACGAGGCAATACAACTGCCATTGCGTGCCCACCTTGGCAGCCCCGCGCAGCGTGAAGCGGTTGAGCCGCTTGTTGTGGCGCAGGTTGCCAAACACCGGCTCCACCGTGCCAATGCGCTGGCTGTACTGCGCCCGGCCGCTTGGGCTATCAATCCTGCGCTTCATGGCTTCGGTCGCGGATAGTGGGCTCGTCTGATTTGCTTTGAAGAAGGCGACTTGCCGGACCTTGGTGCGCTCGGGATGGCGCAGGCAGCGCTCGCGCTGGGTACAGCGGCCGCAGCTTTTGAGGGTGCCGGTGTATTTGTGGCAGCGCCTGCCATTGATGATGCACTGGCTGCCGTTGCTGTAGAGCGTTTCGCCTTGTGGGCAGACAAGGCCCCTGCCATCGGCAGTGGGGTGGAAGTCTTGGGGTTGGTAGAGCGTGGATTTCTTCGTGGTGCCGCGTTTGTCGTGCAGCACTTCTTGCCGGTACCGGGACTGGTCGGCAAACCGGCTGTCGCGTTCACGCATCTGGTTGTCGGCAATGAGTGCGTTGACCCGGCCTTCAGCGAGTGCCTTGAGGTTGGCGTCGCTGTGGTAGCCCGCATCGGCGGTGATGAGTGTGTCGGATGCTCTCACGGGGGCGCAGGCGTTCACCATCGGGATCAGCATGGCCTGCTCAGAACCTGTGCCGGTGACCTGTGCGGCCACGATGATCTGGTGTTGGGCGTCCACTGCTGCTTGGGCGGCATAGCCCTGGATCACGCCTTTGCCGGTGGCCATCTTGGCGCTGTCGGGGTCGGTAATGTTGGTCTTGAGTTCCTGGCCTTTGCGGTTGGTGCGGGGTGGGTGGGTGGCGACAAAGTCGCGAGTGGTCTGGGCTTCACGGGCGAGGGCTTCCGCTCTGGCTTGTCTGCGCTGGGCCGAATCCGGATCGCGCTCGCCGCCCTGGTCTTGCCGCTGGTGGGCGGCGATCATCTTCTTGGCAGCCTTCTCCAATCGGCTGGCGCGGTGCAGCAGTTCGGCATGGGTGCCGCTGCGTTCCTTGCTGGCGTTAGCAGGGAGCTTCACGCCATCGATGGCGAACATCTCGCGGCCGATCAGGCCCATGCGGTCGCAGGTGAGGAGCACCTGGGTGAAGAGAGGCTGGATGTCATCAGCCAGCTCGCGCACGAATTTGGCGATGTGGGTGTAGCTGGGTTGACTGTCGCCCGAGAGTGCCATGAACTGTACGTTCTGACGGCAGGCGGCTTCGATGCGTCGGCTGCTGATGAGCCCGCGGCTGTAGGCCAGGAGCACGATCTTGAGCATGACCCGAGGGTCGTAGGCGGTGGCACCGGTCTCGTCGTTGGTGTAGCGCGCATCCAGCGCACTGAGATCCAGCTCGTGATCGACCAGATGGTCCAGTGCAAACTCGAACGTCCCCGGCACGATCTGTTCTTCCAGCACCACCGCTAGAAAGCGCGGGTTGCGGTCGATCTCTTTGTAGCGCGCCATCTTCACACCTCGACTTCAGCAGAAGGATGGTTGATGGACTTGGAGACTTACGGATGGTTCACGAATATTCGGAGACAGATGGGGGTTTTTGCACAGCCTCAACGTTTGAGTTAAGGCCGACGCCCGTCAGGGTGGTCGGCCTTCAACGAATGGTTAGGGCCCAGCGCTCGTTTGTGAACGGCCCAGAACACGAGCCCACTCACCAAACCACACAGCCCCATAAAGGCTACCGCTCTCAAATAATTAAACCAACCTACCGCGGTGGGAACACCATTTAGCATCGTGGATATCCACTGCCCGTCGCTCGCCATTTCTAAGGAGTTATGTGTACTCCCCCCATATGGCCATACGAAAAACCCAAAGGGTACGGCGCCTGCCAAAAAACCGCCCACCGCGCAGAGGTAGATGTTGATTGGGAGAAGCCGACGAACGATGACATAGCTCGGCACACCGATCAGGAGCACCGATAGCGTGGCGTAGATCGCGACCAGTGTTGCGAAGAACGCGGTGCCATTAAACCCTCCCGCCAAGGCGGAAGCAGCCAAGAATAGGATGGGTGCAGTCAACGCCGCACACAGGAACGCGATGGAAATATCTACGTGTCTTTTCATGGGCCCTAACGTTCGAGCTAACCTGGAGACAACGGCGTGACGCAAAGCCCGCGCTGCAGATAATGCACACCTGCACTGTAGCGCGGGCTTTGTGGCATGCCGTTGGCTCTCAGGTTGAGCGAGGGG
>JANNSU010000059.1:0-313501 GCA_031394355.1 Betaproteobacteria bacterium | reverse complement strand
AACGCTCCAGGTGAACGGCCGGCGACTGTTGGCCGGGCCGCTCGACCGCCGTGTTATGCGGCATGCTCAAGGGGAACTTCCCAGCCAGGGAAAACGAGTACAGCAGGATGACAATTGAGTGCGCGGGCAAAAGTCTTTGCGCGTTCCACGCCCAAATTGACTCGGCCGTTCTCTATCGCCGAAATGGTCGCCTGTGGAATACCGGTTAGCTCGGAGAGTTGGCTTTGGCTCAGCTCCTGGAGCTCGCGAAGAATACGCAGGGACTCCCCAACCGACACCTCAACGCGTTTCTTCGCAGGACGAAAATCTTTCATATCATGCCTTCCTGTAATCGTGGGCGGTGACTTGAACAACGTGAATCTGGAGCACTTTCGCAATGACCCGGTAGATCACACGCCATTGAATCCCGAGACGAGAGGAACGATGGCCCTTCCACTGTCCAGACAATGCCTCATCGTGAAACCCCTTGATGGCTCGTAAGCCTTGAGGTCCCGAGATTCTCGCAATGTCTTTCCACTTTTCGTAGCGCTTCAGAATCTCGATTGGGACAGCGCCCGAAAGCTGTCTGTCGACGCGACGATGCTCTTCAATTTGCCACATACCACATTATGTATATATCACAAATGGTATGTCAAGTGCTGGGACGGTCTTCTGCCGCATAACTAGATTTATCACGCAAAAACGCATGATAACCACCCGGCGCGCGTGATAACAAACCAGCCAAATCGCGGCCAACCATTTGATCAGATTGCGAATATTCGCATTTACTGCATATATGTACAGTAATAACAAGCCGCGTTCTCAATGCTGTCTCCATTGTGGGCATCACGGTTAGTGGATCAGGTGCGGGAACGGGTCCGTTACCTGTATTTCAGTTTATGCCCTGGTCGTGCGCACGTCCATTGGTTGCGCGTCAATCTGGAATGGCCACTTGTCAGCGTTCCCATGCAAAACGCCCACCCGGTTTCCCGCGTGGGCGTTTTGACTCGTACGTCTTGCTGGTCTAGACGCCAGTCCTGCTCAACTCCGCCCTCAACGCCAACTGCAGCGTATTCAGACTCTCGTTGAGATGCGCCCTCGCCTCTTTCGACAACTTGGCGCCACCGGCCGCCTTGCGAATATTCGCCTCCAGATTGACGGCGGCTTCGCGCTTGGCGGCGCGGGTGTCGGCAGTTTGAGTGGGCGTTGAACGCAGGAGATCGTTGGCGACACGGCGCAGATGTTCGCGCTGCAGATTGCGCCGCGATGACGGGATGTCGGCACCCGTGGCGAGCTCGCCCCAGATGGCGCTTTGCAGCGTGACGTAAAGCTCGGACACGTTGAGCACCTTGGCTCCGTCGCTCACCTTTTCGCGCGATGCATGAAGGCGCTCGGCCACGTCGTCGGACCAGAGATGATCCAGCGCGCTACGTTGCACGGCGAGGATGGTTCCGGCGATGTCGATGCCGGGGTTGCGAATGCCCTGACCGCGGATGCGCTCCAGATGGTCGATACCGAGGCGACTCACCAGCTCCGGTTTGATCTTGAAGCTGTTGGCGGAGAAGAAATCCTTCGCGACCAGATTCAGTGCTTCGCGTTGGCGGGCGACCGGCACCGGCTCATAGAGCGCGCGGCCGGAACCTGCGCGGTCGCGTCGGTGCGTGACGCCGCCGACCATCTTCACAGCCAGCGATGCAACGGTGCCCATCTGGCCGAGACCGGCGGCAAAGCTTCGGGTGTAGCGCTCATAGCTCTCGCCGTCCTTCAGCTTCAGGTTCTCCATGCGGGCCCACAATTCGCGCGAGAGCTTCATGCGCTTCTTGTAGTACTCCAGCGGCTCGCTGCCGAGGTCGAAGCGGTTCACGTCCGGGTCGATGCCGATGCTTGCTCCACCACCCGCATCCTCATCGGTGGCATAGGCCAGACGCGGATCGGTTTCCTGGCGCTTGGCGATTTTCGCGAGCTCTTCTTTCTCGGTCTTGGGGTCGAGCTCTTTGTATGCGTACTCAACGGCCCAGTAGTCGTAGGGCCCGAGTGTGCTGTTGACGAATTCGCCCTGCTTCTCGCCTTCGACCGCGATGTTGAGCGGCATGTATTCCATGATGGAGGCGACGACACCGTTGACCTTGGTGAAGGCGGGGTCCTGCACTTGCTTCAGCGTGTAGGCGGCGGAGCCTTTGAAGTTGTGACGGAACCCCAGGGTGTGGCCGACTTCATGCATGACGTTGCGCGCGAGGTTGGCTTTCGCAAGCGCGTCCGCTTCAGGACTATCCCAGCCTGCGTCGCCGAATTCGCCACGCGCCTCCAGCAGGTCCATGGCGAACTCGGTGTCGCTGGCGGTATGCCAGGCGTGGCCGCAGGTCATGGAATGCTCATGCGAATATTCGCTGTGTGCAGTATGGGATTTGCCAAGGTCCTCGAGGACGATGCGGCGCGGATTGCGCGTGAAGCCGTAGCCAGTCGCAATGTCGGCATCAAGGATTTCGCCGGTGCGCGGATCGACTCGCGATGGCCCGATGGCGAAGCCGACATCGGCGCCGGTGAACCAGCGCACGGAGGCATGCTTCACGTCCATGGTGTCGAAGTCATCCTTGTCGGTCTGCTGCTTCACGACGATGGCGCTTTTGAATCCCGCCTTCTCGAACGCCTTGTTCCATTCGAGGATGCCCTGGGTGACGGCACCGCGATATTTTTCAGGCACGTTCTTGTCGACCCAGTAGACGATAGGCTGCTTCGGCTCGGAGACGGCAGCGGTCGGGTCCTTCTTCTCCAGACGCCAGCGATTGACGAATGGTGTGCGCACTTTCGGCGAGATGTCGTCGGTGTAATCGATACGTGACGTGACGAAGTGGCCCACGCGCTCGTCGGCGATGCGCGGGCGCATCGGCTCGGCGGGCAGATCGGTGAAGCTGTAGTAGAAACTCACGAAGAAGCTGCGTGGATCGGGTGACGCTTCCGCCGGACGCGGCAGGGGCGCGCCGGGTGCCAACGGTGGTGCGGGAATTTTCGGCAGCGAGAAATGCACAGAGACTTGCAGGCCAGTCATGCCGGCATTGTTGTCCGCGCGGGTGATGCTGGTGTTGCGGGCATCCAGCGCATACGGCAGGCGCATGGCGGCCTCGATGCGCGTTTGATAGCCGGGAATGTCAGCGAAGAAAAGCGCGCTGGCGTCGATGAGCACGGCCTTCGAATCCGGATGCGGCAGCGATGCAGCCGGGCCGCTGGTGAGAATGGAGTCGGAGAACGACTCGCTCACAAACTGCGCCTGCGGCGTGCCTGCTTTCGCATGGAACTCAGTGTTCTTGGCGATCAACTGAATCTGGTTGCCGATCTTCTTCCACACGACCATGCGGCCGCCACCCATCTGGCTGCCGTAGAGGCCGCGCTCGCCCACACTCTGCGGGATGTTCCAGGTGAAGTAGAAGGGTTTGTCGAATTGATCCGGCTTGATTTCGATCCAGACCTTTTCGTCCTTCTTGAACATCTTGTACAGGCCGGGGAGTTCTTTCGCGTCCTTGATGACGACCGCATGGGGACGTGGCGCGGGGGCAGCGGGCGGGGCGCCGGGCGGTCCGCCTGCGGGTGCTGCGGCAGCGGCAGCCGGGGCGCCTTCCTGTGCCTGGGCTGGTGCAAAGGTGAGCGTGCTGGCGACGACCAATGCGATCAATGCGGGGCGTGACGGAATTTTTCTGTTCATGTCTTGCGTTCCCTTGAAGCGAAGAAGGGGACGGTTGTCCCCTTCTTCAACAAATCATGTTGTCGTCCCGGCCAGGTTACGCAAACCCGCCGGGACCCAGTGTCGTTCGTAGAATTCCAAACCAACCAACGACACTGGGCCCCGTCCTTCGACGGGGCGACGGCTTGTTTACACCGATGCGCGGCTCAACGGCGCCTTCAACGCTTCAGACAGCGTGTTCAGGCTTTCGTTGAGGTGCGCACGGGCTTCTTTGCTGAGCTTCGGATTGGCAACGGCCTTGCGAATATTCGCCTGCAACTGAATCGCGGATTCACGCTTCAGCGAACGGGCGTCGGCGGGCTGAGTCGGGCTGGGCTTGATGAGCCCATCGGCGACGGCACGCAGATGCTCGCGCTGCAGGTTGCGACGCACTGCACCGATGTCGGCACCGGACTTCAACTCACCCCAGACAGCGTTGTCGATGGCGTCATAGACCTCGGAGAGCTTCATGGTCTTGGACGGATCAATCTTCTCGGCCGAAGAGAGCACGCGGGCCGCGAGGTCGTCGGCCATCAGCCGGGTCAAAATGCCGCGCTGCAGATTCAGCACGGCAGTATTGACGCTGAAGTCCGGGTTGCGGATGCCCTGGCCACGGGTACGCTCGAAGTGGTCGATACCCATGCGGCTCACCAGCTCAGGCTTGATCTTGAACGCATCGGCCTTCAGGAAATCGTTGGTGAGCAGGTTCAACGCTTCACGCTGACGCGCGATGGGCGTCGGCTCATACGCAGCACGGGCCCCGGGGCCGGCACGATCACGGTTGTGACGGATGCCACCGATGTACTTGGTGATGTCCGGTGCGACCTGCGCCAGGCGGCCGAAGCCTGATGCCACGCTGCGGGTCAGGCGCTCATAGCTTTCGCCATCTTTCAGCTTCAGATCCTGCGTGCGGTCCCACAGCTCGCGGGAGAGTTGCAGGCGGCGTTTGAAGTACGCCAGCGGCTCCGTGCCAAGGTCCCAACGCGTGGCATCCGGATCGATACCGAGCAGGATGTTGCCGAAGCCGGCATCCTCGTCGGTGGCATAGGCCAGACGCGGGTCAG
Organism: Betaproteobacteria bacterium; assembly: GCA_031394355.1. Lineage (GTDB taxonomy): Bacteria > Pseudomonadota > Gammaproteobacteria > Burkholderiales > Usitatibacteraceae > JAEUMY01. The sequence goes on along the minus strand of JANNSU010000059.1, from coordinate 308,743 downwards.
TGAGGTGGCGCGCGGCAATCTTCTCCAGATCGGCCTTTTCCGTTGCGGCATCCAACGGCTTGTAGCCGTACTCGATGGCCCAGTAGTCATACGGCCCGATGGTGCTCATGCCGTACTCGCCCTGCTTCTCGCCCTTCAGCGCGATGTTGAACGGGGCGTATTCCATCACGGTGGTCCAGGTGCCGTTGACCTTGGTGAAGGCGGGGTCCTGGATCTGCTTCAACGTGTAAACCGTGGAGCCCTTGTAGTTGTGACGCAGGCCCAGCGTGTGGCCGACCTCGTGCATCATCACGTCCTTCACGTAAGACTGGGCCAGCGCCTCGGCATCCGGGCCATCCATGTCGCCGCCGCGGGCTTCGAGGATATCCATGGCGAAGTGATACTCGCCGGCCGCTTCCTGCATGTAGTTGCAGGTGAGGAACGATTTGTGCGCCTTCAGCGGATCCATGATGTTGATGGCGGTCGCGTCAAACTGGGCGGGCTTGCCAATGTCCTCAGCCACGAGGCGGCGGGCGCCACGGGCGAACACGTCGGACATGCCGATGTCTGCGTCGAGGATTTCACCAGTGCGCGGGTCCATCTGCGACGGCCCGATGGCGAAGCCGGCATCCGCACCCGTGAACCAGCGTACGGAAGCGTGCTTGCCGTCCATGGTGTCGAAGTCGTCTTTTTCGGTCTGCTGCTTCACCACCAGCGCGTTCTTGAAACCCGCGCGCTCGAAGGCCTTGTTCCACTCCAGTACGGAGTCAGCGACCGTCTTGCGGTACTTCTGCGGAATATTCTTGTCGAGCCAGAACGTGATCGGCTCCTTCGGCTCGGAGATCGCTGCGGCCGGGTCCTTCTTCTCCAGTCTCCAGCGCTTCACGATGTGCTCGCGCACCTTGGGCTTCACGTCGTCGGTGTAGTCCACGCGCGAGGACGTGAAGTAGCCCACGCGCTCGTCTGCGACACGCGCCGCCATCGGCTGCGCCGGCAATTCGGCGAAGGTGTAGTAGAAGCTCACGAACAGGCTGCGCGGATCGGGCGTGACCTGGGGCGGGGGCGGCATCGGCACCGGGGATGGGGTCAGCGGCGGCGGGGAAAGCTTGGGCACGGCGAAGTGCGCCTTCACGCGCAGGCCGGTGGAAAGCTCGGTGTTTTTCACATGGTCAAAGCTGGTGTTGCGCGCATCCAGCGCGAACGGCATGCGGAACACGCCTTCCAGACGGGTCAGATAACCGGGGATATCGTTGAACAGGAAACCGCTGGCGTCAATCAGGAACGCCTTGGTGTCCGGATGCGGCGCGGAGGCCACGGCGCCGGATGCGAGCAGGCTGTCGGAGAAGGACTCACTCACGAATTGCGCCTGCGGTGTGCCGGGCTTGGCGTAGAACTCGGTGTTCTTCTCGATCAGTTGAACCTGGTTGCCGATCTTCTTCCATTGCACCAGGGCGCTGCCGCCCATCTGGCCACCGTAGAGACCACGCTCACCCACACTCTGGGGGATGTTGTAGGTGAAGAAATACATCTTGTCCATCTGGTCCGGCTTGATTTCGAGCCATATCTTTTCGTCTTTCTGGTACAGCTTGAAAAGGCCGGGGATTTCCTTGGCGTCCTTGATGACGTCTTTGTACGGACGTGCTGCAGCTGCTGCGGCAGCTGCCGTCGCGGCGGCAGCGGTTGGCGGCGTGACGCCGGGTGCAGCGGCGGGTGCGCCGGCGGGCGGCGCGGCGGGTGCCTGGGCCAGGGCGGGCAAGCTGAGCGTCAACATGACGGCAGCCACCAATGACTTTACTCGTGCAGGATGGTGAGACATGAACAATTCCTCGTTGTGGTTGGCGAGCGTCTCTTGGGGGCGCTCCGGGATCAGGGCGGATGACCGTCCAAAAAGTGGCAATTGTGACATCAAGTCGGCGATACCCGACACGCGTCAGGTAGCAATTCGCAACCGAGTGTATCGAATTGTGCATGCAACTTCGTTGCACAAGATCAATGGGCTGAGCGTTGCGGTCACTGGCGTGGGCCTTCTTTGCTCAGGCTGACGCCTCCAGCGCCTGGCCAAGATCCCAAAGAATGTCGTCGAGCGTTTCCAGTCCAATCGAAAGCCGCACCATGTCCGGTGGCACGCCTGCCCTGATTTGTGCGGCCTCATCCAACTGGCGGTGCGTCGTCGAAGCAGGATGAATGACGAGCGATTTTGCGTCACCAATGTTGGCCAGATGGCTGACAAATTGCAGGTTGTTGATGAACTTCACCGCCGCATCGAAGCTCGATGTCGACTTGTCGTTGGCGGGCTTGATGCCAAACGACAGCAACGCACCAGCGCCCTTGGGCATGTAGCGCTTCACGAGGCTGTGGTACTTGTTGCCTGCAAGGCCTGGGTAATTGACCCACGCCACACGCGGATGAGATTCGAGGAACTGCGCAACGGCCATGGTGTTGGCGCAATGCCGCTCCATGCGCACCGGCAGCGTCTCCAGCCCCTGCAGCAACAGCCATGCATTGAAAGGGGAAATCGAAGGGCCGAATACACGCAGCACTTCCATGCGCGCCTTCATGGTGAAGGCGAAGTCGCCGAAGGTCTCGTAGAAGCGCACGCCGTGATAGCCGGCGGAGGGTTCGTTCATCGAGGGGAAGCGGTTGCGAATATTCGCATCGCCCCACGGAAATTTCCCCGACTCCACCACGACACCGCCCATGCTGGTGCCATGCCCGCCCATGAACTTGGTGGCGGAATGTACGACGATGTCGGCGCCATGCTTCAGCGGCTGGCAGAGGTAGGGTGACGCGGCGGTATTATCGACCATGAACGGCACACCGGCTTCGCGTGCAATGGCACCCACCGCCTCGAGGTCGATCATGTTGATGGCGGGATTGCCGAGCGTCTCGGAATACACAACCTTGGTGTTGGGCTTGAGCGCCCTTCTGAAATTCTCGGGGTCGTCGGGATCGACCAATGTGGCTTCGATGCCGAGCTTCTTAAAGTTCACGGTCAGCATGGTGTGCGTGCCGCCGTAGAGCTTGGACGACGACACGATGTGGTCGCCCGCCTCGATGATGTTCAGCAGGGCCACCATCTCAGCCGCCTGACCGCTCGCTGTCGCGACGGCGGCTCGCCCTCCCTCCAGTGCCGCGACACGTTCCTCGAACACTGCTGTCGTGGGATTGGAAAGGCGGGTGTAGACGTTGCCAAATGTCTGCAAGTTGAACAAGCTCGCCGCGTGGTCAGGCGAATCGAACACGTAAGACGTGGTCTGGTACAGCGGCACCGCGCGCGAGCCCGTGGCCGAGTCAGGAATCTGGCCGGCGTGCAGGGCGAGGGTTTCGAATCCGAATTGGCGGTCTGGCATTTTTCGCGGGGCTCGGGGCTGGGGATGCGGGATCAACCGATTACTTCAACACACATATTCGCAAAGAAAAAGCCCGCCTGCTGGCGGGCCCTTTCAAGTATTAGCGATTGCTGTGGGACCGATACTACTTGCCACCCTGCTTGGTCTTGTCCAGAACAGTCATGGCCGTGGCCAGCATACCGGACACATCTGCAGCGTTTGCCGGGACAATGATCGTGTTGTTGGTCTTGGCGAGATTGCTGAACGCGGCCACGTACTGCTCAGCCACCTTCAGGTTGGCAGCCAGCATGCCGCCATCCTCGGCCAACGCCGCCGCTACCTGCCGTACCGCGGTTGCGGTTGCTTCGGAAACCGTGGTGAGCGCAATCGCCTCGCCCTGCGACTTGTTGATGGCGGCTGTCTTCTCGCCTTCGGACTTCAGCACGGCGGCCTGCTTCTCGCCGTCTGCGATGTTGATCTCTTCCTGACGCTGGCCTTCGGATTTGGCGATGAGCGCGCGCTTCTCACGCTCGGCGGTAATCTGCGCCTGCATGGCACGGAGAATGGATTCCGGCGGGGTCAGACTCTTGATCTCGTAACGCAGCACCTTGATGCCCCAGGTGCGGCCGGCTTCGTCCAGCACACTGACGACGGTGTGGTTGATCTCGTCCCGGCTTTCGAACGTGCGGTCCAGCTCCATCTTGCCAACCACCGAGCGCAACGCCGTTTGGGCCAGCTGGCTGATTGCAGCCACATAATCCGACGAGCCGTAGGACGCGAGGCGGGGGTCGATCACCTGGAAGTAGATGATGCCGTCCACGGCGAGCTGGGTGTTGTCCTTGGTGATGCAGACCTGTTCGGCGACATCAAGCGCCACTTCCTTCAGCGAGTGCTTGTAGGCCACGCGGTCGATAAAGGGCACGATCACATTGAGACCCGGCTCGAGGATCGAGTGAAACTTGCCCAGACGTTCGACGACCCAGGCGTTCTGCTGCGGCACGATGCGCACACCTTCGACAATGAAGACGATGACCGTGGCCAGGATGAAGAACGGAATGGCCAGACCAGAAAATGGAGTGAAAGCAATGATGGCGGTTGCGACAAACACGCCGATGAGTTTGGCGAACATGTTGTGGGTCTCCCTTGGTAAGGTCGTTCAATGAAGCGGTTGGTGATATCAGATTGCCGCAGGGGAATCAGCCCGGCGGCTGGGTCGACACATGCAGCAGCCCGTTTTCCTGCCCCTGGATGTACAGCACTTCATTGGCACCGGCCTTGCCTTCGATACGAGCGTCCCAGGTCGTACCACGGTATCTCACCCGCGCAAAGCCGCTGGCTTCGTTCACCCAGGATTCGAGGATGACCGTCTGCCCGCGGTCGAGATCATTGGAGCTCTTGGCCGACTTGGGGTGGCGCGCCCACCACTGGTGGACAAAGTAGGTCCCGAGCAGCGCAGAGCTGCCGCCCATCAGCACCTGCACCCAGAGGTTGCCGCCCATGAAGGCAACGGCCGCTGCCACCAGCGCAGCGATACCCAGCACAAGAAGGTAGAAGGTGCCGGTGATCAGCTCAACGATGATCAGCACAAATCCGGCAATGGCCCAGAGTAGATAGTCTTGCATGTCACATCCTTTCGTTCTTGTGCATATTGTGGCGGCATTTCGGTCTACGGCAACCCGCATGAGGCAAAGACCCGGCTATGTTGGATCAGCAACGAATCCGGCGGATGAATGGCAGCCAGCTTCAGCCAGGACGGCGCGCCGAAATCACGCCGGTGTTGACCCCAGCCCACCCCAGTCCGCCAAACAGGCGGGCATGTTCAATCTTGACGCAACGGTCCATGACGACATCCAGCCCGGCTTCCCGGGCGCGGGTCGCGGCAGCGTCATTGATCACGCCGAGCTGCATCCACAGCGTCCTGGCACCCACGGCAATGGCGTCGTCTGCCAGCGGACCGATCTCTTCACTCTTGCGAAAGCAGTCCACCATATCAATCTTGAAGGGAATATCTTTCAGGCTCGGGTAACAGGTTTCGCCCAGCACTTCCGTGTACGCCGGATTGACAGGTACTACGCGGTAACCATGCTCCTGCATGTACTTTGCCGCGAAAAAGCTGGGGCGCCACCAATTGGCAGACAGACCCACCACGGCAATGATGCGATCTGCCTTGAGAATTCGCCGGAGCGTGCTGATGTCATCCATGACGGATCGAGTGCGTTGAAAGATTGGGATTGGGGTCAGGGACAATGTCATGCTGTGGCATGCGTCGGCGTCCTGCTTTCCGGCCGAGCACGAAGAATACCGGAACTTCACGCCACCGGAACCGCCAAATCACTATTGCAGAATGCATCGCCACTACAACGAATGTCCTTGAACTTGAAACCTGATCCATCACCCTCACGACTGCGCCCACTGCAAGTCCTCGCTTTCGTGTTTTGCCTGTTGGCAGCGCAGGGCGAGCACGCCGTTGCCGCAAACCACACCGTGGACACGCCCCCGTTGGCGGCAGGTCCCCACCCTGTTGCCTGCAGCAACCTGGCCCAGGATGAGCCACGACGCTTGCAGATTGGCGGGTCGGCTGTGGAGTTCTGGGAAGGCATCACCAACACCGACAATGGCAGCAATATTCCGCGATACATCGCCGATATCCTGCTGGAGCCCGGCAACACACCACAGTTTGGCCTGGCAGTGCCGGACGACCGTGGGCTCTATCGCGGCTTCGCAGGCAGCATTCTGCCGATTGTGATGTTGGTCTGCTACCCGACGACCCCTGCGAATATTCGCAATGACTACCGCCTGCCTGATGGCCAGGTGCTTCCCCGAATGGCCCGAGGGACAGAACAGCCGCTCATGCCCGAGAGCCCGGTGCGCTTGCCGCTGCTGCTTTACTCGCACGGACTGGGCGGCAGCCCGGTCAGCGACGACTATCTGGGCACCATCCAGATCCTGGCGAGCCATGGCTACATCGTGGCCGCACCCTTTCATGCTGATGCCCGCATCACCCGGATACGCATCCAGGATCTGAATGACTTGTTCTATCTGGCTCGCGAGTTTGAACGATATGTCGAGTTGCAGGCCCTGCGTCCGCTCGCCCTGAAGCAGGCCATCGACTATTTGCTGGGTCAGCCCGCCTATGCGGCGCGAATCGACCCGGATCGCATTGGCGGCTTCGGTGCCAGCATGGGCGGAGAAGCGATGTTGCTGACCATGGGGGCGAGGCTCACCCAGAGCTATACGAACCTGTCTTCGCGCACAGTCCAGAACGATCCGCGCATCAAGGCCGCAGCCGGCTACGTCCCCTACGCGGGCTTGAGCTTCCTGCCAGCCTTCGGCAACGACCAGCATGGTGCAGCGTCAGTCACGAGGCCCTGGTTGGCAGTGAGTGGCACGTCAGACACGACCGCACCGCTCGGCCTCATGGAGCAGGCCGTGAACCGCATGACAGGCAGCCGCTACCTCGTGGCACTTGACGGCGTACCACACGAGTACAAGCCCGAATATTCGCAGGATGTTTTCACCTGGGTCGTCACGTTTCTGGACGCGCATGTCAAGGGCGATGCCTCGGCTTTGGCGCGACTGGTGCGGATGGGAAGGGTTGAGGGCGGGCTCACTGACAGCGTACGTGTCGCATACACCGCGCCAAGCCCTACGAAGACGAATGAAGTACTCGTCACCGAGCTCCGCCATGACACGACCGGTCATTTCGTCAATGCGTTCGGTCAGGCGGAAGTGGACTTCGTGCTCGGCTACCCCGGATGGCGGCCAACCGGCTATGCGTTCAAGGCGACCGCCGACAATGGCACGAGCAGCCCGGCCTGCCGCTTCTACTACCTGGGTAATGGCTTCGATGTCATGGGCGGGCGCGACTCCCTCTACATTTCACCCGACCCCTTTGTCTGCGCCTTCGGCAAAGCAACACCTCAAACGTGGAATTTCCTTGCTGCGAACACATCCCTGACCCGCCCGCAGAGTGGGTCCTGCCCCTTCGGCACCATCGCAGTCAGCGTGGTCTACAACAACCAAACCTCAGGCGCTGTGAATCACCGCTTCGTGACCAGCGCTGCTGCGGTGGCGGAGTCTCAGCGTGACGGCTGGGTGGATCAAGGTGTGGCGATGTGCGCACGCTTGTGATCTATGCGCGCCGCGAACAAAGCGCGTCAAGACTTTGCGAATATTCGCAACGCCTTGGGCTACTCAATGGCGGCCAATCACTCGTCGAGCAACTTGCGCGCCTCGTGTACCCCGCCCGCGCCACCCGTACCACCCGAACCGGGATCATCATCATCGTCACGGCCACGTCCGCGTCGCCACACGATGATGGCGAACACCAATCCTCCCAAAGCCAGCAGTGCGAAAGGCCCGACCCACAATAGCCATGTCGTGGATTTGACGGGTGGCCGGTAGAGGATGAAATCGCCATAACGGGTTTGTAGAAAGCTCTTGATCTCGGCATTGTCCTTGCCCGCGAGCGCGAGGGTGCGAATCTCCCGACGCAAATCGTCCGCCAGTCCAGCCGGCGAATCAGCCAGCGTCTGGTTCTGGCAGACCAGACAGCGGAGTTCGGTCTCGAGAACCTTGAGTCGCTTGTCGAGCTCCGGCGAAATTACCGGAAGAGGTTGTGCCGGAGCCTGAGCCATAACCGGAGCGGCAAGGGCAAAAAGTACGGCAGCAAGCAGTGCCGACATGCCCACCAAGACCTTCAGGTTGTGAGAGACATTGATCATGATTTCTTCAACCGCTCAATCAGCGGCAGGATGTCCTTCTGAAGCGACTCAGCCGTGATCGGCCCGATGTGCTTGTGCCGGATGATGCCCTGCTTGTCGATAATGAAAGTCTCTGGTGCGCCATACACACCGAAGTCGATGGCCACACGGCCATCCACATCGGCAATGGAGGCGACATAGGGATCGCCGAATTTGTTCAGCCAGCCGATCGCATCTTCGCGCTTGTCTTTCCAGTTCATGCCGTAAATGGGTACGACGTTGTTCTTCGCCAGTTCATTGAGCAACGGATGTTCGATGCGGCAGCTCACACACCATGACCCCCAGACATTGAGCAGCCAGACTTGACCCTTGAGATCTGATGCAGACAGCTTCTGATCCGGCGCATGCAGCTTCGACAGAGTGAAGTTCGGCACCGGCCGGTTCACCAGCGGCGACGGCACCTCGCGCGGATTCAGGCTGAGGCCCTTGAAGAGAAACCACACCAGTACGGCGAAAATCCCGAGCGGCAGCAGGTAGCGCCAGACCTTTGCCATGTCAGACCTTGGCTGTGACAGGCGAGCCGCCCCGCCGCGGCTTTCTGCGACCCGACTTGGGTTTGACATCAGCAGTCACCGCAGGAGAAGGCGTGGGTGTGGCCGACGGCGTCACGGATTCACGCTTCAGCTTGATGCGATAGCGACGATCTGCAATGGCGAGGAACCCCCCCAGCGCCATGAGTATGCAGCCGCCCCAGATCCAGTCGATGAAGGGCTTTACATATACCCGCACTGCCCATGCACCGTCAGCGGCACCGGTAACCGGCTCACCGAGCGAGACATAGAGGTCGCCGGTGAGGCCCGTGTTGATATCAGCCTCGGTCATGGTCTGGCCAGAGGCAAAATAGGTGCGCTTTTCCGGATACATGGTCTCTTTGAGAACACCTGCTTTGTAGACTTCGACCGTGCCACGAATGGCGCTGTAATTGGGACCCGGCACCTCCTTGACGCCTACGAACTTGAAGTCAAGCCCTCGCAGCTCAGTGGTGTCCCCCGGTGCCATGCGCACATCCTTCTCGACTTCATAGCCTTTTACCAGGGTTACGCCAACGACAAAGGCGGCCACGCCAAGGTGAGCGAGATGCATGCCGTAGTAGGACGGCGTGCTGGCCGCGACCCGGCCAAAGAACGTGGGCTGCGGCGACTGGCGCAAGCGATGGTGCACGGCAATCACGGAGGTCAGGATGATCCACGCGGCGAAGAACAGGCCCAGCGCGACCATCGGCTTCCAGGTGCCCATCACGAATGGCAGCAATAGCGCAGCGATGATACCAACCGCCAATGCCCACTTGAGCCGCTGCCAGAGGTCTGGCAGTTTCGCCTCACGCCACTGGACGATTGGGCCGATACCAACGAGGAACAGCGCAGGCGCCATCAAGGGATAAAACACCGCGTCGAAATACGGCGGGCCGACCGAAATCTTGCCCAGATTCAGTGTGTCGAGAAACAGCGGGTACAACGTGCCCAGCATCACCGCTGCCATGGCAACAATCAGCACGACGTTGTTGGCCAGCAGGAAAGACTCGCGGGACACGGCGGAGAAGCGCGCACCCATGCCAACTTTGGGCGCACGCCATGCATACAGTGCCAGCGAACTGCCGATGACCACCACCAGGAACGCGAGGATGAACACGCCGCGCTTGGGGTCTGTCGCGAATGCGTGCACGGAGGTCAACACGCCAGAACGCACCAGGAACGTGCCGAGCAAGGACAATGAGAAGGCGAGAATGGCCAGCAGGACGGTCCAGCTCTTGAATGCGCCACGCTTTTCGGTAACCGCCAGCGAGTGGATGAGGGCCGTGCCGACCAGCCAGGGCATGAAGGATGCGTTTTCGACCGGATCCCAGAACCACCAGCCGCCCCAACCCAGTTCGTAATACGCCCACCAGCTGCCGAGCGCGATGCCCAGCGTCAGGAAGCACCACGCTGCCGTGGTCCAGGGGCGCGACCAGCGGGCCCACGTGGCATCGAGTTTGCCGCCGAGCAGCGCCGCTACCGCGAATGCGAAGGCCACGGAGAATCCGACATAGCCCATGTACAGCATGGGCGGGTGAATGATCATGCCGGGATCCTGCAACAGCGGATTCAGGTCGCGGCCTTCTGGAGCGCCAGGGATAAGGCGATCAAAGGGATTTGAAGTGAGCAGGATGAACAGCAGGAATCCGACGCTGGACAAGCCCATGACGCCTATGACCCGCGCAACCACTTCCAGAGGCAGATTGCGGCTGAAAATCGAGACAGCCATGGTCCATCCGGCCAGCATCAACGTCCACAGAAGCATCGATCCTTCATGCGACCCCCAGGACGCCGTCACCCGGTAGTACCAAGGCAGCTTGGAGTTGGAATTCTGGGCGACATTCGCGACCGTGAAATCATTGGCCACAAACGAATAAATGAGGCAACCAAAAGCGAACAACACAAACACGGTCTGACCTTGCGCAAGAGGCCGCGCGAGACCCATCAACACGGGGTTGCCCCGGTCCCCAAGGCCGGCACCGACGAGCGGGATCACCCCCTGCGCCAATGCCAGGATCAACGCGAGGATGACTGCGAAATGACCGAGTTCTGGAATCATGGTTTGGCTCCACCCGTCGCCGGGGTTTGGGGTTCGGGATTCGGGGTTCGGGTATCGGACGCTGCGGGCTTCTGGGTGACAACGGGCTTCTGGCCGGCGAACATCTTGCCCTCGATGGGGTGTCCCGCCTTCTTCAGGGCTTCCGCAGCCTCGGGCGGCATGTAATTTTCATCATGCTTCGCCAAGACTTCTGATGCGGTGAACACGCCGTCGGCGCCGACACTGCCCTGCGCGACGACACCCTTCCCCTCCTTGAACAGATCGGGAAGGATGCCGGTGTAGCTGACAGCCACGGTCTTGGCCGTATCCGTGACGGCGAATCGCACGGTCAGCCCGTTCGGATCCCGTTGCACGCTGCCTTCCGTGACCAGACCGCCCAGCCGGAATGGCTTGCCTTGCGGCGCTTCCTTGTTGGCGACCTGCGTGGGCGTGTAAAAGAAAACGAGATTGCTGTTGAATGCCTTGAGAACCAGACCGACCGCCACCCCAATGACGGCAAGGCCGGCAACAATCCACAGCATGCGTTGGTGGCGCGGTTTCATGGCTCACCCATCTCGCGGGATTCCCGCAGCGACTTGAGCGTTGCAGACATCCGCATGCGCAGCCAGATGATTTCGACGGCGAACAGGATCGCCGCCATGCCATAGGCACCCAAAATGAATAATTGATGTTCGGTCATGTTCGTTGCAGTGGTTGGGTGCAGTGGTTGGATGCAATGGTTGGATGCAAAGGTTGGACTCAGAGGTTCGACGCAGTGGGATGGGTCGGTCCTTGGACGTCAGCGACGGTCAAGGAGTTCATTGACCCATGCGGTGTTTTTTTCGCGCTCCAGAATGATGGATCGCACACGATACAGCGAGATTGCGATGGCGTAAGCCCAGAGTGCAAAAGTCATGGTGCTCATGGCGGCCAGCATGGTGTCGGCCATCTTCGACGAGCCCGGCACGATGGTGGCCCCCTGATGGAGCGTGTTCCACCACTTTACGGAGAAGTAAATGATCGGCACATTGACCACGCCGACCAATACCAGCAAGGCACTTGCCTTGTCCGCGCGGCGGCGATCTTCAAAGGCATTGTTCAGGGCCATGTAGCCAAAATAGAGGAACAGCAAGAAGAGCGTCGACGTCATCCGCGCGTCCCAGGCCCAGTAGGTGCCCCAGGTGGGCTTGCCCCAGAGCGCGCCCGTCCAGAGAGCGAGCGCCGTCATGATTGCGCCGGTTGGTGCGAGTGACTGCATCATCATGGCCGACAGCCGCGTGTTGAACGCGAGAGCGAAAAAGGCATACATCGCCATCACAAGGTAGATGAACATGCCCATCCATGCCGTGGGGACGTGAATGAAAATGATCCGGTAGACCTCGCCCTGCTGAAAGTCGGTCGGGGCGATGACGAACCCCTGATACAAGCCGACCGCAGTCAGCACCACGGCCGCCACGGCAAACACCGGTGCCATCTTGCCAGCCAATGGGTAGAACGATGCAGGTGAGGCGTACTTGAAGATCATGTCGGGCAACATCCGGAAAGTCGTTGTCGCGGCATGCGAATATTCGCAATGGCGGGAGTGGATACGATGATGCGCATCAGTCGAGCGCAATTCTAATCGCTGCGGCGACAACAAAGGGCGTGGCAACAAACCCGAACAGCGTTCCTGCGCCGAGCAACGCCAGGTGCGCACTGTAGTCCACCGAAGCGCCGAATGCTTCAACCGCACCGGCACCAAAGATGATCACCGGGACGTACAGCGGCAGCACCAGCAGCGCAATGAGCAGCGATTGCCCGCGCGCGCCTAGCGTCAGGGCGGCTGCGATGGCACCGATCATCGACAGGATGGGGGTACCGATCAGCAACGACACCACCAGTAACAATGTGGTCGGCGCGTCCATGCCATATTGCAGGCCGATGAGTGGTGCTGTCAGGCTGAGCGGAAGCCCCGTGGTGAGCCAGTGCGCGACGAGCTTGCCCGCAGCCAGGGCGGCCAGCGGGAATGGTGAGAGTGCCATTTGCTCCAGGGTGCCATCTGCGTGGTCCTGCGCGAATATTCGCGAGAGCGAGAGCAGCGTCGCGAGGACGCCGCAGACCCACACCACGCCCGCGCCAACCCGGGAAAGCAGCTTCATGTCCGCACCAATACCCAATGGAAACAAGCTTGCCACCATGATGAAGAAGATGACCGGCTGCGCGATCTCCGCACGCGTGCGCCAGGCGAGCAGGAGGTCCCGCTGCAAAATGACCAGGAAACCTGGCCACACGGCAAAGTCCTGCTCGATCTGGCTGGCCGGATTCGTCATAGCTGCAGCTCCCGCACGCGGCCGGTTAGCGGCAGCGCTTGATGGGTCGACAGGACAGCCAGCCCTCCCTCACCCAAGTGGCGATCAAGCGCTTCGCAGAATAACGCCACGCCCGCAGTGTCGAGCGCGGTGAGCGGCTCGTCGAGCAGCCACAGCGGTCTTTGGGTCAGGGTCAGGCGGGCAAGACCAATGCGTCGCCGCTGGCCCTGGGACAGGTGCCGGACTGGCAGATTGCGTCTCGCGGCGAGGCCGACAGTCTTGATGGCGCCAAGCACCGCAGAACGGTCGACCTGGATGGCATCAAGCGCGAGCGCAAAGGAGAGATTTTCGATCACTGACAGCTCGTCTTTGAGCGGCGCGGTATGGCCCAGATAGGCAATTTCTCGGCACCTGCCATACCTGCTGCCATCACCCCGCCAGTACACGTCTCCACTCATTGGTGCAGCGACACCGGCCAGGATCCGCAACAGGCTGGTTTTGCCGGAGCCGTTCGCACCCCGGACTATCAGCGCTTCTCCGGCCTCAACGGTAAAGTCAAGATCACTGAACAACAGTGCTTCACCGCGCTGACAAGTCAGACGCGAAGCCCGGAGCATTACTTCACCACGCGGTCGATGATGACCTTGATGCCGGATGTACCAGGCTTCAGGGGAGGCGATGCGCCCAGTAAATCTCCCGGCTGCGAACTTGCATTGCCCGCTTTGGATACCCGCGCCTCGATGGTTACCAGCGGAAAATCTGACAGCTTGATGTTCGGGGCCATGGACATGCCATCGGTCAGCTCAAATGTCTTGGGCAACTCACTGACCGAGGCACGAACAATCGCGAGCGGAATACGCGGCGCATTCGGTCCCGACGCGCGCGCAAAAATGAAGAGCGTATCGCCGGGGGCGGCAAGCTTGGCCATTTCCGGGCTGATGGTGACGGTTCCCGATACTCGCTCCCCAGCTTTCGTACCCACAGCCGACGCCGGCTGTGCGGGCGCAGCTGCTGTGGCTGGCTTGGGCTGGGCTGAAGGTGTTGCGGGCCCCTGCGAAGGCGTGAGCGGCTTTGCCGCTACCGTGCCGGCGTTGCCCGTCATGGCAAGGCGAACTTCCAGAATGGCGCTGGTCACCTGCCGCGCATCCTCTGAGTCAGCAGGCAGCAGTTTCAGCAGACGCTCCCAGTGCCCCAACGCCGCCTGCAGATTGCGTCGGCGCAATTCCGTGGTGCCTGCAATGGCCAGTGCCTTCCGCTGGTCGGGATTCACTTTCAATGCCTGCTGCACGAGTTCCCAGGGCTTGCCCTCGAACGACTCCTGCTGGGTCATGGCAACAACTTCGGCGTAGTCCGCCAGAATATCTGGATCACCCGGCTTCAACTGGTTCAGCCGCTCATACGATCGCACTGCGCCATCAAACCGGCCAATCGCCGCCTGTGACCGGGCCAGCAGTGACCAGCCCTGTGCATCGTCTTCGCGGCCCTTCATCTTCTCGGTCAGAGAGTCCACCATGGCAATGATCTGCTGGTCCGTCGCAGGCGCCTCCGAGACCTGAGGTTGAGGCTTGATGGCTTCCGGCGATCCCAGCTTCCAGTAAAGGAGACCTGCCGCCACCGGAATCCCCAGCATCAATAGCGCCAGCAAAGCCTTGACCCCGCCAGAGAGCGGTCCCCGGGCGGACGATCCGTACACATCGGGCTTTGGCACCTGCCCCGCCAGATCCTGAGAAAGCCGCTGGGCTATCCCGCCCAACGCCTCTTCCCGTTCGGCCTCGGACATGAGTCCTGCGGCATGCTCACGCAGCACCTCATCACGCTGTGCACGGGCCAGCGCAAGATTGCTGGCCTCGATGGCGATCAATTGCTCATCCCTTGATTTGCGACGAAGAATGGGCACCACGACAAAAGCAAGGGCCAGCAATGTCAAGGCCGAAGCAGCAAGGACAAACGAAATCATGCGAAGGACGTCCGAAGGGTGGAAAGGCGGGAGCTGCACTGGTTATCTGCCCGGCACGGCAGGCTTGCCCTGGATCCGGAAGCAAGCGCATCCGTCACGCAATTGACTCAGAGCGGCAGGATTATAGCCGCACCGTTGAAGGCGGGACGAAGCGCAACCGCGGGTTGTGGTGCAAATCCTGCCTGCCGCGCCAATCACCCCTTTCAGGTATTTGCATTCATCCGCCGATGGATTACACTCCGATCAAATTACATATGTATCGATTGCCTGATGTTCCCAGATATGTCCTGATCATCAGAGATCCGATACAGTTGCTTCAATGCGTGACGTAGTGCAGAGCAAGTTTTCGGCCCCGGTAGAATCGCTGGAAACGGTCGGCATCCGCCAACCGTACTAATAACTAGCAAATACGCATGCGTCACGGCACATTTCTCGAATACAAGAAGTTTCGCTATCTGAAACTCGCCACGTTGGTGTCGGTTGCGGCCATCGCTGCCTATGCCTTTCATCGCCCGCCGGTCGGCCCATACGGTGGCACCTGGCTGGGCTACACGCTCGGCACCATAGGTGCGCTGCTGATATTGATGCTGCTCTGGTTCGGTATCCGAAAACGGAACTACAGCGCATCGGACGCCAACCTGCAGGGCTGGCTGTCAGCCCACGTGTACATGGGCGCAACACTCATCATTTTTGCCACCTTGCATGCTGGTTTCGAGGTGGGTTGGAATGTGCATACTTTGGCTTATGTATTGATGTTGCTGGTTATCTTCAGCGGCTTCTACGGTATCTATTCGTACGTACGCTTTCCCTCGATGATCACCGGAAACATTGGCGACGATACGCTGGACTCACTGATGCTCAAGATATCCGCGCAGGACAGTGAGGCACGCAAGATTGCAATGCATCTGCCTGACAACCTGGTCCAGGCCGTGCAATCGGCTGCGCAAAACACCATCATCGGTGGCAGCTTGTGGAATCAGGTATCGGGCGTTCAACGCGATTGCCCTACGACTGCTGCGCTGGACATCATTCAGAAGAGCGGTGCGAACCTCAAAGGTGATGCCGGGAAGTTCAACCATGAGCTGTATGCCGTGATGTTGCAGAAGAAAACATTGGTCGAACGTGCCCGGGGCGACATCAGCTACAAGGCGCGCATGTCGATTTGGCTCTTCTTCCATGTGCCACTTTCCATCGCGCTGCTTGCTGCTCTCGCAGCCCACATTGTTTCCGTCTTCTTCTACTGGTAGCAGCCCCCAATGATCCGCTGCCTTCTTGCCATAGTTACCCGCAACAAGCGGGGTGAGCCCAGCTGCGAAGAGCGGCTGGTAACTGGAACCGAGTTGCGCCTGGGCCGTGGCGCAGAGTGCAAGATTCACCTCGTTGATCCGCGGGTGGCACTTAACGCCGGCACCATCAAAGCAGCCGAGGATGGACGGCTCTACCTCGATGCCTTGAGCGGCAGCCTGAATGTCGACGGCAAGCTTGAAAAGTCGACCAAGGTAAAACCTGGCAGGCGTATCGGCCTTGGCCCCTACGAGATCGCCGTTGAGCCCTCGAAGAATCCTGCGGAACATGACTTCATTCTCTTTATTGAATTGGTGGAGCCCCTTCCGGAGAACCTGAAGGAAGAGGGACAACGCGCGCGTATTTCCCTGTCGGCCACCGCACTTTCAAAGCGCTGGCCCGCCATGATCATGTTTGTCGGCATTCTTGTTGCGTTCCTGGGGATGCCCGTGCTGTATGCGGTCAATCCAGATTTCCGCGACGCAACCAAGAACCTTGCCGTAGCGCCAGACGAGCCCTGGAATCCCGGCGCGCTGGCTCATCCCCATCAGGGCTTTGGACAGGATTGTGCGAAGTGTCACGACAAGCCGTTCGTTCAGGTGCGCGACACGACATGCGAAAGTTGCCACAAGACTATTGGCGGTCACGCCGAGTCGAAAACCCTGCAGAAGGCAGCGTTTGGAGAAACCCGTTGTGCAGAATGCCACCGTGACCACAAGGGTCCGCAGGGATTGATTCGTACCGACACGACGCTTTGCACGGACTGTCACAAGGACGTAAAGAAACACGCCGTTGGCACCAACCTGGTCAATATCGGCGACTTCGCAACTGACCATCCACATTTCAAATTGGCACTGCTGGATGTGAATGGCAAGACCAACCGCATCCTGCAGTCTGACAAGGCGAAGCTGATCGAGAAGTCAGGCCTCAAATTCCCTCATGACGCACACATGGACAAGAAAGGTGTAAAGAGCCCGAAAGGCAAAGTCGTGATGGAGTGCAAGAACTGCCACACGCCTGATGCTGCGGGCGTGCGCTTTGAACCGATTTCCATGGAGAAGCATTGCGTGGATTGCCACCGGCTTGAGTTTGAACCGGCCGTAACGACCCGCACCGTGCCGCATGCCGATCCGAAGCTGGTCATGACTACGCTTCGCGAGTTCTATTCCTCCATTGCTCTCGGTGAAACACCCATCGATGTCACCACGGTGGATGGATTGCTGCGCCGGGCCAATGAGAGCAAGAGTGAAGTGGCCCGCAAGAAAGCCATGGAATGGGCCAACCAGAAGGCTGACAAGATTGCCGCCGACCTTATCGAGGATCGTTCCTGCGCGAGCTGCCATACGGTGACGAAGGAAGGCGCTGACTACAAGATCGCGCCGGTACGCATCACGAACTACTGGATGGTAAAGGCAAAGTTTGAACACTTCGCCCACAAGACCGCCAAGTGCGACGAGTGCCACAAGGTTGAGAAGTCCAAGACGAGCGAGGACATCGCCATTCCGGATATCGACAGCTGCAGAACCTGCCATGCGGGCGCTGCACCCCAGAAAAACAAGGTGACCAGCACCTGTGAGAGCTGCCATGGATTCCATCTCGGCAGCCCCAAGCGGGGTGCAACAGCCGCCATACAGGGTGATCCGCATCGCGGGGTGCTGCTCGCGTCGCAAACCGACCGTGCCATACAGTGAGGCCCACCGTGATGCGGCGCGGCATTCTCCTGCTGGTCTTTCTCCTCGCAGCCTGTTCAGGGGGCGGTGGTGGTACCGGCTCGCAGAGTTGTACCGGTGATTGCAATACAACGCAGCCTGCCCAGGACTTCCTGACCGCCGCCGAAGTGCAGCGGATCTTCGCGCAGGCGTCATCGGAAGCGACTGCCAGAGGTGCACGCGGCACCTTCGCCGTGACGGACCGAGTGGGCAACGTGCTCGGCGTGTTCCAGATGACTGGCGCTGAAACCACCGTCGAAATCAATAGCGGCAAGGGTGTGACTGGCGGCCTCGATGGCATCGCCAAAGGCACCATTCCTTCCAGCCTTGCAGCTATTGCCAAGGCAGTGACAGGTGCTTACCTGTCTTCATCAGGCAATGCGTTTTCCACTCGGACGGCCAGCCAGATCGTTCAGGAGTACTTCAATCCGCTCGAGTTCACGCAACCTTCCGGCCCGCTATATGGCGTGCAGTTCTCCCAACTCATCTGCTCTGACCTCATTCGTCGTCCTGCCGACGCGATGCTGGGACCCAAGGCATCTCCGCTGGGTCTATCTGCCGACCCCGGCGGATTGCCGCTGTACAAGAATGGCCGTGTTGTCGGGGGTATAGGCGTCATAGCGGACGGCAGGTACAGCCTCGACCTGAATATCACAGACATAGACGCTGATCTGGATGAATTGATCGCTTTGGCAGGCAGCTCAGGATTCGCAGCACCCACCGACATTCGCGCAGACCGGATCACGGCCGATGGCCGCACCTTCCGTTATGTCGACAACGAGTCGTTATCCAGCAATCCGGCAACAGCACCTGCGTTTTCCGTCTTGCCGGGTGCGCTGATTGCGGTCACCCACTACACCACGGCGACCGTGCGTGACGGCAGCGCGTTCGGCAGCGCCGCCTCCGGATTTCGTGCGGATACCGGCGCATTCGCGGACTTGAGCGGATTCGTGCTTGTCGACGCAGCCAACGCAAACCGCCACCTCCCGCGCGCGGGCACAGACACGCGCATGACCTCCGCGGAAGCCACGCAGATTCTTCGCGAGGCACTGTCCATTGCCAACCGCGCCCGGGCCCAGATTCGCCGCCCCCTCGGTAGTGCAGCACAAGTCACCATTTCTGTCGTGGACACCAACGGTGAACTGCTTGGCTTGGTCCGTACGCCGGACGCGCCAATCTTCGGCACAGACGTCTCATTGCAAAAGGCGCGGGGGGCGTTGGTCTTCTCGCATCCCGGTTTCGCACAGGAGTTGGGCGCGCTTCCTGGGCCGCGATTCCTGGCAGGTGCGCCGGTGAGTGTCGTGGGCAATGATCTTGTCACGGCCTATGTCAGCAACTCACCCGCCTTCCCGACGCGCAACTTTTCGGACTACGTTTCAGGATTCAGGACGTTCGTCGGCGATACCAATGCCCTGACTGGGAACGTAGCCTACTCAATGCGCGGCATAGGGAACCTTCACCGTCCCTACTTCCCGGATGGTGTGGCCAATACGCCAGCAGGCCCTCTGTCCACGCCGATCAATCAATGGAGCCCGTTCAACGTGGGCCTGCAGCTTGACCTGGTCTACAACCAGCTCATCCGTTCCATTGCGGCCGGGGACATCAGCATTGGCTGTGCAGGTCGGCAACCAGCTGGCGGCACAGGCAACGACAGCGGACTTGCGCGGGCTCGCAACGGCATCCAGATATTCCCCGGCGGCGTGCCCATCTATCGTGGAGCCCAGCTGGTCGGCGCGATTGGCGTGTCCGGTGATGGGGTGGATCAGGATGACATGATCGCTTTCCTGGGTGTGGCCAACGCCGGTCGGCAGCTCAACACGGGCATTGCCAACGCGCCTGCGAATATTCGCAACGACCAGATCAGCGTTGGCGGCACAGGTGCCCGTCTGCGCTATGTTCAGTGCCCGCAAGCCCCTTTCAACGGCAGCTCGGAACAAAACGTATGCGCCGGACTGTAATCATGCAAGCCATCCTGAAACGAATTCCTGCCGCGCTGGCTGCTGCTGGCGTGGTATCGCTGGCCTGGTCTCAGGGAACACCTCCGACCTCGCCGCAGGCCGCTGCCAAGCCTGAGGTGAAGGAAGAAGTCGATCTCAAGAGACCGCAGGGTAAGCCACTCAAGTATGAGCTTCCCCCCATAGATCCGAAGCAGGTGCCGCCTCCGTCGGCCCTGGACCCCAGGGTGTCAGTCGCTATACCTGATCGCTGGCGCATCATGGAGCTTATCGGCCAGAAAGATAACTGGTTAGATCCCTACAACATCAACACCCTCAAGGGTGACAAGCCGTTTATACCTTTCGCGAAGTGGGGACCTGACTGGTTCCTCGCCCTGTCAGCAATTTCTGACACCGTGTATGAGGCCAGACGGCTGCCCGTGCCCATTGGCGCACAGTCCTCCGACCGACCCGGCGCACTGGATATCTTCGGCAATGGGCGTTCGCACACCTTCAACCAGAACGTCATTCTGTCCTTTGCGGTCGTGAAGGGGAACACGACATTCAAGCCGCCAGACTACGAATTCCGCCTGGTTCCTGTCCTCAACTTCAATCAGACCGAGGCCCGCGAAGTTCGTCTTCTGAGATTGAACCCGCAAGAGGGCAAGATCCGCCGCGACAATCAGATTGCGATCCAGGAAGCATTCGTGGACGTTCACTGGCGCAACGTGTCCGACCGCTATGATTTTGATTCCTATCGGATCGGCATTCAGCCCTTCATTTCAGACTTCCGCGGCTTCCTGTTTCAGGATGTCCCGTTCGGCGCACGCCTGTTTGGCATACGTGACAATAATCAATGGCAGTACAACATAGCGTGGTTCCGCAAGCTGGAAAAGGACACCAACAGCGGATTGAATGACATCAACAAGGCCTGGCGCAAGGACGACTCCTTTGTCGCCAATGTTTTTCGCCAGGATTTCCCGGTCCTCGGGCATACCACCCAGGCCACGATTCTTCATAACGAGAACCGCGAAGGCAAACAGATCTACTTCAACAATAACGGCGTCCAAGAACGTCCCGCCGTGTTGGGTGATAGCCGTCCGCGCAACTATCGCGTGACCTATTTCGGACTGAATGGTGATGGTCACTTCGGCCGCTGGAATCTGACCAGCTCGTTCTATGCTGCATTCGGCCGCGATGAGCGGCACCCGCTCGCACAAAAGCCACAGGACATTCAGGCCTACTTCGCTGCGGCGGAGCTCTCCCGCGACTTCTCGTGGATGCGGGTACGAGGCACTGCCGTAGTCGCAAGCGGGGACAAGAATCCGTTCGATGGCAAGGCAACGGGATACGACGCCGTCTTCGAGAATCCACAGATCGCGGGTGCCGATACCAGCTTCTGGATCCGCCAGGCCATTCCGCTGGTTGGTGGTGGCGGCGTCACGATTTCAAGTCGCAACGGCATCTTGCCCAACCTCCGCTCGTCAAAGGACCAGGGGCAGTCGAATTTCGTGAACCCGGGCCTTGCACTCGTGGGGATCGGTGCAGACATTGATGTCACACCACAGGTGCGCATTGTCGCCAATGCCAATTACATGCGCTTCATGAATACCTCTTCGCTCGCGGTGCTGCGCAATCAAGAGACGATC
Source organism: Betaproteobacteria bacterium (assembly GCA_031394355.1). Classification (GTDB taxonomy): domain Bacteria; phylum Pseudomonadota; class Gammaproteobacteria; order Burkholderiales; family Usitatibacteraceae; genus JAEUMY01. Next base: position 287,301 of record JANNSU010000059.1, on the reverse strand, counting down.
CATCGCAGCATTGGCCTCGATCTCTCCGCCGGCGTGCAGTACCGCCCGTTCATGTCGCAGAACATCATTTTCAATGTCTCGACAGGCGCGCTCGTTCCGGGCAAAGGCATGAAGCAATTGTTCGACGAAGACCGCCGCGGCGTCCAGTACTCCGTGTTGGCCAACCTGTTGCTCACGTACTGAACATGATGGATCACACCACCTTGCAATTACCCCATCAACCCGGCACCACGCCGGCAAAGCGGCCCGTCCTGACAAGCCGAATTTCGGGCAAGCTGGCTGGCCTCACTGCCGCTTGCGTCCTCTTCCTCGGCGCAGGTGTATTTGCGGCGGGTGAGCTCAAGCCAGTTCCGCGGACCTATACGCCGCATGCGGCGGCACCGGCACAACAAACTGTTGCCCAAGCCGCTGGCAAGTCGGCCGGCTGCAAGACCTGTCACACCGGCTACGACCAAGATGGACTCAAGGGCGACCACGGGACGATGCACGTCAATCCGGGCGTCATCCTGGGTTGCACGGACTGTCACGGCGGCAACGCGAATATTCGCAAGCCGGATGGGGCGAATTACAAGAAGGACGCCAAGGATGCGTACTTCAATGCGATGGAGTCGGCACACATCCTGCCGCGCTATCCCTCCAAATGGAACTACCCGTCCGCCGCCAACCCCGAGGGCAGCTATACCCTGCTCAACAAGGAAGCCCCCGAATTCATTCGCTTCATCAACCCCGGCGACTACCGCGTGGCTCGCGAGGCCTGCGGTGCCTGCCACCTGCCAATCATCCAGGCATCAGAGCGCAGCCTCATGTCAACGAGCGCCATGCTGTGGGGTGGTGCGGCCTACAACAACGGCATCGTGCCGTTCAAGCGATACATTCTCGGCGAGGTATATACAGCCGATAGTCAGCCAGGACTCATCAAGAATCCGATTCCGGTCAATCCGCACATGACCGAGATGGGTATCCTGCCGCAGCTTGCGCCGTTACCGGCATGGGAGACGATTCCGCCGGCAGACGTGTTCCGCGTGTTTGAGCGTGGCGGCCGCGTGATCAATACTCAGTTCCCGGAAGTCGGTCTGCCCAACTCGACAGGCCTGATCCAACGCCTTGATGAACCCGGTCGCCCGGACATCAAGCAGTCGAACCGCGGGCCTGCAACCGGCAGCCGTATTGCCGTGCCGGTCATCAACATCACCAAGACCCGCCTGAACGATCCGCACCTGTGGTTCCTCGGGACGAACGAACAACCTGGCGACTATCGCTCTTCGGGCTGCACCGCCTGCCATACACCTTATGCCAATGACCGCGATCCCGGCCACTCCGGTCCGTACGCGAAATATGGCAACGACGGCAAATCAGCCACAGCAGACCCAACCATCAGCAAGGAAAAGTCGGGCCACCCGATCAAGCACCAGTTCACGCGTGCCATCCCTTCGTCGCAGTGCATGGTCTGCCACATGCACCAGCCCAACGTGTTCGTGAATACGTACTACGGCATGATCATGTGGGACTACGAATCCGATGCCCCGTTCATGTGGCCGGAAAAGCAAAAGTACCCCACAGCAGAGGAAGCCCGGCGCATTCTGGACCGCAATCCGGAAGAGGCTGCCATTCGCGGCAAGTGGAGCGATCCGGAGTTTCTGAAGGAAGTCTCCAAGCTGAATCCCAGCCTGAAGGACACGCAGTTTGGTGACTACCATGGTCACGGCTGGAACTTCCGTGCAGTGTTCAAACGTGACCGCAAGGGCAATCTGCTGGACAAGGATGGCGCGATGGTTCGGGACGATGACCCGAAGAAATTCGATCCTGCCAATCCCAAGAAGGCAGTCCATCTCACGTCGATTCACCTCGATGTCGGCTTCCATTGTGTGGACTGCCATTTCGCGCAGGACATGCATGGCAATGGTCACATCTACGGGGAAGTGGCTGCTGCCATCGAGATCGACTGCCGCGATTGCCACGGCACGGCCACCCAGCTGCCCACACTGTTCACCAGCGGCCCCGCTGCCCGCCCGGGCGGCATGGACATGAAGTTGCTCCGCACCCAGGACGGCCGCAAGCGCTTCGAATGGCGTGAGGGCAAGCTGTATCAACGTTCGGCGCTTCACGCTGACCTCGAGTGGGAAATGTCGCTGGTCAAGAACACGATGGATCCGGCGCACAAGGACTACAACGAGAAGGCGGCGCGGGCCAAGCTGACGGCAAAAGGTGCCGATGGCCGGGCGGGCAAGTGGGGTCCCGGTGTCGGATCGACCGAGGCGGATCTGGCCCACGGCGACGACAAGATGACCTGCTTCACCTGCCATCTGTCCTGGTCCACCACCTGCGCGGGCTGTCATCTCCCCATTCAGGCCAACTGGAAGACGGAGAAGCACCACTACGAAGGTGGCGAGACACGAAACTACGCGACCTACAATCCCCAGGTTGCACGCGATGATGCGTTCCAGCTGGGTCGCCATGGCCCGGTGAAGGATATGCGCATTGCGCCGATCCGCTCTTCTTCTGCACTGATCCTGTCCTCGACAAACTCCAGTCGCGAACGCATCTACATCCAGCAGCCACCCGTCGCAGCAAGCGGTTTCTCGTCTCAGGCATTCGCGCCGCATTATCCGCATACGGAACGGAAGACCGAGACCAAGACCTGCACCGATTGCCACCTGTCCAAGCAGAACGACAACAACGCGATCATGGCGCAGCTGCTCCTGCATGGCACAAACTTTCTCAACTTCGTTGGCTTCAATGCCTGGGTTGGAGAAGAGAAGCATGTTGAGGCGGTTCAGGTGACAGAATGGGACGAGCCGCAGTCGGTGATTGGAAGTTACCTACATCGGTATGCCTATCCCGACTGGTATGCGGATCATCAGAAGCGCAACAAGGAGCTGGCGTTCGCGCACGATCACACCACCAAGGGCGAGGCACGCTGTGTCACATTGCGCGGCGAGTATCTCTTCGCAAGCGAAGGTCCCGGGGGCATGCGGGTCTATGACGTGGCCTCGATCGCGAACAAGGGTATCTCGCAACGCATAATCTCCGCACCGTTCTCTCCGCTGGGACATGACACGCACATCCCGTCAAAGAACGCGACCTGCGTTGCGCTCCCGACCAACCAGCCCATTGCACCGGAACGCAATCAAGGCGACCTGATGCGAATCACCAATCAGGAACAGGCGTTCCATCCGATCTACAACTACGCGTTCATCGTTGATGCAGAAGAAGGACTCATCCTGACCGACGTCAACACGCTGAACGACGGTGAGCCGCGCAATAACTTCTTCAAGCGCGCGCTGACCTGGAATGAAGGTGGTGTACTCAATGGTGCGCGACATGTTGTAGTCGGTGGACACTACCTGTACATCACTACAGCCGATGCGGTCGTGATCGTTGACGTGGATGATCCGCTGAAGCCCAAGGTTGCAAGCCGGATCACTGTCAAGGATCCACGCGCCTCCGCATTGCAGTTCCGCTATCTCTTCGTGACCACTGCACAGGGCCTCAATGTCATCGATGTCACGCTGCCGACAAAGCCAAGGCTGACCAATGCGAATATTCGCATTGCGGATGCGCGCGGCATTTACCTTGCCCGGACGTTTGCTTATGTCGCTGCGACCAAGGAAGGCTTGGCCATCATCGACATCGAGAAGCCGGAATCGCCCAAGCTGTACCAGTTCTTCAATGCCGAAGGCGCGTTGAATGATGCCCGCGATGTCGTGGTGGGCTCGACCAATGCCTCGCTGTTTGCCTATGTGGCAGACGGTGTCAACGGGCTCAAGGTTGTACAGCTGACTGCACCGGACACGCAGCCCAAGTTCTACGGTTTCTCTCCTGATCCCAAACCGCAGATCGTGGCGTGGCGGAAGACCCGCAGCGCAGCCATCGCTCTGGCGAAGGGATTGGATCGTGATCGTGCCGTGGATGAGACTGGTGGCCAGATCGCCGTTCTGGGCCGCATCGGTTCACGCCCGTTCAACAAGGACGAAATGAAGAAGTTTTATCTCAATCCTGACGGATCACTTTGGACTGTCAGTGACATGATCGATCGCGCAAGCTTCGTGGCGCGCGTGGAGGCCAAGAAATGAAGCTCTGGAATGCACTGCTCTGGACTGTCTCGACCGCGCTGGCGTCTGCAGCATATGCGCAGAACTTCCATCCCCTCCCCTACCAGTCGCCAGACAAGTCAATTGGTACGGTAACTTGCGCATCCAGCCTCTGTCACGGCTCGATCATTGAATGGAAGGGCTCAAATGTTTTGCAGAACGAGTACGTGACCTGGTCGCGCCTCGACAAGCATGCCAACAAGGCCTATCAAGTCCTGTTCAACGACCGCTCTGCCCGTATCGTCAAGAATCTTGGCATCACCAAGCCTGCGCACCAGGAGAAGCTCTGCCTCGACTGCCATGCCCACAACATTCCTTCCACGAAGCAGGGTGAGCGATTCAAGTTCGGGGACGGCATCTCTTGCGAGGCCTGCCATGGTCCGGCGGAACGGTATGTGAAGCCTCATGTTGAACCTGCGGCAACGCATGCAAAGAATGTTGAAAGCGGTCTGTATCCCCTGTCCGACCCCACCGCACGTGCCAAACTCTGCCTGTCTTGCCACTGGGGAAATCAGGACAAGTTTGTGACTCACCGCATCATGGGTGCAGGGCATCCGAGAATGAGCTTTGAGCTCGAGACCTTTTCAATGACCGCACCCGCGCACTTCCGGCTCGACAAGGACTATGAAGAACGGAAGCGCCCGTGGGATGGCGTGAAAGTCTGGGCCATCGGTCAGGCGCTGGCCGTTGCAGAAATGATGGATATCCTTGCCGACCCGAAACGTGGCCGGGATGGCATCTTCCCTGAATTGACGCTGTTTGACTGCCACGCGTGTCATCACCCCATGTCTGACCTGAGGTGGCAGCCCAAGACTGCTTTTGGCGCCAGTCCAGGCCCGGGTCTGGCGCGTCTCAACGACTCGAACATGCTCATGCTGCGCGCAATCGCCCGCCAGATTGATGGCAAGCTTGGGGCAGAGGTCAACGATCAGGTTCTCAAGCTGCACCATGCGGCAGGCGGCAAGGGTGATATCAATGCCGAAGCCGCCAAGTTGAAGCAGATGGCTTTGGGCATCACCAAACGAATTGAGGGCTTTACCTTCAACGAGCAGGCCCTTCGTGGCGTTGCGCTGTCTCTCATCGACGAGGGACTGGGCGGAAACTACAACGACTATGCCGCTGCCGAACAGGCAGCCATGGCGCTGGGCAGCGTCGTCAACTACCTGAACAAACGAGGCTTGCTGGGAAATGCGCCAGCCCTGAATCGCGGTCTGGGCAAAGTGCAGGCCACGCTGTCGAATGATGAGAAATTCAAGCCCGCCGAGTTTCAGGCAGCAATGAAAGACTTTCGCGTTCTGGTCGCGGGACGTTAGGAGTACTACATGAGTGAGCAATTCAAGATCGCCGTAGTCGGGTCAGGACCGTCAGGCCTCTCTGCCGCCGCGCACGCCGCCGAGTTGGGTGTGTCACATGTCCTGCTGGAAGCCCAGCAACACACTGCCGACACCATCTACAAGTATCAAAAAGGCAAGCACGTGATGGCTGAGCCTGGCGTGCTGCCACTGCGTTCGCCAATGAGCTTCACTGCCGGCACTCGCGAGAAGATCCTCGGCGCCTGGGACGACGAGCTGAAGAAGCACAAGGTCAATATCCGATATGGCGCACAGGTTGCTTCCATCAAAGGCGAGCGTGGCGCATTTCAGATCACCCTGGTAAGTGGCGACACCATGATGGTGGAGGCTGTCGTGCTTGCCATCGGCCTGCAGGGCAATATCCGCAAACTGGGCACACCCGGCGAAGATCTGCCAAACGTGCAGTACCAGCTCGATGATCCCGACGAATATTCGGAGGAAACCATCATTGTCATCGGTGCCGGTGACGCCGGTATCGAAAACGCGTTGGCGTTAGCCAAACAGAACCGTGTGGTCCTGATCAACCGCAGCGATGAGTTTGTGCGTGTGAAGGACGGCAACATTTCACTAGTCACCTCAGCGATCAAGGAAGGCAAGATCGAGTACCGTGCAAACTCCATGACTGAGAAGGTCGAGGAGTCGCCTGGTGGGCCTGCGCCGATGGTCTACACCGTGAAGACGCCGGTTGGCGTGGAAAACATCAATTGTCATCGCATTATCGGGAGACTCGGCGCAACGCCACCACGCAAGTTGGTGGAGAGCTTCGGCATCCAATTTTCCAGCACCGACATGAATGCAGTGCCGGCGCTTTCGTCCAAGTATGAGTCCAATGTGCCCGGCCTGTACATCGTCGGCGCCTTGGGTGGCTATCCACTGATCAAGCAAGCCATGAATCAGGGATACGAGGTCATCGAGTACATCCTCAGCAACAACGTCGAACCGGCGGACGAGCCGGTGCTGAAGGCCAAGTTCAAGAACGTCAAGATCACAACCGTCAACGATGCCGTGCAGCATATCCGGGCCAGTGTGCCCATTCTGTCGGGCCTGACGGACCTGCAACTGCGCGAGTTTCTGCTCGATAGTGAAATTCATCGGCCAGATGAAGGCCAAGTGATCTTCAAGAAGAACGACTACACCAATTCCTTCTACGCGATCGTTGAAGGCGAGGTCGTCATCGAGACTGAAACACTGGATGGCACGATGGTCGCTTTCCAGCTTGGAAAGGGTGAGTTTTTCGGCGAGATGGGTTTGATCTCGGGCCGCCGCCGGACAGCAACCGCGAAGGGTGGAAAGCGCTGCCTCATGGTTGAAACACCGCGCCGGTCCATGCTGAAGCTGATTGCATCGGTCGAGTCGGTGAAGCGGACGCTGGATGCCGTGATGATGAAGCGTGCAATTCGTCAGTACCTCTCCTCGAGCATCCGTGAAGAGGAGGTGGACTATCTCATCGGCACCGCAGTCATCAAACGATACTCCGCAGGCGAGGCCCTGTTCAAGGAAGGTGATTCGGCTGACGGCCTGTACCTCATCCGCCGCGGCTCGGTAACCGTGTCACGGGATTTGGGCGGGAAAGAGATTGTGTTGTCCTATGTGGCCGCCGGCAACTATGTCGGTGAAATGGCGCTCCTGTCTGATCTGCCTCGTTCCGCCACCGTGAGAGCAGCAGTTGCAACCGAAGCGATCATGTTGGAGTCCACCCGCTTCATAGAGGTGATGTCATCGCACTCGACCGTGCGCGGCAAGATCGATGAGCAGCTTATGGCCCGGATGAAGATCAACCAGGCCATGGAGGGCCGGACAGAGTCGGGCAACCTGATTTCCTTCCTGATGGCACAGGGTGTCGGCGAAGCAACCGATGTGCTGCTGATCGACGAGTCGCTCTGCATCCGCTGTGATAACTGCGAGAAGGCGTGTGCCGATACGCACGACGGCACCTCGCGACTCGACCGGGAGGCCGGCCCGACGTACCAGAACATCCACGTCCCCACATCCTGCCGGCACTGCGAGCATCCACACTGCATGAAGGAATGTCCGCCCGATGCCATTCATCGCTCACCCTCTGGTGAGGTGTTCATTTCCGATGCCTGCATCGGTTGTGGCAACTGCGAGCGGAACTGTCCTTATGGCGTGATTCAACTTGCCCAGGCCAACCCGAATCGCAAACGACCAAGCCTCATGTCATGGCTGTTGCTGGGTCTCGGCCCGGAGCCGGGACGCGAGCCCGAGTATCACAGCAAGGACAACCCGAAGAAGGCCGTGAAGTGCGACATGTGCAAGGGACAGAAGGGCGGCCCGGCATGCGTACGGGCTTGCCCAACAGGTGCAGCGCTTCGTGTCAGCCCGGAGAAGTTCCTGGATTACGCGACATCCAGCGAAGGCTGACCAGGCAGTCTGGATCCTGATTTCCGGAGCTCATCAGAAATCGGGCGGTGCCCTCGGCAAGCGCCGGGGCAGAAGGCAATGTCAAAGGAAGTTGCCTTCTGTCCACTAAGAGGTCAGCAGACGTTTAAAACGGTGGGTTGCGCTCCGCTGATACTTCACAATCTTCTTGCTGTTTCCCTTGGCTGCCAAGGCCATCGGGGATCCGTGGCGGAATTGCGGTGAGGCCGTCAAGCCATATAGTTCACCGTCCAGTATCGGCCCAATCAACTGGTACGGGTCCCCAATGAAGACACTCCGAGAAAGCATGTCAAGGTGTTCTTCACCGTGGCTTCACAACCCGCCGATTGTTTGCCATTCATAGAGCCAGAGTCGCTCGCGGCGACCGATTCGAAGTGGCCCACAACTGGATCGGTACGGGGCGATCCTCGGTGCCTACGCACGCCTGCGACCGACTGATCGTACGAGATCAAGCCCTGCATCGACGACGCCTGGCTAGACAGCCTGAAGACCTTGCAAGGTGGCAAGCGAAACACTCATGAGCGCGGCTTGCACATGTCCGGCATCTAAAACGTCGACCTCCAGGACAGCCTGCGAATCATCTGGCAGCGAAACTTCGTAAAGCGCTCCCCCGCGCTATGGAACTTCCTGGTCACTGCGGTTGAACGGCAGCAGACTGTCACTTTGGTCTTCGCCCACCGCCGCACGCTCAGCACCAGACTCAATCTTGGCACCTCGGTTGGCAGGACACAGAATCCGGCGCAGCTTTCCAGCGCGATCAGCGAGAATTGTTTTCGAAGCTGCCATGGCCGCTTGAACGGCTCCTGGATCGCCTGCTCTGACGGCTATAGCGAGTTCACTGCATGGCCGCCATCTGCCACGATGATGCTGCCGGTCATGTAACTCGACGCATCGGAAGCGAGCAGGAGCAGTGGGCCATCGAGATCTGCCGGGGTGCCGATGCGCCGCTGGGGAATGCGTTTGATGGCGGACTGGCCCCCTTCGGTTGCGAACCACTCCTGGTTGATCTCGGTAAGGATGTACCCGGGCGCGATCGCATTCACGCGAATATTCGCACGTGCCCACTCAAGCGCCAGCGCCTTGGTGAGGTGAATCAGACCCGCCTTGGCGGCGGCGTAGGCGGGCAGGCTGGTCGCTACGCGCAATCCGAGAATGGAGGCGATGTTGATGATGCTGCCTTTTCGCTTGCCCGCCACCATCGATCTCGCAACCTGCTGCGCCATGTGCCACGCACCGCTCAGATTGGTGTCAATGACGGCATTCCACTGCGCTTCTGTCGTCTCCAGCGCGGGGGCAGGGTCCGCAATGCCTGCATTATTGACGAGTATGTCGATGCCACCTGCTCGGGCAACCGCCTCGGCAACACAATCTGTCACGGACCCGACATCCGTTACATCACAACGCAGCGCAATGGCCTCGCCACCACGTGAAGAAATAGCCTCGACAAGCCCTGCAAGTCGTTCAGTCCTTCGTGCCACAACGACCACGCTTGCACCATGCTCTGCCAGAGACTGTGCGAAGTGGTGACCCATTCCGCTTGAGGCACCGGTCACCAAGGCTGTCTTGCCGGTCAGATCAAAGTTCATGTGTTCTCGCTGAGTAGACTCAAATTGCCAAGTGATGCTGGGGACGCAGATTCATTGTTGTGACAGAAGCTGCGTGGTGAATGGTGGGCCGTGTTGGACTTGAACCAACGACCAAAGGATTATGAGTCCTCTGCTCTAACCAACTGAGCTAACGGCCCAAGCGCGCATTTTCTCACGGGTCGTGCGGCATTGCGTCATGGGTTCTGGAAATCTGCCCATTTCAACCCTCGGAATCGTACATCCAGTCAACAGCGTATGGAGCAGCGACTTGTTCCATGGGCGGCATGTCCAATGCGCAAGCCGCGAAAGAAGAATGAAGTCAACGACTGCGATGACCATCATTCATCCAGGGCGAAAGTTCAAGCAATCCAGCGTGCTTGCAGTCGGACACGCAGGGTCTGATCCGGCTTCTCTAGTGATATGGAGCCCGGGGCTCGCGTTGATGAATATCAAACCACTGTGGACTATGGCACCCTATCATATTGGCACGCATATCAAGCGCGCACACTCGGAGGATCACCCCATGAAGTTTCTGCTGGCTGTTGATGGATCCGCCTGTTCAATCCGTGCGGCGGAGTATCTCGCAGCGCATCTGGACCTGTTCAAGTCGCAACCCGAGCTTTTCCTCGTCAATGTCCATGCGCCCATCGCTTCAGCAAGGGTGCGTGCCTATGTTGGCAAGGAAGCGCTGGAAGACTTCTACGCCGATGAAAGTGCAGATGCGTTGAAGCCTGCCACTGCCGTGATGGATGCCAAAGGGCTCCGCTACGAGGCCCTCAGCCTCGTGGGAGAAGTCGCTGAGCAGGTCAACAAGAAGTCTGTGGAATTGGGCTGCACAATGATAGTGATGGGAACGCACGGACACGGAAATCTGGGCAATCTGGTCATGGGCTCCGTGGCGACCCGGGTGCTTGCCGAGAGCAAGATACCTGTATTGCTGATCAAATAAAGGTATCCAGGACACAAAAAAAGGGGGTGGCATCTGCCACCCCCTTTTTGTCTAGCCTCCTGCTTCGCCACCTTGCGCCCCCAATTTGGGGACCTGATGGTTGATCAGCTCTCGTTTTCCAAGAAGCTGCGCAGCTTTTCGGATCGGGACGGATGCCGCAGCTTGCGAAGGGCCTTCGCCTCGATCTGGCGAATGCGTTCGCGCGTCACATCAAACTGTTTGCCGACTTCCTCCAGCGTGTGGTCAGTGTTCATCTCGATGCCGAAGCGCATGCGCAACACCTTGGCTTCGCGCGGCGTCAGCGAGTCCAGCACATCCTTGGTCACGTCACGCAGGCTTGAGTAAAGCGCCGCATCCGCCGGGGCGAGATTGGACTGATCCTCGATGAAATCGCCGAGATGCGAGTCATCATCGTCACCGATGGGCGTCTCCATGGAAATGGGCTCCTTGGAGATCTTCAGGATCTTGCGAATCTTCTCCTCGGGCATTTCCATCTTCACTGCCAAGGTCGCCGGGTCCGGCTCCACGCCAGTTTCCTGCAGAATCTGGCGCGAGATGCGGTTCATCTTGTTGATCGTCTCAATCATGTGCACGGGGATGCGGATGGTGCGTGCCTGATCTGCGATCGAGCGGGTGATGGCCTGCCTGATCCACCATGTGGCGTAGGTCGAAAATTTGTAACCGCGACGATATTCAAACTTGTCTACGGCCTTCATCAATCCAATATTGCCTTCCTGGATGAGATCCAGAAATTGCAGCCCGCGATTGGTGTATTTTTTCGCGATTGAAATGACGAGACGCAAGTTGGCTTCGATCATCTCGCGCTTGGCACGGCGGGCCTTGGCCTCACCAGTGGACATCTGACGGGCAATCTCTTTCAAATCTTTGATGGGAATGCCGACGTCTTTCTGCAACTGCAAAATGGCATCCTGCTGCTCAAGTATGGATGGTTTGAATCTCACCAGCGCCGTCGAGTAGTTCTTGCCAAGCGCGACTTCCTCAGCGATCCACTTCACGTTGGTCTCATTGCCCGGAAACGTCTTGATGAAATGCGTACGCGGCATCAAGGCGTTCTTGGTGCAGAGCTCCATGATCTGGCGCTCGTGGCGACGGACTTTCTCGACAAGGCCACGAAGGCCACTGCACAGCGCCTCAACCTGCTTGGCGCTGAAGCGGATCAGCATCAACTCCTCAGAAATCTCTTCCTGAAGGTCCTTGTAGGCCCGCGAACGGTATCCCTTCTCCGCCAGGGTCTTCTTCATCTTCTTGTACTGGCGGCGAATACGATTGAATTTCTCTAGGGAATCCTGTTTCAGCTGCTCAAGATTCGCGGCGGCAATCGAACCGTCCTCATCTTCTTCCTCAATCTCCTCCTCGGCTTCGTCTTCCTCGGCCAGTGCCTGTTCGGCGACTTCAGCTTCGTTGGGATCAACCAGACCGTCCACCACTTCATCGACCCGGATCTCGTCCTTCTCGATCATGTCGGCGAGACGAAGAATCTCCTCAATGGTCGTGGGGCAGGACGAGATGGCGAAGATCATGTGCTTCAAGCCATCTTCGATGCGCTTGGCGATCTCGATCTCGCCTTCACGAGTCAAGAGTTCGACAGAGCCCATTTCGCGCATGTACATCCTGACCGGGTCCGTGGTGCGTCCAAACTCGGAGTCCACCGTGGACGACAGCGCTTCTTCGGCCTCTTCCACCGCCTCTTCGTCCGTGACGGGTGGCGGCGCATCATTCATGAGCAACGTTTCGGCGTCGGGCGCTTCGTCGTAGACCTGAATGCCCATGTCGTTGAACATGGAGACGACACCCTCGATCTGCTCGGCATCGGTGATGTCTTCGGGCAGGTGATCGTTGATTTCGGCGTACGTGATGTAACCACGTTCCTTGCCCAGGACGATCAGGTTTTTCAGTCGCTTCTTCTGCGCCTCGACATCGGCGGCCTTGAGTTCGACTTTTTCGCTGGCAACAGCCTTTCGGCCGGAGGAAGATTGGGTAGATTGACGCTTTGTAGTCACGGGGGCTCAGGCTGACGGAAATTCTTCAGCGGCTTTGCGGAAAACCCTCAATTTTACTGGAGTTCATACTGAATGCAAAGCAATATTCTCTACGACGTCCAATATTGCCTGTTTGTTCAGTGACTTGGCTGCATTTCATGTGAAGAGCGATCGGTACTCCTGCGTTTCCTCAGGTGTCAGTGAGCCTTCCGAGGCACGCCTGGCAAGTTCATTCCTGCGCGCACGCCGTTGATCTGACTTGAGTTTCTCCTGACAGCCTGCGAATTCCGCCAAGGCAGCAGACTCGTCCAGCGCTGTATCGCCAAGGGTTGCCGCCAGAGATTCGGCAAGAAACATCGATTGTGGTTTGCCCCGAAAAGACTCCAGAATCATCGCCTGCGTGCACTCGAAATCGCAATCGCGCATGAATGCTGCCAACTCTGCAACCGCGTGTAGCGCCTCATTCGCAGAGCCCTCCGCCGCAACGTCAAACTTCGAGGCCAGGCCAGGCCACTGCAGCATGAGTCCCGCAACCCTGCTTTCGGTCGAACGAACTCTCGCGGACCGGCTTTTGGATGGCACGCTCCGGCTTGCCACTACCGCTGGCTTGGCACCAGGCGCTACCTGCATCAACTCCTCAATGGTCATGCCAGTCAGCTCTGCGACGCGTTTGCGCAGCAGAAGACTCAGCCCTGGCGCCTGAATCTGCTTGAGCAGCGGTGCGGCCTCACTCAGAAATCGAATACGTCCCTCATCGCTCTTGAGGTCATTGCGCTCAGCCAGTTCACTAACCAGATACACAGACAAAGGACGCGCGTTCGCAGCTTCAGCAATGAATGCGTCGCGCCCCTGCGCCCGCACATAAGAGTCCGGATCATCTTCGGGCGGCAGGAACAGAAAACTGACCGACTTGCCATCGCTGATTACTGGCAACGATATCTCGAGTGCGCGCCAAGCGGCCCGCCGACCGGCCTTGTCACCGTCAAAGCAAAAGACCAGGTTCTCAGCCATCCGAAGGAGTTTTTCAACATGCACGGGCGTGGTCGCTGTGCCGAGTGTAGCGACTGCATTGTCTATCCCATGCTGCGCCAGTGCCACGACATCCATGTAGCCTTCAACCACGAGGACCTGCTTCAAATCACGAATGGCACGTCGCGCATGAAAGAGGCCATAGAGTTCGCGGCCTTTTTCGAACAAGGGGGTCTCAGGAGAATTGAGGTACTTTGGCTCGCCGGCACCGATGACACGTCCGCCAAAACCGATTACATTGCCGCGCGCATCCAGTATCGGGAACATGACCCGGCCCCGGAAGCGGTCATAGCGGCGCCCCTCATCAGAGTCAATGACCAGACCGGCATCCTTCAATGCAGCAGCCGAGTAGTCGTCCACGGCGGCCTTGAGGGATTGCCAGTCATCCGGCGCATAGCCCAGACCAAACTTGGCTGCTATCTCGCCTGACAATCCGCGTTCCTTGAGATACGCGATGGCCTGCGGCGAGCGCTTCAACTGCTGCCGATAGAAGACTAGCGCCTGGTTCAGGACCTCGCCAAGGGAGAGGGAAACTTCTTCCTGCTCTGGCGAGCGCTCACGACGTCCGTCGTCCGGCACGGCAAGGCCGACGCCTTCCGAAAGCTCCTTCACCGCTTCGACAAAGCCGAGCCCTGAGTACTCCATGAGAAAACTGATGGCTGTACCGTGAGCCCCGCATCCAAAGCAATGATAGAACTGCTTTGCAGGGCTGACCGAGAAACTAGGCGTCTTCTCGTTGTGAAAAGGGCAGCAGGCCGAATAGTTCTGGCCAGCTTTCTTCAGTTTCACATGACGATCAATCACGTCGACGATGTCGACGCGCCCGAGAAGTTGCTGAATGAAGTCCTGAGGGATCACGATGGGCCAGAGCTGTTTCGACCCAAAGTATAGGACCGAATCATCAGCGTCACGACAACTACTGCGTACCGCCGGCGGACAACATCTGCTTGACCACGCTGGTGTGGCTCAGGACAGTCTGCCCTTGACCAAGGCTGAGAGTTTTCCCATGTCTGCCCTGCCGGCCACTTGGGGGCGAAGCGCCCCCATGACTTTGGCCATGTCCTTCACGCCTTGTGCACCAGTCTCCAACACCACCTTGTCGAGTAGCTGAAGCACCTCTGCTTCCGAGAGGGGTTGCGGCAGGTACTGTCCAAGCACGGACAATTCAAACTCCTCTTTTGCCACAAGATCAGGACGGTTACCCGCCGCATATTGCTCGATGGAGTCCCGCCGCTGCTTGATCATCTTGTCGAGAATGGCGAGCACATCGGCGTCGGATAGCACAATGCGCTCATCGACTTCCTTCTGCTTGAGCGCTGCCTGCAGAAGCCGAATGGCGGAGAGCCGGTCGCTTTCTCTCGCCTTCATGGCGACTTTCATGTCTTCATTGATGGTGTCACGCAGTGACATGGGATTTCCTTGGCTCAAAAATGACTCGGGCAGGGCACCCTTCCGGATGGCCTGCCCGACAATCGTCCGGAAAAAGCTGGCTTGACTGACCTAGTACAGCTTCGGCGGCAGCATCTGGCTGCGCAGACGCTTGAAACGGCGCTTCACGGCTGCGGCATGCTTGCGCTTGCGTTCGGCGGTCGGCTTCTCATAAAACTCACGGGCACGAAGCTCGGTTAGCAGGCCGGTTTTCTCGACTGCACGCTTGAAGCGGCGAAGTGCCACATCAAAAGGCTCATTTTCTTTCAGGCGAACTGTAGGCATGGAATTCTGGGGTCCGGTAACGATTGAAAAGCTCGCTATAATAATCAGATAACTGAGCATCCGCAAGCCCGATACTTCAATGCAAGTAGTAAACGCTCCCATTTCGGGCAGTCCCCAAGGCCAGCCTGCAGCGGCCAACCCTCTCGCCTTCCCTGACTTTTCGCAAATCTCGCGCCCAGGAAATTCAAGTTGCTAATACTCGGACTGGAAACATCCTGCGATGAAACAGGCGTGGCCCTGTTTGACTCAAGTAAGGGCTTGCTTTCGGATTTACTACACTCTCAGATCGCAATGCACCGAGCCTTTGGTGGGGTAGTGCCCGAACTGGCATCTCGCGATCACATTCGACGCCTGGTGCCTTTGATCCGCCAGGCTTGTGAGTTCGGCGGCGCAAGCCTGCGGGAAGTGGGGGCAATCGCGTTTACCGAAGGCCCCGGACTGGGCGGCGCACTGCTGACTGGCGCGGGTCTGGCTGCAGGTCTTGGATTGGTGCTGGGTATTCCGTTGATCGCAATACATCACCTGGAGGGGCATTTGCTTTCCCCGCTCATGTCTGGCGAAGACATTTCCCCGCCCTATGTTGCCCTGCTGGTGTCAGGTGGGCATACCCAATTGATGCTGGTGTCGGGCGTTGGCCAGTACACGCTATTGGGCGAGACAATCGATGACGCGGCCGGCGAAGCTTTTGACAAGACCGCCATGTTGCTGGGACTGTCCTACCCCGGCGGGCCTGCACTTGCAAAACTGGCAGAGACAGGCATCCCGTATCAATTCAAGCTGCCCAAACCCCTGCTGCACAGCGGCAATCTCGACTTCAGTTTCAGCGGGCTGAAAACCGCCGTGGCAAATCTGGTAAAGCAGGAACGGCACCCAGACGGCACTTTGTCAGATACCTGTCGAGCCAACATCGCTGCCAGCTTTCAGGCTGCAGTGGTGGACGTTCTGGTTCACAAATGCAGAGATGCACTGCGCACGTCCTCTGCGCAGACACTGGTGGTGGCAGGTGGAGTGGGCGCGAACGCAGAGCTTCGTCGCAGGCTGCAAGAGGAGGCGCGCATTCATGGCGACCAGGTTTGTTTCCCACCCCCGCACCTTTGCACCGACAACGGCGCAATGATCGCGCACGCTGCCGCACTGCGGTGGAAGGCCGGCATTGCGAATATTCGCAATGCCCGAGAAGGCTTCAACGTACGTCCCCGCTGGCCGCTCTAGAAGCCCAGCCTGCTCAGTCGGGCGCGTTGCGCCTGAACCGAATCTCCGCTGCCTTCAACGCTTCTTCTGCGTCCTTGACAGCGCGCTCCAGACCCTCGATCCGTTCACGATAGGCTTGCGACGGAACAGGAACCGCAGGGCAGACCACACGCCCGCTACCGTCCGTGTGGCACACCACACGCCCACCCCGACCGGTGATCACGCCTTTGGAATTGGGCTTTCCACCGTTGTCAGGCGCCGTGACCGTGGGTTGCCATTCGTCTTCGGTGGGATCCTGGCCCGTCGCCAACGCTTCTCGGGCTGCCGCCAGCCGCGCACGGGCCTTGTCCACCTCACTTCGCAGGCTTTCACGGAGGGCGGTTCGCTGCCGCGACTTCTCATCCCCCATACCCGCCTTTTCGTTCTGCGTCCCACTCACCCGCTTGGGTGATTCCAGGACGTTGGTACTCTTGTCGTAATCGAAGCGCTCATACGCGACACCCTTTGGCGGCTGGTCGGACAACACGACGCGACCATCCTTGTCGGTATACCGATAAACAGTCTGGGCGTGCAGCCACGGACTCAGAAGGCAAAAGAGAGCGACGACCAGCCGCAACATCAACTCGTCCCGCGCCTGAGTGCGCTCTCCGCACTCTTCACCCTGGCCTCCGCCTGCTCCACGGATTTTTCGAGCGACTTCACCCGCTGATGGTAGGCATCTGTCGGCACCCGGGACACGCGGCCCTGCGCCGCCCCGATGGTCTGCCATTCATCGTCCTGCGGATCCTTCCCGGCTTCCAGTGCAGCCTTGGCCTCTTCCAGCTCGCGCATTGCCTCGTCCAGCGCCACGCGCAAGCTGTCATTCTTTTCAATACGCTTGTCAAAACTGCGTACATCTCCAGCGCCATCCGATCCGGACTTTGGCGTGAATGACTTGATGACATTCCGCTCATTGTCCATGTCGATCTTCTTCGCACCCGGTACCGCCTTGCTCTCTGCCTTGGGGTCCGGCTTTGCAGGTGGCTTCTCTGAATAGGTGACCTTTCCGTCTTTGTCCACGTGCTTGTAGACCGGGGCAGGCTGGGCTGACACCGTCCCAGCCAGCACGAGAGACGCAATCAGAAAAAAACTATGCTGGTGCATGGTCGGCACTCCTTGAGTGAGTCAGCGCGGAGGAACAAACTGCGCATTGCGGATCCTGTAGAAGTTTCACTTCCTGCCACCGCTGCGAGAGTCCGTCATAGAGTATCAGGCGGCCGACAAGCGATTCGCCAACGCCAGCGAGAATCCGCACTGCCTCGCCGGCCTGCATCGCGCCGATGATGCCTACAAGTGGCGCGAACACGCCCATCACCGCACAACGATCTTCCTCGACGCCGTCTTCTTCCGGAAATAGACAGTGGTAGCAGCCGCTCTTCGGTTGGCGCGCGTCAAAACTGGCGACTTGACCGTCGAACCTGATTGCAGCACCTGAAACCAGCGGCACTCTTGCCGCCACAGCTGCGCGGTTCAAAGCATGGCGGGTGGCAAAGTTGTCACTGCAATCAAGAACAATGTCAGCCTGCGCGACGCGCTCGTCGAGGTCGTCGCTCGAGAGCCTCCGAGGCAGCACTTCGACTTGGCAATCCGGATTGAGGGCCGTCACCGCTTCAGCCGCAGAAAGCGCCTTGTTGCGGCCCAGCGAAGTCTGGCGATGAATGACTTGTCGCTGCAAATTCGACAATTCAACCGTATCGCCATCAGCAATGGTCAGCTTGCCTATGCCGGCGGAAGCGAGATACAGCAACGCTGCCGAGCCCAGTCCGCCTGCACCGACTACCAAGGCATGGGCGCTCAGAAGCCTTTCCTGCGCCGCCAGCCCGAACTCATTCAGCAGCAGATGTCGCCCATACCGGAGCAGCTGCTGGTCGTTCATGTTCGCTCGATTTACTTGGGGGCGGCAGCGACCTGAGGCGCGTCTGGACGAGCCGACACTGGAAGACCTTTCAGCTGATTCAGCGCCTGTGACAGGACAAAATCTTCGCGCTCGCCGTTGGGGGTGCTGACCACCGATGGTTTCGCGTCTTTCGCGGGAACGACGGATTTGGGAGCCGCCTTGGGGGCCAGCGCAGCACCATTTGCGGCTTTCGCAGGCGTTGCCTTGGCTTCATCTGTTCCTGCAAGATGCTTTTCGAGATCAGCCTCGCGCATGGTCAGTCGCTGAATGCCATCTTCGACCAAAATATCCGGTTCAATACCCTTTGCCTGAATCGAGCGGCCGTTGGGTGTGAAATACCGCGCCGTGGTCAACTTGATGGCGTTCGCATTGCCCAATGGGAGAATGGTTTGAACGGAACCCTTGCCAAACGTTTGGGTGCCCATCACAACCGCCCGCTTGTGATCCTGCAATGCACCGGCCACGATCTCAGATGCCGAGGCCGTGCCGCTATTGACCAAAACCACCATTGGCACGTTCTTGATGTCTGCGGGGAGCTTTGCAAGGTAATCTTCCTTGAGCACGCCGCGCAGATAATTCTCGCGTCGGGCATGCAGCTTCATCTTCGCGTCCTCGGTCCGGCCTTCGGTGTAGACAACAAGAGCGTCCTTGGGCAGAAATGCAGCTGATACAGCGACCGCCGCATTCAGCAAGCCACCTGGATCGTTGCGGAGGTCAAGCACGAGGCCCTTGAGGTTTCCGCCATTCTGTCGGTACTGATCCGTGATCGCCTTGGCGACCTTTTCTCCGGTGGTTTCCTGAAACTGGCGCACACGGATGGAGGCATAGCCCGGCTCCAACGAGCGCGAGACCACGCTTTGCACTTCAATAATGGCGCGCTTCAACTTGAAATACAGCTCTTTGTCCTCGCCCTTTCGCAGGACCGTCAGCGACACCTCAGTGCCGGGTTCTCCGCGCATCTTCTTCACGGCTTCGGTGGAGCTCACGCCACGAAGGCTTGTTTCATCCACCTTGATAATCAAGTCACCAGACCTCAGACCGGCCCGCTGCGCAGGCGTGTCATCAATCGGGGAAATGATTTTCACGAACCCATCTTCAGTATTGATTTCGATACCAAGTCCACCGAACTTACCCTGAGTTCCAACCTGCAACTCCTTGTAGGCATCCGGATCGAGGAATGCGGAGTGGGGATCCAGCCCCGTCAACATTCCGTTGATGGCTTCCTTGATCAGGCGCTTGTCATCCACGGATTCGACATAATCTGACTTGATGCGCCCAAACACTTCACTGAAGACCCGAAGATCTTCAATCGGCAGATTCAAGGTTGTTGGTTGCTTTTCAGCAACAGCCGAAAAATGCAGCGACGCGCTGACACCAATGATGGCGCCCAACCCAATCAACCCCGCAGCTTTAACCTTGTTGCCCATTCGCGCTCCTGATGTGTCAAACCCTGCCGATTCATGTCAGTACGTTGGGACCGCGCACTCGGTTTCAAGTTCAATACCGGCCATACTCAGCGCAACGCTAGCGGCGTGCCCATTTCATGGGGTCAAAGGGCTGCCCTTGATGCCTCAACTCAAAGTATACGCCCGATTCCCCGACCCCTCCGCTGTCTCCCGTGGACGCCAGAACGTCACCACTTTTCACTCTGTCCCCCACCTGCTTGAGTACGCTCTCGGCGTTGCCGTAGATGCTGATGTATGCGCCACCATGGTCAACGATGACAAAATTGCCCAAGCCACGCAGCCAGTCGGCGTAAACCACTTGGCCGTCGGCAATTACCCGAACCGGCTGCCCCCCGGCAGACCGGATGAACACGCCCTTGGCAGAGAACCCTTCGCGCGCGCCGCCGAAGCGGCTGATCAACTCACCCCGAGTAGGCAGCCTCAACTTGCCCTTCAACGATCCAAAGGGGGCACCTGACAACGAGCTGTCGGCAGCCTGCTCAATCGACTGTCCGGGTACTTTTGCAGAGGACCGGGGTGGTGCTGCGGGCTTGATCAAGGTCGATAACTGTTCCACGAGCTTGGTCAGACGGTCCTCATCACGCTTGAGGCGTCCCATCTCACGCCTGCCCTTGGTGATCTCACCGGAGATCCCGGAGAGTACCTTCTTGCGTTGCAGGCGCTCGCTTTCCAGCATTGTTCTCGCAGCTCGCTGCTCGGTTTCATTTTGCTGAAGATCAGCCTGCTTGGTCCGTAGCGAACCTTCCAACTGGGACAGCGCTTCAATCGATTGTTTGAGCTGCTGGATAGCGGCCAGCCGCGCGCGCGAGATGTACTCCAAGTATCGGGACTGGCGCTCGGATTCGGCGAGATCCTTGCCCTCCAGCATCAACCTGACACCATCGGAAGCACCGAGCTGATACTGATGCAGCAGCAGGTCGGCCAGACGACGCCGTTGCTGCTCCACATCCTGCCGGGCACGCTCGGTACTCGAGTTGATGTCGCCGAGCTCCACACCCAACAGTTTTTGCGCTGCGGCAAGATCGAACAGGCTGCGGTTCGCTTCAGAAATGGCACGCTCTGATACCTTCAGGGCATCAGCCGCCTCTGAGCGCTGACTCTCGGCTGACCCGACCTCCGTGCGCAGCTTCTCCATCCGTGAGCGCAGCGCCGCCAGTTCCCGCTGCTTGTCTGCCTTCGAATCTGACTTTATTGCAGGCGCATCTTTCGGGGCTGCGAGTGCATCCGCCACACTGCCGAGGACCCCTGCGATCAGCAGCGCCCCAAAGCCGAGCTTGTGTCTCACCCTTCTGCTGCGCGGCAGATCATCAGGCTCCCCGGCCCTGATTGGCCACCGCACGGGCTGCGGCTTCGATATCTGCAGCGTTGCCAAGGTAGTAATGTCTGATCGGGCGCAAATCCGCACCCAGTTCGTACACAAGCGGACGCGCAGTCGGAATATTCAGATCAACTATCGTCTCATCCGACAAGTCATCGAGATACTTAACGAGCGCGCGAAGGCTGTTGCCGTGGGCCACAATCATGACTCGCTTCCCTGCAAGGATCGAGGGGACAATCGAGCGCTGCCAATACGGTACAACCCGATTGACGGTATCAGCGAGACACTCCGCCGAAGGCAACTCGACTTCAGCAAGATGGCTGTAGCGGCGATCATTCCTGGGGTGAAGTTCATCCTCCCTGCCGATCGCCGGAGGCCGCACAGCGTAACTGCGTCGCCAAATCTTGACCTGGGCTTCTCCGAACTTCGCGGCTGTTTCAGCCTTGTTGAGACCTTGCAGGGCTCCGTAGTGGCGCTCGTTCAACTCCCACGCCTTGGTCACCGGCACCCAGAGTTCATCCATCTCACGCTGGGCAATATAAAGCGTCCGAATGGCTCGCTTCAAAAGGGAGGTGTAAACGAGGTCAAATTGAAAGCCCTCCTTGCACAACAATTGCCCGGCCGCCCTGGCTTCCTTGACGCCTGCGTCAGACAAGTCCACATCCGCCCAACCCGTGAAGCGATTCTCACGGTTCCACTCACTCTCACCGTGTCTCAGCAGTATGACCTTGTACATGGCAGGCGCGACCCCATCTTCAAAAGTGAAATACTAACAAACCAACCGGGCACGTCGGCACAACCGCAGACTTCCGGGCCAGCGGAAGGGATGAGGCGGTCTTCCCGATTCTGCTAAAATCGCTGGTTACTTTTCTGGCGCCAAAACACCGTGGTCGAATTTCTCACCCAAAACATCCTGCTGGTTGGTCTCTTCCTCGTCTCGGGAGGCATGGTGCTGTGGCCGCTCTTCAGCGGTATTGCTGCTGGCGCCAAGCAGATTGGCACCCTGGAGGTCACTCGCCTGATGAACACGGGCGAAGCGGTCATTGTGGATGTCCGCGAAGCCGCAGAGTTTTCCGCTGGCAGAATTCCGAAGTCCAAGAATTTCCCGATGGTGGACCTGTCGAAGCGCCTCAGCGAGTTGGACAAGTTCAAGAGTCGGCCGATTGTTGTGACCTGTGCATCCGGATCACGATCAACCGGTGCGGTGCGCCTGCTGAAAGGTGCCGGATTCTCGGATCTTTACTTGCTTAAGGGCGGGCTGTCCGCCTGGCGTGAAGCCAGCCTGCCAGTGGAGAAGTGAACATGGCTGTCGTCCGTATGTATTCCACTGCAGTGTGCCCTTACTGTGTCATGGCTGAAAAGCTCCTCACCAGCAAGGGAGTGAAAGGCATCGAAAAAATCCGTATCGACGTCGACCCTGCGGCACGCGAGGAAATGATGCAGCGCACCGGGCGGCGCACTGTCCCGCAGATTTATATTGGCGACCAGCACATTGGTGGCTTCGACGACTTGTCGGCACTGGATCGCGCCGGCGGTCTGGATCCCCTGCTGGCAACTTGACAGCTATCGGATTGAGGAAGCTTCGACGCGTCTCAGCCAGGTTCTTTCTTCTCACAGCCAATTTCGGAATGCCGGTTCTCGGACGCACTTCTGAATCACCCATTACTTCAACAAGGAAAACGTCATGAGCGACGTAACAACCCAGAATGACCAACCTCTCTTCTCCATAGAGAAGATCTACCTGAAGGACTTGTCGGTGGAAGTGCCGAATGCGCCGCAGATCTTTCTGGAGCGCGAGGGCCCGCAGGTTGATGTGCAATTGCACCATAGCAGCAGCAAGGTTGACGATGGCATCTATCACACACTGCTGACTGTGACCGTCTCCGCAAAGGTCGGTGAGAAAACCATGTTTCTGGTCGAAGCGGGCCAGGCTGGAATCTTCACCGTCAAGAACATTCCCGAAGGCGACCTGGAAGCAGTGCTGGCCATTTCATGCCCGAACATCCTGTTTCCATATGCTCGCCAGGCAGTCTCTGACTCCCTCGTCGCAGCAGGCTTCCCGCCCGTGCTGCTGAACCCGGTCAATTTCGAAGCGCTGTTTGCCGCACAGAAACAGGCCGACACCGGTCAGCCCGCGCCCGCACCAGCCGTTGCCACCACGCACTGACGGCAGGCTTGATCGTGGCACAGCGCCGAATGCTTTTCGCAGCCGCATGGTTGGCAGGGATGTTCCTGCCAACCGTCGCCATGTCAGCGGATTTTCGCAGCGTTGGCGAACGGCCGACGATCTTGTTCGATGCGCCCGCGGCAAAGTCCACCAAGCTGCATGTTCTGGGTGCATGGCAGCCGGTCGAAGTGGTCGTAAAGCTGGACAAGTGGAGCAAAGTGCGTGATTTCTCAGGTGAGCTTGCCTGGGTTGAGAATGTCGCACTCACCGACAAGCGCCTGGTCGTCGTCAGCGCGGCAGCCGCTGAAGTGCGCAGCCAATCCAAAGCGGCAGCTCCGATTGCATTCGAAGTGAAACGGGGCGTTGTCCTTGAACTCACCGGCGCGCCGGTGGAGGGCTTTGCGCCCGTTCGGCATCGAGATGGCGCCGCAGGCTTCATTCCCATCAGCCTGATCTGGGGACTATGAAGCTCGCGGTGCTAGGCGCCGGCGCATGGGGTACAGCACTCGCGATCAGCCTTTCGCGGCACCACGACACCACCCTCTGGACGCGGAATGCGGAACTTGCCGCGATGCTGGCGAGCACCAAAGTCAATCAACGCTATCTGCCCGGAATTCACCTCCCGCCTGACTTGAGCGTAACGCATGATCTTGGCGCAGCCATGACTGGTGCGGAACTCATCGTCCTCGTCACGAGCACATCGGGCATGGCGCCCGTGATGACGCTGATGCAGCACCAGGCGCCGGAGGTGCCGTTTCTCTGGGCATGCAAGGGATTTGAAACCAGTACCGGACGACTCCCGCATCAGATTGCCGATGCGCTGCTGCCAGCGCATCTCCCCCGCGGCCCGCTCTCCGGGCCAAGTTTTGCCATGGAAGTTGCCCAAGGCAAACCGGCAGCGCTGACCCTTGCCTCTGCCGACCCGAGTTTTGCAAGCGCCACAGCGGCAGCGCTGAACAGCAATACGCTTCGGGTCTACAGCAGCACCGATCTCATTGGCGTCGAGCTGGGTGGCGCACTGAAGAACGTGATTGCCATCGCAGCCGGTGTGTCGGATGGCCTCGATCTTGGCAACAATGCTCGTGCCGCACTCATTACCCGAGGCCTGTCAGAGATCAGCCGTCTGGGCGTCGCGCTGGGCGGCAAGCCGGAAACATTCATGGGCTTGACTGGTGTCGGCGATCTGGTGCTGACGGCGACGGGTGACTTGTCGCGCAATCGCACGGTGGGTAGACGGCTGGCCGCCGGTCAATCGCTCCCGGCCATTCTGGCGGACTTGGGACATGTCGCGGAGGGGGTCAACTCGGCGCGAGCCGCTCAGGCTTTGGCCCGCGAACATCACTGCGACATGCCCATTACCGATGCGGTGTGCGGCCTGCTGTTTGACGGACTCTCGCCCAGCGCCGCGGTACTGCAACTGATGGCACGGGAACCTCGGCCCGAGTCACACTGATCCGCTTCAACTGCCGCCGGAAAATCCCTGCTGGCGCCAAGCTTCATACACCAGCACGGCAACCGCGTTCGAGAGATTCAGGCTGCGGTTGGCAGGCCGCATGGGCAGGCGGATGACCCGGTCTGCTGGGAATTCATCCAGCAGGGACTGGGGTAAGCCGCGGCTTTCAGGGCCAAAGAGAAACGCGTCGCCGGGAAGATATGTCACCTGATGATGCATGCGGCTTCCCCGGGTGGATACTGCGAATATTCGCCGACCGCCGTCTACCTCGAGGGCGGCCTTCGCCACATCCCAGTTGGCATGCCGTCGAACCTTTGCCCAGTCGTGATAATCGAGCCCCGCCCGCCGGAGCTTCGCATCATCCGGCTCAAACCCCAAAGGCTCGACCAGATGCAGACCTGCGCCTGTATTCGCGCAAAGTCGGATGACATTGCCGGTATTGGGCGCAATTTCAGGCTCGAACAGAATCACTTCAAACATGAAGCGTTCTTTCAGTGGAGGCGGATTGCGCTGTCCTTCGGTCCGCGCGGGCGACCACCCACGCCACCACGCGGGCGGCACCTGACTGCTTCAACGCCCTGGCCGCCGCATCCAGCGTGGCACCGGTTGTCATGACGTCATCGATGACGGCAATGCGCTGATCGGTCACAAGATGATCAGCCTCAAAGGCGCCTTTCAGATTCTTCCAGCGGGACTTGATGTCCAGGCCGACCTGCGGCGCGGTATGGCGTACGCGGAGGAGCTCATCCCGGTGCAACGGCAGCTGAAGCTGCCGGGCGACACCTTCCGCGATCAGCGCAGACTGATTGAAGCCCCGCTCTGCGATCCGGGCACGGCTCAGCGGAAGCGGCAGAATCCAGTCAACGTCCCGGTCGGCACCGGCCGACTGCACGGCGGTTGCGAGCGCATCCGCCATCCAGCCCGCATAGGCCAATCTGGATCCGTACTTGAACTGACTGATCACGGGGCTCACCGGAAAGGCGAAGACACACGCGGCCACCGTCGCATCGAAAGCGGGCGGTTCGGCAATGCATTGTCCGCACAATCCGGGCGCATCAACGGGCGCGGCACACTGCAAACAAGCGTGGGGAGCGGGACGGGGCAGATCCTCATGACACCCACTGCAAATTCGCGCCACTGGCAAGCGGACAGAATCCATCGGGGCGAGACAGAAGAGACAGGAAGCATGACGCAGGCGCGGTGTAAACCACTTGTGCAGCGCCAATGCGGCGCGCAACGCGCTGTTTTCCTCAGGCCTATTCATGACCCGTTACAACGCGCACAGAATTGACTCAATTTTGGGCAAATATCCAGACATTCTCGACAATCTCTCGACAGGAAATCCTATAATCCGTGCTTGACTCCATCTCACAGCGAAACCCGCCAATGGACACACAGGTCATCACACTACCTACCCGCCAGCACGCTCGGCCCGACAAACCACCGCGATTCTCCGTCGCAGAAATTGAGGCGCACTTCGCGCTGCCGTTCAACGATCTCGTCCACCGGGCAATGCTGGTTCACCGCGCGAACTTTGACCCCAACCGCGTGCAACTCTCCACACTCCTGTCGATCAAGACCGGCGGCTGCCCTGAAGACTGCGGTTACTGTCCGCAATCGGCACGCTATCACACGGGCGTCGAGAGCCAGGAACTGCTTGACCTGGATGCCGTCGTGTCAGCGGCAAAGGAAGCCAAGGCGCACGGTGCATCCCGATTCTGCATGGGTGCCGCCTGGCGCGGCCCGAAGCAGCGCGACCTTGACCCCGTGCTGAACATGGTTCGCGAGGTGAAGGCCCTTGGACTGGAGACCTGCTGCACGCTGGGCAAGCTGAAGGATGGTCAGGCGGAACAATTGAGAGATGCCGGTCTCGACTACTACAACCACAATCTCGACACTGCACCCGAATTCTATGGCGACGTCATTACCACGCGCGACTATCAGGATCGCCTCGACACCTTGGGTCGCGTGCGCGACGCCGGCATTCACGTCTGCTGCGGCGGCATAGTCGGCATGGGCGAGTCGCGCGCCCAACGCGCCGGACTCATTGCGCAGTTGGCCAATCTGGATCCGCAACCAGAGTCCGTGCCCATCAACAACCTCGTGCAGGTGGAAGGTACTCCCCTGCACGACGACCTGAACGGTGAGGACGCGTTGGACTGGACTGAATTCGTACGCACCATCGCCGTCGCACGAATCACCATGCCCAAGAGTTTCGTGCGCTTGTCTGCCGGCCGTCAGCAAATGCCCGAAGCAGTCCAGGCACTTTGTTTCCTCTCGGGCGCCAATTCCATTTTTTATGGAGAGAAATTGCTCACCACCGGAAATCCCGAGGCTGATCGCGACCGCGCGCTCTTCGCCAAGCTGGATATCAAACCGCTCTGACCGACTGATCTGTCCGTGACCGCCTGGGACTTCAGTGCCCGCCTTGAAGCGCTGGCCGGGGAGCATCGCCTGCGCGTGCGGCGCACCTTGTCGTCGCCGCAGCATCCGCATGCCATTGTCGATGAACGCGAGATGCTTTCGTTTGCGAGCAATGACTATCTGGGATTGGCCGCTCATCCCGATGTCATTCACGCGGCGCTTGATGGTGCAGAGCGCTTTGGTGTGGGATCGGGCGCGGCGCACTTCTTGTCGGGACACTCCTCGGCACATGCAGATCTGGAAAACGTGCTTTGCGAATATTCGCAAAGCGAAGCCACATTGCTCTTTTCTACAGGTTACCTGGCCAATCTCGCCATCCTCACCGCGCTGGCAGACCGCGACACGCTTATCGTCGCGGACAAGCTGAATCACGCCTGCCTCAATGACGGCGCGCGCCTCTCGCGCGCCGACTTTCGCCGCTATGCACACGCTGATGCGACACATGCCCGAGCGTTGTTGGAAGCATCGACCGCAAAGCAGAAAATCATTGCCACCGACGCGGTGTTCAGCATGGATGGCGACATCGCACCGCTTGCTGCGCTGCTGGAACTGGCGGATGCACACGACGCGCTGCTGGTAGTGGATGACGCGCATGGTTTCGGCGTGCTGGGGCCGACAGGACAGGGATCGCTTTCCATGCTGGGACTGCGCTCACCGCGCATCGTGCAGATGGCCACGCTGGGCAAGGCGGTCGGTACCGCTGGCGCTTTCGTCGCGGGACGACGCGACATCGTGGACTGGATCATGCAGACCGCGCCAGGATATCTCTTCACGACCGCGGCGCCACCACTCATCGCCCATGCCACGCTGAAGGCGCTGGACCTGGTTCGCGAAGGCGACGCACTGCGCCAGCAGTTGCTGGACAACATCTTGCGATTCCGTGATGGCGCCATACCGATTGCGGCGGCACGCGGCTGGTTGTTGCCTGCCTCTTTCAGCGCCATTCAGCCCCTCATCATCGGCGACAATGCGGCTGCACTGGCTGTTTCAGAAGCGCTCATGCAAGCCGGTATCTGGGCCCCCGTCATCCGCCCCCCGACCGTCCCGTCGGGGACGGCAAGACTACGCATCTCGCTCAGCGCCGCGCACACGTTTGAAGACATAGACCGCCTGCTCGTCGCGCTTGAGAAAGGTGCCGGATGAGCCTGCATGTTGAAACCCTGGGCCGCGGCCCCGACCTTGTGCTGCTGCATGGCTGGGGTTTGCATGGCGGCGCGTGGGGAGCGCTTACGGATCAGCTTGCGCAGCACTTCACCTTGCACCTGGTCGATCTGCCAGGGCATGGTCACTCGCGTGAATGTCCGCTGGGCGACCTCGATGCCATGGCACATGACGTCGCTCTGCGCATCCCGCGCGACCATTCGCTCGTCGGATGGTCGCTCGGCGGCCTGGTGGCGATGCAGATGGCGCTGCGATCACCGCCGCGCCATCTGGTGCTGCTCGCCACCACGCCCTGCTTTGTGGCGCGAAGCGACTGGAGTGTTGCGATGCAGCCCGACGTACTGAAAGACTTTGCCCGCCGACTCGGCATTGACTACCGTGCCACATTGAATGATTTCCTCGCACTGCAGACTCTGCATGACAGCGCCGCGCGCGCCGCGCTGCGCCAATTGATGCAGTCCTTGTTCCTTCGCGGCGAACCCCACCCGGATGTCCTGGGCAGGGGGCTGGATCTGCTCGCGGAAACAGACTTGCGCAGCGCTGTAACGCGCATCCAGGCACCCACGCTGGTGCTGCACGGCGACCGCGATACCTTGATACCAGTCGGTGCTGGACGCTGGCTCGCCGGCAATATCAGCGGCGCGCATTTCACGGAACTGTCCGGTGCAGCACATGCGCCATTTCTGTCCCATCGCGAAGCAGTGGCTGCGGAAATGCTGGGTTTCCTGGGTGCGGCCGCATGAGCGCGCCGCCGCAGTTGCCGGATCGCGCCGCAGTGCGCCGCTCGTTTGAGCGCGCGGTGCTGACCTATGATGCCGCCGCGGCACTTCAGCGCGAAGTTGCAGATCGCCTGCTGGCCAGGCTGGACTACATCCGCCTCGCGCCAGCCCGCGTGCTCGATCTGGGCAGCGGGACGGGCTATGCCACGTCGCCATTGCGCCAACGCTATGCCAACGCACACCTCGTCTCGCTGGATCTGGCGCTGGCCATGCTGGCGCGCGCACGCGCTGCAACACAACCTTCCTGGTTCATGCGATGGGCCTTCCCCGCGCGCATGGGCTGGCTCTGTGCTGACGGCGAAATGCTGCCGCTGGCCGATGCCAGTGTTGATCTGGTGTTCTCCAACCTCGCGTTGCAGTGGTGCGACCCGATGCGAATATTCGCTGAGGCAGCGCGTGTGCTGCGCCCGGGCGGGCTGTTGCTGTTCAGCACCTTCGGCCCGGACACGCTGAAGGAGCTGCGTACCGCATTCACCGCCGTGGACGGCAAGCCGCACGTCAACCAGTTCATTGACATGCACGATCTTGGGGACCAATTGGTGCGGGCACGCTTGGCCGATCCGGTGATGGACATGGAGCACCTCACACTGACCTATGCCGAGCTGACCCCACTTCTGCGTGAACTGAAGGCCATCGGCGCGCACAATGTGCTGCCTGACCGCGAACGGGGGCTCATGGGCAAGTCGCGCTGGGCAAGACTGCGCATGGCGTATGAGCAGTTTCGCAAGGATGATCGGTTGCCTGCCACCTACGAGGTGGTGTACGGCCACGCCTGGAAGCCTCTTGCCTCCGCACCGAAGACTGGCGATGGCAGACAGGTCATTCACTTCGACCTCAAACGCTGACCGGGCCCTGAAGCGATGAGCCACTACTTCATTACCGGCACAGATACCGGCGTAGGAAAGACGGTGATCACCGCCGGTCTGATGCGCGCATTTCAAACTCACGGAAGCCGCTGTATTGGCATGAAGCCGATCGCCGCAGGCTGCGAACTGCGCGATGGCATTTGGCATAACGACGATGTGGATCATCTCCTGTCTGCCGGCCACATTGCCGTCACCGCAGAGGACATCAATCTCTACCGCCTGAAGGCTGCCATCGCACCACACATTGCAGCGGCCCAGGAAGACGTTGTCATCGACCTTGCGAATATTCGCATGGCCTTTGCAGCACTCACCCGACGCGCTGACACGGTTCTGGTTGAAGGCGTGGGAGGATTCCTGGTGCCATTGAACGATACGGCTGACACGGCTGATCTCGCGCTAGTACTGAGTCTGCCGGTTATCCTGGTTGTAGGTCTGCGACTGGGCTGCCTCAATCACGCGATGCTCACGGCGGAGGCCATTCGTTCACGCGGTCTCTCGCTGGCTGGCTGGGTGGGAAACGGGATTGATGCCGCCATGCCCGTGCGCAACGAGAACATTGCCGCGCTCAGTGGCCGCCTCGCCGCACCCTGCCTCGGGATCGTCCCGTCGCTTGCAGACCATGGAATGAACTCTGATATTGTCGCAACCCATTTGCATATCAACCCACTTCTACAGGGAGCACTGCCATGATCATCACTCGAACAGCGATTCAACTTCTTTCAGTATTGATTGCGATGACGGCAAGTCTCGGCGCACAAGCGCAGAGCCCAGCCAAGACCGAAGTCAAAGTCTTCGACGCATGGGCACGCACCACGGTCCCGGGTGCCAGTGTTTCCGCTGCCTACATGCACATCAAGAGCGCGAGGCCGATGAAGCTGGTGAAGGCGGAGTCCCCCGTTGCCGGCATGACGGAAATCCACCAGATGTCCATGAAAGATGGCGTCATGAACATGTCGGCAGTGGACGCCGTGGACATTCCCGCCGGCAAGCTGGTTGACTTGAGGCCCGGCGGCCTGCACGTCATGCTCATGCAATTGAAGCAGCCCATCAAGAAGGGCGATGAGATCCCGCTGACGCTCACCTTCGAGGACGCAGCAAAGAAGACCATCGTGCTGGACGTGAAGGCAAAGGCGCAGGAGAAGGACTCAGGCTCGCACAAGCACTGATGAACTGATGTACGGATGCACGGATGACCCACCGCACCACATTGTTGTTTGATCTTGACGGCACGTTGACCGACCCCAAGGAAGGCATCACCCGGTGCATCGCCCATGCGCTCGCTTGCATGGGCCATGCGCCACCGCCTCTGGAAGATCTGCTGTTCGCCATCGGGCCACCGTTACGCCCTACCTTCGGGCGCTTGCTTGCGACGGACGACCGCGAGTTGATCGAAGCCGCGCTGGCCGCCTACCGCGAGCGCTTCGCCACCATTGGCCTGTATGAAAACGCGCTCTACGCGAATATTCGCGAGTCCCTTCAGGCTGCGCACGATAACGGGCACCGATTGTTCCTGGCCACCTCCAAGCCGCATGTCTATGCGAACCGCATCCTCGATCACTTTGGTATCGCACCTTTGTTCAGCGGTGTCTACGGCAGCGAGCTGGACGGGCACCATGATGACAAGGGTGAGCTCATCGCGCACCTGATATCGAGCGAAGGCCTCGCTGCCGCGGACTGCCGAATGTTTGGCGACCGCTCGCATGACGTGATCGGTGCACGCAAGAATGGCATCGACACCATCGGTGTGAGCTGGGGTTACGGCTCGGAGGCGGAGTTGCGCAGGGCTGGTGCCGTCGCGGTCTGCCCGGCTCCAGATCGACTTAACGAATACTTCCATAGCCAAACTGATTGAATCGCACCGAATAGGTGCGGCGGCAGTCAGGCTGCACCATATTGCAACGCCATTTCGGCGGCGGCACATGCTCATGCCCCTGAAAGCGATGTGGCACGCTTGATGCAGTGTCCTTCCCGGAGTTCAACCATTGGGGAGGCAACATGGGTCTGTTCGACAATCCATATGATCCGTCGGCGCGATTGGGCGCCTGCGGCTGCGGACGCCACAGCTCGCAGGCAGCGCACGATGCGGTATTCAACGAGGACAAGCTGACACAGGACGCGCTGGAGGTCGCAGCGCTCAAGGCACTCTTCCCTGATGATGGCGAGCGTCGCAACTTTCTGCGGGCCGTGGGCGTGCAGACCGCCATGGCGGCCATTGCCAGCGTGCTGCCGATGGGTGCCCTCACCGCGATGGCACAGACCAAGGGACCTCTGGAGAAGAAGGACCTGAAGGTCGGATTCATCCCCATCACCTGCGCCACACCGCTCATCATGTCAGCCCCGTTGGGCTTCTATGAGAAGCAGGGGCTCAACGTCTCGCTGGTGAAAACCGCAGGCTGGGCGCTCATCCGCGACAAGATGCTGAACAAGGAATACGACGCCGCCCACATGCTGGCACCGATGCCCATTGCCATCTCGCTGGGTGTGGGTGCTGCGGCAACGCCCATGAACGTGGCCACCATTCAAAACTCCAATGGCCAGGCGATCACGCTCTCGCTGAAGCACAAGGACAAGCGCGATCCGAAGCAGTGGAAGGGGTTCAAGTTCGCCGTACCCTTCGAGTTTTCGATGCACAATTTCCTGCTGCGTTACTACGTCGCGGAACACGGCCTCGACCCCGACAAAGACATCCAGATCCGCGTGGTACCCCCGCCGGAGATGGTCGCCAATCTGCGTGCTGACAACATCGATGGCTTCCTCGGGCCGGATCCCTTCAACCAGCGTGCCGTGTTCGACCAGGTGGGATTCATCCATATCCTGTCCAAGGACCTGTGGGATGGTCATCCTTGCTGCTCGTTCGGCGTGCGCAGCGAGTGGGTGAAGGAGAATCCGAATACCTTTGCCGCCCTCTTTCGCGCGGTACTCAATGCCGCACAGATGGCTTCATTGCCTGACAACCGCGCAACCATTGCCAATGCCCTTGCGCCAGCCAATTACCTCAATCAGCCGGTGCCGGTCATTGAGCAGGTGCTCACCGGCAAGTTTGCCGATGGCCTCGGCAATGTGAAGAACGTACCCGACCGGGTGATGTTCGAGCCCGTGCCATGGAACGCCCTGGGTGTGTGGATGCTGACGCAAATGAAACGCTGGGGATACATCAAGGGTGACGTCAATTACAAGGAGATCATCGACAAGGTCTATCTCATGACCGATGCGAAGAAGCGAATGAAGGATGAGGGCATTCCCGTGCCGGACACCATGGCGAAAAAGATCATCGTCATGGGCAAGCCCTTCGACATGACCAAGCCCGATGCGTATGTAAACAGCTTCAAGATCAAGCGAACCTGACGATGGGTCTCAGCTTGCGCACCCGGGGCGCGATCCTGTCCGCATTGCTCTTCGCGGTCTTTCTGGGCATCTGGCACATCGCCACGTTGCCCAAGGAGGCGACCGCAGTCGCCATGGATCCGGAATACGCCAAGCTCATGGGGCTTTCCACCGGCGCCAAGTCGGACGGTCTGCCAACCCTGAAGCAACTGGGCGCAACGATCTGGAAGCATGTCAGCGATCCGTTTTACGACGCGGGCAGCAACGACAAAGGCATCGGTATCCAGCTCGCCTATTCGCTGGGTCGTGTGGCTTTAGGCTTCCTGCTGGCAGCACTGGTCGCCATTCCGCTCGGCTTCGTCATCGGCATGTCACCACTCATTCATCAGGCGCTGAATCCGTTCATCCAGGTGCTGAAGCCGATCTCGCCGCTGGCGTGGATGCCGCTTGCGCTCTACACCATCAAGGACTCGGCAACGTCATCCATCTTTGTCATCTTCATCTGTTCGCTCTGGCCCATGCTCATCAATACCGCGCATGGCGTGGCATCCGTGCGCCGGGATTGGCTCAACGTTGCCAAGACGCTGGAAGTGAGCATGGCTCGCACGGCATTCAAGGTGGTGCTGCCAGCGGCAGCACCTACCATCCTGACCGGCATGCGTATCTCCATGGGTATCGCGTGGCTGGTGATCGTTGCGGCAGAAATGCTGGTGGGCAATCTTGGCGTGGGCTACTTCGTGTGGAACGAATGGAACAACCTGTCGCTCACCAACGTCATCTTCGCCATTCTGGTGATCGGCGTGGTGGGCATGCTGCTGGATGCGCTCTTCGGCGTCTTCCAGCGCATGGTCACGTACGTGGAATGAGCATGCAACGATCCTTTCTCGAAGTGCGCGGGCTGGAAAGACGCTATCCACCTCCTGCTGGCAAGCCCGCCCTGCCCGTGTTCCAGGACGTCAATTTTGAAGTGGAGAAAGGCGAGTTCGTCTGCATCATTGGCCATTCCGGCTGCGGCAAGACAACCATTCTCAATGTGCTTGCAGGGCTGGATCACGCCACCGCCGGCACCGTCATCATGGACAACCGCGAGGTGGCCGGGCCCAGCCTGGATCGCGGCGTGGTGTTCCAGGGCCACGCGCTGCTGCCCTGGCTCTCGGCCCTGGACAACATCGCCTTTGCGGTGAAATCAAAGTGGCCTGACTGGAACACCACCCAGGTCACGATCCACTGCCAGAAATACATCGACATGGTGCGACTCACCGGCAACGAAGCCAAGAAGCCGTCGCAACTCTCGGGCGGCATGAAGCAGCGCGTGGGCATCGCGCGCGCCTTCGCCATCCAGCCCAAGATGCTGTTGCTCGACGAACCGTTCGGCGCACTCGACGCACTGACCCGTGGCGCGATCCAGGATGAGCTGAAAGGCATCTGCCGAGCGACCCAGCAGACAGTATTCATGATCACGCACGACGTTGACGAAGCCATCCTGCTCTCCGACAAGATCATGCTCATGTCCAACGGACCCGAGGCATTCATCGCCGAAATCGTCGTGAACACCCTTGAACAGTCCCGCACACGGCAGGACATTCATCACGACCCGCAGTACTACCGCATCCGCAATCATCTGGTGGACTTTCTGGTGAACCGTTCCGGGGAAGCCCGACAGTCCGCTCCCGAACACGGCAACCGTCATCACCCCGATCTCGTCCGCCCCGGCATTGAAGGCAGCGTGCCGGAGAAGCGTCCCGTACTCGTTCAAATCAAGTAACCACTCAACCGGAGGAACCGCGATGAATCGCAATGACGTTACCGAAAAGATCCTGTCCGCCAAACGCGCCAAAAAGCTTTCCTGGGCCGCCATTGCCACGAAGGTGGGACAGAGCAAGGAATGGACAACCGCAGGTTGTCTCGGGCAGATGACCTTCACAGCCAAGCAGGCGGAGACGCTGGGCAAACTGCTGGGGCTGGACAAGGAGTCGGTCGCCATCCTGCAAGAGGTACCCTACAAGGGATCACTACCCAGTGCGGTGCCCACAGACCCGTTGATTTATCGCTGGTACGAGATCGTCAGCGTGTATGGCACCACGATCAAAGCGCTGATCCACGAGGAATTCGGCGACGGCATCATGAGCGCAATCGATTTCACCATGGACATTGAGCGCGAACCTGATCCAAAAGGAGATCGCGTGCGCGTGGTGCTCAACGGCAAGTTCCTGCCGTACAAGACTTACTGATTCAAAAGACCTTCATGGCGGCAGTGCGAATATTCGCACTGCCGCCATGCGCTGTTGGTTCAGAGCCCGCGCTGCACGGCGATTCCCTGCGCGCCAAGCGCCATTGCAGCAGGAAGGTCGTCCCGCGACAAACCGCCCAGCGCAAACACCGGCAAGGGTGGATCGCAAATCAGGCCGGCAAAACCCTCCCAGCCCATCGACTTTCCCGGATGCGATGCCGTCGGGAGCACCGGGCCCGCGACGACGGCGTCCAGCCCTAGCGACGCGGCGTGATCGATTTCCACGCGCGTGTGACAGGACGCCGTGACCCATGAATGGTCAGGACGCACTGTGCACACCATGAGGTCGCGCGAGGTGAGATGCACGCCATCCACAGCCGGAAACTGCCATGCATCATGACGACTGCTCACGAGCAGCTTGCCCCCATTGGCATGCAGGACTTCTCCGAGTTCATGCACGGCAGTCGAGAGTTCAGCCTCGGATAACTCCGGTTCGCGCAGCACCAGCCAGCAGAGACCTTGTTTCAGCGCCGCCTCCACGCGTTGCGAATATTCGCGAAGACCGAGTGTGGCCACGTTGCTGATGGCCAACCGATCCGGCAGGGCCAACGCGCGGAACACCGGCGTGTTGGCGGGCAGCATGGGGCTGACGCTCAGCTCATTCACGTTCTGCCATACATGCGCCTGGCCTTCCATTCCCCGGAACTCGCCATGCCAACGCGTGACGCGAAAGAAATTGAGCCGCACGGTCGCGTGCGTGTAGACGTGTACGCGCACGATCCAAGGCGTGGCCTCCAGCACCTCGACATCCAGCTCTTCCTTGATCTCGCGCTTGAGACAGTCAAACGGCGTCTCACCCGCTTCGACCTTGCCGCCAGGAAACTCCCAATAGCCGGGATATGGCTTGCCTTCAGGTCGTTGTGCCAACAGAAACGTGCCGTCCGGCCGCAGGAAGACTGCGGCGGCGACGTGGGTGACTTTCATACCCTGCGTGATCTCGAGCCAGCGGCGTGTTCAGCGGCCCAGTGGCGCGCAAACTGCCAGGCAATGCGCCCGGAACGAGAGCCGCGCTCCAACGCCCAGAGCAGCGCGTCCTTGCGAATACTCGCAATGTCCACTGTCTGGCCAGCGAGCTCGCCAGCCCAGTGCGCGGCAATGCGCAGATACTGATCCTGGTCGAACGGATAAAACGACATCCACAGGCCGAAGCGCTCCGAGAGCGACACCTTCTCCTCGGTCGTTTCCTCGGGATGGATCTCACCTTCGCTGGTGTGCTTCGCTGCCAGGTTCTCGGCCATGTGCTCAGGCATGAGATGGCGGCGATTGCTGGTGGCGTAGATGATCACGTTCTCGGTAATGGCGGACACACCACCATCGAGTACCGACTTCAGCGCCTTGTAGCCCGGATCGCTGGCCTCGAACGACAGATCGTCACTGAAAATGATGAACCGCTCGGGACGTCCTGCGACCAGATCAACAATCTCCGGCAGATCGATGAGGTCAATGCGATCGACTTCAATGAGCCGCAATCCCTGTCTTGCGTATTTCTGCAGCGCGGCCTTCACCAGGGACGACTTGCCTGTCCCGCGCGCGCCGGTGAGCAGCACGTTGTTGGCGGGCAGGCCCTTCACGAAATGGCGGGTGTTGGCATCCAGCCGCGCCTTCTGGTCATCGATGTCGTGCAGATCGCCGAAGCGGATGACATGAGGATGAAGGATCGGGTGCAACGCGCCAACACCATTGCGCCGCTTCCAGCGAAACGCTGACGCTTTCCAGTCGATGGAAGCGCGCGGCGGCGGAAGATGATCTTCCAGACGCGCCAGAACGGACTCGGCGCGGGTGAGCAGCTTGTCGAGCTTGCCGTTGTCAACACTCACGATCTGTAATCAGCGTTGATTTTCACGTAGTCGTAAGAGAAGTCGCAGGTCCACACCGTTGCCGATTCGCGGCCACGACCGAGCGCTACGCGCACAGCGATTTCGGATTCCTTCATGACAGCCTGTCCTTGCGCTTCGGAATAGCTCGCTGCCCGTCCGCCGAGTTCGCTTACGAGCGTGTCACCAAGCCAAAGGGACACTTTGCCAGTATCGAGATCGTCAATGCCCGCGTTGCCGATGGCGGCGAGGATGCGTCCGAGATTGGGATCGCTGGCGAAGAAAGCTGTCTTCACCAGCGGCGAATGGGCGATGGACTTGCCTACGCGGATGCATTCTTCACGGGACTTTCCGCCCTCGACCGTGATCGCCATGAACTTGGTCGCACCCTCACCATCCCGCACGATTGCTTGCGCCAGCAGGATGGCAACTTCCGTGATGGCATCACGCAGCACCACGAATTCAGCCGTGCCCTCGCCATTGATGGGGGGATTGCCTGCCCGGTTGGTGGCAGCCATGACAAAGGAATCATTGGTCGACGTGTCGCCGTCAATCGTGACCACGTTGAACGAGCGATCCGCCGCATAACGGACGATGTCCTGCAAGACATCCTCGCCCACCACGGCGTCGGTGGCCATGAATCCCAACATGGTTGCCATGTTGGGTTGGATCATGCCCGCACCCTTGGAAATACCGGTGATCGTGACACGCGCGCCATCGATGTCAATCTGCTTCGACACGGCTTTGGGCACCGTATCGGTCGTCATGATGGCCTGTGCTGCCGCATACCAGTTGGCCGGGTCGAATGTTGTTGCGGCCGCAGCCACGCCTGCAGCGATACGATCCATGGGCAGATGCTCCATGATCACGCCCGTCGAGAAGGGCAGCACCTCTTCGGGCTTGCAGCCCAATGCAGCAGCAACATGCACGCAAGTTTGGCGGGCAGCGGCCAGGCCCTGCTCGCCGGTGCCCGCATTCGCAATACCGGTGTTCACGACGATGGCGCGCATCGCCGAGGACTCATTCAAGTGGGCGCGACAAACCTGCACCGGCGCTGCACAAAACCGGTTCTGCGTGAAGACGCCCGCTACATGTGTACCTGCGTCCAGACGAATCAGCAAAACATCCTTGCGGTTTGGCTTGCGAATATTCGCCTCCGTGACGGCAAGCGATACACCGGATACAGGAAGCAGGGACTCTGGACTGGGAGCGTTGTAGTTGACGGGCATGTGTGAGTCTCGGGGCTCGGGATCAGGGATTCGGGGTTCGGAGGCATCCACATTGCGGACACCTTTAAAAACCAATTGACGAATGCTAGCGCAGTTTCGCCGCCACCCGAACCCCCATTCCCGAATCCCGAACCCCGCGCCTTAGGCGCTACGAAAGCTTGCCGTGACAGTGCTTGAACTTCTTGCCACTACCGCACCAGCAGGGATCGTTGCGGCCGACTTTCTCCGACGATCGCACAAAGGGCTGCGCTGACACTTCAGACTCGGCATCCGTTCCGGCCGTTTCGTCGCCCTCCGGGGCATCAGGATTGGCGTGGTGGTATTGAACGTTACGCACTGATTGGGCTGCTTCCTCTGCCGCGCGCTCCGCCGCCTCGACCTCCTCGCGCGACGCTACCTGGACGCTCATGAGAATCTGCGACACCTGGCGCTTGACCTGGTCCAGCAGACTGGTGAAAAGTTCGAACGCCTCGCGCTTGTACTCCTGCTTCGGCTGCTTGGCTGCATAGCCACGAAGGTGAATGCCCTGACGCAGGTAGTCGAGCGCCGCGAGATGCTCGCGCCAGTGGGTATCAATGCTCTGCAGCATGACGGCGCGCTCGTACTGGTGCAACAGACTCGCCTCGACCTGCGAAAATTTTGCCGCGTAGGCTGCATCTGCCGCCGTCACGACTCGCTTCGCGAGCTCTTCGGCATCGAGCTCACTGTCGTTCTTGACCCAGTCCTGAACCGGCACGTTGAGCGAATATTCGCTTTCCAGGGTTGCGACGAGCGGCTCGATTTCCCATTGGTCTTCGAGACTTTCTGCCGGCACGAACTGCTGCACCGTTCCCCGCAGCACATCCGCCCGCATGGCGTTGATGGTTGAACTGATATCCCCCGATTCAAGCAGCTCGGAACGCTGGTGGTAGATCACTTTGCGTTGGTCGTTGGCCACATCGTCGTACTCCAGAAGCTGCTTCCGGATGTCGAAGTTGCGCGCTTCGACCTTGTGCTGGGCATTCTCGATGGAGCGGGTGACCATCCGGGCTTCGATGGCCTCGCCCTCCGGCAATTTCAGGCGCTGCATGATGCTCTTGATGCGGTCCGCCGCGAAAATCTTCAGCAGCGGATCCTCGAAAGACAAGTAAAAACACGATGAGCCAGGATCGCCCTGCCGCGCTGAACGGCCGCGCAACTGGTTGTCGATGCGGCGGGATTCATGGCGTTCGGAGCCGATGATGTGAAGGCCGCCCGCAGCCACCACTGAGTCGTGAACGACCTGCCATTCATTGCGAATATTCGCAATGCGCGCCGCCTTGCCAGCTTCATCCAGATTCGGATCGGCCTCAATGGCCTTGATATCAGACTCCGGATTGCCGCCCAGCACGATGTCCGTGCCGCGACCTGCCATGTTGGTCGCAATCGTGATTTGCCGTGGACGACCGGCCTGCGCGACGATCTCTGCCTCGCGGGCATGCTGCTTCGCGTTGAGGACGTTGTGCGGCAGCTTCTCTGCCTTCAGCAAGTCGGACAACAACTCGGAATTCTCGATCGAGGTCGTGCCCAGCAGCACCGGCTGCCCGCGCTCAAAGCATCCCTGGATGTCCGTGACGATCGCATTGTGCTTTTCTTTCGCCGTGAGGAACACCTGGTCGTTGCGGTCCTTGCGAATCGTCGGCTTGTTGGGCGGAATGAGCACGGTCTCGAGTCGATAGATGTGCTGGAACTCGAATGCTTCGGTGTCGGCCGTGCCGGTCATGCCCGCGAGGTTGTTGTACAGGCGGAAGTAATTCTGGAACGTGATTGACGCGAGGGTCTGCGATTCCGACTGGATGCGCGCACCTTCCTTTGCCTCCACCGCCTGGTGCAGACCATCGGACCAGCGACGACCGGGCATCATGCGGCCGGTGAATTCGTCCACGATCACGATGTCGCCATCGTTCACGACATAATGCTGATCACGGTGATAGAGCGCATGGGCGCGCACTGCCGCCATCATGTGGTGCATCAGCAGAATGTTGGACGGATCATAGAGGCTGGAATGGGGTGGCAGCAGGCCGGCATCGGTCATGAGCTGCTCGGCGTGTTCGTGCCCGGACTCCGAGAGCAGCACGGTATGCTGCTTCAGATCTACCCAGAAGTCGCCCGGCCCCTCCTCGATTTCCTGTTTCGTGAGCGAAGGTACCAGCAGATTGATCTTCTGGTAGAGCTCTGCCGAGTCCTCTGCCTGCCCGGAGATGATGAGCGGTGTGCGCGCCTCGTCGATCAGAATGGAATCCACTTCATCCACGATGGCGAAATTCAAGCCGCGCATCACCCGCTCCGACACCTGCGTCACCATGTTGTCGCGCAGATAGTCAAAGCCGAATTCGTTGTTGGTGCCGTAGGTGATATCCGATGCATAGGCCACCTGCTTCTGATCGTGCGGCATTTGCGACAGGTTGCACCCGACCGAGAGCCCGAGGAACTGATGCAGCTGCCCCATCCATGCGGCATCACGGGAGGCGAGGTAGTCGTTCACCGTGACGATGTGCACACCCTTGCCTGACAACGCATTCAGGTAGGACGGCAGTGTCGCCATCAGCGTCTTGCCCTCGCCCGTCCGCATTTCCGCGATCTTGCCTTCATGCAAAGCCATGCCGCCGACAAGCTGAACGTCGAAGTGGCGCATGTTCAGTACACGCTTGCCGGCTTCGCGAACGACTGCAAAGGCTTCGGGCAGGAGATCGTCCAGCGATGCTCCCTTTGCTACGCGATCCTTGAACTCATCGGTTTTGGCGCGCAGTTCGGCGTCCGTGAGCTTCTGCATGTCGGGTTCAAGCGCATTGATTCGGATGACACGCTGGCGGTATTGCTTCAGCAGTCGATCATTGCGGCTGCCGAAAACGGCTTTGAGGAGGGAATTGAACATGAGGGTCCGGCTGAAGTGAATCGAAAGGGCGTCTGTAAACGCTCGGCATGGTCAAGCGGCGCGCCAATTTGGCACAACACATCCAGACGAGCTGTCCCAGGTAAGGCAAACCCCGGAATTATAAAGGAAAGCGCTGCCCCGCCGGGGCCGACGGTCCGTGCTTTAAGCTAGGTGTCTCCGAAGGGTATGGGGCCGGGTGCAGCATTTGCAAGCAATGCACCGTTGCCCACCGCATTCAGGGTTTCGGGGCGGCGGGGATATTGGCCTGTTGCTGGCGCAAAGTGGCGGCGATGGACGCAGCGGTTGGCGCACCCGCCGGCAAAGGCTGGGCCGACGACGCAACATTGGGCAATTTGGTGGCTGCGAGGAAGCGGCCCGGATTCAGCGGCACACCCTTTTCGCGTACCTCGAAGTGAAGGTGCGGGCCCGTAGCGCGACCCGTCGCACCCACATCACCGATGTACTGCCCCTTCAGGACCACATCACCCAGTTTTGCCTTGAACTTCGACAAGTGTGCATAACGGGTAGTCAGGCCATTGTCATGGTCAATGTCCACCATCTGCCCGTACTCAGGATGAAACTCTGCTGCCGACACCACGCCACCGGCCGCCGCACTGACCGGGGTGCCTTGCGGCGCAACAAAATCGACGCCCGTATGGAACACGCTGCGGCCATTGAACGGATCGATGCGATACCCGAAGTTGGACGAGTAGTAGCCCTGCTCCACCGGCAAGACCGTCGGGATGGCCTTTTGCGCGACCCGGCCTTCCATCAGGAGCGAATCGAGGATACCCAGCTTGTCGCTGCGATCATCCAGAATGCGGGTGATTTCCTCCAACTTTGCCTTCAATTCCATCGCAGATATTTCACGCTGCAGCTCTGCAGACGGCACCGCACCGCCCTGGCCGGGTGTTTCCGAGAATCGGAACTCCGTCGGTTTGATGCCGGCCGCTTTGCCAAGACGCTCGCCAAAAGCATCGAGGCGCATGATGCGCGCCTGGATTTCACCCAGCTTCACTGCCATGGCGTTGAGGTTGTCGCGCGTTTCCACTTCCGCCTTCTGCATCTCTTTCTGATGCAGTTTGGAAAACAGCGTGCGCAAGGTGGGGTTCTGCAAATCGATCGCATAGTTCATGGTCACGAAATAGGTGACCAGGGCCAACAGGAAGCCAAGCGCCAGCAGCCCACAGGCGGTGGCAATGATCTGCGCCTGGGAAACTGTGACGATACGGCTCTTTGCTAAACTGTCTGAAACCAAAATGATGTTCACTAAGCACTCCTCCAGTCCTTGAAAACGCCCCGTGGCACACATTCGCTGGGAACGCTTCTCGGCGAGAACGACGCCCTGAGGCCGCTGCTCAAGCAAGCGCGGCACCTCAATGCATTGCAAATCGTTTATCTAGACGCCCTGACCGTGGTGCTGGTCGAAGACTTGCCCCTGCGCGAATCCTTCGCGCGAGCCAGCCGAATTTCGGCTTTAGTGGGATCTACCCTTGTTGTAGGAACTGCCAGTGCGGCGGTGGCAACACGTTTGAAGCAACTTGCGCCACCACTCTTGAAGCAAATTCAAAAGCAGGAACAAGAGGTTACAGAAATCAGAATAGAAATGCAACCAGGCTGGGTTGCGCCCGATGAGCGCCCTGTGTCGCGCCT
Source organism: Betaproteobacteria bacterium (assembly GCA_031394355.1). Lineage (GTDB taxonomy): Bacteria > Pseudomonadota > Gammaproteobacteria > Burkholderiales > Usitatibacteraceae > JAEUMY01. Next base: position 244,217 of record JANNSU010000059.1, on the reverse strand, counting down.
GCCTGCCCGGGAACCCATGCCAGCAGCTGTCCTGGACAAGCTATCGGCAGGATTGGCGGACTCACCCCTGAAGGAAACGGTCGATCGTATCCGGCGGCGGCGCAGCCGAAAGTCTACAAAACCAGGATGAGTCGTTCCATCAGGTAGATGAGGCCGATCGCGGCGAGCAAGGCCAGGGTAATCTTGGCTGACTTCATGGCGAAGCGGTAGAAAGCTGGGTTCCGCGTGACAAAGTAGCCGATCAGAGGGGCAAGAACCGCGATCACGCCCAGAAGCAGGACAATCCGAAGGCCGATCAGCATGGCCGGCCAGGCTCAGGCTTCCCGCAGCCGCAAGTTCGCGAATGCTTCGGGCACGTCATCGCGGGCTTCAAAGGTCACCATTTCGAAGGCGGTCTGGTCGGAAAGCAGCGCCCTCGCCAACTGGTTGTTGAGTGCATGGCCGGATTTGTGACCGATATAGGCCCCAATGAGCGGATGACCCAGGGTATACAGATCGCCAACAGCGTCCAGCGCCTTGTGCTTCACAAACTCATCATCAAAACGCAGCCCTTCGGCGTTGAGTACGCGGAAATCGTCGATGACGATGGCATTTTCCAGCGAGCCCCCCCGACCCAGCCCACGTTCACGCAACATCTCCACCTCGTGCGTGAAGCCGAACGTACGGGCTCTGGATACTTCCTTCACAAAGGAGATCTTCGAAAAATCGAGTTCCACCTGCGATGCACTGGCCTGAAACACAGGATGGTTGAACTCGATGGAAAAGGTGAGCTTGAAACCGTCGTGCGGTACCAGCCGTGCCACTTTGTCGCCGGACACGATCTCGACCGGCTTCTTGATGCGGATGTATTGCTTGGATTTCGACTGTTCGACCAGGCCGGCAGACTGCAGCAGGAACACGAAGGGTGCTGCACTGCCATCCATGATGGGCACTTCTTCAGCAGACAAGTCCACATAGGCGTTGTCTATGCCAAGGCCCGCAAAGGCGGAGAGCAAGTGCTCGATGGTGGAAACGCGCGCGCCATTGTCCTCAATGACTGTCGCCAACTGCGTGTCCTTCACATTGAGCGCATGGGCACGAACCTCAGGGTTACCGGGCAGGTCGGTTCGGCAAAACACAATGCCGGTGTCTGCCGGCGCCGGGCGCAGGACCATGACCACCTTGGTGCCGGTGTGAACACCGACGCCAGTGGCGCGGACGACATTCTTGAGGGTGCGCTGCAGGATCACTTCAGGCTTGTACCAAGATTAAGGAATTGATTTGATGCAACAAAGATTTTAGCATGGCGACAACCTCCTCCTAACCCGTCCAGTGGCAATGCAAGCCCGGTTCACCGGTTCGTGGATGGACGAGCCCGGGGCGACTGAAATATGACAGTAGCAAAGGCTCAACATTGCTGTCATTCTTGCTCGCGTCGTCACACCCCCCCCCACAACATCAACAAGCAAGAGGATCCCATGAGCATTGAATTCGTGGACGTTCAGGATGGTTTTCGCCAGATCACCCTGACTGGCAGGCTGGACATAGCTGGCACAGACACCATCGCGACTCAATTCAGCGCTATGGCCGCATCCGCGAAGCGAAGTGTCGTCTTGGACCTGTCTGCGGTGACCTTCCTCGCATCCATCGGTATTCGTTCAATCATTTCCAATGCCAAGGCATTGCAGATGCGCGGCGGCAAGATGATTTTACTTACCGGCGTAAACGAAAGCGTGCAAAAGGCATTGCAGTCGACTGGAATCGATACGCTCATACCAACTTTCACCGAGGCCGGCGAAGCGAAACGCGCAGCACTGGAGTGAATCCGCCTGAAAAGGCTGTTGGTTTGGCGCCGGAGGTCCTCGCGGTCCACGCTAGAACAGAAGAAATTCTGACGGCCTCCCAATGGGTGGCTGACTGGTGCGAACGCCACGCCGTGTCCGCCGAAGCCGCCCACAAGCTGGATGTATGTCTCAACGAAGCCCTCGCAAACCTTGCCACACATGCGGCGCTTCCACCTGATGCGCAGGTAAACCTGCTCATCGAGTCAGCCAACGATGGCGACAGGCGCTGGGCCCACCTGCAGATCGACGATCCGGGACCTCCCTTCGATCCAGTCGCCTTTAGTGCGCGTCAACAGCCTTCAAATCTGGACGATGCCCGGCCAGGCGGACTGGGCGTGTTGATGATGCAGAACTACGCAGACAAGCTTGACTATCACTATCAGAACCAACGCAACTTCCTCAAATTTTCGGTGCAGGCGGACTCATCTGCCGCCCGTGATGGTGCGCCGGTAGCGTTCAGGCGTCGCGACGAACGACTGGAGGGGTCCTCCCATGAGTCGAGTAGAACCGCCAGAGTCGAGCGGCGCAAAGCTCCCCTGAATTGGGTGCCTCTCTTTCGCGATGTCAGTGAAGACAATCTGCTCCAAGCAATCGGCGACTGCCTGGTGCTGCCGCTGTCTGCGGGCGATGAGCTGCTGCATGCGGGAGAGGTCAATCACAGCGTTTTCGTCCTGCTGTCGGGACAGCTCACCGCACGGCTGGCGCAAGATGGGGCGACAGGAGCCTGCATCATCCTTCACCCAGGAGAGTGCATTGGTGAAATGTCAGCCATCGACGGCAAGCGCGTGTCCGCGTCAGTCGTGGCGCACTCGGATTGCCGGGTGCTCAAGCTGACTCAAGATGACTTCTGGCAGCGGGTCATGATTCTGCCGGGCGTCGCAAGGAACCTCCTCGTGTCATTGACCGAGCGGATGCGTCGGACCAATGACATGGCTCTGCAATCCTTGCGCGAGCAGCTGGAACTGGCCCACCTGCGCAAGGAGCTCACGGTCGCGCATGACCTGCAGATCAGCATGGTTCCCCTGCAACGGCCGATCTTTCCGCATCGGGAGGATGTGGAGGTCTGCGGATTCATGGAACCAGCATCCAAGGTCGGAGGAGACTTCTTTGATGCCTTCTTTGTCGAGGAAGATCGCTTGTTCATCTGCATCGGCGATGTATCAGGGCACGGCATCGCCGCTGCAATCCTGATGGCCCGCATCATCGGGCTTGTTCGAATTGTCGCTCTCGACTTTCCGGAGCCGGACAAGCTGCTGGCGGTGTTGAACGACCGCCTCTGCGAAGGCAACGATACCGAGATGTATGCAACCCTGTTTTGCGCTTTTCTCGACATGACATCGGGGCGCTTGCACTACGCCAATGCCGGACACTGCCCACCGCTGTTGCATGACGGGCTGCAGGCTGTGCGCCTCGACATTCCGCGCGGTCCGCTGGTGGGAGCATTCCCGGCCGTGCGTTTTGGCAGCATGGAAATCCAGTTGCGCCCAGGAGACACGCTGTTCTGCTACACGGACGGATTGACGGAGGCGGAAGACCCCGCCGGAAATGCGTTTGATGAGACACGATGCATTGCACATCTGGCGCGACCGCTCGACGGCTCACTGGCTGTTCTGTTGACTCAGTTTCGGGAGGCCGTCGCCACCTTCTCGGGCAGCCAGGACCTCACAGATGACTGCACAATGCTCGCCGTACGCAGGTTGTGAACCCTGCAACCACGCAGTGCCAGATTTGCACTGTGGTAGTTCGTGTGCGCGACGCCGACTCATCAGCGGGTGCGAAGCCACCCGGCGCGCAGAGGAGTCGCGCCGGGGGCTCATTCATCGGACAAGGCGGGGCAAGCCTTGCCTAGTTCACGCAACATGTAAAGCAGACTGGCAACCGGAACGACGCGCTCAATGTCCCGGCGAAGTACAACCAGCTCTCACGCCTTGCAGCTTAATCCGCCTGCTTTCTCAGAAACGCCGGGATGTCATACATCTCCACGCCGGACTGCTGCATGGCATTGACAGTGGCATCGCGTCGACGGCGAGTGACAGCAGGTGTATCCAGCTCGCTGTAGTTCACTTGCGCACCCGCCTGTGAGCCCATGCCCATCGCATCGTCTGTGCCGGTACGGGCCATGACAGGTGCCGAATACACCATCTTCGGCTGCCGCTGTGCTGCTGCACCACCGAGCCCGGTGGCCACAATTGTCACACGCAACTGATCGGCGATCGAGTCGTCGATGACGTTGCCGTAAATCACGGTGGCATCTTCTGCGGTGAAACTGCGGATGGTGTTCATGACCTCGTGCACTTCCTTCAACTTGAGGCTTGAACTCGCCGTGATGTTCACCAGCACGCCGCGGGCGCCCGTGAGGTTCACGTCTTCGAGCAACGGGCTGGCCACGGCACGCTCTGCCGCAACCTGGGCACGATCCGGACCGGAGGCCATGGCCGAACCCATCATCGCCACGCCGTTTTCCGTCATCACCGTGCGCACGTCGGCGAAGTCCACGTTCACCTGACCGGGACAATTGATGACCTCGGCAATGCCCGCAACCGCGCCATTGAGAACGTCGTTGGAGGCACGGAATGCATCCTCGTAACTCACGTCGTCACCCAGCACTTCCATGAGCCGGTCGTTGGGGATGATGATGAGCGAATCGACATGCTGCTTCAGGGCTTCGATGCCGGCTTCCGCCACGCGCTGACGCTTGCCCTCGAACGCGAACGGCTTGGTGACAACCGCCACCGTGAGGATGCCCAACTCGCGGGCAATCTCGGCCACGATCGGCGCGGCACCCGTACCCGTGCCGCCACCCATGCCCGCAGTGATGAAGAGCATGTCAGCGCCCTCCAACAACTCCAGAATGCGCTCGCGGTCCTCGATGGCGGCCATGCGACCCACATCGGGATTGGCGCCAGCACCGAGTCCCTTTGTGGTGCCGGTTCCCAGTTGAAGCTGGGTCCGCGCCTGGCTGCGTTTCAATGCCTGGGCATCGGTGTTCATCGCGATGAACTCCACGCCCTGCACACCGTTCATGATCATGTGGTCGACTGCGTTGCCCCCGCAGCCCCCCACGCCGATCACCTTGATCACGGCTTCAGGTTGTTGTGATTCCACTAACTCGATCATGGTATTTCTCCTCTGCTTGGTAAGTACTTCTGCTACGAACTCGTGAATGGTGATGGGTGATGGGCAATGGGTGAGCGAGTTGTGCGGGCGTTGCGAATATTCGCCAGCTCACACATCACTCATTGCCGATTCCGCATCACCCATTGCCCATCGCCCATTGCGCCTCTCAAAAATTCCCTGTGAACCACTTCTTCATCCGCTCGAAAAGGTGATTCACGTTTCCCACCTGCATGCGCACATGCTGGTCACGCTTCATCTGCTCCAATCCGGAAATGAGCAATCCCACCCCGGTAGAGAAGCGCGGATTTCTCACCACCTCGGACAGCCCGCCGGTGTAGTTCGGCACGCCGAGCCGGACGGGCATGTGGAACACCTCCTCGCCCAACTCGACCATGCCGGCCAAAGATGAGCTCCCGCCCGTCAGCACCACGCCGGATGACATCAGCTCCTCGAATCCGCTTTGGCGCAGCTCGCGCTGGATGAGCGAGTAGAGCTCCTCCACGCGAGGCTCGATGACTTCCGCCAGGGTCTGGCGGGAGAGTTGCCGCGGCTCGCGGTCGCCCACGCCCGGTACCTCGATCACATCGTGGACACTCGCCAGCTGACGCAGCGCGCAACCATGCGCGATCTTGATATCCTCCGCGTCCTTTGTGGGCGTGCGTAAAGCCATCGCGATGTCGTTGGTGATCTGATCACCTGCGATGGGAATCACCGCCGTGTGGCGAATCGCGCCGCCGGTAAACACCGCGATGTCCGTCGTGCCGCCGCCGATATCGACCAGACACACACCGAGATCCTTTTCGTCCTGAGACAAAACGGCCAGAGCCGAAGCAAGGGGCTGCAGCACCAGATCGCGCGGCTCAAGGCCGCAGCGGCGTACGCACTTCATGATGTTCTGCGCAGCCGACACCGCACCCGTGACGATGTGCACCTTTACCTCAAGACGCACGCCACTCATCCCCACCGGCTCGCGCACATCTTCCTGGCCGTCGATGATGAATTCCTGCGTGAGGATATGCAGGATCTGCTGATCCATCGGGATGTTCACGGCACGTGCGGTCTCGATCACGCGGTCCACATCGAACTGCGAGACTTCCTTGTCCTTGATGGCCACCATGCCATGCGAGTTGAAGCTCTTGATGTGAGAGCCCGCGATGCCGGTGATGACATCGCGAATCTTCACGTCCGCCATCAGCTCAGCCTCCTCCAGCGCGCGCTGGATGCCATTGACCGTGGCCTCGATGTTGACCACAACGCCCTTCTTCAGGCCCTTGGACGGGTGACTGCCCATGCCGATCACTTCCAGCGCACCATCCGGCGTGACCTCCGCCACGATGGCTATGATCTTGGACGTGCCTATGTCGAGGGCAACGAGCAGGCTCTTGGTTTCGCGCGGCTTGTTCATGCTTTCTTCTTTCTGCTGACTTGCTCTGTCTCGTACTGCAGAATTTCCGGCGTTTTCTTGATGGCAAGCCCGGAGGGGTAACGCAAATCAACGCGCAGTCCAGCCTGCTTCAGCATTGCCACCTCGCTGCGCACCCGGGCAAATCGCTCCAGCCGCGCCAGCGTTTCTTCCCGGCCCAGCTCGATACGGGTACCGTCTGTCAGCCGGACGGACCAAGCTCGACGATCAGAGAGCCGCACCTCGGCTGGCACCTCACCCAGCACCATGGCAATGCGCCCCGCCTCTGCAACCACTGCGGGTGCCGTACCCGGGGGACCAGCCAGCACCGGCAGCGTGAGATCGTGGTCGGCCGTGAACACTTCGCTGCGCGTGCTGACCAGCTGCGTACGGTCCTGCTCCTGCCAGATGGCAAGCGGCTTGTGTTCTTCGATGACCAGCTCAACCCGACCTGGCGGGCTGCGCCGCACCTCGACGTCACGCACCCAGGACAGCGCCTTGACGCGTTCTCGGACAGCGCCGAGATCCAGCGTCAGTACATCCGCATCCGCCGGCATTGCATTCACGCGGATCGCCTCGGTATCCACGCGTTCCAGCGAGCCCATCACCACCAGCTCGCTGACGGGAAGGCGTGGCAAGTGCCTGAGCCCGATCCACACGCCGCCGATGAGCGACAGTCCGATCAGAATGCCAAGCACAGCAGGCAGCATCTGAGCGATGCCTGTGTGCGCATCGGGCACAGTCGGGGCGCCGCTGCGACGGGTCGCCATGGGGCCGCGCTGCTCGGGCTTGCTGCTTCGCTTGCCCGATGCGCGTTTCGGATTCTGCCTCGGCGTCCAGATTATCAAGCCCGTGCCTCCGTGTCAGTGGTGGCCATGGCGAGGATTTCCACGCACAGGTCCGGGTACTCGATGCCGTCTGCCCGCGCGGCGATGGGCACGAGACTGTGGCCGGTCATGCCGGGTGATGTATTCAGCTCAAGGAACGAATAGCTGCCATCGGCGCGCAACATCACGTCGGCACGACCCCAGCCACGACAGCCGAGGAGGCGGAACGCCTTCATGGTGTCAGCCTGGATACGCGTCTCGATGGCCGCATCAATGCCGGACGGGCAGTGGTATCTCGTGTCGTCGGTGAAGTATTTGTTCTGGTAGTCGTAATTACCCTCGGGGGCTTCGATGCGCACGATCGGCAACGCGCGCTCGCCCAGCACCGACACCGTCAGCTCCTGTCCCGGGACGAATTCCTCCGCGATGACCTGCGGATCAAACTTTGCGGCGAGCTCATAGGCGGCACCAAGCTGAACCGTGGTGGTCACTTTCGAAAGACCAATGGTGGAACCTTCGCGGCCCGGCTTCACGATGAGTGGCAGGCCAAGATCCTGCGTCGTCTGGTGCCAATCGCTGCTGCCGTTCAGCAATCGATATTGTGGCGTGGGAATGCCCGCACTCTGCCAGATCATCTTGGTACGCCACTTGTCCATCGCCAGCGCGCTCGCCATCACACCCGAGCCGGTGTAAGGCAGCTTCATCACCTCCAGCGCGCCCTGCACCGTACCGTCCTCACCGAAGCGCCCGTGCAGCGCGACGAACACGCGTGCAAAACCTTCGCGCTTCAGATCGAAGATGTCCCGCTCGGAGGGATCGAATGCGTGCGCATCCACGCCACGCTCCTTCAGCGCCTTCACGATGCCCGTCCCGGACATGAGCGAGACTTCCCGCTCGGCACTGGGACCGCCCATGAGCACAGCAACTTTTCCAAAGTCCTTTTTCATTCGGTTCCTTCACCGATGACTCGTACTTCCTGAACCAGATCGACACCCGTCTTTGCCAGCACCGTGTCGTGCATGTGCCGCACCACCGCTTCGATATCCCCCGCCGTGGCGCCACCGAGATTCACCACGAAGTTCGCGTGCTTTGGCGAGACTTGTGCGCCGCCGACCGTGAATCCCTTGAGTCCACATGCCTCCACCAGCCTTCCCGCGTGGTCGCTGTCCGGATTGCGGAACGTCGAGCCGGCGTTGGGTTGGCGCAGCGGTTGTGTGGCCACGCGACGCTTCAGCCATTCAGTGATGCGCGCCTTGGCCGCCACCTCGCTGCCTGGACGGAATTTGAAGATCGCCGAAGTGAACCACTCCTCATTCCCATCGCGCAGTGCCACATGCCGATAGCCGATGTCATAGTCCGAAGGCATACGCTCACGCACCACGCCTTGACGATCCACCGTGGTCACTGACTCCACAAACTCCCAGGTCTCCGAGCCATAGCAGCCCGCGTTCATGGCCAATGCACCGCCGACAGTTCCCGGGACACCGGCAAGAAATTCGCCACCTTCAAGGCTGGCGCGCGCGGCATGTCGAGCCACCTTGGGCGAAGCCACGCCGGCCTCTGCGAATATTCGCGTGATGCCATCAGCGTGCGTGCGTTCTTCCAGCACGTTCAAGAGTCCGTGGGTGAATACAACGGTTCCTTCAAGGCCACCGTCGCGCACGAGCAGATTGCTGCCCAATCCCACGACATGGATGAGCTCGTCCTCGCGCTGGGCCTTGAGGAACGCGACGAGATCGTCACGATCCGCCGGCCAGTACGCCCGCTTTGCGACGCCGCCCGCGCGCCAGCTGACGTGCCTTGCCATGGGCTCTTCGTTCTTGAGGACGCCGCGCAGGCTGGTCATGTTGAGCGTATCCGCCATGTCCATCACGCCGCCTTCCGGGCTTCTTGGGCCGTGGCCGGCGCAGGGGCAGGGCCGGGGCCGACTTTGCGCACCAGCTGCAGGGCGAGCTGCCCGATGGAGCCTGCCCCCATCACCAGCACCACGTCATTCGCCCGCGCCACGCTGGCCACGGCGCCGGGCATGTCTGCGAGTTGCGGCACAAACGTGGGTGGCATCGATCCTGCAGCCGTGACAGCTGCCACCAGGTCACGACCCTCGGCGCCTGCAATGAGCGGTTCGCCTGCGGCATAGACTTCAGTCAGGACTGATTGATCCGCGCTCGCAATGACCTGCGCGAAGTCATCCATGAGGTCGCGAGTACGGGTGTAGCGATGCGGCTGAAATACCAGCAACAGGCGGCGTCCCGGATAGGCGCCCCGCGCAGCCGCAATCGTTGCGGCCATCTCGGCAGGATGATGGCCGTAGTCGTCGATGACCAGCGCACTCCCACCTGTCACCGTGAGCTCACCCACGCGCTGGAAACGTCGGCCCACACCGCTGAAGCTGGCGAGGGCACGCAGGATGGCGGCATCCGCGACGCCACATTCGCGTGCAATGGCGATGGCAGCCAGCGCATTTCTCACATTATGTTCACCGGCCAGATTGAGTAGCACATCGAGCTCGCCACCATCCCGGCGCGACACCGCCTTGAAAACCATGGCAGCACCGCGCGCCTCGACATTCACGGCGCGCAGATCCACCTCTTCGCCAAGCCCATAGGTCAGCACCGGTCGCGTGAGTCGGCGCTGCAGATTGCGAATATTCGCATCGTCGCCGCACAGCACGGCAAGCCCGTAGAACGGCAGCTGCTCGATGAAATCGGCAAACGCGGAAAGCAGGCGGCCGAAGTCGTGGCCGTACGTTTCCATGTGATCACGGTCGATGTTGGTCACCACCGCCATCACCGCCTTGAGGTGCAGGAACGATGCATCGGACTCGTCGGCCTCGGCCACAAGATATTCACCCTGCCCCAGTTTGGCGTTGGTGCCGATGCTGTTCAGGCGCCCGCCGATCACGACTGTCGGGTCCATGCCGGCATCGGTCAGCACATGCGCGATGAGGCTGGTCGTTGTGGTTTTGCCATGCGTGCCCGCGACCGCGATGCCCTGACGGAAGCGCATCAGCTCCGCCAGCATGACGGCGCGCGGGATGACCGGAATCTTCTGCTTACGCGCTGCCTGCACTTCGGGGTTGTCCTGGGCCACGGCAGATGACACAACCACCACATCGCTGTGGCGAATATTCGCAGTGGCGTGGCCAATGCTCACCTTGGCCCCTGCATCACGCAACCGGCGCACACCTTCGCCTTCGATGAGATCGGAGCCGGAGACGACATGGCCGAGTTGCAGCAGCACCTCGGCGATGCCGGACATGCCGGAGCCGCCGATGCCAATGAAGTGCACGTGGCGGACTTTGTGTTTCATCGCGCCACTCCCGAGCAAACTGCAGCGCACTGCGTCGTCGCGTCCGGCTTGCCCAACAAGCGGGCCTTGTCCGCCATGGCCTGCAGCGCTTCACGCGTGAGGCTGCGGATGAGACCGGCCAGTTGCTGCGGCGAAGTCTCCTTCTGCTGTGCGATGCATGCAGCGCCCTGATCAGCCAGGAATGCCGCGTTGTGCGACTGCTCGTCCTCCACCGCGTATGGCAACGGGATGAAGATGGCCGCAACACCCGCAGCAGCAACCTCGGCCACCGTCATGGCACCAGCGCGACAGATGAGCACGTCACACCAGGCATAGCGGGTCGCCATGTCCTCGATGTAGGGCAACACCTCGGCCGCGACATCGCTCGCAGCGTAAAGCGACTTGAGTTCGTCGAAGAGCTTGGCGCCGGATTGATGCACCACTTGCGGACGATCCGCCATCGCCATCGCGGCCTGCGCCTCCACCACCAACTTGTTCATGCCCGCAGCGCCCAGGCTGCCGCCCACCACGAGCACGCGCAGCGGGCCTGCGCGGCCGGCATAACGTTCCGCAGGCAGCGGCAGGGCAGTGATGTCGGCGCGCACCGGATTACCCAGCCACTCTGGATGGCGCGGCTTCGGCAACAGTTTGGGCAACGCGTTCTTGATGGGTTTGTCGTAAGCGTTCGGAAAACCGACCAGCACCCGATCCGCGATGACCGCCAACACGCGATTGGCAAGACCTGCCACCGCGTTCGATTCATGTATGACCAGCGGCGCGCCGTACAGCACGGCCATCATGCCGCCGGGGAAGGTGACGTAGCCGCCCATGCCCAGTGCTACGTCAGGCTTCACGCGGAGCATGACGCGCCAGCACTGCCAGAAAGCGCGCAGCAAGTTGAGGGGCAACAGCAACCAGCGCAACAAGCCTTTGCCGCGCAGGCCGGAGAAAGCGATGCGCTCCAGCGGATAACCTGCCTTGGCGACGAGCGTGTTCTCGATGCCGTCCGGCGTGCCGAGCCAGGCGATGCGCCAGCCCTGCGAGGCGAGTTCGCCGGCGATGGAGAGGCCGGGATATACGTGCCCGCCAGTGCCCGCTGCCATGACGAGGAGGGTGCGATTCAACTTCGCCTCCCGCTCATCAGGGCTCTGTTCTCATAGTCAATGCGCAACAGCACCGCCACCGCCACACAGTTGATCACGATGCCTGTTCCGCCATAGGACAGGAACGGGAGCGTGAGACCCTTGGTGGGGAGCAGCCCCATGTTCACGCCCATATTGATGAAGGCCTGCACCGACACCCAGAGCGCAATGCCCTGTGCCACCAGTGCTGCGAAGTAGCGCTCCAGCGATGCGGATTGGCGCCCGACCAGAAACGCGCGCCACACCAGCCAGACGAAAAGTGCGATGACAGTCAGCACGCCAATGAGCCCGAGTTCTTCGGCGATCACGGCCATGAGGAAGTCTGTATGCGCTTCGGGCAGATAGAACAGTTTCTCAACGCTGCCGCCGAGTCCCACACCGAACCACTCGCCGCGGCCAAAGGCAATGAGCGAATGCGAAAGTTGATAGCCCTTGCCGTAGGCGTCGGCCCACGGATCCATGAATCCCAGCACGCGTTGCAGCCGATAGGGCGAGAGCAGGATCAGCGCCACAAACGCGCAAAGCAGCAACAGGACGAGACCGGCGAAGAGGCGCCAGTTCAATCCACCGAGGAACAGGATGCCCATGGCGATGGTGGTCACGACCACGAAGGCGCCAAAGTCGGGCTGCATCAACAGCAAGGCACCGGCGACGAACATCACGACGAACATGGGCAGGAAGCCGCGCTTGAAGTCCTGCATGAAAGCAGCCTTCCGCACGGTGTAGTCGGCCGCGTAAAGCACTACCGCCACCTTCATCAGCTCGGAAGGCTGGAAGTTGGTGATGCCCAGAGGCAGCCAGCGACGCGACCCGTTGACGTTGATGCCGATGCCGGGGATGAGCACGAGCAACAGCATCAGGATGCAAAACAGGAACAGGTAAGGAGCGCCCCGTTGCAGCCATGCCACCGGTATCTGAAAGGCAATGATTGCCGCGACGATGCCGATGACAATGAACATGCCATGACGCATCAGATAGTAGTGCGACCGATAGCCGGTGATTTTCGCCATCTCTGCCGTGGCGATGGACGCGGAGTACACCATGACCAGACCAATGGCGAGCAGGACCACCGTGCTCCACAGCAGCGACAGATCCACTTCTGACGAGGGGTGACCTGGTGAGTAGAGCATCAGTGCAACACGCCTTCGCCCAACAGCTGCTCCACACACGCTGCGAATATTCGCCCGCGGTGCTGGTAGTTCTCGAACATGTCGAAGCTGGCGCACGCGGGTGAGAGCAATACGGCATCGCCCGCGCGAGCGAGTTCTGCAGACCGTTGCACGGCATCCTGCATGCTGATCGCGCGCACCAGCGGTACGCCGTGGCCCGCCAGTACGGCTTCGATGCGGGAGGCATCTCGACCAATCAGCACCACGGCGCGAGCGTGCCGTACCACCGGGTCCAGCAACGGCGAGAAATCCTGATCCTTGCCCACACCACCTGCGATCAGCACCACGGGTTCGGTCATGCCATTCAAGGCAGCGACCGTCGCACCCACATTGGTGCCCTTGGAATCGTCATACCAGCGCACGCCCTGATGCGTCCCGACGAGCCGGGTGCGATGCGGCAACCCGGTAAAGGTGCGCAGCCCCTCCACGAGCGGAGAAATCGGCAGATCCAGTGCGCGACAGAGCGCCAGTGCGGCCATCGCGTTCGCGGCGTTATGCAGACCGGGCAGCGGCAGCGCTTCAAGCCCCATCACGGCATCATGATCCTCGCACAACGCCTGCTTGCCTTCGCACAGGCCGAACTCGTCTCTGCTCCGCGGGTGGTCAAGACCAAAAGTCAGCACGCGCTTGCCCGTGCCGTGGTTGCCCGCCTCGCGCATCGCCATGCTGGCCGGGTCGTCGCGGTTCAATACCTGCGCCGTCGCATCTGCGAATATTCGCTGTTTGGCGGCCGCATACTCCGCCATGCTGTAGTAACGATCCAGATGATCCTGCGAGAGGTTCAGCATCGCAGCTGCATCCGGCTTCAACGTGGACGTGGTCTCCAACTGGAAACTGGACAGCTCCAGCACCCAGACCTCCGGCATGCCATTCACCTCGGCTGCGGTGTCCACTTCGGCAAGCGCGTCCAGCACCGGCAAGCCAATGTTTCCAGCAACAACCGTACGCAACCCCGCAGCGCGACACATCGCACCCACCATCGCTGTGACAGTGGATTTTCCGTTGGAGCCGGTGATGGCGATCACTTTGCCGGGCCTCCCCTGGCTCTGGTGGAGGCGGCTGAAAAGCTCGACATCCCCAATGATTTCCGTCCCCGCTGCCTTTGCGCGCGCGACGGCCGGGTCACACGCGGGCCCTGCAATGGCCACCCCTGGGCTCGCGATGGTGAGTTCGGCGTCGCCAAATAGGGAGTCGGTGAAGGGACCCAGATGGGCATCAACGCCGGCATGCTCGCGAGCAAGCTCTGCCAATCCCGGAGGAGTGCTTCGGGAATCGGCAACGCGAACACGAGCACCCGCGCGGGCGGCCCACCGGACGACCGACAGTCCGGTGTCACCAAGGCCAAGTACCAGAATTTTTTTGCCATGCCAGTCCACCCTTCTATCTCAGCTTCAACGTGGACAACCCGAACAGAACAAGCATCATCGTGATGATCCAAAACCTGACTGGCAGATTCTGGTCTCGGCCACGCAAGCGCTTAACTTGCTCACGCAAGTTAGCCTCGCCCAAATCCGCCAGTCGTCGTGCTCTCGCATTCATCAGCGCAACTTCAATGTGGACAGTCCGAACAGAACAAGCATCATCGTGATGATCCAGAACCGCACGACGACCTGATTCTCTTTCCAGCCCTTCAACTCAAAGTGGTGATGCAGCGGCGCCATTCGGAACACGCGCTTGCCCGTCAACTTGAAACTGGCCACCTGGATGATCACGGAGAGGGTTTCCACCACGAACACGCCGGCCATGATGAAGAGCACGATTTCCTGGCGAACGATGAGCGCCACGATGCCAAGCGCCGCACCCAGTGCCAGCGCGCCGACATCGCCCATGAAGACTTCCGCCGGATAGGCGTTGAACCACAGGAACGCGAGCCCGGCACCAGCCATGGCGCCGAGGAAGACGCAGAGCTCACCTGACCCCGCGATGTAAGGAAAATTGAGGTACTTCGCGAACACCACGTTGCCGGAGACGTACGCAAACACGGCGAGTGCGCTTGCGATCATCACGGTCGGCATGATGGCGAGACCGTCGAGGCCATCGGTGAGATTCACCGCGTTGGAGGTGCCCACCACGACAAAGAACCCGAGAATGATGAAGCCGGTCACCCCGAGCGGGATCGCGATGGTCTTGAAGAATGGAACGATGAGTTCTGTCTGCTGCGGCAGATTCGCCTGGTACGCCAGATAGGACACGGCAATGAGCGCGATGACGGTCTGCCAGAAGAACTTGGCGCGTGCGGACAGCCCCTTCGGATTCTTGTAGACCACCTTCCGGTAGTCGTCGACCCAGCCCACCGCGCCAAAGCCGATGGTGGTGAGAAGCACGGTCCACACGTAACGATTGGACAAGTCTCCCCAGAGCAGCGTGGTCACCACCACGGAGACCAGAATCAGTGCTCCGCCCATCGTCGGCGTACCGGCCTTGACCAGGTGCGTCTGCGGACCGTCGTCTCGCACGGATTGACCAATCTTCAACTCGGTGAGCCGTTTGATCATCCACGGCCCGATCACGAACGAGATCACCAGCGCTGTCATCGCCGACAGCACCGTGCGCAGCGTGATGTAGGAGAAGACATTGAATGCCCGGATGTCTCGAGACAACCACTCCGCCAGTTCGAGCAGCATCAGTGCATCTCCCCGATTGGACCCGCATCGAACCCGACTGCGATCTGTTCCACGACACGCTCCATCTTCATGAAGCGCGAGCCCTTGACCAGCACTGTGGTGCTGTCATCCATGTGTTTGTGCAGCTCAAGGGCCAGCTCATCGACATCATCGAAGTGCCAAGCGTTGGCGGCGAGCTGCATCACCGTGTGTTCGGTCAGTTTGCCGATGGCAAAGAGGCCATCGAGCCCCGCGCTCCCCACGTAGTCGCCAATCTCTGCGTGCAGTCGTGCCTCGTCTGCCCCCAGCTCACCCATGTCACCGAGCACGAGAATGCGTTTACCGGGCCGCGCCGCCAGCACATCGATGGCTGCGCGCACTGAATCCGGATTGGCGTTGTAGGCATCGTGGATGACCAACGCACCGTGGTCGCCCTGCAGCGTCTGCATGCGGCCGGGCACGCCGCTGAACTGCTCCAACCCTTTGCGAATATTCGCAAGCGACACACCGAGTGCCACAGCCCCTGCTGCGGCGGCCAGTGCATTGTGCAGATTGTGTTCGCCCGGCACGGCGAGCCGAACCCGCAGGCTTTCGCCGCCATAAGTGACGGTGAGACTGTCCTGATGGATGGCACCGTGCACGTCATCCTCGGGCAGGATGCCGAAGCCGATGGGTCGGATGCCGGGCATCGCGGCGACGATGCCTTGCCAGTAGCTGCCGAAACGGTCATGCAGGTTGATCACGGCCTTGCCGCCTGCCCGCAACCCTGCGTAGATTTCGCCTTTCGCCTGGGCGATGGCCTCACGCGAGCCCAGCTCACCGATGTGCGCTGTGCCGGCATTGATGACCAACGCCACATCCGGCTCCGCCAGGTGGGTGAGATAGTCGATTTCACCCAGATGATTCATGCCCATCTCGATGATGGCGAAGCGGTGATGTGCGCGCAGCCTGAGCAGCGTGAGCGGCATGCCGATGTCGTTGTTGAGATTGCCCTCGGTCGCCAGCACCGATTCAGGGTCGCCCGTCTCGACCATGAGGATTGCGCGCAGCATCTCCTTGGTCGTCGTCTTGCCATTGCTGCCGGTAAGGGCCAGTACGGGCATGTCGAATCGACGCCGCCACCACCGGGCCAGTTGGCCCAGCGCCAATCGCGTATCCGGAACAACAATCTGCGGCACCATGGTTTTCGCCACCATGATGTCCGGCAATCGGCGCGAGACCATCACCGCAGTGGCACCGGATTGGGCCGCCTTGATGGCGAAATCATGGCCATCGAACGTGGGGCCGGTCAGCGCCACGAACAGGTCGCCCGGCAGAATGGCTCGGCTGTCCGTCGCCACGCGCGCAATGTCCGCACGCAGGCCCGCATCCCCGCCGACCTGCTCGCCGCCCACTGCAGACGCCACATCCGCTGCCTGCATCATGAAGAGTGCGTCCATGGCGTTCATGCCGACTCCTTCGGCGGAAACTTGGTGAGGGCCTCGGACGCCACAGCATGATCACTGAACGGATGCTTCACGCCGGCGATGTCCTGGTACGGCTCGTGGCCCTTGCCCGCAATGAGCACCACGTCGCCTGGCGCTGCCTCACGCAGTGCGGCGAAAATGGCAGCACGCCGGTCTTCGATGACGAGCCGGTCGGCGCCACCTGCGCCACCCATGCCGACGATGATGTCGTCCAGAATCTGATGCGCAGGCTCGGTGCGCGGGTTGTCACTGGTGACGATCACGCGGTTCGCCAATCGCGATGCAATCTCGCCCATGATCGGGCGCTTGCCGCGATCACGGTCCCCGCCACAGCCGAACACACAGAAGAGGCGGTGACCCGCCGCCACGGTCGGCTTGAGCGCGAACAATGCTTTCTCCAGCGCATCGGGTGTGTGCGCATAGTCGATGACAACTGTCGGCTTGTTCTCGCCCGGCCCGCCCAGCACCTGCATGCGGCCTGCGACAGGGCGCCGCGCTGCTATCGCTGCGGCTGCCTTCACCAGCGGGATGCCGGCGGCGAGCAGCACACCCAGTACGCCCAGCAGATTGAGCACGTTGAACTGGCCCACCAGACCACTGCGAATTTTTGCAATGCCACCGGGTGTCTGCACCGTCAGCACAAAGCCCGCGCCATCCATGTGTTCGATGGTTGCGGCGATGTCGCCCTGGCCGATGCCATAGGTCAGCACAGGGATGCCACGCTTTGCGCAATCTGTCGCCAGCGTCTGGCCAAAGGCATCGTCGGTATTGATCACGGCATGCTTCAGGCCCGCGAACGTGAAGAGCCTTGCCTTGGCGGCAGCATAGGCCTCCATGCTGCCGTGATAGTCCAGATGGTCGCGCGTGAGATTGGTGAAGAGCGCAACATTGAACTTCACACCATCGACACGGTGCTGGGCGAGGCCGTGGCTGGACACTTCCATCGCGCAGCCGACTGCCCCTGCGGCCGCAAGGTCGCGCAGCTCGCGCTGCACCACGATGGCATCCGGCGTGGTGTTGCCGCTTTCCACCAGCGCGCCGGGGAAGCCGATGCCGAGCGTCCCCATGATGCCGACATGCTGTCCGCAATCAGCCATCGATTCAGCAATCCAGTTGCTGGTGGAGGTCTTCCCATTCGTTCCGGTGACACCCACCATCCACAGGTTCGCTGACGGGCGGCCGAACATGTCACCCGAGATGCGGCTGATGCATTCCTTCAGGCGCGGCACGGGCAGCGACGGCACCGGGCAATCAGCAAGCTGGTCCATGCCCTCCGGGTCCCACAGGATGGCCGGTGCGCCCCGCGCGATGGCATCAGCGATGAACTTTCTGCCGTCGGTCAGTTCACCCGGATAGGCAGCGAAGGCACAGGCCGGATGGGCTGCGCGGCTATCTGAGGTGATGTCGCGAATATTCGCATTGGCGAGCCCGCTTGCAAGCCATTGGGCCGCAGGATGGGCGGACGCCGGATCGAAGGCGGGATGCAGCGCGCTCATCATCCGCGCTCCCTGACCGCCACGGCGGTCTTGCCACCATCTGCCGGGTCCACGTTCGCCCTGCGCAAAATGCCGCTGGTCTCCGCGTCCGGCGGCACGTTGGCATTGCGCAGCGCACCCGCCATGATGCCGGCGAACACCGGCGCTGCGACATCGCCGCCGTAGTATTTGCCCGCACCCGGCTCGTCGATCGAGACAGCGATGATGAAGCGCGGATCGCTCACCGGGCCGTAGCCGCAGAAGAACGCGACGTGCTGATCATCCACATAGCGCCCGTTGACGAGTTTCCGCGCGGTGCCGGTCTTGCCCGCCATGCGGTAGCCCGGCACCTGACCCTTGGTCGCCGTGCCGCCGGGCTGCGTCACGGTCTCCAGCATGGCCGACATCAGCTCCGCTGTTTCAGGCTTGATGACCTGTCTGCCGATCGGCAGCGACGCGTTGGTCATGTCGGCACGCTTTTGAAACGTCACCGGCAACAGCTGTCCGTTGTTGGTGAATAGCGTATAGGCGCGCGCCAGCTGCAGCAGGCTCACATTGAGGCCGTATCCATACGACATCGTGGCCTGCTCGATGGGCTTCCAGCCTTTCCATGCACGCAGCCGCCCACTGGCTTCACCCGGGAACCCGGTCTGTGGCGGCGCACCAAAGCCGAGCCCGCTGTAGAGTGTCCACAATTGTTCGGCCGGCAACTGCAACGCCATTTTGGCTGTGCCGATGTTGGACGACTTCTGGATGATCTCCGCCACCGTCATTGACGGACGCGGATGCGAGTCCGTGATGGTATTGGTGCCCACCATCCAGGTATTGCCGGTCTGAAATACCGTGTCGCGTTTGACGCTGCCCGCCTGCAGCGCGGCGGCGACGGCGAAGGGCTTGAACGTGGAGCCGGGCTCGAACACATCGGTAACGCTGCGGTTACGCGTCTGCGCGCCCGTCTTGGACGCGCGATTATTGGGGTTGTAGTCGGGCTGGTTCACCAATGCCAACACTTCACCCGTGTGCGCATCCAGCACGACGGCCGCGCCGCCTTTGGCGCGATGCAGGGCGACAGCGTCCTTCAATTCCTTGTGCGCGATGTACTGCAGCTTGTGGTCGATCGAGAGCGTCAGCGGCGCGCCATCCCGCGGTGCCTTGAGGTGCTGGATGTCTTCCACAATGCGGCCACGCCGGTCCTTGATGACGCGACGGCTGCCCGCCTGTCCGGCGAGCTTCTGCTGCAGCGCGAGCTCGATACCTTCCTGCCCGTTGTCGTCCAAGCCAGTAAAGCCGATGACATGCGCCATCACTTCACCCTGCGGATAAAAGCGGCGGAACTCGCGCTGCTGGAATACGCCGGGGATCTTCAGTGCCATCACCTTGGCCGCCTGCTCGGGCGATAGCTGGCGTTTCAGCCAGACGAATGTCTTGTCCGCATCCGCAATCTTGGCGTCGATGTCCTTCACATCCAGATCCACCGCCTTGGCCAGACGCTTCTTCTCTTCGACAGTGAGCTCGACCTCCGATGGGCTGATCCAGATCGACTCCACCGGCGTGCTGATGGCCAATGGCACGCCGTTGCGATCCAGGATCGGCCCCCTCGACGCCGGCATCTCCACCACGCGGGTAAAGCGTGCCTCACCCTTGGCTTGCAGGAATTCCGTGTTGAGGCCTTGCAGATAGAAGGCTCTTGCACCCAGCGTCGCGAAGCCTGTGAGGAGCAGAATGATCAGCACGCGCGCGCGCCAGCCCTGCAGCTTCAGTTGCAGCGCAGGATTCACCCGCTTGTTGGAATGGGAGGCGTGGTTCATTGCTTCGCTTCCAGCACCACGACGGCGGATTTGCCCGGTTCGGGTGTGCGCATGGAGAGCTCGCTCAGCGCCTTCTCTTCAATGCGCTTCGGTTTGGCCAGCGTCTGGTTCTCCAGCTGCAGCTCGCGCCACTCCTGGTCCAGCTTGCGGGCGCTGTCCTGCTCTTTCTCCATGGCAATGAAGAGTTTTCGCGCCTGATGCTGCGACGTGATCACCGACAGCGCGCAGCCGATGAGCACAAGCAGCAGCACGACATTGAGTCGCGACCAGTTCGTCATGCGGCCGCCCCTGCGTTTGCGTTGGTGCCGACGTGCGTGCGCTCCGCCACGCGCATGATCGCGCTGCGCGACCGGGGATTGGCAGACACCTCGGCATCGGAGGGCTTCACTGCCCTGCCCACGGCAGCAAGGCGCGCGACATTCACCTCGCCCGCACGCACAGGCAGCCGCTCCGGCAGATGATCCGCCTTCGCCTCATGCGCAATGAAGCGCTTCACGATGCGGTCCTCCAGCGAGTGAAAGCTGATCACCACGAGGCGGCCCTCGGGCTTCAGCAGCTTCACGCACTGCGGCAGGACTATCTGGAGCTCTTCAAGCTCTTGATTGATGAAAATCCGAATAGCCTGAAAGCTGCGGGTCGCGGGGTGCTGCCCCGGCTCGCGCGTGCGGACCGCTTCGCCCACGAGCGAGGCAAGTTCGCCGGTCCGCCGAATACGTCCGCGCTGCCTTGCCGCAACAATCGCTCTTGCAATCTGTTTAGCAAACCGTTCTTCACCGTACTCACGGATAACCTCCCTGATTTCTTCTTCGGGTGCTGTAGCCAGCCACTCTTCGGCACTGATGCCGCGCGTGGTGTCCATGCGCATGTCCAACGGCCCGTCATGGCGGAACGAGAATCCGCGATCGGGGTCATCCAGCTGGGGCGAGGAGACCCCCAGGTCCAGCAACACACCATCCACCTGGTCGACGTTGCGCCGGGCGAGCGCTTCGGCCATGCCGCCAAACGATTCGTGGATGAGTTCAAAGCGCGCATCGAGGAAAGCCCGCTCATTAGGAGCAGACAGATGCGCGGCGGGGTCGCGATCAAACGCGAACAGTCGTCCCGTGGGGCCGAGACGCGAGAGGATCAGCCGGCTGTGACCGCCCCGGCCGAAGGTACCGTCGACATAGATGCCGTTTTCTCTGGGGGCAAGGGCGGCGACGGCTTCATTGAGTAGGACGGTGACATGTTGGAGAGTGGTGCCGCTCACAGCGAGAAACTCTCCATGCCGGGTGGCAATTGGGGCGAGCCCCCGTTGACCAGTCGGTCGAGCTGCGCCTTCCAGGCCTCGAGACTCCATATCTCGAAATGCGTGCCTTGGCCCACGAACATGACCTGCTTGTCGATATGCGCGAAGTCACGGAGCTCCGGCGAGACGAGGATGCGGCCGGCGTTGTCCAGCGCGAATTCTTCGGCAAAGCCCACGAGAATGCGCTTCCACACGCTGGCAGTCGGATCGGTCGAGGGGAAGGCCAGCACCTTCTGGCGGATAGGTTCCCAGGCGGGCGCGGGGTACAGGAGCAGACAGCCGTGCGGATGCGCAGTCAGCGTAAGACGCCCGCCGCCCGGCATGGCCAACGGCTCGCGGTGCTTTGTCGGCACTGCCAGTCGGCCCTTCGCATCCAGATTCAGCTGAGACGCCCCTTGAAACACCCTGTTCCTCCTGCCCCTTGTTCACGGCCGGCCATCCCACCGAGGCCACCATGCAAAAACCGGACAGCCGAGCCTTTCCTCTCAGGAAACGCCCAACCATCCATCTCTCCCACTTTTTCCCACTTGTGGACACTATAGGCAGAAAAAAACCCGCGGTCAAGCGGGCTGGAGGGATTTTTTTGTTATGTGACAAGGACTTACGTTGGATTCTTGAGAAGAATTCCTTGTGGAAAAAACTGTGGAAAATTAATGGGGTAGCGGTGGGAGTGAAAGTAAAGGGTGAGGTTCAACCCAGGATGTTGCCGCTCCCTGTATTTGAAACGAACAGATCACTTAGCTTTGCCCGATAGAGCGCCTCATCGTTAGCGCGAAACTGTCGCTCATCATGCCCACCCGCAACCTCAAGCCTGGTGCATGGACCAAGGTACGCATCTGCGACTTCATGCTGAAGAACTGCTGGCGATATAACGTCATTCTTGGAGATTATAAATAGCGCGGGCGCCGTCGCCAGGGCGGCGTTCGCAAAGGCATCCAGTGTTTTAGGCACCTTTCTGGAAAGGTACTTCGGAAGCACCTTTGCCCACGAAGCACTTTGACGCGCTAGCAATTGATGCAATGGCGTCACATTCCTGAGTATCAAGCCCTCGACAGGCCACCTCGCGGCGACATGCAATGCTGCCAATGTGCCGATACTCTTGCCGGCCACCCAAAGTGGACAGTCAAGCCTTGCACGTGCTGCATTGAGTGCGACTTCGGCCGATACTGCGTAGTGGGCAAATCCTGTGGGGCCGGCTGAGCAACCAAAGCCAGGGGGATTGACTGTCCAGACCTCTGCATTCATGGGCTGGAGCCGGTCCAAAGGATCAAGTGTTGCGAGCTCTGCCCTGCCCCTCCCGCCGAGAAAACGCAATACGCAGAGGCTGGGGGTTAAGTTTCCGGCTGAATCGAGAGATCGCTGGCGCCAGACTTGTATCGGTCCCCATTTGCCGTTCAACAGCAACTCATCTTTGAGGCACGGAATATGATGTCGGCTTGGTGAAAAGAAAACTCGACCAAATAGTGAGTCAAACATTAGATTCCGAAGATGAATGGCACCCGTTAGCACTAACGCTGGGCTTTCCTCATGATATCGATTCAGAGTGTTTCCGTGACACCAGAGCGGAAACTTGGTTGGCCGCCCAACGGGCCTACGCTGCCAATGGGCGCCATTACCACAACTGGTCGCACATTCAGGCCTGTGCGAATTGGTTTGCGCAACTTGAGTTTGCTCGGCCGCGCCCTGTTCTGCTGGCTTTGGCGTTTCACGACGCGGTCTACATCGCGGGAAGGAAGGACAACGAACAGCGCAGCGCCGAACTTGCTGCCGAAACGCTGCGGCAGACCTCACTCTTGCCCAAAGAAGAGATCTTGTACGTTTCGCACTTGATACTGGCAACGGCAAAGCACCAGTCTTTGGGCACCGACAATGATCTCGACCAGATGCTGGACATTGACATGTCCATCCTTGGCGCAGAACCCCACGATTACAAATCCTACGCTCGCGGCGTGGAAGCAGAGTTCTGCGGAAACGGGACTTCCAAACGGTACTTTCGAATCGGTCGCACAAGATTCCTCAATGCCGTGTTGCATCAGGACCAAATCTTCCTAACTGACTGTTTTCGCAAGAAACTTGAAACGCGGGCGCGCTCAAACATCGGCACCGAGCGTAGCGCGTTACTCTCAGAGATGAGCTGGTTGAGCAAATGGCTGGCCAAACAGTGATTTGTCGCGATTCCTATGACCTTTGCAACGCTGAAAACTGCAAATGCACCAATATGAGCAATGCATACCAAGCAGTTCGATCAGCCCGTGAAGCGCAACTCGGCCAAGTTTCCAGCCGATTTCATGTTCACGCCCACCTCGACAGAATGGGATGCTTTAAGGTCACATTCTGTGACCTTGAAGAGCGGGCGCGGGCATCATCGAGACATTGCGCGAACTGATGACGCCGCCCGAGACGCCGAAGCGTCCTATCGGATTTGTGAGCGCAGACGACGGCAAGACCTCCAAGAGAAGCCGTGCAAAGTAGCTGCGCCATGAATGCCGGTGCAAAACTATACGAATATGTGGAAGCAGACCTGTAAGCCGGATTCTGTTACGGCACTTGCGTGCTATGACGGTCATTCCTCTGGGACGCACGTTACCGTGCGCCTCAAGCTACCTACCCGCAGGCTCCGCGAGCCGCCTCAATGCCTGCCTATTTGGTATTGCTCCGGATAGAGATTGCCCGTTTCACCCAGACTTAACTGGCTCGTCTCTGTTGCTCTGATCCTCACCTCACGGTGGATGGGCGTTACCCACTATCCCGCTCTTTGGAGTCCGGACTTTCCTCTGTACGACTAGCGCACAGCGACCATCCGGTCTGCTTCCGCCTCGCATTCTACGCGTCGGCGTTGGGCTCACTCTTTTGGTCGCGCAATCTGCCGGGGCGGAAGTAGTCCGTGTTGTCGTAAAAATCCGGGGATTCATTGCGCGCGTCCCAGCCGGGAATGCCGAGGACGGGCAGCGGATGCAGATCTCGAGGAGTGCGGATATTCGCCGGGTTGAGAAGGTAGGCTGCAAGGCGTGCATCGACGTTGTTAAAAACGGTTTCCGCTTCCAGCAGCACGCATTTCGCCGTCAATCCAATCCGCGGATTCAGCATCTGCTCCATTAAAGCGTGGCCGAACAGCAGCACCGACGTACGCTTTCCCCAATCGTCGCGGCGCTCAACAAAGACCTCGCGCCAGCGAAACCCTCGAATTGCATCTAGCATTGGTGGATCACCAATCACCACCGCACCACTTTCGTCGAGAAGCGTCAGTGCGTCGCGTACGGGGCCACGCGCAGCCGAATCCAGGTTGGCTTCGATGTGCCGAAGGTGCATCTCTGAAATCGCAGCCTTGGCGTCTGGCCAGCTTGCCCATGCCAAGGCATTGAACAGGTCGTGCCAGTTGTTGCGAGTCGGGATTTCTCCGCTGATGGCGATACCGCGCTCATAGTTGGCGGCAGACGCGTCGCCAGCAGGCGCCACAAAACGCATCGGCGCATTGCGAATATTCGCGTGTCCCTCGATCAAGGCATTCAACGCGGGCAACTCTGGCCAGGTCGCTGCATCAACTGTTTGCCAAGCCTCGCGGACCGAAGCGAATGCCGGATGCGCCACCAGTGCGCAACCCTCACGCCAGGCCAGGCTCACCGCGCCAACCGCCAACCAATCTCCTCCCCCGCGCGCATCGGCGTGAGCGGATCGTTGTCGAGGAAGGGCAGTCGCTCCGGCACCTTCCACGCTTCGGCGATCAACGTCACGCGCGAATCGTTCACTGGCAGGCCATAGAACGCCGGGCCGTGACGGCTGGCGAAGCCTTCCAGCCTGGGGAGCGCTTTCTCGCCAGCGAAGAGTTCAGCGTACAGCTCGATGCCGGCATGCGCGGTGTACAACCCAGCACCGCAGCATTGCGACTCCTTGGTGCTCTTCGGGTGCGGCGCGCTGTCGGTGCCGAGGAAGAACTTGCTGTTGCCGCTGGTCGCGGCGTTGACCAGCGCCAGGCGATGCGTCTCGCGCTTCAGCACGGGCAGGCAGTAGTGGTGCGGGCGCAATCCGCCTTTGAAGATGGCATTGCGATTCATGAGCAGGTGATGCGCAGTGATGGTGGCCGCAACGTTCGGTCCAGCAGCGGTCACGAACTCGGCCGCCTGCGATGTGGTGATGTGCTCCAGCACGATGCGCAGCCCGGGAAAGCGCTCCACGAGCGGCTTCAGGTGGCGCTCGATGAACACAGCTTCGCGGTCGAATACATCAACGTCGCCATCGATGACCTCGCCATGCAGCAGCAGCGGCATGCCGACTGCCTGCATTGCATCGAACACAGCATCGCACTTGCGAATATTCGTGACACCCGCGTCAGAGTTGGTCGTGGCCCCGGCCGGGTAGTACTTCACTGCATGCACGAATCCGGACGCCTTGGCCTTCCTGATTTCTTCGGGTGTGGTGTTGTCCGTGAGGTAGAGCGTCATCAGCGGCTCGAAGCGTGAGCCCAACGGCAGCGCGGACTGGATGCGATCCCGATACTCGGCAGCCGCTGTGACGGTGGTAATGGGCGGCTTAAGGTTGGGCATGACGATGGCGCGGCCGAAGCGCATGGCGGTATCAGGCAGGACGGCCGCCATGGCTTGTCCATCGCGCAGATGCAGGTGCCAGTCGTCAGGTTGAATCAGGGTCAGTTCTTGCATGGGTCGGTGTCAGGAGCGGTGGAAAGGTATACGGCTGGGTCATTCAGTGGGTTCTGCACCTTCGCGCTTCAATCGCAGCGCGAGTTCGTAAAGCTCATTCTTTTTGCGACCGGTAATGTCTGCCGCCAGAGCAGCCGCCTGTTTCGTCGGCAACTCCGCCAGCAGAATGCCGAGCACGCGTTCCGCATCAACGGCTCCAGCGTCATCCTGCACTGGCGCGCCATGAATGACCAGCGCAAATTCTCCGCGCTGCTGGTCAGTGTCGTCACGTACCCGTGAGAGCAGCTCGCCCGCACCACCGGCGAGAATGGTCTCGAACCGTTTGGTGAGCTCGCGGCAGATGACGATGGGCCGCGCCTCGCCCAGCACCGCGACGATGTCTTCCAATGTTTCCAGTATGCGATGCGGCGACTCATAGCAGACGAGCGCCGCAACATCGTGGCGATGCGCATCAAGCCACGTGCGGCGCTGGCCGCCCTTCACCGGCAGGAAGCCGCAAAACGTCACCGGCCCGGCTGAAATGCCCGCCACGCTGAGCGCCGCAGTGAGCGCACTGGCGCCCGGGATGGGCACCACCGTGTGCCCCGCCTCGCGCACCGCGTTCACCACCTGCGCGCCCGGATCGCTCACGGCCGGCGTGCCGGCATCGGTGATGAGTGCCACGGCCCGGCCCTGGTCGAGCAGCTTGACGATGCCCGCCGCGCCGGCGCGCTCATTGTGCTCATGCACTGCGAATATTCGCGTACTGATGCCGAAGTGGTCCAGCAGCACGCGGCTGTGGCGCGTGTCCTCTGCCGCGATGGCGTCGACGCCGCGCAGCACGTCGAGCGCGCGCTGGGTGATGTCGCCCAGATTCCCGATGGGTGTCGCGACCACATATAATGCGGGCGACTTCACTTTCGGATGGTCAGGATGCGCTGCAGCGGAATTCGACATGGTTTGTGGATAGGTCTGGCGGCGCTATTGTGCGCCTGCGCCGCCCCCCCTGCACAGCGGCCGGTGGATGTGACCGAGTCGCGAACCACGCAGCCGACGCCCCAGACACCCGTACCCATCCAGCCAGACACGCTGCCGACGGCAACGGATGCCAAGGCTCCGCCACCGCCACCGCGCGAACACATCGCGCTCCTCCTTCCGACCGCATCACCGGCATTCGGCTCCGTGGCGGATAGTGTGCAACAGGGCTTTCTGGCCGGCGCTGCAGCGGAAACCAAGGGCACGCTGCCCGTGCGGGTCTACAGCGCGGAAGACGAGGATGCCGGGCTCACTGCGAATATTCGCACTGCGCTGAATGCAGGCGCGGTGCTGATTGTCGGCGGCCTCACGCGGGATGGCGCCACCGTCCTCGCGCGCCAGAGTCTGCGCCAGCAGGATCTGCCCATGCTGGCATTGAATACGCCGGATGCATCGGTCTCGCCACGTTTCCATTTCATTTCACTCGGTCTGGATCAGGAAGCACGCCTCCTGGCACAGCTTGCCCAGAGCGAAGGGGCCAAGCTGGCCACGGTGATTCACGGCAGCGGGGGATTGGCCAAACGCATTCAGGATGCCTTCGAAAAGGAATGGACGCGGCTCGGCGGACAGATTGTCCTGCGCATCCCGTTCGGCGGCGATATCGCGGCGGCGCAAGGCATCCGGCCAAAGCTGGAAAACCTGCGTAACGACATGGTGTTCATCGCAACCGACGTCACTGGTGCGCGCACGGTGCGGCCGTATGTGCCGATCTGGATGACGGCCTATGCCACGACCATGTCCATCGATCCGCGTGCAGATGCGGTCACGAACGTGGATATGGATGGTGTGCGCTTTCTCGACATGCCCTGGTTCGTGCAGCCGGACCATCCGGCGGTGATGGTGTATCCGCGTCCGCCCGCTACCACCGGCATCGAACAAGAACGGTTGTATGCGCTGGGCATTGATGCCTGGCGTATTGCGCTGATGCAAACTCGCGAGATGCAAAAGGTGCCGTCTGATGGCGTGACGGGCAAGCTGAGGCTGGACTCCTCCGGCCAGGTGCTGCGGAGTCTCACACCGACCGAATTCCGCGACGGGCGGCCGACGCCCTACGCCAAGGTTGAGTAGCACACCCGGCGCCCAGGCCGAGGCCTTGGCGGAACAATTTCTCGCCGGTCGCGGTCTCAAGGTGGTTGCACGCAACCATCGCTGTCGTGGCGGCGAAATCGATCTCATCATGCAAGATGGCACTGCGCTGGTCTTCGTCGAAGTGCGGCTGCGTACGCACAAGGGCTTTGGCAGCGCTGCAGAAAGTGTAGCCAGTCGCAAACAGCAGTGCATCATCATCGCCGCGCAGCACTATCTCGCGGGTCTGGGGAAGCAGCCTCCCTGCCGCTTCGATGTGGTCGCGATGGATGCACTCGACCCGGCTCGCATCGAATGGATCCGCGATGCGTTCAGCGCCTGAGGCCTGTGCAGAGGATCCACGGATCAGCCCGACACGTGCAAGGCGTAGAATGCGCGTCGATTCAGTCCACATTAATCGGAGGTTCGCCATGCGTCTGACCCGTTACGCCACCCTGATTTTCATCGCCTTGGTCACCCCGCTCCTGTCCGGCTGCTTCACGCTGGCTGCCACCGGCATCGTCGGCGCAGCGCTCGTCGTGGATGACCGTCGTACACCCGGCTTCCAGCTGGAGGACGAAAGCATCGAATGGAAAGCGTCCTCGCGCATCCGGGAGCGCTTCAAGGACGCCCATGTGATCGCGGTGAGTTACAACCTGACGGTGCTGCTGGTCGGCCAGGCACCCAGCGAGGAGGCGAAGAAGCAAATGGAGGAGATCGTTCGCGGTGTGCCCAGCGTGCGCAACGTCACCAACGAGCTCGCCGTGGCCGGGAACACCTCGCTGGCCACCCGCGGCAGCGATGGACTGGTCACCAGCAACGTCAAGGCCCGCCTGATCGGCAACGGCAAAGTGTCACCCAACCATGTCAAGGTCGTGACCGAGAACAGCGTGGTCTACCTGCTGGGCATCGTGACCCAGGCTGAAGGGGATGCCGCTGCCGAGATCGCTCGCACCACCGCCGGCGTGAGCCGTGTGGTGAAATCATTCGAGTACATCACGACCGCACCAACGAAGGCCTGACCCATGTCCGTTGCCCTCCCGCCGCAGGCGGTCCAAGCCCTGCGGCAGGCGGCGCAACTACTTAATGATGGCAACGCTGATCAGGCCGAGTCGCTGATTCAGGCACTCATCCAGCAGTTTCCACACAACGCCGACGTGCACTACGCCGCCGGCATGAGTGCCGCGATGCGTGGCGATGCCACCACCGCGCTGGCCGCCATGCAGCAGGCGCTGGAACGCGATCGTGGCAACGCGATGATCCACTTCCAGATCGGCACCCTCCTTGACCAGTTGGGCAGGGTAACCGAGTCGCCCAAACGCTATCGGGATGCGCTCCGGCTCAATCCGATGTTGACCGAGGCACACTACAACCTGGGCCTCGCGCTGGCGCAATCCGGCGATACCGACGGCGCAATTCGCAGCTACCGGCAAGCGTTGGTGCAGCGCCCGGCCTTCCTGGAAGCGCTCAACAATCTTGGCAATCTGTTGCAGGCGCAAGGGCGGCATGACGAGGCGATGAATCTGTTTCAGCAGGCCATAAAGGTACGCCCTGACTTCGCCGTGCCCTACAACAATCTGGGCAACTCACTGGTACGGCTGGGTCGGCGCGAAGAGGCTGTCGCCGCCTTCCGCAAGGCCCTGTCACTGGCACCCAGCTTCGCCGAGGCGCTGCAGAATCTGGCAGAGCAGTTGCA
Source organism: Betaproteobacteria bacterium (assembly GCA_031394355.1). GTDB lineage: Bacteria > Pseudomonadota > Gammaproteobacteria > Burkholderiales > Usitatibacteraceae > JAEUMY01. The sequence continues at coordinate 214,379 of JANNSU010000059.1, read as the reverse complement.
GGCGCTGGGCCAGCATGCGGAAGCGGCCAACCAATTCGAAGCATTGCTCGCCGTGCAACCGGGCAACGCCTCCGCACGTTTCGCCCTCGCAGCACTGCGCGGGGAATCACCCGCGGCCGCACCCGATGTGTTCGTGCAGAAGGTCTTTGACGACCTGGCACCGCGCTTCGAGTCTCATCTTGTCGACACACTGGGCTACCAGATTCCCGCTGAACTGATGACGCTGCTGCAGCCATGGCTGGCCACTCGCGACCCGGTTGATGTGATCGACCTCGGTTGCGGCACAGGTCTCTTCGGCAAGGCGATCCGAAGCCGCGCGCGCAGCATCATCGGCGCCGACCTGGCTGCCGCCATGGTGGAGCGCTGTCGTGAAAGCGGCGCCTACCAACGCGTGGTACAGGCAGAGCTCACCCAGTTCCTGGCAGACGAACCGGCGCAGTCTGCAGACGTCGTTGCGGCAACGGACGTGTTCGTCTATGTGGGCGATCTCTCGCGAATATTCGCAGAAGTGGCGCGCGTGCTGCGCCAAGGTGGCCGCTTCGGCTTTTCGATCGAGCTGCTGGAAGGCAGCGACTACATGCTGCGCGAGACCAGCCGGTTTGCGCAATCGAAGGTGTACATCGAGCGCCTCGCTGCGGAACACGGCTTCAGCATCACCAATGCGGTGGAAACGCCGATCCGCAAGGAAGCCGGGGTGCCGATTCCGGGGTGGTTAGTGGTGCTGGAACGGCTCGCTTTGCCCAATTAGGAATTCGACAGCAATGCACCCTGCTGCAATCTTTGGCTGCCTCTTGATGATTGGCTTTTCCTTTGTAGAAACAGCCTCGTCCCAAGAAGCAACAGTTGAGAAACAATCTTTCAAACATTCAACTGAATTGTCAGAATGGATTGAAGCATCTGGTCCGCCGCTTTCACGACTCATGGGCAACGAAAAATGGGAAGCAATTGCCAACCACTCCCCCTTTGCATGGAGCGTGGGCATTGAAAATGGAAAACCAGTGGCAAAGCCATTCTCTCAGCAGGAATCAGAAAGGGAGCGGGCAAGTAAGATCCCGTTCTCGGCCAAGGCGGATCTATTCTACGGCGCTCACGCCGTCCAAGGGGTCGAGAGCGGCTGGATCGTAGGATTCAATGGCGGCGAATTCAGCGCAGGACTCTATTGGATCAGCCCGGATGGCCAACAAAACTATCGGATATCAGATCACCAGATAGTTGAGCTTTTCAGGCTGAACGGTCGGAACTTGGGAATTGAAGGGCTCTCCCACTTGACCACGTCCAGAGGGTCGCTCATTGAAATTTTCAGGCCGGCCACGGTCCAATGGCAGGTTCGGACGTTGCTTACATTGCCTTCCGCTCCAATCACTGTGGCCTTGGTGCCAGACGGTTCGATGCTGATTGTCCTTCGAGACTCGATTGCCAAAGTCACGCTCGACCTGAAGATGGAGCACATAGTTCGAAACCTGCCGTGGGATAGGCTTTACCCCAACTCATCTGTGCTCAGCCCAGACGGCAATACCCTGTACGTCGGAATGAGAAAATACGTTGCCAAGTACGACATCCAATCTCGTCGGCTCAAATACTTGATTCCAAAACCAGCCAATGCGAATTCTGCTTCCCCCAAGTAGGTGACTTGGGCACGCTAACCCATCTTCCGCTTCAGCCAGCGCATCAACGCGCCAACGACAGGCAGCTTCTCGTACAACTCTCCCGCCGCATCCCAGTAGTCGCGATGCCAGCGCACGCGGCCATCGGCTGCGAGCTTCAGCAATGACAGGCCGTGGATGGTTTGCTTGACCTCGGGCTGGTACCGCTTGATGCGGAACGTGAAGTCCCAGGTCAGCACGACACTGTCGCCCTGTATCACCCGCTCCAGAATGACGAAGCGCGGCGCATGCATCGCCTCGAACATGTGATCGAAGATGGGGCGAATATTCGCAAGTCCGGTGACCTCGTTGAACGGATCGCGGAAATACGCCTCCTCGGTATAGAACTCGGCCATGTCCGCGACGGCAGCTGGTGTCAGTGTCTCGAAGTACGTGACCAGCTCATCGACCGTCTTCATCACTTCACTGCCTTCCTCACGGCGGCAAAATAGAGCTTGTACGGCAGGAGACGCAGGAACTTGAGCTGGCGCGTGAACGCCTTGGGGAAGTGAATCTCGAAGTCGCCATCCTCGAAGCCTGCAATGATCGATGTAGCTGCTTCTTCCGGCGTGATGAGGTGCGGCATGGTGAAGTCATTCTGCGCGGTGAGCGGCGTCTTCACGAAACCCGGATTGATGACGTACACATCGAGCCCGCGCGGCTGCAGGTCGAGATACAAGGTCTCGGCGAGATTGATGAGTGCCGCCTTGGTCGGCCCATAGACGAGACTCTTGGGCAGGCCGCGATAGCCGGCCACGCTGGACACCAGCGCCACGCCGCCTTTGCCCTGCTTCATGAGCTGCGGCACGACCAACGACAGACTGTTGTAGAAGCCGTTGAGGTTGATGTCGATCATGTTGCGCGCGACCTCCAGATCGATTTCCCAGGCGCGCATGGCCTTGTAGTCGCCGGCCATGAAGATGGCAAGGTCGTATCCGCCCCAGGCGGCGACGAGCTTGTCATGGGCAGCCGTGATCGTGTCCAGCTTCACGATGTCGAGCGGAAGCGCGATCGCGTGGTCGGTGCCGTAGCGCTGCACCATGGCCTCAAGCGGTTCCACACGGCGGGCGGACAACGCCACCTTCGCGCCACGTGCGTGCAAAGCGTCGGCCAGCGATGCGCCGATGCCGGTGGATGCGCCGATGATCCAGACCCGGAGGCCTTTCCATTGGGTGATGGGTTTGTTGAGTGCCATGTTGTGTCCTGTCTCTCTCAGTGTTCTGAGCGTCATCGCTCGAAGTGCTTCCCCCTTTGAAAAAGGGGGATTGAGGGGGATTTCGTCGGTGCCCTTTGAAAAAGGGGGATTGAGGGGGATTTCACTCTGCGAACATTCGCATTCTGAATCGGCTTTCGCAGAAATCCCCCCTGCCCCCCTTTTGCAAAGGGGGGTTCAAATCACCCATCACCAAACCCACATCACCGCTTCCGAAAGAAAATCGTGATCTCCGCCAGATGCACGCCGAACTTGCTCATCTGCGTCTTGTTGCCCAGCGTGTCCTTGTCGATGAGATACATCCAGTCATCCATGTCCACGTGATAGGTCGAGCCGTCCACGGGCAGGGCCAGCACGTACTTCCAGCGTAGCGCATTGCCCACTGCCTCACCGGCGGCCATGCCGACTACGTCCCCTGCGGTGCCGACGTACTGGTCACCGTTCTTCTTGATGGTCCAGATGCGCTTCTCGGCCTTGCCATCGGACCATTGGAAGCTCTCGTCGAGCACACCAGTTTCACCCGTCCACTTCGCGTCGATCACGACATGGAACCGGCGGGTCACCTTGCCCGAGCGGTCTTGCACCATGCCCCAGCCATCGATCGTGCCGTTGAAATATTGCTTCAGGTCGAGCTTCGGCTGCTCGGCCGCGTAATCCTTGATGTCCACCGTCGCGCAACCGGCCAGCAGGCACACGAGCAGCAATACAAACAGTCGCTTCATGCGATTTCCTTTGAAGGTGAGGAGAAGAACGGCGAACGCCACAACAGGAACACGGCACCCGCCTTCAGCACGCAGGGCACCAGCGCATAGACCGCCGCCAGTGCGGTCAACACTTCGGCCGTGTGTACGCCCTTCGGCACATAGCCCAGCCAGCCAAGCAGCGGCAGCGCGATACCGGCAGCCAGGGCCAGATTGCCCTTGGTCACCAGATTCCATAATCCGAAGTACGCGCCTTCGTTGCGGCCTTTGCCCGCACGCTCATCGATATCGATCACGTCTGCAAGAATCGACGGCGGCAGGGCCAGATCAGCACCCAAACCGAGGCCCGACATGATGCAGATCGCAAAGAAGGCGGCCGCATCACCCGGCCCCAACAAAAATGCCCAGACAAACGCGGCAATCGACAGGATCATTCCGCACAACCAGGCCCGCCCCTTGCCGATGCGCGCGGAGAGTTGCACCCACAGCGGCATGCCGACAGCACCCGCAGCGAAATAGGCGATGAGGAAGTGCGCGGTGAGATCAGGGCGCTGGATGGCATCCTCGATGAAGAACAGCACCAAGGTTGCCGGGATGGATGCCGCAATGCCGTTCATGACAAAAATCCAGAGCAGGGGCCGGAAGCTCGGATTGCCGAATGGCTTTCCCATCACTGCGAATATTCGCCGTTCATCGCTGACATGCGTGGTGACCGCAGGCGGCGATGCACGCATCATGACCAACGCCAGAATGACCACCAGCGGGCCGAACATGTAGCTGAACTGGGCAAAGCCATCGCGTGGGCCACTGACCTTGGAGAGCACTTCCGGCAACGCCGCGGCGAGGAAAACGCCCACCAGACCCAAGCCTTCGCGAAACGAGACGATGCGCGTGCGCTCGTTCGGGTCACTGCTCATCTCGGCACCATGCGCCTGATAGCTGATGGTGATCATGCTGTACGCGGTGTAGACAATAAGCAGCATGGCCACCAGCCATACCGACAGGCCGGTGGCTGACAACGCGGGCGGCACGAACAGACCGATCATGCCGAGCGCAAGCAGCGGCGCGCCCACCCCAATCCAGACCCCGCGTCCGCGCCCGGACTGGCGCGAGCGATCACTCCAATAGCCCAGGAGCGGATCCTGGATCGCATCGAATGCGCGGGCAAGCAGCAGCAGGAAGCCGATGCTGGCAAGGCTCAACCCCAGCGTATCGGCGTAGAACTTGGGTACATGGACGTAGATCGGCAGTGCCGCCATGGCAAGCGGCAGACCCAGCCCGCCGTAGGCCAGCAGTCGCGACGCCGGCAAGCGGGCCAGAACAGGCGGAGCCGCTTCGCCGGTCACGACATCGCGGGTCACTTCTTCTCCAATAGCCGCTTGCGCATGCCGGGCTGGCTGGTCTTTTCGGACAGCCAGATGTCGAAAAATGCCCGCGCAAATTCAGGGTCCATCACCGTTGCGAGGAATTTGCTGCGTGAGTAGAAGCGCGCTTCCTTGCCAGGGTGATGCACGCCGATGAGCGTGTCGCCGGGCTTGATGTCCGGGAAGATGCGCGCCATCTCCGTATTCCAGCGGGCAAGCTTCTCTTCCGGGCCGTAGCCCTGACCACGCTTCTCGTCGACGCTGCGCTGGGCGATTTCGCTGCCTTTGAAGTTCATGCCGTAAACCAGCTCCAGCGCGAAAGGCTTGTCCGGCGCGTAGCGGCCATCCGGTGCCCAAAGACGAATGTCGTAGACCTTCATGCCGATGAATCGGAAAGTGGTCTCGCCATGCAGCGCCAGGCCGGGGAGGTCTTTCTGCACGGGTTCGGGGAGTACCGGGTTCGCATGGACCAGGGCGCTCATGCAAACACAGATGAACACAGATGAACACAGATAAAGGCGCTTCCATTGCCGATGGAAGGCAATGCGAATATTCGCGAGAGATTCAGGCAGGCTCATTTCGATCACATCCGTGTTCATCTGTGTTCATCCGTGTTTGCGTTGGCGCAGCTGCGTGCACTACACCGGGCGCGTAAGCTGGATCTGCATCACATCGGTCCGCCCGGTGCGGAATCCGGCCTCACAGTAGCAGAGATAGAAGTGCCAGATGCGCAGAAATTTCTCGTCAAAGCCCAGTGCCTTCACATTCGGCTCCACGGCGTCGATGCGCTCGCGCCAATAGGACAGCGTGTCGGCGTAGTCGATCCCGAACATGAACGGCTCGCCTGCCGTCAGTCCGGCCTTGCCGGCATCGACCACAAAACGCGGCACCGGTACCAGCATGCCGCCGGGGAAGATGTACTCGCGGATGAAATCGCTGGTCTCGCGGTAGCGGTCAAAGGCGTCCTCGGCAATGGTGATGGTCTGAACGACAGCGGAGGCACCCGGCTTGAGGCAGGCATGGACCTTGGAAAAATAGGTGGGCCAGTACTGTTCGCCGACGGCCTCGAACATTTCGATGGACACGATGTGGTCAAACTGTTCCGTCACATCCCGATAATCCACCAGCCGCAGCGTGACCAGATGATCAAGCCCGGCCTGCTGGATGCGCTGGCGTGCAAACGCAAGCTGCTCGGCAGACAACGTGATGCCGGTCACCGTCACGCCGCGCGTACGGGCGGCGCGTTCGGCAAATCCGCCCCAGCCGCAGCCGATCTCCAGAATGTGGTCACCCGGCTTGGGGTCAAGAATATCCAGAATGCGGTCGTACTTGTCCTGCTGCGCCGCCTCCATTGCCCGCCCGGATACGCTGACTGCGGCGGAGTACGTCATCGTCGGATCGAGCCACAGGCTGTAAAAGTCATTCGACAGATCGTAGTGCGCGGAAATGTTCTTTCTCGCCTGGCGCTTCGAGTTCGAACGCAGCCAGTGCAGCACTCTGTAATAGATCACCGCAAGCTTGTTGCCATAGAACACTTCACCCAGCGGCGCGGCGTTCTCGACGAAAAAGGTAAGCAGCGCTGTCCAGTCGCTGCTTTTCAGGCGTCCATCGCGATAGCACTCGCCCATGGCAATGTCGGCAGCGCGCAGAAGCTCGCTCGCCACCTTCCAGTCGAGCAGTTGCAGGTCTGCACGGGTGCCGGGCTCGGTGCCAGTGAAGACATGCACCTCGCCCTCAGGGGCTGTGAGCACCAGGCTGCCGTGGCGAATTCGCTTCAGGATGGCAAGGAACGCTCGCGCGACCAGTGGTGCGCGGGAGACGGTGTCGGTGGAGAGTCCGGAGGCACTCATCGTGTGGTTTCCGTGAGGGGTGGGATGGGTTTGGAAAAGAAGGGCACACCCTTCAGCCAGAGCTTGAGGGCCTGCCAATGGATGCGGAACACGACGCCAAGCGTGAGCAGCGGATAGCCGAACAGCGCGCGATTCACCGACGCTGTGCTGACGGGCACGCCATCGCCATGCACCGTCGTGACCAGCAGCTTGTCGGTGCCGAGCTCGCCATCGTGATAGTCGATTTGCGCAAAGAGGCGCGAGCCCGCGCTGTCGAAGCGAAACCGGTAATGGCCCTTCACTTCGCAAAAGGGCGAGACATGAAACACCTTGCCGGCGGTCAGCCAGTCGCCCGCCTGGATGGGGCGATGATCGGGATGCATGACCAGATAGTTGTGGTGCTCGCCAAAGGTGTTGCGAACCTCGGCCAGGGCTGCGACGAGCTGCCCCTCACGATCATGGCAATACCAGACCGAGATGGGGTTGAAGACATAGCCCAGCACGCGCGGAAAAGCCTGCAGGATGATTTCGCCCTCGGCGCGCACGCCTTCCCGGGCGAGCAGATTCCTGATCCAGGGCTCCAGTGGCGAGCCATCGCAAGGCCCATGATCACGCGTGCGAAAGCTGATGAGGCTGAACCGGTCGCGCTTCAGCGGGCCGGTGTCGAGCTCATGCAGACGCGACAAGGGGACAGACAGAAAGAAAACGCTGTAGACAAAGCGGTGACCCACGGGTTTGAAGCGCTGATGCATCACCTTGCCGAAATGCAGGCGTGGTGGCGGTGCCGTGAAGGCTGGCGCTGGCATGGCGGTCGGGCCCAAGTGCGTCATCCCGCTTTCCATGGTGCCTTGACGCCCAGACCTTCTGCGACGGCAAGGCCGGACATGAGGCCGTCCTCGTGAAACCCATAGCGCGTCCAGGCACCGGCAAACCAGGTGCGACGCTTCCCCTGAATCTCCTTCACCCGCGCCTGGGCGACATCGCTGCCCTCGGCAAACACGGGGTGCTCGTAGTCGAAGCCTCGCAGCAGCGTGCCGGGTGCCGGTTCGCGATCCGGGTTCAGCGTGACGATGACTGGCGTCTTGAACGGCAGCGGCTGCAATTGGTTGATGAGGTAGCTGAGCGAAACGGGCCGGGTACGCGCCTCGGGGGAATGCGCCGGGTCGCGTGAATGAAAATTCCACGCCGCCCAGGCCATGCGCCGTTCCGGGAGAAAGCTCACGTCCGTATGCAGCAATGCGCGATTCGACTGATAGGGGATGGCGGCAAGCACAGCGCGCTCTGCCGCACCGGCATCGGTGAGCATCGCCAGCGTCTGATCGCTATGGCCCGCGCAAACGACATGGTCGTATTGCGACATGTCACCTTCGGCCTGGTTGCCCTTTGCGAATATTCGCACTGCATCTGTCGTGCGTTCGATTCGTTCCACCGCTGTATTCATCCGGATATCGGCAATGTCCGCCGCCATTCGCCGTACATAATCACGGCCACCCCCTATGACCGTCCGCCACTGCGGACGGTTGCTCACCGCCAGCAAGCCATGGTTGTGACAAAAATGGATGAAATTGGCCAGCGGAAACGCGTCGATTTTCAGCGTGGGGGTGGACCAGATGCAGCCCGCCATCGGACGCAGGTACCAGTCGCGGAACGGCTCGCCATACCCATTGGCATCAAGAAATTGGCCGAGCGTGCCCGGCAGGGGGCCGCCACGGAGCGCTAAAGCCGTGGTCTGCTTGTTGAATCGCAACAGATCGCGCAGCATCCCGATGAATCGCGGCGAGAACATATTGGAGGTCTGCGCAAAAACAGTGCGCAGACTGGTGCCGGACCATTCCAGCGTGCTCCGCGATTGTGCATCGGTGAGCTTCACGCTGAACGACATGTCCGATGGCGCGGCTTGTACCCCCAAATGGGCAAACAATTGCAGCATCTCGGGATAAGTGCGGTCGTTGAAGACGAGAAAACCCGTGTCCACCGGATGGGTGACGCCGTCCAGCGTGACATCCACCGTGTTGGTGTGCCCGCCCAGATAGTCATTTTTTTCGAACAGCGTCACCTGGTGCCCGCCAAATCTGGCCAGAAGCCAGGCCGCAGACAAGCCGGATATGCCCGAGCCCACAACCGCAATGTGCATCAACCACGCTCCCTCAGCTTGAAACCTGTTGAACGACCGCCGCCTCAATCAGCCCACAGTCCACCCGCTGCTGAGCCAAAACCGGGCAGGAAGGTTGGGAGACAACGGGTTGGGAGAACGAAAGTCGCGCCGGACTGTCACACGGGCGTCATGGCCACGTCACAGGATTCGTCATCCGGGCCGCAACGCCGCACGTATGCAGACCATGTAGTGTTGCAGAACCCTGCCCAGTTACGCGGCGGCGCAGGCAACGGATGTTCCCGCAGCCACCCCAGCACGGATCTTGCTGCTATTCTAACCACAGACAACGAGCAGACAACGCCTTCGCAGAGCTTAAGCGTCATCCCTGTTCGGTATATGCACCCTGTTAGCGACGCCATGGCACTGTTTCCAGACGATTTCCGAATGCTGCTTCCACACAATTTCCACACAGATATGGCCGAAACATGAAGCCCATGATCTACCCCGAGCTCTTCCGTGACCTTGAAAAAGCCCGCTGGAACATGGCGGATGACATCCCCTGGGATGGCTTTGATGCCACGAAACTGTCCGACGAGCAGGCGCTCACCATCAAGATGAACGCCATCACGGAGTGGTCGGCGTTACCAGCCACCGAGATGTTCCTGCGCGACAACCAGCACGACAGCGATTTCTCCGCCTTCATGTCGGTGTGGTTCTACGAGGAGCAGAAGCACTCGCTGGTGCTGATCGAGTACCTGCGTCGCTTCCGCCCCGATATGGTGCCGACTGAGGCAGAGCTGCACGCCGTGCGTTTCCCCTTCGACCCTGCCCCGCCGCTGGAGACGCTGATGCTGCATTTCTGCGGCGAAATCCGGCTCACCCAGTGGTACCGGCGCGCCTCCGAATGGCACACCGAGCCGGTGATCAAGAAGATCTACGAAACCATTTCCAAGGATGAGGCTCGCCACGCCGGTGCGTATCTGCGCTACATGCGTCGCGCCGTGGAGAAGGAAGGCGTTCAGGCGCTGGCTGCTTTCTCAAAGATTGGCCTGCTCATGGCGAGCTCCGGCCGCTCCGGCAAGCCGCTGCACCCCACCAATCTGCACGTGAACAAAGCCCTCTTCCCCGCAGACACCATCCAGAGCCGCCTGCCCGACCCCGAGTGGCTGGAACGCTGGCTGGACCTGCAGATCCGCTTCGACAAGATGTGGGAAGGCAAGGTCGTCAAAGGCATTCTGGCGCAGCTGTCGAAGCTGACGGAGCGTACGTTTGAGACCACGGCGGATTTGAACCGGTTCCGGAAGGAGCTGGCGGGGACATTGGCAGGGACGGGCACCGCGCCGCAGAGCTGAACGGTTGGCCTCCCCCTTTGAAAAAGGGGGATTGAGGGGGATTTCAGTCTCGGCGACGCGATGACCTTGACCGCATCGTTGCTCGCCCGGCTTCAAATCCCCCCTGCCCCCCTTTTTCAAAGGGGGGTTCTGATGTGCGAATATTCGCACTACCCGTTGCCGATCCCCTGTCGCCCGAGAATGCGCCCCTCCTTCGAATCCAAGTTCTGCCCGCCTGCCGATCTCGCCTTGCGCGCCAAGGCGCTGCCCCATCCACTCGTCTTCACCAACGGCGTCTTCGACATCCTGCATCGCGGCCACGTGACCTATCTGGCCGAGGCACGCGCGCTGGGTGCGGCCATGGTCGTTGCACTCAACTCGGATGCCTCGGTGAAGCGGCTCGGCAAAGGCGATGATCGCCCCATCAATACGCTGGAAGACCGCATGGCCGTCATTGCTGCGCTGGAATGCGTTGACCTGGTCACCTGGTTCGAGGAAGACACACCGCTCAACCGCATCGTTGACTCCCGACCTGATGTGCTGGTGAAGGGGGGCGACTGGGCTGTGGACAAGATCGTCGGTGCCGCCGAAGTAAAGGGCTGGGGCGGTAGCGTGCATTCCATCCTGTTCCAGCACGAGCGGTCCACGACTGCGATGCTGGAGAAAATTCGGAAGAACTGACTTTCTAAAACGGCATCGTGAGTCTAGAACCCCAGATAGAAGCGCTGTACTCGGCATTCTCGAACCGGCAAAGGCCACACTCCATTGCGGTATGCCCCTGCTGCGTTTCTTCAGCTTCGTTGTGCACGCTGCTTGCAACTCCGATGCGCCGGCTCACGCCAGAGCAATTGTCCGACTATGCCGATTCGGTATTGCTGACCTCTGGAGGCAAAGAAGACTTTCATTACTTCTTTCCACGCATTCTGGAGATTGCAATCAAGGAACCTGGCGGTTGGTGGCCCAGTATCGAGGTCGTCATGCAGAAGCTCGTTATGGCCGACTGGCAGTCTTGGTCGACAGCGGAACGCAAAGCAATCACTGATGTACTGAGTGCTGCATTTGCGAAGTCCATGCAAAGAGGGCCTGAGCATATCCACGAAATCGATGCCCTGATGTGCGCACTGGGCATTCTAGGTATCGAATTGAAACCCTATCTTGAACGGCTGTCCGAGCCAGAATGTGCCGACACGATGTTCGCCTACTACGAACACAATTCCACGCCGCTTCTGAAAGGTAAATTGTCAAACGCGTTCTGGTCAAGTCACCGAGATGCAGCAAAACCCATTGTGGATTGGCTGAACTCAGAACCAATCCAGCGCACACTAGACAATATTCAACGGCAAAAATATGGCTGACCTTTCGGAAGCGCTTGCCTCCCTGCTCGGCCCCGCCGGCTGGCTGACCACCCCCGCCGACACCGCCCCCTATCTCACTGACTGGCGCGGCAACTACACCGGCAAGGCACTGGGTGTTGCAAGGCCCTCAACCACGGAAGAAGCCGCCGCCGTGGTGAAACTCTGCTGCGAATATTCGCACCCCATCGTGCCGCAGGGTGGCAACACGGGGTTGGTCGGCGGCGGGATTCCTGATGACTCGGGCCGCGCGGTGGTGATCGCAACACAGCGCATGAACCGCATCCGCGCCATCGACCCTGCCGGCAACACAGTGATCGCCGAAGCGGGTTGCATCCTCGCCAACCTGCAGGCCGCAGCGTTGGAACACGATCGGCTCTTCCCGCTTTCGCTGGCAGCGGAGGGTAGCTGCACCATCGGCGGCAATCTTTCCACCAATGCCGGCGGCACGCAGGTGGTGCGCTACGGCAACATGCGCGACCAGGTGCTGGGGCTGGAAGTGGTGCTGCCGTCGGGCGACATCTGGTCCAGCCTGAAGGGGCTCCGAAAGGACAACACGGGATACGATCTGAAGCATCTTTTCATCGGCGCGGAGGGCACACTGGGCCTGATCACGGCCGCGACATTGAAGCTGCAGCCGCTGCCGAAAGCGCGCGTAACGGCGCTGGTGGCGCTGGAATCGCCCGCGAGCGCCGTGGCGCTATTCGCGAATATTCGCAATGTCTTTGGTGATCGGCTGGAAGGCTTCGAGATCTTCTCGGCGTTGTGCCTGCAACTGGTGCTGAAACACATCCCCGACACGTGCAACCCGTTTGCCACGTCCGCGCCGTGGCAGGTGTTGATTGAACTCGCGGATACGCAAGTCGATGCGCCGCTGCGTGAGTCGCTGGAGGCTGCTTTGACTGCGTCAGCAGAACGCGGCGACATCCTCGACGCCGTCATCGCCACGAGCGACGCGCAAGCTGCTGAGCTCTGGAAACTTCGCGAGGAAATCTCGGAAGCGCAAAAGCGCGAAGGCAAGAGCATCAAGCACGACATTTCCGTGCCCATCTCGCGCCTGGCGGAATTCATCGACAAGGCCGACGCCGCATTGACCAATGCGTTCCCCGGCATCCGCATCGTCAACTTCGGCCACATCGGCGACGGCAACTTGCACTACAACTGCTCCATGCCGGCAGGCGAAGACAACCTGCGAATATTCGCAAGAGCCGACGAAGTCAATCGCGTGGTCTATGACATCGTCAACGCAGTCGGCGGCTCCATCTCAGCCGAGCATGGCCTGGGAGTCCTGAAGCGCGATGAAATCCTGCGTCACAAGTCATCGGTGGAAATGCAGTTGATGCGCGCAGTGAAGCAGGCACTCGACCCACGCAACCTGATGAATCCGGGCAAGGTGCTCTGATGTCCTTCTACCTGGGTGGGCTTCAACTGGCGTTTGCGCTCACCTGGACCGTGTACGTGATCTACCTGCCCGCGCTGGCCGCCCAGGCGGGGCTCGACAAGAGCTGGGTGCCGTGGATTCTGCTGATGGATCAGCTGGTGTTCGCGTTGTGCGACTGGGCGGTGGGCCGCGCCGCCGACAAGAGCGGCGCCACACTGGGACGCATCGGCCATCTCGCCGCATTGGCGACGTTGGTGTCCTGCGGCGCGTTCATCGTACTACCGTGGATCGCACCGACCGGCGCCGCGGCGCTGATCGCGGCAACGCTGGTGTGGACCATCACCTCCTCTGCATTGCGGGCACCGCCTTTTGTACTGATCGGCCGTCATGTGCCGCCGCCACGCCAGCCCTGGCTCACGGCGGCATCCTTGTTCGGGCTCGGCCTCGCTGGCGCAGTGGGGCCTTACCTTACGTTGACGCTGAAGGGCGTGGACCCCAAGTTGCCGTTCGCGCTGTCCTCCGTGGTCCTCGCGTTGATCACTATCGGTCTGGCACGTGCCGAGCGCACGCTGGCCGAAACACCCAAGCCGACGTCGGCACCCGCAGACTCTCGCCCGACTGTGCAGCCTTTCCTGCTGGCCGCCCTGCTGGCCGCCCTCGCATTCCAGATCCACTTCCCCTTCAACGCCGCACCGCAGTTTCTGCGCGTGGCCGGGGCGGGCGATCTGCCGCAACTCATGCCGCTCTTCTGGGTGGGCTTCAATCTCATGGTGCTGCCCGCATCCGTCTGGGCGACACGATTCGGTGCGGTTCAGGTGATGGCAGCCGGTGCGGTGGTGGGTGCTGTCGCCAGCGCGGGGGTGAGCGTGGCAAACACGGTGACGCTGCTGGCACTGCTGCAAGTGGTCGCGGGTGCCGCATGGGGGGTGCTGCTGATGAGCGCGTTCTCGGCAGCACTGGCAGCGGGCCACACCGGCGCCGAGGGCCGCGTGACCGGCGCCATGTTCTCGCTCTTCGCCATGGCGGCATTGGCCCGCATCGGCATCGTCGCATCCCAGATCGAGATCACTGCGAATATTCGCGTGGTGCTGAACTACGCCCCGGCTGTGCTGTGGGCGCTGGCAGCCGTGCTGCTGTGGCGGGGGGTGTTGCGCTCGGAAAACCCAAAGACGGAACACAGATGAACACGGATAAAACCGGATGAACATAGATTGAGCCTTGCCTTCATCTGCGTTCATCCGCGTCTATCTGCGGTTCCAAGCTTGAAAAGTCAAAGGCGGACCGCAGATGAACGCAGATGGAAAGGCTGGATGAACGCCGATAAGAAGCCTCTTTCCGTGTCCATCTGTGTTCATCCGTGTTTGCGTTTGCCTTTGACTACCCCCCTGCCAATTTGAGCAAATCTTCACCAAACCGGGCCAGCTTGGTCGACCCGATGCCAGGTATGCCTGCCAGATCATCCAGCGTCGTCGGCCGTCGCGTGGCGATCTCGCGCAGCGTCGCGTCATGCAGGATGACGTAGGCCGGCACGTTCTGTTTGTCTGCAACGGCCTTGCGCCACGTGCGCAACGCATCAAACAGCTTGCTGGCATCGCCCGATAGCCCTGCAGCGGCGCTGTTCTTCCCACCTGACTTGCGCGTGCGGTCCTTCTTCCTGCTGCCAGCGCCGCCCGCACCCGATGTGCGCTCTGCAACCCGCCGCAATTCCAGCATCGCCTCGCCCTTCAACACCGGCCGCGCGGCATCGGTGAGCCCCAACGCGCCATAGCGTGACGAATCCACCGCCATCAGTCCCTGCGCCACAACCTGGCGGATGACGCTTTTCCAGGTGTGGTCGTCGATGTCAACGCCCACACCGAAAGTGGGCAGGCTTTCATGACCAAAGTTCCGAATCTTCTCGGTGTCTTTGCCGCGCAGCACGTCGATGAGGTGTTGCGCACCAAAGCGTTGCCCGGTGCGAAGGCAGGCCGAAAAGAGTTTGCGCGCTGCCTCGGTCGCGTCCCAGGTCTCCGGCGGATCGAGGCACAGATCGCAATTGCCGCAGGGCCGACTTTCCTCGCCAAAGTAGTTCAGCAGCACTACGCGCCGACAGCCTGATGCTTCGCAGTAGCCCAGCATGGCATCGAGCTTGATGGACTCGACACGCTTCTGTGCCTCGGGTGCTTCCGATTGATCGATCCACTGGCGCTGTACGACCACATCCGACAGCCCATACGCCATCCACGCTTCCGATGGCTCGCCATCGCGGCCTGCGCGGCCCGTCTCCTGGTAGTAGCCTTCAAGACTCTTCGGCAGATCGAGGTGGGCCACGAAGCGCACATCCGGTTTGTCGATGCCCATGCCGAATGCAATGGTGGCGACAACGACAATACCGTCCTCGCGAATGAAACGGCGCTGATGCTCGCGCCGCGCCCCTGCATCCATGCCCGCGTGATACGCGATGGCGTCAACGCCCTCCTCGCGCAGCCAGTCGGCTGTCTCGTCCACCTTCTTGCGCGACACGCAGTAGACAATGCCCGCCTCGCCGCGATGGTCCTCGAGGAAGGAGAGCAACTGCTTTCTCGGCTGATCCTTTTCCACCACTCGATAGCGAATATTCGGGCGGTCGAAACTGGATACGAATATTCGCGCCTCACCGAGGCCCAGCTTGACGATGATCTCGTCGCGGGTAACCGCATCGGCGGTCGCAGTCAGTGCGATGCGCGGCACATCGGGAAAGCGTTCGTGCAACACCGAAAGTTGAATGTACTCCGGCCGGAAGTCGTGCCCCCATTGCGAGACGCAGTGCGCCTCGTCGATGGCGAAAAGCGCGATGCCATGACGGGACTTCACTTCGTCCAGCGTGTTCAGAAAGCCGTCCAGCAGCAGACGCTCAGGCGCAACATAGAGCAGGTCGAGTTCGCCGTTGTGGAGCTTTCGCAGCACCGCGCGTGCGGTGTCGGCATCGAGACTGGAGTTGAGGAATTCGGCAGCGACACCCAGCTGCTTCAGTGCATCGACTTGATCCTGCATGAGCGCAATGAGCGGCGAGACAACAATGGCCGTGCCATCGCGCAAGAGCGCAGGAAGCTGGTAGCACATCGACTTGCCGCCGCCGGTGGGCATGAGCACCAGGGCATCCCCGCCGTGGGCGAGATGATCGATGATGTCGTGTTGGCGGCCGCGGAAGCTGTCAAAGCCCCAGATATCGCGCAGCAGGTCGATCGCCTGCCGGGAAGATTGCTGCACGGCGTGCTACTTCGTCGGCGCGGCCGGGGCAGCCGGGCTTACACAAGCGGCGGCCTTAAGGCTGGAGTCCGGCAAATCCGCAGCCAGCAACGTGAACCGCGCGACCAGCGCTGTATCGGGATCACGCACCGTGAAAATCTGGCCGGTGACCTGTGTAGCCCGCGGCGCTTTCTGCGCATTGCGTGCACCCTTGGCTTGCACTTCGGCCAGCACCTTGGCCGCCGCATCTTCTGAGCTGAACACACCCAGCGACACGCCATTGTCTGCCTGCAACGAGATGTCTTTTACGCCCTGACGCTTCAGATTTGCCACTTGCGTATCCGCGGCAGCGCGGCTGTTGGCAGGCGGCACGAACACCCACCAGCGGCTGGTCTCTTCGAGCTTGCGTTCAGAGAGCCGGTCGCCAAGGCTGAGCTCGGCCAGCGACTGCTGCACCTTCTCTGCATTGGCGGCCTTGACCGTGAACTCGATGCAAGCACCCGCCGCCACGCTTTCCGCCAACTGTTTGGCTACGTTGACGCGCGCAGCGGTGCTGGCCGCCACCTTGGCGTCGGTCACCGCGACAATTTTCATCGCTTCGGGATTGATCTCGCGCTTCTTGACGTCATCGGCCGCGACGCGGACGTGGGACAACCAGAGGTGCGTACCCAACGCAGCGTTGATGACCAGCAGGAGAAAAAACAGGAAGCGCATGGGCGGGAAAGGAGCAGACCGTGGAGGAGCAGACGAACACCCATTCTAACGGAAGGCTTCCTCCGCAATCCTCGCAAGACCCTGCAGCACGAGATGCTCATGCCATTCGATGCTGCCCGGTGAATACTCCGATTGCAGGTGTGGCAGCAATGCAGGTGCCGCGCCCCCGGACAGCAGCAGGACTGGATCGACACCAGATTCAACCTTCAGCACATCACGCATCCGATCCACCGCACCCAGTGTCGCCTGCAAGGCACCACTGTTGATGGCCTCGGGCGTGCTGGCGGGCAATCGCACCATGGCACCTTCATCATCCGGGAGCTGGGCTGTGCCGCGGTTGAGCGACGCCCGCATGAGGCGGATGCCGGGCAGGATGAGGCCACCCAGAAATCGTCCGTCGGCATGCAGCATGTCGATCGTGGTCGCAGTACCCGCCACCACCATCAGCTTTGCACCGGCACCCGCCGCCCGCGCCGCAATCAGCGCAGCCCAACGATCCGTACCGAGCTGGCCCGGATCGCGATAGCCATTGATGACGCCACATTGCGCTGGCAACGACCGGATCATGTGCAGCGCCACGCCGTTCAACGCGCACTGTTCCATGATCTGTGCGCCGATATGCGGTCCCGCGACATTGGACGCGATGACACGATCGGGCACGTCACTTGCGAATATTCGCACCACGTCTGCCGTGTTCCAGGCTTCTGTCGAGACGAGCGCGCCCTTGGCAAACCAGCCCGCTTTCACCCGCGTATTGCCGACATCAATGGCGAGCAGATCCGGACTCATGACTTTGGCAACCTGAGACTGATCTCGGCGGAGTTGAGCCGCTGCACAAGCAGACCCACCCGTACCAGCAACGCGCCATCGCCTGCGACACCTTCGACCTCTCCCGCCATCTCCGGCTCACCCGGCCGCTGTACGCGCACAGGGCGGCCCTGATAAGCATGTGCCGCATCCCACTCAACGCGGAACGGCGCGAAGCCTTCGCGCGCGAATTCCTCCAGCAGATCCACCAGCGCTTTCAGTACTTCGGCGAACACACGATTGCGTGACGCCTCGGGCGAGAGCGACACCAGATCCGCCACTGGCTGGTCGATGAGATCCTTCACCTCATCCGGCAGACGGAAGTTGAGACCGATACCGATGACGGCTGTCGAGGGGCCAAGCATGTCGCCCTGCGTTTCGATGAGGATGCCGCCCACTTTGCGGAATCCGGAGATGAGATCGTTCGGCCACTTCACGTCCACGCCAGGCACGCGAGCTGCCTTGAGCCCACGCAGTACGGCGACCGCGACAGCGAGGCTCAAACCAGCAAGACTGCTGGCACCGCCCGGAAAGCGCCACAGCACGGAGAAAGTGAGGCCGCCGCCCAGACTGGATTGCCAGGCACGCCCAAGACGGCCACGCCCTGCGGTCTGATGTTCGGCCACCAGCACGGTGCCGTTGGCGGCGGTCGAGCCGCGATCCAGCAACAGGGAATTGGTGGAGGTGGCCTGCTCGCGCAAATCGAGCTTGATGCGGCTCGCGGCATCGGCGCCAAGATGCCGGCTGATCTCGCCAATATCCAGAAACTCGATGGGTACGGGCAGGCGATAGCCTTTGCGCTGCACGCGAAAAAGCTGCACGCCCCAGGTTTCCTCGACATCTTTCAGCGCCTCCGACACGGCGCTGCGTGAGACACCAAGCTTTTCAGCGAGTACGCCGCCGGAATGAAAGCCGCCTGGTGCGAGCTCCCTCAACAGGCGAAAAGCGAGGCTGCCGGGATGGCTGTGGGCAGCCGCAAGCGGACGCGCGCGGACATCCGCAGGCCCGTCAGTCGACGCTTCAAGCGCTGCGCCGAGGCGAATATTCGCGCTTGCAGTCGTGGACTTCCTGGGCATAGGCAATTCCGGCAATGATGGAATCCAGCAGCAGCTCGACCCGGCGATACAGCTTGCCCTTGGGTCGGTAGTCGGCTGGTGCGATGAAATCGACGCGACCTGCATCAAGGAGCTTCCTGCACGTGGCGAGCGACTTTTCTTCGTCCTTCTGGAACACGGCAATGGTGTGCCCGCCATTCTTCTTGGTCAGCGCCATGGACGGGACATCCGTCATGCCATCGCCGATGTAGATCATGTTCGGGAAAGGAATCGGCCGCAGCCCCTCTTCCATGTGTTCGTTGATCGTCTCGGTGATGAGCTCGCGCCCTTTGTTGATGCGAAACAGGAACTGGGTCTTCATCGTGTCAGTCACGAGAATCTTGGGAAACGTGGCCCGGCCATGATGATCAAAATGGTATTCGCTCGCGTAGATGCGCTTGAAGTGATGCTTGATCGACACGCCTTCGAGGATTTCCTTCTGACCGGCCGAGATGAGGTAGTGGGCCAACTTGATTCGTCCGCCGCTCTTCGTCCTCACATGGTCATCCACCCGGTCGAACCAGCCTTCCACACCGGGGAAGTAGCGGATCGCCTTCGCCATGATGGCAAAGTCCTCGCGCTTCACGGCCAGCTTTTCGCCTTCCAGCGCCTCCACGATGTGGCGCATGTAGACCAGCATCGGATCGGACTCGGTGGCACGTGCCTCGTCGTGAACGCGCTTCCAGAACTTGACGGGCTCAACCCCGATCTTTGGCAGCACCGTGTATTCCTGCATCGGCTGCGGCGACAGCGTGCCATCGAAGTCGTAGACGACCGCGATGGTGTTCTGGAAGAAGTCATCCTTCCCGGGAGCGGCCGAGACCTTAACAGGGGATTTGCGTGCCATGCCGCTAGTTTAACCGCCGAACGGAAACCCGAGGTAACCGCAGATGAACGCGGATGAACGCAGATAAAGGCATGCATTCAATTTCGATTGGCGACCGCACCAAACATCGGCGTTCATCCGCGCTCATCTGCTGTTCCATGCTTTGGGGAATTGAAAACGCCCGGCGAACCGGGCGTTGTCGTATTGCAAATATCCCGTCTTCAGGATTAGTCAGCGTAGACGCCCGCCTTCTTGATGATCGGACCCCACTTGTCGATCTCGGACTTGAGGTGTGCGCGGAGCACCTCGGGACCACGACGGTCGGCGGATTCCGGTGCGGTTCCCAGGTCGCCGAAGCGCTTCTTGATTTCCTCGTCATTGAGCGCGGTGTTCAACGCGGCGACGAGCTTGTCGATGACAGGCTTCGGTGTGCCCTTCGGCGCCCACATGCCATGCCAGATGCCGACTTCGAAGTCCTTGAAACCGGCTTCTGCCATGGTCGGCACATCCGGCAGCGATGCCACGCGGACCTTGCTCGTCACACCGAAGACCTTCACCTTGCCACCCTTGATCTGGGCGGTCGTGTTGGTGGTCTGGTCACACATGAAATCCACCTGGCCACCGAGCAGATCATTCATTGCCGGGCCCGTGCCCTTGTAGGGAACGGTCAACAGATCCGTCTGGATGGTTGACATGAACAGCATGCCGCACAGGTGCGACGCTGCGCCGATGCCGGCGTTGGCGTACGACACTTTCGCCTTGTTGGCCTTCACGTAGTCGACCAACTCCTTCATGTTGTTCGGCGGGAAGTCCTTCTTGGAGATGATGGTCATCGGCACTGTGGTGACGAGGCCGATCGGCTCCAGATCGGTCAGCGCGTTGTAACGCAGGTTGCGATACAGCGTTGCGCTGGTGGAGATGCCGATGTGCATGAGCAGCAAGGTGTAACCATCGGGTGCTGCCTTGGCCACCTTTTCATTGCCGATATTGCCGCCGGCACCGCCGACGTTCTCAACCAGAACAGTCTGGCCCAGTGTCTTGGACATGTTTTGCGCCACAAGCCGGGTCACCGTATCGGTCGGGCCGCCGGCGGCAAAGGGCACGACAACGGTCACGGGCTTTGTCGGATAGGTCTGGGCTGCCGTCACGCTGGCAAACCCCAGCGCGGTTGTGGCCACCGCAGCAGCTGCGAGCAGGGCTTTGAGTTTCATTGATTCCTCCGGTACGTTTTTCTGGGTGGGGACGCGTCACCCGGTGCCAGACTGAACTGTCCGACCCGGATTGCCTGCGGATTCTAACCCAGCCCCCCATGGCCGACTAGTGGAATCCCGTGATCCAGGCCCATGACTTTCAATCGTGGAATCGACTGACCCGTGACATCCCTGTCACGCAACCACAGTGCTACCCGGGAGCCTGCGCAACGGCTCGCGTCCTGTCGGCAAACGCTGACAGCGCCTTGGCCTGATTGGCCGGCATCCGCAACCAGAACAGGCAGCCCTCATCACTCACCAGTTGATCGTGTCGCGAGCCCTGGCCGGCCAGATGGACATCACCGGCGCTGAGAAGCTCCCCGTTCAGCACGCAACTGCCGCCAAGGATGATGCTTTCCTCGTCACCGTGGCAGTGATCGTGCGCTGGCAGGCTTGCACCGGGCGCCAGCCGCAACAACCACGCATGATGCGAACCTTCGTCACTCACGACCATGCGCTCCACGCCGTGGCCAAATTTCTGCCAGGCATTGTCGCTGCCGCGAATCGTTCTCGTGCCACCTTCCATGCCATCCACCGAGGCCTTCGCCACACCACGCATCAGATTTCCGCGTGCGCGCTTCAGCATTCGAGGCTCGACTGGCAGGGGTGTCACCGCCTCCAGCATGAGCGCGAGAAGGTCGTCGGACAGGACGGGGACGGCTGATTCAGTACGTTTGAGCTTCATGTCATGTCATCCATCATGTCATCCATTCAGTCCTGCACACCGGGATGGGCGAGGCGTTCGCGCAATTGGCTCAGTGCCTTGCGCAGGTGCGTCTTGACGGAACCCAGCGGAAGACGCGTGTGTGAGGCAATCTCGGCGTGCGACAAGCCCTTGAAAAACGCCAAAGCAAGCAGTTGTCGCTGGGTCGCGCTGAGCGACTCCATTGCCGCTTGCAGCGCAGAATTCTCCTGCAACGCTTCCAGCATGGCGGCCGGATTTTCCGTGGCGTCAACCAGCGCCTCGCCCGACAGCAGGTCCTGTGGGGCCGGGTGACTGAAGGCCTCATCCGCCCGCCGAAGCGCATCCAGCGAACGGGTCCTCGCCATGATGAGCAGCCAGGCGATGACTTTGCCGCGTGCTGGATCGTACCGATGGCTGTCCCGCCAAGCCTGCATATACACATCAGCAAGCACCTCTTCAGCCAACTCGGAGAGACGCACGATTCTGAGGACCACGCCGTTAACTCTTGCGGCAGTCGAGTCATACAGCTTGCCGAGCGCCACCTGATCACGGCGCTGCATCCCCTCGACATGTTGCAGCAGCAGCAATTCCTCTTCCGGGGCGGTGCGAAGAGTCTGCGCACCCTGCGAGGGCAGATTCCCCTGGGCCGCCTTATCGGACCCGGACTTTGTCACTGCAGTCCCGACTTTTGCCCTTCCCGGCCGCTCAGTCATCACCGACAGCCATTCCGCATTGACCACACCCAGCATGCCAACCCTCCCCAAAACATCCTGACCCTGAATGGAACACCGCGCCGAAGAGCCGGACTGAGGCCACTACGCGGGCTTTTTCAAGATGGATGTGCACGGAGGTCATGGCCAACTCGGTAGTCAGAGCCCCAACCGGTGCTGCGTGGATTCGGGCCGCAACAGCTCAAAGCGGACTTGGCCCGGCGCATTGCAGGCAAGTCGCAGGTCGTAGCCAGCCAGGCGGGCCTGCCTCGCGACCTGGAAGAGACCAATTCCCAGACCGGCAACTTTGCCGCCGGAGAGCGGTGCAATGAAGAGGTTGCGAACCAATTCTTCCGGTACCGACGCGCCATTGTCTGAGACGGCGAGCGCCGGCATGCCTGCCGCCTCAAACAACGTCACGGTCACGCAAATGGGCGCCTCGCCCTGTTTGCGCAAGGCATTTTCAAGGCAATTTTCCAGCATGCTGTCAAAGAGACCCGCCGGGACATCCAGCGTCGGCATGGCGGTTTGCCTGTAACTGACTGCCGGTTCATCCGTGCGTTGCGATACTCCCCGCCACCACTCCTCGGCCGGCACCGGCGCCGAGTGCTCGATGATTTCCGGGTTGTGCAGCTTGTCCAGCGTGATCTGGAGGCGCTTGGTCAGCAGCGGCAACTGGCGCTCCATCAATGCCTGATAAGCGTCGGCATTGCCATTGGCCTGTTTCATCATGCTGGCAGAGGTCAGCGCAAACAAAGTCTGCAGCAGGTTCTTGATGTCATGGGTCAGCATGGCCCCCGTCTCGTGGACTGCCTGCAGGTAGGCATTCTGGCGTAACGCCTGCTCACGACGCTTGCCTTCGTAGAACTCGCCAATGACTTGCGCCAGCAAACGGACATGCAGGAAGAGGGCCGGCGAGAGCGAGATTTCCGTATGAAATTCGATCTCGAGATTGTGATAACGGAATCGGGCGACGTTACCGGTCTCAATACCGAAGCTGCCCTCGCCATCGGGTGATCGCCATTGGGCGCCACGTACCCAGGGCATGCGAGACGTTTCGGCCATGCATGAAGCGAGGAATCCGGATGGGTCGAGATCGGTTTCCGCCAACTCCGCGATTCGTCGCATCCAAAGCTCGAAAGGCATGCCGACTGTCATCAGATAGCGGGAAAAGTAGGTACGCAATCCGCCAAACCCCGTTCGCGGGCCCCACAACACTGCCAGAACAAAGAGCGCACCGGCGAATCCCAGAACCGTCAGCATGAGCGCAAGAAAATAATCATTGCGGGTCGCGCGCATCAACGCGACGCTGCCGAGCGCAAGCGCCACGACGAGCTGGAAGACAAAGAGACTGTAGAAGAAGTCAAAGACCTGTTGCCCACCCTCATCGTCCACACTCACCGGGAGTACCAGCAGGAGGATGAGAACGGTGGGCACGACAACCCCTGCCAGCAACGCCAACCCTTCAGGAATTACAGCAATTTCCAGCAACAGCACCGGCAGCGCCCACAGCAGCAGCATGGCGAAAAGATAGAACGCGCATACCAGATAGAACCGCGATCGCTCGTTGGCATTCTGGGTGAAGACTTTGCCTCCCAGAATGCCGATCAGAATCGCAAGCCATGCCACAATCAGCCAGCCCGGCAGGAAAAAAAGCGTTGCGCCGGTGATGGTGAAGATCAGCAGAACGGCAAAAATCTGCAGCTCCTGGTCCGTCGACACAAACGGCTGCCACAAGAGAAAGAGCCCGAAGTGGACCAGCAACCAGACTCGCTGGTAGGCACTGCCCGGCTCGGTGATGAGTGCCGCATGCAGCGCAAGCAACATCAGCAGAATGACCCAGCGCCGGTGGCGCTGCAGCGGCATGACGCTGACTGCGACGGTCAGAGCGGATGCGTCTGCCGACCCACTAACTGGTGATTCGCGTGGCTGCTTTGCGGGTGATTGCATGAAGGGTGATGCGACTTTGTCTTGAATGCATGATGCCGGATTGTCTGCCGGTCGTATTGCGTAAGGGTGTCGACTTTTCGGACAAGGTTGTACGGTCGCTCGTACAAACCCCTAAGCCCGCATCTGACAGCCCTGCTTCAATTTGACATCTTTTCATTGTAAATCATAGTGTTGCAACTATTGGCACGGCTGTTGCTCAGTAAGGGTTACCAAGATGCCCTTCAGGAGAAACGTATGAACCGATTCGAATTGTCCCCCAGCTTTTATGACATCGCCATCGCGTTTCTTTGTATGGGGATGACGTTTGGAATGCTGTTGAAGACCGCCCTCTAGAATATCCAGCCACCTTCAAGCCCCTCATTATCAAGACTTTGCGGAGATAAAAATGAAATCCCAACAATCAGGCTTCACTCTCGTCGAAATCGCCATCGTCCTGGTGATCATCGGCCTTCTCCTGGGCGGCGTGCTCAAGGGCCAGGAACTCATCAACAGCGCCAAGGTGAAAGCCTTCGCGAACGACTTCCGCAACATTCAAGCTGCGCTGTACGGCTACCAGGACCGCTACAAGTCGATTCCAGGTGACCACGCATCGGTTGCAACCGCCGTCACCGGCGCAACGGCAGCCCCCGCTGGCGCTACCCGCGGCAATGCGCAAATCAATGGCGCATGGGATTCAGTCGCGGCGACTGATGAATCGTGTCTGGTGTGGCAACACCTGCGTCTGGCCAACTTTTTCCCCGGCACCACGACAGTTGACTGTGCCGCCGGCTCCCAGTATCTCCCGACAAATGCTGATGGTGGACGCATTGGCATCAGCAGCACCACTCAGATCACGGGCATGACAGGCACCTACTTCATCTGTTCCACCGGCATTATTGGCAAGTTTGCCAAACAGCTGGACACGCAGCTCGATGATGGCGTGGGCAGCACGGGTACAGTGCGCTCGGCACTGGTCAGCGCTCCCACCGCTGGTGTAGCAACCCCAACCGACAGCGATTCGTACGTGGTCTGCATGGCGCTTTGATCCAGCTTCCGAGATCTGAAGAGGGCCCGCTTTGGCGGGCCCTTTTTGTTTCAACGCGGCAGCCCACCCCTCAGATGGGCCTGTACAGAGAAACGCGCTTCAACCCTGCAGGATTGCAATCTCCGCCTTGCCCAGTGATTCCAGCGTGCCCGCCAGGATCAGCACATCCCCCACCTGCAACACGAAGTCCGGGACCGGGTTGAAATGGCGCACGCCGCGGCGGCGAACTGCCGTGACCGGCGCCCCCATTTCCACCAGTTTCAGCTCGCCAAGCGGTTTGCCGACGGCGTACGCACCCTCGGTCACCATCAGTGAGTGCAGACGTGGCTGAGAAATGTCGAACTCCGGATCATCCATGTCGGTGGCGCCGGGGAAAAACCCGCGCATGAATTCGTAGCGCTCACCGCGAACCTCGCGCAACCGCCGAAGCACACGGTTGGGTGGGGTGCCGAGGAGAAGCATGGTCTGCGTGGCCAGCATGAGCGATCCCTCAACCACTTCCGCGACAATTTCCGTCGCACCGCCCGCACGCAACACATCCAGATCGCTGTCATCGAAGGTGCGGACAATCACGGGAATATCCGGCCGCAATTCATGCACGTGGGAGAGAACGCTGAGTGCTCGCTGGGTATCCGCGAAGCTGATCACCACTGCGGCGGCCCGTGGCAGGCCCGCTGCCGTCAAGACTTCACGGCGTCCGGCATCCCCGAATACCACTGACTCGCCCGCTGCGGCGGCTTGCCGAACACGCTGCGGATCGGAGTCCAAGGCGATGATGCGAATTTCCTCTCGCTCCAGGAACCGCGCCAGACTTTGGCCAGAGCGCCCATAGCCGCAGATGATGACGTGGCCACGAGCTGTCATGGACTTGACTGCGAGATCGTGCAACGCCATGGCCCGCGTATCCCATTCTCCGGCGCTGAACTTGAGTACCAGACGCTCTGTGTTGGCAAGGATGATGGGCGTGGCCAGCATGGAGATCAGCATGGCAGCGAGCACGACCTGCATGGTTTCCTCCGGCAATGCGTTCACGCTGCCCGCCAGGGATAACAACACGAATCCAAACTCTCCCGCCGACGCCAACGCGAGGGCACTCCGCAGGGAGACGGCGCGGTCGCTGCCGAATATTCGCGACAGGGCGAAGATGATGAGGAACTTCAACGAAACCAACGCGACCAGTATCAGCGCGACCATGAGCCAGCGTTCGACGATGACACCAAAGTTGAGCAGCATCCCGATGGTGACGAAGAACAGCCCCAGCAGCACATCGCGGAAAGGCTTGATGTAGTCCTCGACCTGGTAGCGGTATTCGGTCTCCGAAATGAGCATGCCGGCGAGAAACGCGCCCAACGCGAGTGACAGACCAGCCTGTTCCGTGATCCAGGCGAGACCCAGCGTCACCAGCAGAACCGCCAGGACGAACAGCTCCGACGACTTCTGCGACGCGATCAGCGTAAAAAGCGGACGCATGATGCGCTGACCGAGAAACAGGATCAGTGTGAGCACCACCGCCGCCTTGAGCAGCGCAACCGAGATGGCGGCCGCCAACGCATCCGGCGGCAGGGCCAGAGCTGGGATCAGCACCAGCAGCGGCACAACCGCCAAGTCCTGGAACAGCAGCACGCCCATGATCTGGCGACCGTGGGCGGAGTGGAGCTGCAGGGAATCCGCCAGCACCTTGCTGATGATGGCCGTCGAAGACATGGCCAAGATGCCGCCGAGGATGAGCCCGGTCTGCCAATTGAGCCCTGCGACGAGGCCAATGGCGAGCGTCAGAAGAATGGTCAGCCCCACTTGCGCGCCACCCAGCCCGACCACCAGACGGCGCATCGTCATGAGCTGGGAGAGGCTGAACTCCAGCCCGATCGAGAACATGAGGAACACCACGCCGATCTCGGCCAGCTGGCGCGTCTCGGCGGTGTCGGGCACCCAGCCCAGGGCGTGAGGCCCGATGGCGACGCCAACAATGAGATATCCCAGGATCGCCGGCATGTGGATCCGACGGAACAACACGACCACCAGCACGGCAGTAGCCAGCAGGATCAGAGTGATATTGAGCGTCTCATGCATGCCGTGACTGTAAACGATGTGACTGCATTGCTGCATGACATCGCGAAAACCCGCACCCGACGGCGGGCGGGCTGCGCGGTCATTCCGGGACGCGACTTATAATCACATCATGAACACACCCGTCATCCCGGGAGCGGCCCCAGCGGCCAGCACCACACTGGAACTGGCCCGCGACGTGCTGCGGATCGAGGCAGACGCGGTAAAAGCGCTTGCGGACCGCATTGACGAGCAATTTGTGGCCGTACATGACCTGATTCTCGACATCACCGCCAGGGGCGGCCGTGTGGTGGTGACCGGGATCGGCAAAAGCGGTCATATCGGCAACAAGATCGCCTCGACCCTGGCGTCCACTGGCACGCCTTCATTCTTCATGCATCCCGCCGAGGCCAGCCACGGTGATCTGGGCATGATCACCGGCAGTGATGTGGTCATTGCCATTTCCTACTCCGGCGAATCCGACGAGATCCTGCGCATCTATCCAGCGCTCAAGCGACGCGGCACACGCATCGTTGCCATCACTGGCAAGCCCGCATCCGCGATGGCGCGCGAGGCGGACTTGCATCTGGATGCTGCCGTCATGAAAGAGGCCTGCCCGCTGGAGCTGGCACCAACTTCCAGCAGCACTGCCACACTTGCGCTGGGCGATGCACTGGCCATGACCCTGCTGCATTCAAGGGGCTTCACGTCGGATGACTTTGCCTCGCATCATCCGGCGGGCGCGCTGGGACGGCGGCTTCTGGTCCATGTTCGCGATGTCATGCACCATGGCTCCGACCTGCCCAAAGTCAGGCAGGGCGCAGCGCTCACCGAAGCCATCCTGGAGATGTCGCGCAAAGGTATGGGCATGACGGCCATCGTGGACGATCGCGACCGCATGGTGGGCGTCTTCACGGACGGCGACCTGCGCCGCACATGGGAGAAGCACGACAATCTGAAGCAATTGATGGTCGCTGACGTGATGACCCGCGACCCACACACCATTGGCCCGGACAAACTGGCCACCGAAGCGGTGCTCCTGATGCAGACACAGCATGTCAGTGGCCGCCTGCTCGTGACACTGCCGGACGGCACGCTGGTCGGTGCGCTCACGTTCAATGATCTGCTGAAAGCAGGTGTGGTGTGAACACGAAGTCGACGGATGAGGCCCGTCTGCGCGCCGGCAAGGTACGATTGGCCGTGTTCGACGTCGACGGCGTGCTGACAGATGGCAGCCTCTTGTTTACCGATTCCGGCGAGACCATGAAGCGGTTCAACACGCTGGATGGCCATGGCCTCAAGATGCTCATGCAGTCCGGCATCGAGGTGGCAATCATTTCCGGGCGGCAGAGCCTTGCAGTCACCCGTCGGATGCAGGAGTTGGGCATCACCCATGTCTTTCAGGGCATCCACGACAAGCGCGCCACTTACCTCTCGCTGCTGGCAAGCCTCGGCATCGAGCAGGAGGCCGTTGCGGCAATCGGTGATGACGTGGTCGACCTGCCCATCCTGTCGCGCTGCGGGTTCGCCGTGGCCGTACCCGGGGCACCTGCATTGGTTCGCGAAAGCGTGCATATGGTGACTGAAACTGCCGGTGGCCATGGCGCCGCCCGCGAGTTTTGCGACTTCATCCTGGCTGCACAGGGCAAGCTGTACGCACTGCAAAACCGCTATCTCGCATGATGCGCGCAACCGTCTGGCTTCCGCTGGCTGCACTGGCAGGTTTGGTTGCGCTGACCTTTTGGCTGGAGCAGCAGGTACGAATGGAAGCGCAGCGCACTACCAGCCCTGCAAGAAACGATCCTGACGTCATCATCAGCAATTTCAATGCGACCAAGATGGCCCCGGATGGCAGCCTCCGCTATTCGCTGCGTGCCGAGAAGATGACGCACTATCCCGTTGGAGACACCTCCCGGCTCGACAGGGTATCCTTTGAAACTCGGTCACCCGATCAGCCGCGAATCAAGGTCACAGCCAGTACCGGCACGGTGTCAGAAGGTGGCGAGAAAGTCGTGATGGAGGGAAACGTGGTCATGAATGCGGACGCAACCGATACGGCGCCTGCCTGGACCATGTCAACTCAGAATCTCACTGTCCTGCCCCAGCAAAACCTTGCAAAGTCCGATGTCGAGGTGCGCTTTGAAAGCCGCGATCTCAACATGACGGCAACGAGCTTCATCTACAACACGAAAACCCGCGTGGCAGACCTGAAGAATGTTCGCGCGGTCTACGCATCGAAGAAAACATCCGACAAAAAATGAAATCGCTGAATCTCCTCAAACTTGTATTGCTCTGCATCCCGATGCTTTGCACCGGTGCATTGGCAGAGAAGGCCGACCGGTCCAAGGAAATGATCATTTTGGGCAATAGCGTCAAGCTGGATGGGCAGCAGCTGGTGAGCATGGTAGGGGACGTATCCATTGAACAGGGCACATTGCGCATCAATGCCCAACGCGGTGAAGTGCGGCAGAACGATGCAGGTCAAAAATCGGGCTTCGTCACCGGCGAACCGGTGAAGATCAGGCAGAAGCGCGAAGGCTGTGATGCCTACATCGATGCCCAGGCGGAACGGGTCGAGTTCGATGAGGCAAAGGACAGTTTGAAACTCATCAAGAACGCCCGGATCAAGACGGGTGACAACGAGATCGCAGGTGAATTGATCCTCTACAACACTGTCACGGAGGCCTTTGAGGTACAGGGCGATGCAAAGAAGTCCGTGGATGGTCGCGTGCGCATGGTGTTGCAGCCCAAGGAGCCGGGCAAAGACCCCTGTGCCAAGAAAGCGGCAACCGGCAAGTGATCGCATCAGTCTGCAAGAGCCGCCATGAACCAGCGACTGCCTGACAGCGCCACTAGCGCGGGCGCGCCCGGCGCGGCAGAGTCCGCCGAGTCCACCGGTGCCGTACTCGAGGCGCGCCACTTGCACAAGCGCTACCGCAAGCGCGAAGTTGTCAAGGACGTGTCACTCGCGGTCAAGAGTGGCGAAGTGGTGGGGTTGCTCGGGCCCAATGGTGCCGGCAAAACGACCTGCTTCTACATGATCGTGGGTTTGGTACCGGTAGATGGTGGCTCCATTGAGCTTGACGGCAAGGATCTCACCAATCTGCCCATCTACAAGCGCTCCCGGCTGGGCTTGTCCTATCTGCCACAGGAAGCCTCCATTTTCCGCAAGCTCACGGTTTCCGAGAACATTCAGGCGGTGCTCGAGCTGCAGGATCTGTCGCAGGAAGAGATCGAGTCGCGCCGCGACGCATTGCTCGAAGAACTGCACATTGACCACTTGCGCAACAACCAGGCCATCAGCTTGTCCGGTGGCGAGCGGCGGCGCGTCGAGATCGCACGGGCGCTGGCTGTGGATCCGCGGTTCATCCTGCTGGACGAGCCGTTCGCCGGCGTCGATCCTATCGCCGTGCTGGATATCCAGCAGATCATCAAATTCCTCAAGAATCGCGGTATCGGCGTTCTCATCACGGACCATAATGTCCGCGAGACGCTTGGCATCTGCGATCACGCCTGGATCATCAATCAGGGATCGGTGCTGGCTTTCGGGAAGCCCGGGGAAATCATTCACAATGAAACCGTCAGAAAAGTCTACTTGGGGGAGAATTTCCGTCTCTGACGCCGACTTCGGTGTCCCATCGGTACATTCAATGTCCTTCGCTTCCAGCCAATGAAACACAGCCTCCAGCTCAAGCTGTCCCAGCACCTGACGCTGACGCCGCAATTGCAGCAGTCCATCAAGCTGCTGCAGTTGTCGACGGTCGAGCTGAATCAGGAGCTCGAGCGCTATCTGACCGAGAACCCCCTCCTGGAGCGTATCGACATTCCCGGAGACGACGTGCCGCTCGGCTTGCAGAGCACGGGCGCACAAACTGTCCCCAGTGGCAGCTCGGGTTCGGACGCTGTCGGCACTGCCGACAACAATCAGGAGAGCGACAGTCGCAGCAATGAAAGCCACGACTACGGCATGGGTGATGAGTCGATGGGCATGGGTCGAAGCCGATCAGGCAATGACGACGGCGAAGACAGTGAATTCAGCCACATTCCCGCAGCAGAACCGACGCTTCAGGAGCACCTCCTGCTGCAGCTGCAGCTGGTTCCGCTGCCGCAGCGCGACCGCGAACTGGCCGGGCTCGTCATCGCCCATCTTGACGAGGACGGTTACTGCACGCAGGACCTCGACGAACTGCACGCAATGGTGCTTGAAGAGCGCCCCGAGATTGAACTCGAAGATATCTTCATCGCTCTCAGACATGTGCAGAATCTTGAGCCGACCGGTGTCGGCGCGCGAAATCTTGCGGAGTGTCTTGCCTTGCAGCTCAAAGCCCTGCCTGAGGATCTGCCCGGACGCGATCTCGCCCTGACGCTCTCGGCAAATCATCTCGATGCATTGGGCGCTCGCGACTTCAACAAGCTGAAGCGCCTGCTCGCCTGCGACGAAACCGAGCTGAAGCAGGTGCACGAGCTCATTCTCACGCTGGACCCGAAGCCCGGCCGCAACTTTGGGCAAGGTGATGTCCGGTACGTGATCCCTGATGTCCTGGTCAAGAAGGTTGGCAGCAAGTGGACCGCGATGCTGAATCAGGACGCGATGCCGAAACTGCGCATCAACAAGATGTACGCGGACATTCTCCAATCCAGCCGTGATGCATCCGGCAAGAATCTGTCCGGCCAGCTTCAGGAAGCGCGTTGGCTCATCAAGAATGTTCAGCAAAGATTCGACACGATCTTGCGTGTCACCCAAGCCATTGTGGATCGGCAGCGCCACTTCTTCGAGCATGGCGAGGTCGCCATGCGGCCCCTCGTTTTACGGGAGATCGCAGACCAGGTGGGCCTGCACGAGTCCACCATTTCCCGGGTGACCACGCAAAAGTACATGCTGACTTCCCGCGGCTTGTTCGAGCTCAAGTACTTCTTCGGCAGCTCGGTTTCCACCGATACGGGTGGCGCCTGTTCGGCGACCGCCATCCGGGCACTGATCAAGCAGCTTGTCAGCGCAGAAGACGGCAGAAAGCCCCTGTCGGATAATCGGATTTCAGACATCCTGGCGCAGCAGGGTATCGTAGTGGCTAGGCGTACGATCGCCAAGTACCGCGAGGCCTTGCAAATCCAGCCCGCAAACCTCAGAAAGAGCTTGTAGCACCCGGGGTCGCGTGTGCGACACCCGAACTGGCATCAACTGGCAAAGGAGATTGGCGTATGAACCTTCACATGACGGGCCATCATCTCGAGATCACTCCGGCGTTGCGCGACTACGCGACCAGCAAGCTGACCCGAATAAACCGACACTTCGACCATGTCATCGATGTGAACATGATCATGAGTGTGGAAAAGCTGAAGCAGAAAGTCGAAGCCAACGTGCATCTGTCCGGCAAGGACATTTTCGCGGAATCTACCGACAACGACATGTATGCCGCCATTGACTTTCTGGTGGACAAACTGGATCGCCAGATCCTCAAGCACAAGGAGAAATTCCACGTTGGCAAGCATGGGGAAGCGCTGAAGCACATCCCGCCACAGTGACTTGCGAAGCGTTGGCGCTCGCCCGCAGTCCGGCGGGCGCCCATCCGCCCTGTCACACTCTCACAAGCGAATATTCGCAGGCTGCGCAACGACCAACGCGCACCTGGTAACCCGGAACTCCAATCGCAGTCATGAACCTCATTACAAAACTGCTGCCGCTCTCCATGGTGGTGCTCGACCTCGAGGTCGGCAGCAAAAAGCGCCTGTTCGAACAGATCGGGCTCATGTTTGAAAACGAAAAACGCATCGCGCTCGCGACGGTCTTTGAAAGTCTCTTCGCACGCGAAAAGCTGGGCTCCACCGGGCTGGGCTATGGCGTGGCCATTCCTCACGGCCGAATCAAGGGCTTGCGCGAAACGTGCTGCGTCTTCATCCGTACCGCATCCGGCGTACCCTTTGACTCACCCGATGGTGCGCCCGTGCGGCTGGTTTTTTCGATGCTGGTCCCGGAGCACGCGACCGAGCAGCATCTGCAGATCCTGTCAGAGTTGGCCCAGATGTTCAGCGACCCCGCCTTTCGCGAGACGCTCACTACCGCACCGGATGCCGCCACGGCGCACCAGTTGCTCATTCAATGGTCGCCGTACGGTAATTCAAATGCCCCGCCTGTCCGTTCAGCAGCTGTTTAGCGAGCGCCGCGAGAAGCTCGAGCTCACCTGGGTGAGCGGCCAGAAGGGAGGTGCCCTCACTTTCCCGCGTGACGCACTCAACCGTCCGGGCGTCGGCCTGGTTGGCCACTTCAATCTGATCCATCCCATTGTTGTGCAGGTACTGGGCGGCAGCGATATCGAGTATCTGGAAAAGCTCTCCCCATCTGAACGCGGCGAGGCGCTTTACACGCTCTTCTCGGGCGAGACAGTGTGTGCGATCGTAGCCGACGATCTTGACGTGCCCAGGTACCTCACGGAGGCCGCCAACCGTCACGAGATCGCGCTGATTGCGAGCGCGAAAATGAGTCGTGAGTTCGTCAACCTGCTGCGGGCATGGCTCCAGCGTGAACTCTCCGAAATCAGCACCATGCATGGCGTGTTTCTCGATGTGCTTGGCATCGGCGTGCTCATCCGCGGCGACTCATCCATCGGCAAGAGCGAACTCGCACTTGAACTCATCAGCCGCGGTGCCGGGCTGGTGGCCGACGACGTCGTGGAGATCTACCAGATCGGCCCGGAAACCCTGCAGGGCCGCTGCCCGCCGTTGCTTCGCGACTTTCTGGAGGTTCGAGGTCTGGGCGTTCTCAACATCAAGCTCATATTCGGCGAGACCGCCGTGCGTCCGCGCAAGACGCTGAAGCTGATGGTGAACCTGGATCGCCCAGGCGAGGACTACCAGAAGAATCTCAATCGTCTCGCAGCCGCGTCGGGCAAGGAGACTATCCTGGGCATCGACATACCTTCGGTAACGCTGGCCCTCGTTGTCGGCCGCAACCTGGCCGTGCTGGTAGAGGCGGCTGTCCGCAACTACATCCTGCAGACACGCGGCTACGATTCGTCGCGTGAATTCCTTGAGCGGCATGAAGCCGCGATGCGTGCCGAGGCAGATGGCGAGGATCCGGACGCCACCGGCATTTTCAATACCTATAGCGCCGACTGAGCCCGACCGTGCAACTGATCCTCATCAGCGGGCTCTCTGGTTCGGGCAAGAGTGTTGCGCTCAAGGCGTTGGAGGACGCCGGCTATTTCGCAGTCGACAATCTTCCCGCCACGTTGATCTCCGGGCTGCTTGAATGGGTATCGGCCGACAAGGTCGCAGTGAGTGTGGATGCGCGCTCTGCATCGACGCTGCAAAGCCTGCCCTCGACGCTGCAGTTGCTCAGCCAGCGAGGCATAGACTGCAGGGTCGTGTTTCTCGAGTCCAGCAATGCTTCGCTTACCCGGCGCTTCTCCGAGTCACGACGCCCGCATCCTCTGGCCGACCGGTTCAACGGTATCGATGCCTGCATCGCAGAGGAACGAAGGTTGCTGGCCGATATAGCCGAGCTTGCCCATCGCCTCGACACCAGTGAAGTGGCCCCGAATACGCTGCGCCGGTGGATCAAGGACTGGCTCAAGATTGAGCGCGGCCGCATCACGCTCGCCTTCGAGTCTTTCGGATTCAAGCACGGCATCCCCTCGGATGCTGACTTCGTTTTCGATGTCCGGTTTCTGCCCAATCCATTTTATGATCCGGTGCTTCGGCCCATGACCGGCCATGACGAACCCGTGATCCGGTTCTTTCAGGATGATCTCAATGTGTCACGCCTGATTGATGACGTGACCACCTTCCTGCTGCGGTGGCTGCCTTCATTCATCAACGACAACCGCAGCGCAATCACCGTTGCCATCGGCTGCACCGGTGGTCAGCACCGCTCGGTCTATGTCGTGAACCAGCTTGCCGAACGGTTTGGCAGCGACCAGCAAGTACTGGTGCGCCATCGTGATCTTTCCTGATGCTGAAGAAAATTCTTGGCGCAATCGGCGCACCGCCCACCGTGGTCCAATATGAAGTGCCCCTGTTTCCGCTGGGCGCCGTGCTCTTTCCCGACGGGATTCTGCCCTTGCGAATATTCGAGCAGCGCTACATGGACATGGCAAAGGCCTGTCTCAAGAATGGCGCACCATTCGGCGTATGCCTCATCCGCGAGGGTAGCGAAGTTGGCGCACCGGCGGTACCGGAATCGGTGGGCACGCTGGCACACATTCAGGATTGGGACATGGCCCAACTCGGTGTTCTGCAGTTACGCATGTCAGGCGGGTGTCGCTTTCATGTGCGCGATACCCGGGTACTCGACAACGGGCTCATCATTGGCAATGTTGAGGATCTGGAAGGCGACACCGCTTCGGAGAGCGAAGAATTCGTCGCTTGTCGCGACTTTCTCGCAGTCCTGTTAAAAAAAATCGGCAACGAGCGCTTTCATGGCGAGGCCCGGCTGGATGACTCGACATGGGTCAGCTTCCGCATCACCGAATTGCTGCCCATCAGCATGCGCATCAAGCAAAAAATGCTGGAGCTGACTGATGCGCGAATACGGCTGGAAATCCTGCATCGTGTCCTGAAAGATCAGGGCCTCATCACCTGATCGTCTGGCTCGGTTGCAGCGCCTGCAGCTGCAACAGCAACGTCTTGACCGGTTTGGGAATGGCGGCAGCGATTGCATCCTCCAGCCCAAGCCACAACATACCCGGCTCCATGGCCTGCCTTGCCCTGTGCGCAACATCCACCACCCTTGGGTGAATGGTGAGGTGGAAGTGGGTGAACCCATGTTGCAAAGGTGGCAAGGCTGGACCTGCCGAGGCTGCCCCGCCAGTCAGGGCTTCCGCGATATCCATGACACTGCCAAGGGCTGGGCACTCCGGAAAACACCACATGCCGCCCCAGACTCCGGTCGGCGAACGCTTTTGCAGCAGCAGCTCGCCGCCCGACCGCAGAATGAGCATTCCGGTTTCGCGGCGGGGTACAGTTTTTGTCGGCCGCCTCGCGGGCAGATCTGCCACACGATCGTCGCGGTGAGCGATGCACAGATCAACTACGGGGCAATCGCCACAGCGGGGTCGATTGCGCGCACACAATGTGGCACCAAGGTCCATTTGGGCTTGAATGTAAATGGGCACCTCCTCAGCAGAAGGCAAAAGTGACTCGGCCAGCTGCCACAATCCTGATTCGACAGCCCTGTCCCCGGGGAATCCTTCGACCCCAAAACAGCGTGCCAATACGCGCTTCACGTTGCCATCGAGAATGGCGTGAGCCTGCCCGAAAGCAAACGCCGCAATGGCAGCGGCTGTACTGCGGCCGATTCCAGGTAGCGTCCTGATCACGCCGATATCGTCAGGGAACACGCCCTCGTGGCGATCACGAATCTGCTGTGCCGCCCGATGCAAGTTCCTTGCTCTGGCGTAGTAGCCCAAGCCCGCCCAGTGAGCCAACACCGCATCTTCCGGTGCACTTGCCAGCGCAACGACATCCGGAAAGCTCGTCATGAATCGCTCGTAGTACGGAATCACCGTAGCCACCTGGGTCTGCTGCAGCATGATCTCCGAGACCCAGATGCGATACGCATCCTTCGTGCCCTGCCAGGGCAGGTCGTGGCGGCCGTGGGTGGCGTGCCACGCAATGAGACGGGGGGCGAATATTCGCAGCGGATCGGATTTGCGGGGCATTGCCGGAAAGATGAATGGAGCGGGTGAAGGGAATCGAACCCTCGTATGCAGCTTGGGAAGCTGCCGTTCTACCATTGAACTACACCCGCTTTGAACCGCTTCACAATGCAACACATTCTCGCACCACCTGTCCCCAGCCCGCGCGCTGCATCGCGCGGTCGTTCGTCGGGCTCGCCGCATGCGGCTTGAAATCCCCGACTCTCCCCACGTATGCAGCTTGGGAAGCTGCCGTTCGTCCAGTGCGGACCACAGAGGGTCTGCCCGTTCGCAGGCTCGGAAGCCCGCCGGGGCTTCCTCGAATTCCCTTGAACTACACCCGCATTGCTGCGCCCTCAATCAGGATAGCCGACCGCCCGGGCCCAACGATTGATCAGCCCGGCCATTGCGTAAATCGCGTCACACCGTTTGAAATGCATTTCAGTTCGGCCAGCAAGCATTCTAGCGCTGGTTAAGCGAACCCATACAGAAGGCTTTCTACCGTCAACGGTTCAGGCTCCGCTTGCGTTTTGCTTTCAAGTCCGGGCCGGGCTGGATTAAACTGGCTCAGTGGCAAATGGGAAGCGGGGCACCAAGCGCCCGCGATTAAGACAGCAACATTTCATCTGGGGAAATCAATGAAGATCACGCGTGTATTGCTGGCACTGGTATTGGCCAGCGCCGGAACTGCATTCGCACAACAGTGGACAAAGTGCGCATCCCAAGACGGCTACTGCTATGTAAATGGCTCTGCGGTCGTTTCATATGGGGCGGGCCAGAACTGGGCAAAGCGCAACGTCTCGGGCGGCATTCTTTGCTCGCACAACATATTTGGCGATCCGGCAGTCGGTGTGAACAAGAGCTGTTACGTCGAGTCGCATGCCTCCACCGGCATGAGTGGAAACCCGCCGAAGTGGGTGGCGTGCGCGAAGGACTACAGCGATTGCCAATTCAGGGGTACCCGGCCAGTCAGCTACGGGTCCGGAAACAAGTGGCTCTATCGTGTTGCATCAAACGGCATCAAGTGTGTTCCTGAATCATTCGGGCGCGATCCGGCACCGGGTGTGCAAAAGACCTGTTACTACGACTCGGCCAATTGGCGGCAGTGATTCGAACCTGAATGGTCGCACCGCCTTCCGGCCTCTGCACCCGCCGGGGCGGTGCGAATATTCGCAAGCCGTCACCGAATCCGCTCGCGCCCGGTTTCAACCCTTCGCGCCTTGATCCTCTCCGTTCGGCGCAATCCATCGCTTCAGGCACCTGACTTCCGCCACATTGGTCTCCAGTTCAACCCCACTGGAGACCATCATGCAGCTCAAGACGTCCACTTTCACCGCACTTGCCGCAGTACTTTTCTTTGCAGCGAGCGCTGCCGCCAACGACCTGACCATTGAAGTTCAGGGCATCAGCGAAGCCAAGGGCAGCGTCTATGTCGCCCTGTATGACAAGTCAGATACCTGGATGAAAAAGGCAACAAAAGGTCAAGGTGCACCTGCAGTTGCTGGAAAGACCATCATCGTCATCAAAGACTTGCCAGAAGGTGAGTACGCGCTCTCAGTCTTCCACGATGTGGATGGTGACAAGAAAATGGCCCGCAATGCAATGGGAATGCCGACCGAGCCGTGGGGCTTCTCCAAAGATGCAATGGGCATGTTTGGCCCGCCCAGCTTTGACGAGGCCAAGGTCAAGGTGCCTGCTGGCGGTGCCACCACCGTTGTTACGCTGAAGAGCTGATCATGCAGCGCCGACAGTTCCTCCACGGTCTGGCCGCCGCTGCCGGCGCGGCCACGATTGCCAACACCCTGCCGGCCTGGGCACAGAACGCAGGTGACCCCTATTTCACCGGCTTTCGCAAAGGGCTGAAGCAGCATCCGTGGCTGGGTGCCTTCGCCGGCGTCTCGGCAGATCTTGATGCCGGCCCGATCCGATTCGAGGGTCGGCTTCCTGCGGGGCTCACCGGTGCGCTTTACCGCAATGGCCCGGCACTGTTCGAACGCGCCGGCGTGCGCTACCAGCATTGGTTCGATGGCGACGGCATGGTGCAGGCGTACAACTTCGCCGACGGCGAACTCAGCCATCGCGGCCGCTTCGTGCAGACGCGGAAGTTCAAGGCCGAAGCCGAGAAGGGCCAGTTCATCTATCCGGGCTTCGGCTCGTCAGCCAAGATCAAAGTGCCCATCACCAGCGCCGACGCCATCAACCCGGCCAACACAAGTGTTATCCCGCACGCCGACAGATTGCTGGCCCTGTGGGAAGGCGGCTCCGCTTACGACCTCGATCCAAAGACGCTGGAGACACGCGGCGTGGTGTCCTGGCGCGACGACTTCAAGGGCATGCCTTTCTCCGCCCACCCCAAGGTCGAGCCGGACGGCACGATGTGGAATTTTGGCGCCTTCGACAACCATCTCGCGCTCTACCAGATCAGTGCGGCCGGCAAGCTGGTGAAGGCCGAAGTGATCAAAGTCCCCAACCTAGCCATGAACCATGACTTCGTCGTGAGCGGCAAGCATCTCATCTTTGTGCTGCCGGAAATGCGCATCAATCGCGAGAAGCTGCGCGAAGGTCATTCCTTCATCGACAGCTTCGAGTTTCCGAAGGGCCAGTCCATGCGCGTGCTGACTGTCGAGAAGGCAGACTTTTCGAAGCAACGCTGGTATGAATTACCGCCCGGCTTTGTCTTCCACTACGGGAATGCCTGGGAAGACAAGGATGGACTGATTCGCTTTGACTTCGTGCTCTCCGAGCCGGGTGCAGAGGTGATGACCGGCACCATGCGCGCACTCATGCGCGGCGATGTGGACAAGGTCAATCCGGGCGCGTCCCGCTCGGCCCAAGTGGTGATCGACCCGGCACGCGGCACCATCCGCCACACACTGCGGGATGAGGACGTGGAGTTTCCCCGGGTCGACCCCCGCTACGTGGCGCGGCAGAATCGCCAGCTCTTCCACACGGCGGCGGTGGGTGGAGATCGTGGGTTCGGCCTCAACGCTGTGCTGCGTTATGACCTGGAAACCGGCAACACGGACAGCTTCCGCTTCCCCAGCGAATATTCGCTGGAGGAGCATGTCCCGATTCCGCGACCCGGCGCCACGCGGGAAGGTGAAGGCTGGCTGGTGGGTTGTGCGTTCAATGCCAAGACCGGCAAGACGGAAGTGAATGTGTTCGATGCCCTGCGTCTGGCGGATGGCCCGCTGGCGACGGCAAAGCTGCCATACGCCATCCCGCTGGGCTTCCACGGGCACTTCCTGGCCGGCTGACAAGGACACTCGATGGCCGCCAGTGGTG
Source organism: Betaproteobacteria bacterium (assembly GCA_031394355.1). Lineage (GTDB taxonomy): Bacteria > Pseudomonadota > Gammaproteobacteria > Burkholderiales > Usitatibacteraceae > JAEUMY01. Next base: position 174,240 of record JANNSU010000059.1, on the reverse strand, counting down.
GCGGTGGTGCAATGCACGAGCCATTCGCGCCCCGCCACCACCGCTGACGCCGGTCCTGTTGAGTTTCGTCGCAAGGCGCCCCAGACACCCTCGACCCCTTCCCATACTTGGCGCACTGACTCACCCAACCGAGGAGACCCGCCATGAACCCCCTGAAACCGCTCAAAGTCTTTACTGACGCCATCACCTTTCCGTTCACCGCAATCTATGTGATCGGCCTCACCGGCTTCATCAACTGGATGACGTCTCCGGGGCACTGGTGGTTTCAATGGGTGGCCTTCGGAATGGTCATCGCCCTGATCTCCATCTGGGCCCGCGCGCTCAAGGCACTCGCGCTCACGCTGGGCGTGGCCGGGCTCGCCGGGCTGGCCTGGTACGCATGGAAGAAGTGGCGCAACGGCGAGTCGGTGAAGACCGGCGCAGCACAATGAAATACCGCTCCGGGACAACCGGGCTGCGCAGAACGTAGACTGGACACATCCATGACTTCGAGCAACGCAACCATGACTACAGTACAGGAGCTCACGCGGGCGGCAACCACCACCGCCTCGCGATTCCATCCCCTCGAAGTCATTCCCCTGTTCAGGCGCTGGCCCGCTTCCCTGCCACGCGACCTGCTCTACACCTTCATCTGGAACGCGCTCCTTGGCACGGCGTTCTCGCTGATCGGCATGATGTTGGCTGGCCGCCTCAGCATGAAAATGTTTTTTTACAATCAGGTGTTCGCGCAGTGCATCGGCTACACCATCCATGCCATGTTCTACCTTGGCGGCCTCACCATCGAGTCCTGGATACTCCGCCAGAGCCGACCTGTCATTGTCATCTACTACTCCGCCTGCGCCACGATAGGCGTCGTCATCGGCTGGGTCGTGGGTGGCACATATCTCGACTTGGACATGGCCAGACTTGTCATGAAGCCGAGCTGGTTGATCGGCATCAGCATCAACAGCGTCATCATCTCGCTCATCATCCTGGCCATTTACATCAACCGTGAAAAGAAGCTGCTGGCGGAGATGCAGCTTGAACGCGAACGGGCGCGCTTCGCCGAGATCGAACGCAATGCCACCGTTGCCAACCTGCGCATGCTGCAGGCCCAGATCGAGCCGCATTTCCTCTTCAACACATTGGCCAATGTCACCAGCCTTATCCACCCCGCGCCTGACAAGGCCAAGCACATGCTGGAGAGCTTCATCCATTACCTGCGCGGCTCGCTTGCCGCCTCTCGCGAGGAGTCGACGACACTGGCTCAGGAGTTCAAGCTGATGCAGGACTTTCTCGATATCCTGAAAATCCGCATGGGCGACCGTCTCCAGACAATGCTGGACCTGCCCGACGACCTGGGTGACGCGGCAATTCCGCCGATGCTCATCCAGCCCTTGGTGGAGAACGCTATCAAGCATGGCTTGGAGCCCAAGGTGGAAGGCGGGATGCTCACGCTGAAAGCGGAAGCAGACGGTGCGAATATTCGCATCCTCATCATCGATACCGGCCTGGGATTCTCCAACGCCACCTCGGCCGGTGTGGGCTTGCGCAATGTTCGCGAGCGCATCGCCGCGTTGTTCGGCAACGCCGGTCGTATCGCCATTGAAGAAAACGCATCTGGCGGCACACAAGTCATCATCACGTTGCCAAGGGGCAGCAAGCTGACGGGGGCAAGCGCAGCATGAGAGCCACAGCGATCATTGCCGATGACACGGCTGCAGGGGTTTCGTCATTCGTGCCTGCGCACAAATGGCGCCTGCAGACGCCCAAGCCGCATGCAGGCGGCGCGGGAGCTGCCAGCTCATTCACAACACTGGAAGGCTGCAGATGAAGGCAACAGCGATCATTGCCGATGATGAAATCCATCTCGCCGAATACCTCAACGACCGCCTCACCCAGCTCTGGCCAGAGCTCGATATCGTCGGAATAGCCAAGAACGGACCCGAGGCGCTGAAGCTCATCGACGACGAGGCGCCGCAGATTGCCTTCCTCGACATTCGTATGCCGGGTCTGACAGGGCTTGAGGTGGCCAAACGCATCGACCAACGCACGCATGTGGTGTTCGTCACTGCCTATGATCAATACGCTGTGGATGCATTCGAGAGTGAAGCGGCGGACTATCTGTTGAAACCGGTTGCCGATGACCGCCTCATCAAAGCCATCGAAAAACTCAAGAAGCGTCTGGCCGGCACTGAGGCCCCGGCAGCCGTGGGCGATCTCCTTGCCAGGCTGGCCAGCGCGTTACCCAAGACCAGCCAGCCGTGGCTGCGCTGGATTCGCGCGTCGGTGGGCGAAGTCGTGCGCCAGATTCCGGTCGAAGAGGTGATGTTTTTCCAGGCGCAGGACAAGTACATCGTGGTCATGACGGCGGAAGGCGAGTCGCTCATCCGCATCGGCATATCGGAGCTCGCGGGCCAGCTCAATCCCGACGAGTTCTGGCAGATTCACCGCTCGACCATCGTCAACGTCAACGCCATCGCCGCGACCCGCAAGGATTTCAATGGCCATACGCTGGTGAAATTGAGGCAACACAAGCAGGAGCTGCCGGTGAGCCGCGCTTATGCCCACCTGTTCAAACAGATGTAATGCAAACAAGACTGCGAATATTCACTTTGAAAGGACTGCGATGAAACCTGCATTCAAACTATTCTGCGCGTTGTGCCTGGCACTCCCCCTCATCGTATCTGCCCAGATGCCCGACTTCAAACGTGACGAACAGATCGCCGAGATGAAGAAGCTCGCCTGGATGGTCGGTGAATGGCGCGGCACCGGGAACATGCAGATGGGGCCAGGTCCCGCACAGTCTTCACAGGTGCATGAGCGAATCGAATCAAAAATGAATGGTCTTGCCATCGTGGTCGAAGGCATCGGCATGCAGAAGAATCCCGATGGCACGGAGACCAAGGTGCATCATGCGCTCGCCACCATCAGCTGGTCGCCCGAATGCAAGTGCTACCGATTTCCCGCGCACACCATGCACGGCAGCTACGTGAATGCCGAAATGCGCATCGTCGGTGACACCGTGGTGGGGGGATTCAAGACCGGCCCCATGGAACTTCGCTACACCATACGCCACACCGAAAAGGGTCAATGGAACGAGGTCGGCGACCGCAGCATGGACGGCAAGACATGGCAGAGATTCTTCGACATGACGCTGGATCGCAGCAAGTGATGCGCTTGCCGTTTTGACCCGCGGCAGGGGACAGGCTCACCGGGTGCTAGAATTTTCCCGATACCCGTTAGACTGTTTCCATGATCGCCATCACCCTCAACGGCGAAAGCCGCCAGTTTGCTTCGCCCCCCACGATCGCCCAGCTGGTTGAACAGCTGGAGCTTGCCGGCAAGCGCATTGCCATCGAGCGCAATGGCGAAATCGTGCCGCGCAGTCGCTACCCAGAGTTGAAGGTGGCGGATGGCGATGCGCTGGAAGTGGTGATCGCAGTGGGCGGTGGCTAGGGTGAGCGTGCCCCCCGGCTCCCTGCGTCCGCCACCCCCTCAGGGGGAGAGCCACAGCTTGGGGCGGCCCGACGCTGTGGCGGTGGGTGATCCACTGATCATGGCCGGCAAGACCTGGCGTTCACGACTGATTGTCGGCACGGGCAAGTACAAGGATTTTGCGGAGACTCGCGCGGCCATCGATGCCTCCGGCGCAGAAATCATCACCGTCGCCATCCGCCGTACCAACATCGGGCAGAACGCCAACGAGCCCAGCCTGCTCGATGTCCTGCCCCCGTCGCAATTCACTATCCTCCCCAACACCGCAGGGTGCTACACCGCAGACGATGCCGTGCGGACGCTCCGGCTTGCACGTGAATTGCTCGACGGCCACGCGTTGGTCAAACTGGAAGTGCTGGGCGATGCGGAGTCGCTGTATCCCAACATGCCCGAGACCATCGCTGCGGCCAAGACATTGGTGGCGGAGGGGTTTCAGGTGATGGTCTATTGCAATGACGATCCGATTGTGGCGAAGCAGCTTGAAGAGATTGGCTGCATTGCCGTCATGCCACTGGCATCGCTGATCGGCTCGGGGATGGGCATTCTGAATCCCTGGAATCTGCAGATCATCCTTGATCGCGTCAACGTGCCGGTGCTGGTCGATGCAGGCATCGGTACGGCGTCCGATGCCGCCATCGCGATGGAGCTGGGTTGCGACGGCGTACTCATGAACACCGCGATCGCCAAGGCGCGCGATCCCGTGATGATGGCGGGTGCGATGAAGAAGGCGGTGGAGGCAGGCCGCGAAGCGTTTCTCGCCGGACGCATGGCCAAGAAGATTTATCAGGCGCAGGCGTCGTCGCCGACTGACGGGATCATCGCGCCGAGGAAGAGCTAGGTTCGGGGCTCGGGGCTCGGGGCTCGGGGCTCGGGGCTCGGGGCTCGGGGCTCGGGGCTCGGGGCTCGTCAGCAGTATCGGCCTACTGCGAATATTCGCAACAGCTCACACGTTGTACGTCTTGGCGCGCTTTGCGCGCCTGACTTACCCCGAATCCCCAACCTCGAATCCCGAGCCCCGCGCCGCGCACTCCGCGCCTGACTTACCCCAAATCCCCAACCCCGAATCCCGATCCCCTCGCCTTGTGCCCCGCACCTAAAAGCGCCAGTACACATCAAGCCTCACCGCATCGCCATCCGTATCGGCCACGCCCCGCTCGGCCCCGAGATTGCGGAAGCGTTCAACCTCCGCGCGGAAGCCGAGACTGCGTGAGAAGTGATACTGCAGCCCCAACCCAAGCTTGGCCTGGTTGATGCTGCCGTTCTGAATCAGTTGTCCGGGATCGCTTTCCAGTGACAATCGACGCAGACCGGCGCGGGCCATCATGGCGAAGCCAGAAGAAACCTGAAATGTGCCGACCGCATCGAGCCCTGCCTGACTACTGCCAGCTTGCAGGCGCAGCGGCAGGATGTTGGCGTCGCCTTTGCCATACTGCGCCTCGAAGCCCCACTGTCGGGCTGTCTGATAGCCCACGCGCAATTGCGAAACGGTGCGCGGCGCGAGATCAGGCGTGAGCACCTTTTCGTCGAAGCGGGCAAAAACGGTGACGGGATACAGCAGGTGGGCATGCGGGGCCATGCTGAGCCCACCCCGAAAACTGGAGTCGGCCTGCACGCTTGGTGCGGCGGGTGCCAGCATCGCGAACAGGATGCCCGGCAACACTTTGGTCTTGTTCATCTTCTCCCTCCCTCGGACGAAGATCAGACGGCAGTGGGCGGATGGAGTTCCGCCTCGACCTCACTTTAGGAGTGTCGGGGCCTCCGTGTCAATGCCGCCTTCCGAGCCTGGATCACGAACCGCGGCGAAGCAGTAGCCCTTTGAGGTAGTCGCCTTCCGGGAAATGCACCGACACCGGGTGATCCACACCGGGGCCGAGACGGCGCAGAATCTGCGCGTCCACACCGGCATCCAGCGCAGCGCCAGCCACGACCTTTTGGAAAAGATCGGCACTGACCCCACCCGAACAGGAGTAGGTCATGAGCAGCCCGCCTAGCCTCAGCAGCTTGAAACCCAGCAGATTGATGTCCTTGTAGGCGCGCGTGGCCTTCTCGGCATGATGCGCGGTCGGCGCGAACTTGGGCGGATCGAGCACGATGAGATCGAACTGGCGGCCACGATCCCGCAACTGGCGTAGCGCATGGAACACATCCGCCTCCATCCACTCGGCGCGATCCTGAGGCAGCCCATTCAGCTTTACGTTCTCCGCCGCGATGGCAAGTGCCGGCCCGGAACTGTCGATGGAGAGCACGCTCTTTGCACCGCCTGCGAGCGCAGCGATGCTCATGCCGCCGGTGTAGCAGAAGCAGTTCAGCACGTCGCGATCCACAGAAAGATCGCGCGTCAATTGCCGATTGTCGCGCTGGTCCAGATAGAACCCGGTCTTGTGGCCCTGCCAGAGATCGACCGACAGTCGCAGCCCGTTTTCCTCGATGACAACCGGCGCTTGCGGCACCGCGCCTCTCATGACGCCAACTCGCGCAGGCAACCCTTCCAGCTCACGGACATCCACATCCGATCGTTCCAGAATGTCGGCGATGCCCGTGGCTGCGCTGAGTGCATCGGCCAAGGTCTCGCGCCAGAATTCAGCGCCTGCTGTCGTGATCTGCGCCACCAGTTTGTCACCGTAGCGATCCACCACCAATCCGGGAAGGCCGTCGGACTCACCATGCACCAGTCGCCAGGCATTCGTGCCGGCAAATACTGGCCGGGAGGCAATGGCCTCGCCAATTCGACGGGCAAAGAATGCAGCGTCGATCGTCTCGTCTGCCCGGAAGCTCCATGCCCGCGCCACGATCTGCGAGCCTGGGCTGTACCCTGCCCAGGCCAGAAACTCGCCGTCCTGCGAATGTACGCCGACCGTGTCGCCCGCCGCCGGGCTACCCTGCAATTGATCAACCGCGCCGGAGAATATCCAAGGGTGGCGGCGCTTGAGGGACTTTTCGCGTCCCGCTTTCAGAATGAGTTTGTGCATGCTTGATGTTGACAAGAAAAAGGGCATTGAACCACGAAGCACACGAAGGGCACGAAGCACATCAAAAGAGCAAGACTCTCTTCGTGAGCTTCGTGTGCTTCGTGGTGATACTGGTTTTCAGCATCTGCCTATAATTGCAGCCATGAATGCAGGCGATTCAACCCCCCATCACCGTCCCATCCGCAGCTTCGTGCTGCGTCAGGGTCGCATGTCGCCCGCCCAACAACGCGCGCATGAATCGCTCATGCCGCGCTTCGGTTGCGAATATTCGCAGTCATTGCTCGACTTCACGCAGCTGTTTGAACGCAGCGCGCCAACGGTGTTGGAGATCGGCTTCGGCATGGGCGACACCACTGCGGCCATCGCGGCCGCGCAACCAGACACGAATTTCCTCGGTATCGAAGTGCACGCGCCTGGCGTGGGCAGCCTGCTGAAGCAGATTGAGGCGCAGGATATTGCGAATATTCGCATCATCCAGCACGACGCCGTGGAGGTACTGCGCGACATGATCCCGCCTGATTCGTTAGCGGGTGTGCACGTGTTCTTCCCCGACCCGTGGCACAAGAAGCGCCATCACAAGCGCCGACTCATCCAGCCCGCTTTCGTGAAGCTGCTCGCCGAACACATCGCGCCCGGTGGCTATCTGCACTGTGCGACCGACTGGGAGGAGTACGCCGCCCAGATGTTGGAGGTTCTGTCCGGCGAACCGCAGCTTCGCAACACCGCTGCCGACTATGCGACCCGCCCTGCACACCGGCCTCTCACCAAGTTCGAGAAGCGCGGACTGCGTCTCGGCCATGGTGTATGGGATCTCATGTTCACCCGACCGACCTGATCTGGACACAAAGCGCCTACCATCCTGCATCTGTCAGCAGCGCCGACCCGTACCTCACGCACTCACCCGAAAGGACGCGCCATGTCTTCCCCGAATCACTCCCGCCGTACCAATCTGCAGCGCCTCGCCACACTGAGCGGCCTCGGTCTCGTCGGCCCCGCCGGCATTTCCGGGCTCATCCAGGAGGCGCTCGCCGCCGGTGACATGCCCGCCGTGCCGGGCATCAACCGCGTCGAAGGTGTCGTCACCGTGAATGGCGCTGCCGCCAAGGTCGGCACCCCCGTGAAGCCCGGCGACACGGTCACCACGGGCAAGGTCAGCATGACGGTCGTGGTCCTCGCCGGGGACGTCTTCCTGCTTCGCGAAAGTTCCAACATCACCTTCAGGGGCAAGGGCGATGTTCTCGATGAAGTCGTCGTTGCCGCAGGCAAGCTGTTATCCGTTTTTTCCAAGCGCCGCACAGCGGGACTCAAGGTCATGACCAAGAATGCCACCATCGGCATTCGCGGCACCGGCATGTATCTGGAATCTGCAGAGAAGAACCGCGACTACTTCTGCCTCTGCTATGGCGAAGCCGTGGTCGATGGCAAGGGGATGCAGTCCAAGACCATCAAGACGACACATCATGAGACGCCAGTGTGGCTCGACAGCAGTGGTGCCGCAATGAAGGTGGAGCCTGGCCCGTTCCTCAACCACACCGATGCCGAGCTGATCGTGCTGGAATCGCTGGTGGGCAGAAAGCCCGCGTTCTGGAATTCCAGCTACGACGCCAAGACGACCCGGTATTGACGCCCTGACACCCGTCAGCGCAGGAACATCTCCAGCAAGTCATTCTGAAATCGCCGCCCCATTTCCGTGGGGCGGATTCGTTTCAAGTCGCGCACAATCAATCCGCGCGATTCCGCCGCGTCCAGCTCATTGCGAATATTCGCAATGCCCAAGCCCGTGCGTTCCTCGAAGACGGTGATGTCGAATCCTTCGGCAAGACGCAGCGCATTCAGCATGAACTCGAACGGCAGCGCCTTGCGTTCGATGACCGTGTCTTCCTGAACAGCCGCACCGGCCAGGGCTGCATCCATGTACTGCGCAGGCTGCTTGAAGCGCACCTGACGGGTGATGCGATCCGGAAATGAAATCTTTGAATGCGCCCCGGCGCCGATGCCAAGGTAGTCGCCAAAGCGCCAGTAGTTGAGGTTGTGGCGGGACTCGCGTCCCGGCTGGCAGTAGGCGGAGGTTTCATAGTTCAAGAAGCCTGCACCCAACGTGCGCGCCGCAATCATCTGTTGCATGTCGGCCGCGAGATCATCGTCCGGCAGCGGCGGCGGGAAGCGATGGAACAGGGTGTTGGGCTCCAGCGTCAGGTGATAGATCGACAGATGTGGCGTGCCAAAGGACAGTGCGGTCGCCACATCTGCCTCGCACTCGGCCAGCGTTTGTTCCGGCAACGCGAACATGAGATCAAGATTCACGCTATCGAAGTGGGTGAGCCCGATCTCGACTGCGCGGCGCGCCTCGTCAGCATCGTGCACGCGGCCCAGCGCCTTCAGATGCAAGGCATTGAAACTCTGGATGCCAATGGAGAGCCGGTTGACGCCCGCCTCTCGGAAGCCGCGAAATTTTTCCATCTCGAACGTACCAGGGTTGGCCTCCAGCGTGACTTCCGCATCCGGCGCCAGACTCACCCTGGCGCGAATATTCGCAAGGATGCGGTCGATGCCTGCCGCCGAGAACAGGCTGGGCGTGCCACCACCGAAGAAGATCGAGTAGACCTTGCGGCCCCAGATGTTCGGCAGAGCATGGTCGAGGTCAGTGGTGAGTGCGTCGATATAGCGTGCTTCTTGTGAAGCACCCTTCTGCTCATGCGAATTGAAGTCGCAGTAGGGGCACTTGCGGATGCACCACGGAATGTGGACATAGAGCGAGAGCGGCGGCAGCGCCTTCAGTTGCACGCCGGTCAACTGGTCGACAGAAATGTTGGCCACAACTAGAGCGGCTCGGCGCGCAGCCGATCAACCAGAGTGGCCAGTGCGCGACCACGGTGGCTGATGAGATTCTTCTCGTCGGCCGGCAACTCTGCAGCTGTGCATTGATGCGATGGCAGCCAGAAATAGGGGTCGTAGCCGAACCCGCCTTCGCCACGCGGCACGTCGATCAGCTGGCCATACCATGCCGCCTCGGCGATGATCGGCCGCGGGTCATCAGCAGCGCGCACCAAGGCCAACACACAGTAGTAAAAGGCGGCGCGCGGCAGATCACGCACTGATGCGATGAGTTTCTCGTTATTACGCTGATCGGACCTGGGCTCGCCTGCAAAGCGAGCGGAATATACGCCGGGCGCACCACCCAGTGCAGGCACACAGATGCCAGAGTCATCGGCGAGCGCGGGCAGGCTTGAAGCCGCACTGGCATGACGCGCCTTGGCCAACGCGTTTTCGATGAATGTGGGGTGCGGCTCGTCCGCTTCGCTGATGCCGAGCTCGCCTTGTTTGATCGAATTGATGCCCAAGGGCGCCAGCAACGCGGAAAACTCGCGCAGCTTTCCGGGGTTGTTGCTGGCGATGACGAGTTGAGTCATCTCTACCAGAACGCTCAGGTTGCCAGCGCTGCGGCCTGCGCTGCGACCAACTGCTTTACACCCGCCGCCGCCAGCTCCATCAGCTTATCCATCTCGGCACGCGAAAACGGCACACCCTCGGCCGTGCCCTGCACCTCGATGAAGCTGCCCGCACCGGTCATGACCACATTCATGTCAGTTTCGCAGGCGGAGTCTTCGACATAGTTGAGGTCCAGCAGCGCAAGACCATCGTGGATGCCCACGGAAATCGCAGCCACGGGCTCGCGCACGGGCGACTCCTTGATGAGCTTCTTTGTCAGCAACACATTCACCGCATCCATCAACGCCACATAGGCGCCGGTGATGCTGGCGGTGCGGGTGCCGCCGTCCGCCTGGATGACATCGCAGTCCAAAGTGATCTGACGCTCACCCAGCTTCTTCAAGTCGACAACCGCGCGCAGGCTGCGACCAATCAGTCGCTGGATTTCCTGCGTGCGCCCGGTCTGCTTGCCCCGCGCGGCCTCTCGGTCAGAGCGGGTATTGGTGGAGCGCGGCAGCATGCCGTACTCGGCCGTGACCCAGCCTTCACCGGAGTTCTTCTTGTGTGGCGGCACGCGCTCTTCAACACTCGCGGTGCACAGCACCTTGGTGTCACCAAACTCGATGAGGACGGAACCCTCCGCGTGCTTGGTGTAGCGGCGGGTGATCTTGATAGGGCGAAGCTGATCTGGCGTGCGGCCGTCGTGGCGGGTCATTTTGATGGGTGATGGGTGATGGGTGATGGGTGATTGGTGATGGGTGATGGGTGAAGGGTGATGGGTAGATTTTGGGGGAATCGTGCTGGAAAGTTGTTGCGAATATTCGCGAGGGCAATCATCACCCATCACCCATTACCGATCACCAGAACTCACTTCGGCACCTTCTTGATTGCCGACTGGATCTCGGAAATGGCGCGCTCGATATCGGCTTCGGTGACTACATCCGACGTGGTGATTTCCCCGCCCATGCTCGTGTGGGTGCGGAAGCCTTCCATCGGCACGGTGGAGGTTACCGTCTGAGTGGGAATGTCCGCCAGTTCGTCCTGCTTCTCCCAGGTCATGGCAACGACGGAGAGGTTGTCGGCATCGTTGCCCGCTTTACGCTCTGCATCCTCCATCAGGCCAGGAAGCAGGTCGACAATGTTTGCCCTCGTCAGCTTGCTGGCCAGGAAGGGAATGGGTACATGCGCCCAGAATCCATCCGTGGACATGAGGATGGTGTCGCCCACCTGCAGCGGCCACTCCTCCGACAGCGTCACCTCGGGCGGCAGCACGCCACCCAGGCAGTTGTAGATTTTATTGCGATCCGGATGGGTCTCGGCCTGCAGTTCGGTGATGACGCCGGCATCAATGAGCTGGCGAACGCGGGAATGGTCGAGTGTGGTGATGCCCAACTCACCCTTGCGAAACACATACAGCCGCGAGTCGCCGGAATGGGCCCAGTAAGCCTTGCCTTCCTGGATGATGCAGCCCACGCAGGTTGTACGCGGGCTCTCCAGCATCTCGTGCTGGTCGGCAAAGGCGATGATGGCGCGATGCGCGGCATTGAAGGATGCGTGCAGGAATTCCAATGGCCGCTTCAGCGGCGAGCGTGCTTCCTGCTGGAATCGCGCAGTGATGGTGTTCACCGTGATCTCCGCCGCGATCTCGCCCCGGGCATGGCCGCCCATGCCATCGGCGATGACCATCATCAGCACGTCCTTGCCATATGAATAGGCGAGACGATCCTGATTGACCTTGCGGGTACCCTTGTGCGAGTCCTGGAAGATGGTGAACCGCATCAGAAAATCTTCCGGTTCAACGTCTGCTTGAGACGTCCCGTGAAGGATTTTTCCGAGTCAGGCGTGTCCGCCGACACGATGTTCTGCGGCTCCTGGGTCAACGCCTTCTGCAGCTCGAAGGCCGTCTGCGGACGCTTCATGTAGTCGATCTGGAGGCACCAATCGACAATGCTGAGCAGCTCGGGCGAATACCCGAACTTCACGATCTCGTGAAGCGGAGTGAGCTGATCCGTCTTCTCGCGGTCGTTCGCCGGCTGCGGATGCATGCCGCTGATGCAGGTGTACATGGTTGCCCCGACAGAGTAGATATCGGTCCACGGACCCATGTCATCACCGTTGCGATATTGCTCGGGTGCCGCATAGCCGGCGGTATACATGGGCCGAAGCTTCTGGTGATCCGACGACAGCGCCTGTCGCGCCGCACCGAAGTCGAGCAGCACCGGCTTTGATTCCATCGTGATGTAGATGTTTGCCGGTTTGATGTCCAGATGCAGCAGCTTGTTGGCGTGCACCTCGCGCAGCCCGTTCAGCAGGTGAACGAATATTCGCCGGATGAAGGTGTCGGTGAATTCCTGGCGGTGTCGCTGCACGTGGAACTGCAGCGTGCGGCCACGCACATACTGCATGACCATGTAGACGGTCTCATTGGCGCGGAAGAAATTCTCCACACGGATGACGTTTGGATGCGCGATGGTAGCCAGCGCGCGACCTTCCTCGAAGAAGCACTTCAGACCGTGGCGGAAAAGCGCCAGATTCTCATCTGAGCTGACCTGCACTTCTGATCCGGCGCTGCGCAGGACGAGCGCGCTCGGCAGGTATTCCTTGATGGCCACGGGATTGTCGTTCTCGTCACGGGCCAGATAGACGATCGAAAACCCGCCAGACGACAGCAGTTTATCGATGCGGTAGTTGTTGAGTTGGTAGCCCTCGGGCAGCGGCTGGTTTTGTTGTGAAGCCATGCGCTGGATCAGCGTCCGTGAGCGGGTTACGGGGGGACAGTTCGGTATAATGACATGAATTTTATGGCTTACTCGCGTCCGCCTGCAGCAACGACCCGGCGCGATCCGACCGACCGCCACCTGAAGTCCACCCATCCGCCCGCGGATTCTTTCCAGAAAGACGCCCCATGATCGCCAGCATGACCGGCTTTGCCATAGTGAATCGCGAGGTGCCCGGGGGCCGTCTGGGTATGGAGCTGCGCTCGGTCAACCATCGGTATCTGGAGTTTCAGTGCCGCATGCCCGACGAACTGAGGCTCTTGGAGACGCAACTGCGCGAAGGCGTCGCTGCCAAGCTGGCGCGCGGCAAGGTGGATTGCCGCATCAGTTTCAACAAGGTTGCCAGCGCCGCCACGGCCAGCCCCAATGTGGAGGCCGTCAGCCGACTGAGGGAAACTGCCGCATTGCTGCAAAGTCAATTCCCCGATGCGCGCGGCCTGTCTCTCTGGGAAGTGCTGCATGCGCCCGGCGTATTGAACGATGTCACACTCGAAGCGGATGATTTGAAGGATGTCGTTCTGGGCATGTTGGCCGAAGCACTGGCCGACCTCAATGCCACCCGGGCCCGCGAAGGCGAAAAACTGGCCGGCATGATGGAAGAGCGTCTCGTACGGATCACCGAAATTGTTCGCGACGCCACGCCCCTGGTGCCCGCTGTCGTGAAAGCCTATGAGGAAAAGCTGGCCGCGAAAATCGCCGAGGCGCTGCTGCCCAATGCCGATGAACGCTTGCGTCAGGAGGTGGTGCTGTTCGCCGCCCGCGTGGATGTGGCCGAAGAGCTCAACCGGCTCACCGCCCACATCGCTGAAGTGCGCCGTGTATTGAAACAGGGCGGGGCCGCGGGCAAGCGGCTGGATTTCCTGATGCAGGAGCTGAACCGCGAGGCCAACACACTGGGTTCCAAGTCCGCCACCAACGAGCTCTCGAAAATGTCGGTGGAGCTCAAGGTACTCATCGAGCAGATGCGCGAGCAGGTTCAAAATGTCGAGTAAGCCCGGGGTTGGGGGCTCGGGGCTCGGGGCTCGGCTCGAAGTGCCGCAGACGTTTTCGGCAGGTCACGCACACGGCCTTTGCGAGTGCCGAAACCCAAATCCCGAATCCCGCGCACCATGAACGGCAATCTCTACGTCATCGTGGCCCCCTCCGGCGCAGGCAAGACCAGCCTGGTCAACGCGCTGCTGCGCGACGACTGCGGCATTCTGCTGTCGGTATCCTGGACCACCCGGCCGCCGCGCGACGGGGAGGTGAATGGCCGCGAGTACCACTTCACGACCCGTCGCGAGTTCGAGGCCATGCTGCGCGATGATGAATTTCTCGAACACGCCGAGGTGTACGGCAACCTCTACGGCACGTCCAAGCGCTGGATCACGGAAGCCCGCACTGCTGGCAACGACGTGTTGTTGGAAATCGACTGGCAGGGCGCTCAGCAGGTTCGGCGCATCTTCACCGACACCACCAGCATCTTCATCCTGCCCCCTTCTGTCGAGGCGCTGGAGCAGCGCCTGACCCGCCGGGGCACGGATACCGACGAAGTCATCGCGCGGCGAGTGGCGTCTGCCCGCGAGGAAATGCGCCACGTTGCCGAGGCGGACTACATTATCGTCAACGACGATTTCGACACGGCCCTGGATGACCTGAAGGCGGTTGTGCGAGCATGCAGGCTCACCCGTAACCAGCAACTGGCCCGATACACCCAGCTGCTCAGCAAGATTGTGTGACGGGTCGGGCACAGGGAAACCCCTAAAAACACCCGAAAAACAGACAGTTAGGTCGTCATCGGCTATACTGCCGATTGACTTGCGAATATTCGCACGCACCACCCGACCTGAAGGACGCTGACATGGCCCGCATCACCGTTGACGACTGCACCAAATTCTTCACCAATCGCTTCGATCTGACGCTGGCTGCAACGGCTCGCGCCCGCCAACTGGCCCTCGGCGCCACCCCGCTGGTCGATCCGGGCAAGGACAAGCCCACTGTGCTGGCATTGCGTGAAATTGCTGCTGGCAAGATCGGCCCGGAGATTCTGTTGCCGCCGCCGGCACCCGCCGAAACCCTGTAACCCGGCATCGCCAGCGGGAACGGCCCATGGCGAGCCTCAATCCCGCACCGGGGAAACCCGGCAGAAAGCCCGCGTCACCGCACCCGCCTGCTGTGCCTGCCGGGCACAGCATCGATCTAGCATCTGCGACCGCAGCAGATATTGCCGCAGCTGAACCCGACGCCGCATCGGACTTTGCCGCGCTCAAGGAAATACTCGCCACCTATCTCAAGGCCGAGGACATCCAGCGCGTCGAGCTGGCTTTCAGCGTGGCGCAATCCGCGCATGACGGCCAATTCCGCAAGAGCGGCGAGCCGTATGTCACCCACCCACTCGCTGTCGCCCGCATTCTGGCAGCCTGGCATCTCGACTCAACCGCCCTCATCGCCGCACTGCTGCATGACGTGGTGGAAGACACCCCCACCACCAAGGGCGAGATCGCCAAGCAGTTCGGCAAGGCCGTTGCGAATCTGGTGGATGGCGTATCGAAGATCGACAGGCTCCAGTTTCAAACCCTTGAACAGGCGCAGGCGGAGAATTTCCGCAAGATGCTGCTCGCCATGGCCCGCGATGTTCGCGTGATTCTCATCAAACTCGCCGACCGGTTGCACAACATGCGCACTCTTGATGCAGTGCATCAGGAAAAACAGGAGCGCGTCGCCAAGGAAACTCTCGAAATCTACTCGCCGATCGCGAACAGGCTGGGCCTGAACGACGTGTACTACGAGCTCGAGGACCTGGGATTCCGTTACCTGCATCCGCACCGTTTCAAGGTGCTCGAAAAGGCAGTGAAGTCGGCGCGGGGCAATCGCCGGCAAGTGGTCGGGAAGATTCTGGACGCGATCACCAACCGTCTGCGCGAACAGGGCATCGACGCGCTGGTCCGTGGCCGGGAGAAGCACCTGTCCTCCATCCACAAAAAAATGCAGGAGAAGTCACTCACCTTCTCAGAGGTGCTGGATGTGTACGGCTTTCGCATCATCGTGAAGGACGTGCCGTCCTGCTATCTGGCACTCGGGGCCATGCACACGTTGTTCAAGCCCTTCCCTGGAAAGTTCAAGGACTACATCGCGATTCCAAAGGCCAACGGCTACCAGTCGTTGCACACTGCGCTGTTCGGGCCCTATGGCGTGCCGCTGGAATTGCAGATCCGCTCGCACGACATGCACAAGATCGCAGAAGCCGGCGTGGCATCACACTGGCTGTACAAGTCGACCGATGCGGAAATCAATGCCATGCAGCAGAAGACGCACCAATGGCTGCAGTCGCTGTTGGAGATCCAGTCCGAAAGTGGCGACGCGCTGGAGTTCCTCGAACACATCAAGGTCGATCTGTTTCCGGACCAGGTCTACCTCTTTTCACCCAAGGGCAAGATCTATGCGTTGCCGAAGGGCGCGACAACGATCGACTACGCCTACGCCGTGCACTCCGACATCGGCAACCATGCCGTCGGTGCCAAGGTGAACGACGAGGACGTGGGCCTCGGCACCCGTCTTCGCAATGGTGATCGGGTCGAGATCGTGACCTCGCCAGATGGCCGCCCCAACCCGTCCTGGCTCTCGTTTACCCGCACCGGTCGTGCGCGTTCGCACATCCGCCACTATCTGAAAAGCATGCATCTGTCGGAGTCCGTGGAACTGGGCGAGTTGTTGCTGATTCAGGCCGTCCGCTCCCTGTCGCTGGACCCGCATGAGATCGGCAAGCTGCACTGGCAACACATGCTCAAGGGCGACGCCGCCAAGACCAAGGAAGAGGTGCTCACCGACATCGGCCTGGGCAAACGACTGGCACTCGTCGTGGCGCGGAAGTTGTTCTCCGAAGGTGAAGAAGGCGGGCACCGCATGACCCGGTCAGTCGAGCCACTGACCATCCGCGGCTCGGAGGGCATGGCTGTCCAGTTCGCACCTTGCTGTCGCCCCATTCCCGGTGACCCGATCATCGCCCAGCTGAACAAGGGGGCCGGGCTCACCATCCATACCCACGATTGTCCGGCCATCCATCCTTTCAAGTTTGATCCGGAGAAGTGGGTGCATGTGCAGTGGGACCCGAGCCTGGACGCCGTTTTCGATGTCGCCATTCGCCTGACCGTTACCGACAAGCGTGGCGTGCTCGCCAAGCTTGCAGCAGAGATTGCCACTGCAGACTCGAACATCGAGCACATCCAGATGGTGGACAAGTTGCAAGGCCGGACGGTGTACACCGAGCTTCTGCTCACGCTGGAAGTGCGGAACCGCATGCATCTTGCGAGTGTGCTGCGGCAGTTGCGGAAGCTGCCTGAGGTGGTAAGGATCGCGCGGGTGAAGGGTTCCGCAGGCGCAAGAACCACAAACACATAACCGACATACGAGACGCGCTCGTCACACCGCCATGAGCATCAAGCAGCGATTCCTCCGGTTGATTGCCAATTCAGGCTATGCCGCAGCAAGGGCACTGGTTCCGGGCGTGTATGCACGCGATGGGCTGATCAGTGTCCACGACCACAGCTTCATGCAGGACAGCCGCTTTGCGAGAGCCTACGCCCGCGGCGTAGAGGCGATCGGCGGAGAGGATATCTATCATTGGCAGTGGCGCATCCACGTTGGCCTCTGGGCAGCGAGGACGGCCGCTCGCATTCACGGTGACTTTGTGGAGTGCGGCGTCAATCACGGCTTCCTCAGCAGCGCGATCATGCACGACCTCGACTGGGACCAGACAGGAAGGCAGTTCTATCTCCTGGATACCTTTGCCGGGCTGGACCCGAGACAGGTATCCGCAGCCGAAGTGAATGCAGGCGCGCTAGACAAGAACACGGAGTCCCTTCGCAGCAACTTTTATGTGAGTGGTGTGGAGAGTGTGCGGGCGAACTTCAGCGAATGGAAAAACGTCCGCATCGTGCAAGGTGCCATTCCGGATACGCTTGCTGAAGTGCAGAGCAAACGCATCGCTTATCTGCACATCGACATGAACTGTGCACCACCCGAGGTCGCAGCACTGACCCACTTCTGGGATCTGCTTTCCGATGGTGCCGTAGTGCTGCTGGACGACTATGCCTACTTCGGCTTTGGGGCGCAGAAACTTGCCATGGATGAATTCGCGGCTCGGCATGACGTGGCAATCTGCTCGCTGCCGACGGGGCAGGGTCTGCTGCTGCGCCCGCCACGCTGAGCGCTCTACGGATTCGGTACGAATCAACGAACCCGTCAGCCGACCCTGCCCCATGTCGTTCGACCACGCATTCTGTGTGCCCGCCTTCGGCCCATCGCCATGGCTTGCGGCCTGCCTCGCCTCGCTGCTCTCGCAGGACGAACCGGGCAGCCGTGTTGTGGTCACCACATCAACACCCCATGACGAGCTCCATGCCCTGACCAAACATCTGGGTGTGCCGCTTATTGTCAGCAACCAGCCGCCCGGCATTGCATCAGACTGGAATTTCGCGTTGACGGCGACAGATGCGCGCTATGTCACGGTGGCGCATCAGGATGACACCTACTCGCCCTCGTTTCGGGCGCAGACACGTTCCGCCTTCATGCGGGAGCCTGCCGCCATTCTCGCGTTCACCCGCTATCGGGAACATGCGCCAGCGGGGCCGAGGCCGCCCAATCTCAACATGCGCGTCAAGTCGGTACTCTCGGAACTCGCTTTCGTTGGCGGGGATGTCATTCATGGCCGGATGGCCAAACGCCGGCTGTTGGCATTGGGGAATCCGGTCTGCTGTCCGTCGGCAACTTTTGATCGCGGCCAGGTACCCGACTTCCGGTTTTCCGACGGATTCCGCACCAACCTCGACTGGGATGCGTGGACACGCATGGCCGATATGCCCGGCGCATTCCTCTACATCAGGGAAGCGCTGGTTTCAAAGGGCATCCATGCGGACAGTGAAACCAGCGCAACCATCGCGAGCCGGGTTCGCGAACACGAAGACCTGCAGATGCTCGAACGATTCTGGCCCCGAACCATTGCCACGCTGCTGATGACAGCTTACCGGCACAGCTACACCGCCAATCGCAGCTAGCCTCAGAAGCTGCTCCACGAGATGCACACCACACCAATGGTGACGAACAGGATGCCTGCCCACTGGAGCAGGGTGAGCGTTTCACCGTAAACCAGCCAGGCAAAAAACGCCATCAGCAGATAGAACCCGGCACCTACACTGGCCGTGGCCACACCGAGCTTCTCTCGAGAGATCAAAACCATCCATGCTGCGAAGCCCAGTATCTGCATGGTGACCGCTGCATAGACCCATGGTGACTGGGCTGCAGCCAGCAGGAAGTGTCCGATGGCAGACAGGGATGCCTGGGGCGTGCCGATCTCTGTTGTGGCCCGCTTCAGCACGAGCTGGCTCAGTGCAGCATTCACGGTGATGAGCACAATCAGTGTCTTGGTAAACATCCATTCACCTTTCGAACAGGAGCGCGTAGTTGGGGCTGTCGCGCTCAAAAAGTCTGGTTTCGGTACAACGGAAGTCAGGCAGTGCTGAGCCGAGCAATTCTCTCAGCGCAGCCCGCCCGATGGGTTTCACCGCTGTGTCGCCGGTGATGTAAAGATCTGCCCAGTAGCCCAGAACGGCACGCGGATACCCTGGCTCGACATCCTTCACGATCAGCTTCAGGCCGGGTGCTGACTCCGCAAGCCTGGCAATCGATGCGACGAAACCGGGCCGCACGCTTTCCGGGATGTGGTGCATGACATCGCACAACAGGGCCACATCCGGCCTGGGCCTGTCGGATGCCAGGAATTCATCCAGCGTGGTACGCGGAAGACAGGTCACCCGGTCGGCGTGACGAGCGTCGATCCATTGCCCCACGATCGGTGCAGGGTCGATGCTCACTGCCGTGACATCCGGCCGCTTTCCAAGCAAGCCATTAAGCGGGACGCCATCGCCGCCGCCTATATCCAGCACATGCGCATTGCGCGGCACGTTTTCGGCAAGCATCAGCGCCTCTTCCTCCATGTCCGCAAACACGGCCCGATAGAGCGCGCCCACCTGGCGCGCGCGCCGGTCTCCGAGCAGGGCGCGAATCCTGGCACCTAGCGCCATGGCGGCATGCCCTCTGCGGCGGCAGTCAGCTCAGACATCAATCGACACGACATAGCCAAAGCTGAGGAGCGGACACAGCCACTCCCCGGCATTGATGCCCGCCTCGCCCAGCGAGACGAGCCCGCCACCGAGACCAGGGTTGCGCGCCTTCATCTCGGTGAACCGGGAGTAGTAAGGAACAATCTCCCAGCGCTTGAACCCGGCACGATGGCAGAGCGTACAAAGCGTCTTGTAGGACAGGATGCAGAGATGGTCGTGGTGCGTGGATTCGCGGGACAGCATGCCGACAAGCCCGTTATGCAATGCCGAGGCGTTGGGCGTACTTAACAGCAGCCGCTTTCCGAAAAGCGATTCGACTTGTGCAAGCCCGCGCAGAAACTCCAGCGGATTCTCCAGATGTTCGATCAACTCTCCGGCCACTACCACCTCTGGCGCGTATCCCAGCGAAGGCAGCAGTGTGCCCAGTCGGGTGATGTCGCCCCGGATGATCTTCGAATTCGGGCCGGTCACGAGTCCCTCGACAGGCACTTCCGGCGAAGCGTCTACGCCAACAACCTCCTGCGCGGACTTTGCCAGCTCTTCATGCAGCCATGTCCCCGTTCCGCGCTTGGCGCGAAATGCCGTCTCGTCCATGGCCCCGAGATCGAGTACGCGCTTTCCCTTCACCGCAACGGCGAGATAGGAGATGCGGTCCACCGGCCGCGGCACGGCGAGCTTCTCCATCGGCGTGTAGGCCGGCATGTGGTTCGAATCAAGTTGCATGCCCGGGCCTGTTTACGATGACAATTCGGTTGGGGATGGGAGTGTGCACAGTTGTTATCATACAAGCCGCCCCGCCCCTCGCGCCCGACTCAACACCAATTCGCGCCACTTTCCCCCGGATCCCATGGACAAACTGGTCGTCACTGCCCTCATGCCCTGCCTCAACGAGGCCGAGACCATCGCGACCTGTGTGGCCAAGGCGCACGAGTGCATCCGCCGCATGGGCGTGCCGGGCGAGGTTCTGGTCGCGGACAACGGCTCCACTGACGGTTCCATCGAGCTCGCCCTGAAGCATGGCGCGCGTGTCGTGCACCAACCCATGAAGGGCTATGGCGCAGCACTCATGGCCGGCATCGAGACAGCACGCGGCGAGATCATCGTCATGGGTGATTCGGACGACTCGTATGACTGGACTGCCTTTGATCCCCTGGTCACGAAAGTGCAGGAAGGTCACGACCTCGTCATGGGCAACCGCTTCAAGGGCGAAATCAAGCCGGGCGCCATGCCCTTCCTGCACAGATATCTTGGCAATCCGGTTCTGAGCTTCCTCGGCCGCCTGTTCTTCAAGGCACCCGTGGGTGATTTCCACTGCGGCATGCGCGCCTTCCGCAAGGACGCCATTCAACGCATCAAGCTGGAAACGCCCGGCATGGAGTTCGCCAGCGAGATGATCGTGAAGGCCTCACTGAATGGGCTCCGCTTCGCCGAGGTACCGCTGACCCTGTGGCCGGACGGTCGATCTCGCCCGCCGCACCTGCGTACCTGGCGCGACGGCTGGCGACATCTCAAGTTTCTGCTGCTCTACAGCCCGCGCTGGTTGTTCCTGCTGCCCGGCCTGGCACTGCTCTTCCTGGGCGCGCTGGGGTTGGCCATGATCAGCCAGCAGGGCGTGATGATCGGCCGCTACGGTCTGGATATCCATTCGTTGGCCTATGCGGGTGCAGCAACCGTGCTCGGCGCGCAAATGGCGCTCTTCGCCGTATTCACCAAGCAGCTCGGCATCCGCTCCGGCTGGCTGCCTGCTGACCCGGCCTTCGAGAAAGTGATGCAGAAGGTGAGCCTTGAAGCAGGCCTCATTTTTGCGCTGGTCCTGTTCGGGCTCGGTGTCCTGCTCACCTATCAGGCTGTCAGCACGTGGTCAGCCACCGAGTTTTCTGCGCTGGACCCGCGCGTGACCATGCGCAAGGTGGTGCCTGCCGTCACGGCGCTGACCCTGGCCGGTGAAATATTGCTGGCCTCTTTCTTCCTCGAAGTGATCCGTGTGCGCAGGCCAGGCGAGAATCCCCTGCCGCCGCTTCGCATCAGCGATCCATCGACCACCGCCTCTTCAACCTGACCCGCACACCGCCATGACCCGCGAGATCATCACCTCCCCCAACGCCCCCGCCGCGATCGGCACCTACTCGCAAGCCGTCAAGGTTGGCGATACCGTCTATCTGTCCGGCCAGATTCCGCTGGACCCGGCCAGCATGCAGCTTGTCGAGGGCATGGAAAATCAAATTCGTCAGGTGTTCGATAACCTCTCTGCCGTCGCTCTGGCATCGGGCGGCACGCTGAATGACATCGTGAAGCTCAACATTTTCCTCACTGACCTGTCGCACTTCGCCAAGGTGAACGAGATCATGGCGACGTACTTCCAGGCACCCTATCCGGCGCGTGCTGCCATCGGCGTTGCTGCGCTGCCGCGCGGCGCACAAGTGGAGATGGATGGAATCATGGTGTTGCAAGACACCGCCACAGGCGGCTGAGCCAACGGGAATTCCCGGGCATCGGTGATAGATTTGCATCGTGCCCACCGTGTCCGTCACAAAAAAGAAAACAAAACCGGCGCCGCCAGCCCCAACGGCGACGGCGGTCTCCTTCGCCACGCCCGCCGTCGCCGACAAGCTGGCCCGCCTCGGCATCGCACGCGAATCCGACCTGATCCTGCACCTGCCTCTACGCTACGAAGATGAAACCCGCGTTGCGAATATTCGCGATGCGCTGCCGGGTATTCCCGGACAGTTCGATGTCGAGGTACAAAGCTGCGACGTGATGTATCGCCCACGCCGGCAACTCGTGGTGAAGTGCACGGAGGTCGCGAGCGGTGAGGACGTCGTGCTGCGCTTTCTCAATTTCTACGGTAGCCAGACCAAACAGATGGCACCCGGCCGCCGCCTGCGACTATTCGGCGAGGTGAGGCCCGGTTTCTTCGGCGCGGAGATGGTGCACCCGCGCTACAAGATCGTGAGTGAGGCCACCCCTGTGCCGGAGGCGCTGACGCCGGTGTATCCCACGACGGCAGGCCTCGGCCAATATCAGCTGCGATCGCTCATCGAGCGCGCGTTGAAGCGGGCTGACACGAATGGCAGTCTCGCCGACACGCTGCCGCCCGAAGTGCTGAAGCCGCTTCGCCTCGGTGCCTTTGCTGCCAGCGTGAAGACGCTGCATCATCCGCCGCCAGACGCCGTGCTCATCCAGCTTGCAGAGCGCACGCATCCGGCATGGACCCGCCTCAAGTTCGACGAACTGCTCGCCCAGCAGCTCGCCATGCGCATTGCCCACAACACGCGGCGCGAGAAGAAGGCGCCGGTCTTGAAGCCAGGCAAGTCGTTGCAGCCGAAGCTCCTGAAGTCACTGCCCTTCGCGCTCACCAAAGCCCAGCATCGCTCGCTGGCCGAGATTGCGCAGGATCTCGCGCAGCCGCATCCCATGCAGCGCCTGCTCCAAGGCGATGTCGGCTCGGGCAAGACCATCGTCGCCGCACTGGCCGCGCTGCAGGCCATCGAGAACGGCTATCAGGTGGCACTCATGGCACCGACGGAAATTCTGGCGGAGCAACACTTCACCAAGATTGCGAAGCTGCTGGAGCCGCTGGGCATCAGCGTGGCGTGGCTCACCGGCAGTCAGAAGAAAAAGGAGCGCGCTGCATCAGCCGAGGCCATCGAGACTGGCACTGCGCAACTTGCCATCGGCACCCATGCGCTGTTTCAGGATGACGTGACCTTCAAGAAGCTGGGCCTCGCCATCATCGATGAGCAGCATCGCTTTGGTGTCGGGCAGCGGCTCGCGTTGCGGCAGAAGGCCAAGGTCGAGGCGCACCAGCTCATGATGTCGGCCACCCCCATCCCGCGCACGCTCTCCATGAGCTACTTCGCCGATCTCGACGTGTCTGTCATCGACGAGCTGCCACCCGGCCGCACGCCCATTGTCACCAAGCTGGTCGCTGACGTGCGCCGCGATGAAGTGCTGGCGCGTGTACGCGCCGCGTGCAGCGAAGGCGCGCAAGCCTACTGGGTCTGCCCACTCATCGAGGAAAGCGAGAAGCTGCAATTGCAGACGGCAATGCAGACCTTTGAAGAAGTGCAGGCCGATTTTCCCGAGCTGAAAGTAGGTCTGGTGCACGGCCGCCTGAAGCCTGCCGAGAAGGCTGCCGTGATGCACGCCTTCCAAGCGGGCGACGTGCAACTGCTCGTCGCCACCACCGTGATCGAAGTCGGTGTGGACGTGGCCAATGCCTCGCTCATGGTCATCGAGAACGCGGAGCGCATGGGCCTTGCACAAATGCATCAGCTGCGCGGACGCGTGGGGCGTGGCGCCGCAAAGTCCACCTGCATCCTCATGTATCAGGGGCCTCTGTCGGAGACTGCGCGTGCACGTCTCAAGGTGATTTTCGAGAACACCGACGGCTTCGAGATCGCGCGGGCAGACCTGCAGTTGCGCGGCCCCGGCGAGTTTCTCGGCGCCCGCCAGAGCGGCGTGCCGATGCTGCGCTTTGCCGATATCGAGAAGGACGCCGCGCTGGTTGAAGCAGCCCGGGATGTGGCCGCCCGCCTCATCGGCGAGAATAGTCACGCCGTGGCCGCGCATATGGATCGCTGGCTGGGCGGACGAACCCACTTCCTCAAAGTATGAGAACCATCAAGCTCACGCGAATCGACGCCTGGCGCGACAAGCCGCCGTCGTATCCGCATCCCCTGCACCGCTGGCTCGCGGATCGCGGATCGCTCACATCCCGGATCAAGGCACACTTTCCTGCGTTCAATTTGAAACGGCTGGGTCAATCGCTGCAGGTGCCGCACACCGATGAACGCCGTCACATGGACTTCAGGCAGAGCGAGCTCGCCGTGGTGCGCGAAGTGCTGCTGATGAGCGGCTGGACGCCCCTGGTCTTCGCGCACAGCATCGTGGCACGGCGAGATGTGCGTGGCGTGTGGCGTGGTCTTTCTCGCCTGGGCTCACGGCCGCTGGCCGAGATGCTGTTCAATGATCCGACCGTAGCGCGGCTGCCGATGGAGTATCACCGCATCGACGCGCGGCACCCGCTGTTCCGGCGCACGCTGGTCGTTGCACCACATACCGCCAAGACGCTGTGGGCGCGGCGGAGCGTGTTCGTGAAACAAGGTCGGCCGCTGCTGGTGACGGAGGTGTTTCTGCCTGACGTTCAGATCCCGCAAAAAGCATTGGTTCGCTAAGGTCGGTTGGACACCGAATTCGCGCAACGTCCTATCTGTTCGCAAAGTTGTGCATTCTCTGCGCCGCAGTCTGGAATCTTCTTTTCCCTGAGCTTCTGCAAGTCTTGCTGATCGAGGCTCAGATCTATGTGCCGACAGATGAATTGAAAGAAACCGGGGTCACTCTTTGTCAAAGTGTCCAAGCTCTTAAGTTGTCCTGGCCTGTCGAGCAGTGTGCGGGCAACGCTCTCGCTGAACCCTGCCGCAATGGCCCCGTCGTCGCAATGACGCCATTTGCGAAATGCCCCATGAAGCGACTGCCAGTCTCGTTGCATACCGGCAGCTGAAAGCGCGTCGCGCTGTTCTTGTGCTGAACATGTAGGCGCAGCATAGGAGGTTGCGGGTAGCGCTGCGACGGCAACCACAATTGAAATGAACCACTGAGTTCGGGTATTTCGAAAGTCGGGCATTGCAGTTCCCCTTAGCCAGATCAGTCAAGAAGACGATGATTGGGCGAGAATATACCTATGACCCTCACCCAACGCCTTCGCGAATATTCGCTGCTGGTCCGCCTCAACAAGCCCATCGGCATCCTGCTGCTGCTGTGGCCAACGTTGTGGGGGCTGTGGATCGCGAGCGACGGCAAGCCATCTTTGACGCTGCTCTTTGTGTTCATCCTGGGCACGGTGCTGATGCGCTCCGCAGGCTGTGCCATCAATGACTACGCCGACCGCGATTTCGACGGTGCGGTGAAACGCACAGCAGAGCGCCCGCTGGCAGCGGGGCGCATTCAGCCGAAGGAAGCCGTGTGGGTCGCCATTGTGCTGGCACTCGCCGCCTTTGTCATGACCGCGGCCTTCACCAATACGCTCACGGTTCAGCTTTCCTTCGTCGCCGCATTCCTGGCCGCGAGCTATCCGTTCACCAAGCGGTTCTTCGCCATGCCGCAGGCAGTGCTCGGCATTGCGTTCGGCTTCGGCATCCCGATGGCGTTCGCGGCCGTGCAGAACCAGGTGCCGATGATCGCTTGGGTATTGATGGCGGCCAACGTGTTCTGGACGCTGGCCTACGACACCGAGTACGCCATGGTGGACCGCGACGACGACATGAAAATCGGCATCAAGACCACGGCACTGCTGTTCGGCCGCTACGATGTGCTGATGGTCATGGCCTGCTATGCGCTGGCGCTGAAAGTGCTGAGCTTTGCCGGGCTCATGCTGGGCTTGGGCTGGCCGTACTTTCTCGGGATCGCCACCGCCACCGGCATCGTGGCAAGCCACTTCTTCATGATCCGGGACCGATCGCGCGAAGGCTGCTTCAAGGCGTTCCTGCACAACAACTGGGTGGGTGGTGCTATTTTTGCGGGTATTGTGGCCGACTACGCGCTGCGTTGAATCTTCTCTCCCGACTTGCAAACTGCGAATATTCGCAAGGACCACGCCATGCCAAAGCAACCCACATACCTCATCCCCGGCCTCCGTACCCCGTTCTGCAAGGTCGATGGCCCGCTGAAATCACTGGATGCCATCCAGATGTCCATCCCGGTTGCACAAGCGATGGCGAAACAGGTGGACCGCGCGGACCTGCTGATCTGGGGCACGGTCATCCCGTCGCTCCGCTGGAGCAACCTTGCCCGCGAGGTCATGTTGGATGCAAAGCTGGATCCGGCGACCCCGGCGTTCTCCACGGTTCAGGCGTGCTCGACCTCGATGGTCGGTGTCTTCGAGGCGGCGGGCATGCTGAACCAGAACGTACAGCTCGCGATGGTCGGCGGCGTGGAGGCCATGAGCCGGGTTCAGATCGGCCTCACGCAGGGCATGAGCGACTGGCTGCGCGCGGTCATGCAGGCGAAGAGTTTCGGAGCGCGGCTGGATGCGCTGACGGGCATCACGCTGGGCCTGGACATTCCCAGCGTGAAGAACCGCGTGACGGGCAAGAGCATGGGTGAGCATTGCGAGGAGATGGCGAAGACGTGGAAGATTTCGCGTGAGGCGCAGGACACACTTGCATATGACAGCCACACGCATGCCGTGAACGCCATGACTTCCCGCTTCTTTGATGATCTCGTCATGACGGTGAACAACACCGCGAAGGATGGCATCCCCCGCGCTGATTCGTCGCTGGAAAAGCTTGCCACACTGAAGCCTGCATTCGACCGCTCGGGTGGCGGCAGCATCACCGCCGGCAACGCATCGCCGCTAACCGACGGCGCCGCCGCCATCTGGGTGGCGAGCGAAACCGGGATGAAGCGCGTCACGGGCAATGCGAATATTCGCAGCACCGTCAAGCTCATCGACTACGAAATCGCCGGCGTCGACATCTTCACCGAAGGCCTGCTCATGGCCCCGGCCTATGCCATCCCGCGCCTGCTGGCACGCAACAACCTGCGGCTGGATGGCATCGACCTCTGGGAAATCCATGAAGCCTTCGCCGCCCAGGTGTTGTGCAATGTCGCGGCGCTGGAGAACGATGCTTTCCTGCGCGAAAAAGCGGGGGTGAACCACGACCTCGGCAAATTCCCGTGGGATCGCCTCAATCCCAACGGCGGCAGTGTGGCCATCGGCCATCCTTTCGGCGCGACGGGTGCGCGCATCCTCTCGCAGGCGGCGAAGGAGCTGGCCGCGATGGGGCCAGGCAAACATGCCATCGTGAGCATATGTGCCGATGGCGGGCTGGGGACGGTCGCGCTGCTGCAATCCTGAGCAAAATGTGATGTGCGTCAATGGCCGACCGGGTTCCCTTCCCGGCGCAGCGCAGTCATAATCGCCGGACTCATGCTCGCCTCCTCCAGCAACCCCGTCCCCCACCGACCCGATGACCCGGAGGCGCCCGCCTCCCTCCTCAGTCAGGCGTGGGATCTGCACCTCTCGCAGCCCGAGGAGTCATTCCGGCTGGCAGAGCAGGCACGCATCCGCGCCGAGGTGGCGAATCAGGCCTTCGTCGTAGCGTGGTCCCAGCTTTGCATGGCGCTCGCCCGCTGGCGCTGGATCGGTGCTGATGTTTCGGCGTTGGAGAGCGATTTCAACGAGGCCGCGAGGCTCATGCAGGCGCTGGGCGACGAACGTGGCATCCGGCTCGCGTCCCTGCGGGACGCCGCGATTTATTTCAAGCAGGGTGAGTGGCCCGAGGCGCTGGCCTCCTTTGAAGCACTGATTGGCCGCTTTGATGTGAACCAGCTGGATGCAGACAACTTCTATCCGTTGTTCGGCTTGGCCACCAGCTACGTGTACTGCGGCAATCTCGCTGAAGGGCTTCGCTTCGGCTACGCCGGGCTGCACATGTCTCAGCAGCTCAGTCTCGCCCCGCAGCAGGCCAGCATGGCACTGCCACTCGGCGTGGCGCTGATGGCGGTACGCGATCCGGATGAGTCCGCAACCATCCTCGAGCGGGCCGAGCTCATCGCCGAGCAACTCGGCAGTCCCATGCTGCAAAAGGCGGTTCGGGCAAATCTCTCCATCGTGCTCCGGCGGCTCGGCAGGCTTGCCGAGGCGGAGGAAAGCATCGTCTGGGTACTGAATCAGCCACCGGGCCTGATCGGCGGCCAGCAGTTCGCACACTTCACCGCTGCCGAGCTTTACGTACAGCAATCGCGTCTCGAGGATGCCGACGCTCAGCTGGCACTCGCCCTGCAACTTTGCAGCGACACTCCCTCGCTGCTTGATAAGGCCAAAATATATTTCCTTCGCGCGATGATCGCCAGTCGACGCGGGCAGATGGGCGCGGCGGTGGCCGACTTCGAGTCAGCGGTGGCAGTGCTGCCCGATGTGTCGGCACTGCGCTTCTCTGACCGCGCGCTGGTCCATGAGGAGCTCGCCGCTGCACTGGCTGCGACCGGGCGATTCGAGGACGCCTACCGTGCCCAGTTGCGTTCTTCGCAAGAATACCTCGCCAATGTGACCGTGCTGAACCGGGTGCGCCAGTTCTCGATGCAGGTGCGGCACGAGATCAGTCGTGTGCGCGCGCAACTTGCGGAGGAAGCGCGCGAGCGCCGCGACTTGCAAAGCTCCAACACGCAGCTCGCCCTCGCCATCGAGCGCAGCATGCAGGAGGCCGAGCGGTTCCGCGACGAGGCCACGCACGATACCTTGACGGGTCTCTTCAATCGCCGCTACATCGATGAAGCCCTGCCCAGCCTCATTCGACTGGCACAGCAAAGTGCCACGCCGGTCGCCATCGCCTTTATCGATCTCGACAGGTTCAAGCGCGTCAACGATGACTTCGGCCACGCCATGGGCGACACCGTGCTCAAGGGCTTTGCCGATGCGGCACAGGATCTGCTGCGCGGCTCCGACATCATTGGCCGCTATGGCGGCGAAGAATTTCTGGCCGCCATCATCGGCTGCGGCCCCGCTGCAGCGGAGAAGCGTCTCGACGATCTGCAGCGGCGCGTCCGCGACATGGAGTTTGTCCTCGACGGTGCATCGCTACGGGGCATCACTTTCACCGCTGGCGTGGCGATTTATCCGGAAGACGGCATCGAGCTGGAGCAGCTGATGCGCCGCGCCGACGAGCGGCTTTATCGCGCCAAGAATGCCGGGCGCCAGCGCATCGTTGCCGATGACACGCTGCGACTTTTTGCGCGTTGAGGCGGCGGCAGTGCGCCATGGTTTGACCATGATGCTGTTGACGCTGGCGATTGCGCTGGGCGGTTGCGCCAGCACGCCCGTGCGCGACAGCACTGCCGCCGAATCGCGCACTCCTGCCAGCCCGCAACGTCCCGTCAGTTTTGCCCAGCACCTGGAGTTGCTTCGCAGTCCGGGATTTGCGGACCCGATGATCAAGATGCAGGTCAATGAGGCGCTGAAGCCGCTCGTCAAGGCCGACAAGTTCTCCGGCGCACTCATCCTCGGCCGAAATGGCCGCGTCATCGATGAACGCGGCATGGGTCTTGCGCACCAGGAGCGCAAACTTCCCTTCACACCGGACACCGCTGCAGACGGCGCATCGCTGGCCAAGACCTTCACCGCAGCAGCCGTGCATCTGCTCGTGGCCGAAGGCAAGCTGAGTCTCGATGACCCGGTGCAACGCTGGCTGCCCGACTATCCGGACGCTGCCACCACGCTGCGTCACCTCATCACCCACAGCAACGGCCTCCCCGATTACGACTGGTTCGATCCGCACTTTCCGAAGGGCAGCGTGCGCCAATCCGCCGACCTGCTTGCCGTGCTTGCGAAACAGAATTTCAAGCCCGCCTTCACGCCCGGCACGCGCTTCGTCTACGGCAATGTCGGCTTCGATCTGGCGGGGCTCATCGTCGAGCGTGCGAGCGGGCAGCCGATAGCGGAGTTTTTCAAGAATCGATTCTTTGATCCCCTCGGCATGAAGGCCAGCTTCGCCCGCCCCGCACGATTCGCCGACTGGCCCGGCGTGCGCACGCTCGCGTATCACGCCCCGCCGCGCGCAAGCGAGCTGAACGATGTGTTCGATGGCGAAGGATTCATCGGCGCGTCCAATCTCTACTTCACCGCGCGCGATCTGCATCGCTGGGTGTCGGCCTTCGCGACTGGCACGGGACTCCCGGCCGCCGTGTTCGATGTCGCGGCACGGCCAGTGCAGATCGACGGCAAACAGAGCGGCATACGCGCCGGCAACTGGTACTGCGCTGAAGCGCCTGCCGGGCTGGCCAACGCACCGCGCTGCTACTACACCGGTAGCCTGAATGGCTTCTACAGCCTGGCCTATTGGGACCGTGCCACGGGCGACACCATTGTCTACCTCAGCAACAGCAGCTTTCAGGGAGCGGACACGCCGGTACTGGACCGCAAGCTGTTGGGCGCCATGGCCATGTTCCATTGGTTTTCGCTACGGCTACCGCTGCCGCACGCGCCGCCCATCGCATCGGTGAGTGACTCGCACGCCTACATTGAAGTCTCTGCACCGACGCGCCCCCGCCTGGTCGGCACCTACCTTGCCGCGCCACACAGCATGAACATCCAAGTCGCCCTGACGGCAGACGGCAAGCGCCTCACGCTGCAACGGGATGGCGGGCTGGTCTACGACCTCTTCAAGATCAGCCCCACACTCTTCTATCTGCCCGGCCTGGATGCACAGGTCGGCTTCTCAGGCAGCCTTGATGCGCCGGTACTGCATCTGCGGAGCCTGTTCCTGGACCTGGATGCAAGGCGGCAGCCGTAGAAGTATGCACTGGCAGGACCCAGGCAACCTGGCTTCTATACGGTCGGCAGCAGGCCGTCACTATCGCAGCCAAACTCTTCTGCCTTGCACCGGCTCAGGCTTTTTTGGCGCGCGTACGCTTCTGGTTGGCTTGGCGGCGGCCGCGCTCTGCCAGGGCTGCTGAATACATGCTGGCGGGCTCGTGGCTGGTGTGCGCCTGCGTGCTTGGACTTTCCTCCGGGTTCTGCGGCACCGTGATGATGAATGTGGTGCCAAGGTCCGGCGTGCTCTCCACCTCTACCCGGCCCTTCATGCGGTAGTGCACCAGATTGAGCACGATGTGAAGCCCGAGCCCACTGCCACCCTGATCGCGCTTGGTCGTGACAAAGGGATCAAACACCCGCGGCAGCAATGCCGGATCGATACCCCTGCCGTTGTCCGCTACGGAAATGCGTGCCTGTTGATCCACATTACTGGCTGCAACCACGATTCGGGCCTCGCCCGGTACGGACGATTCCTCGAATCCATGGCGCAGCGCATTCACAATCAGATTGGTGATGACCTGATCCAGCGCACCCACATAGCCGCGCATCACGATGTCGTCCGGGCAATGCAACTCGCACGCCACACCCTGGCGCTTGCAGACGGGGCTGAGGCTGTGCAGCAGATCCTGCAAGGCACGGCGCAAGTCGTAGTTGTCGACGGCCTCGTCCGACTGGTTCACCGCCACCCGCTTGAAACTCTGCACCAGATCCGCTGCACGCTCCAGGTTTCGGAGCAAGATGCTGGCCGCGTCGTCTGTTGAGTCGAGAAACTGGACAAAAGCGTCGCGCGTGAGGCTGCCCGCATCGGATGCGCTGCGCAGATTGCACACGGCGTCCTTGAGGTGGCTCGCCGCCGTGACGCTGACACCAAGCGGCGTATTGATCTCGTGCGCGACCCCGGCGACCAGCGCGCCCAGGGCGGCCATTTTTTCAACCTGGATCAATTGATTCTGCGCCTGCTGCAGCTGGCCCAGCGCGGCTCGCAATGCAATGGTGCGCTCCGCTACCTGCGCCTCGATACCGGTCTTCGCCACCTTGAGGGCATCCTCGGCCCGTTGGCGCGCCTCGGCGCCCAACGCCCGCCCGGCGATTTCAGTCAGCGCCACCACGAAGTGCTGCTCCGCTTCCG
Source organism: Betaproteobacteria bacterium (assembly GCA_031394355.1). Taxonomy (GTDB): domain Bacteria; phylum Pseudomonadota; class Gammaproteobacteria; order Burkholderiales; family Usitatibacteraceae; genus JAEUMY01. The sequence continues at coordinate 142,048 of JANNSU010000059.1, read as the reverse complement.
GCCAACTGCGACGCTCGCGATGCTCGCAGCAAATCAATCCCGCCACACGTCCTTCAAACCGAAACGGCACATCCAGCATGGCCACGATACCCAGCGGCCGGGCGTAGGGCTCCACCAGCTCCAACATGTCGGGATGCTCCGCAACATCCTCCGCCGCGATGACTCGATCGGCCAGCATCGCACCAAAGTAGAGCGGGAAGTCGTCCCGCTTCAGTGCGGCACCCTCGACCGAAAGAATCCGACCGTCCTCCACCAGGCCTGCGCAGCGAATCGTCGCAAGGTCGGGTGACGTGAGCCACACACTGGCCCGCGCGATGCCAAGACCCTGTGCGGCAGCCAGCGCCACATTCTCCGCGGCAATCTCGAAGTAGCCGGAATCAATGTATGCAGACTTGGAGAGCTCAAACAGGATCTCCGCGCGGCTCTCACGCGAAGTCGAGTCCCCTTTGGGCAACATGATCAGTCCGGAAACTTTTCGCGAAGCGCGAGATAGTCCGGCAGGCGCGCCAGCAACATCGCCACAAGGCGTGGCTCGAAATGCTGCCCGCTTTGACCACTCACATGCGCGATGACACGCTCGACATCCCACGCCTGTTTATAGCAGCGCTCGCTACCGAGCGCGTCGAAGACATCGACCAGCGCGGTGATCCGGGCGGCGACATGAATCGCCTCCCCCTTGAGACCAGCGGGATAGCCCGTGCCGTCCCATTTCTCATGGTGCTGCAACGCGATCTCTGCACCCAGCTTCAGGATGCGCTTGTCCGACTTCGCCAGAATCTCGTAGCCCAGCCGTGCATGGCCGCGCATGATCTCCCACTCTGCCTCGGTGTGCTTGCCAGGCTTGTTCAGGATAAGGTCCGGGATGCCAACCTTGCCCACGTCGTGGAGTGGTGCAGCGTGGCGGATCAGCTCGACGTCCGACTCGGGCAGCCCATAATCTGCCGCCAGCATCGCGGCCGATGCGGCCACGCGCTTGACGTGCCCGCCGGTCTCCTTGGAGCGCATTTCCACGGCCTCACCCAGAACGAAGATCAGCTCTTGTTGCGACTCCTCGATCTCCTCATGCAGCAGGAGATTTTCGTAGGCCACAGCCACGTTGGAGCAATACAGATCCAGAAGCCGCACATCCAGCGGCGACAGCTCCCCGCAGTCGGCAAGAAACAGGATGTTCTCGCTACCCAGCCGGGTGCGGAAAAAGCCGATGTAGTCGATCCCGTCCACGATGGAGGTCTTGGTACGGAAAACCTGCTGCAGCTTGCGATCCACATCGCGCGGCAACCTTTCGCGCGCACCCTCTTCATCTGCATCAAGCGCATCCAGGTCGGCGCTCGCACCCAACCCGGATACTGCCAGCAGCTTGTAGGTGGGATCGTCGCGCCGCTCCGCGAAGAGGGATACCACGTTCCAGTACAACGCCGTCTGTGGCAGACGGATCAGATGGGTGAGCTGGGCAAGCACGGCGGATGCAAACGTCGGAATAGACCGGGTTTGCGCGACCTCGGACAGTGCCATGATGGCCCGCTCCAACCCCTGGCGGTGCACATTGAGCAGGCAGATGTCGCGATAGGCACGGAGCGCGGAATACAAAAGCGTGTGCAGCTTTGTCGTGGTGAGCTCGGTCTTGCTTTTGTAATCATTGATGTCGTACTGGCGGATGATGCTGTCCTCCGGCGCCATGCCCGGCTGGCCGGTACGCAACACCACGCGCATGTCGCGATTGGCCAGGTCATCGCGAATGTGTCGCACCAGATCAAGGCCGGCCGTGTCGGTTTCCATCACCACATCGAGCAGTGCCAGCGCGATGTCCTGCTCGCGCGCCAGCACAGCACGCGCCTCGGCAGCCGACTGCGCAGTCAGCAAGGCAAGAGCCCGGCCGTCAAAGTGGAAATTCTTCAGAACAAGGTGCGTGATCGTGTGCACCTCCGGATCGTCGTCCACCACGAGCACCCGCCAAGGCGGCAAAGGAAAGGCGCGGTGCGCATCCGGCCTGGTCCGCGCAGACTCCGCGCTTGCGCCGTCGGCAAAACTCATCAACGTCATGTGCGTGGGCCTACAGAAACCGGGTTCTCATCTTGGCGCTGAAACGTGACAGTTTTGGGACAGCCGTTGCGAAGTTTCGCAGGCCATCGGATACTTCACTTCATATCTGAAAGAGGAGAATGCAATGGCCTTGTATGTCGATGGATTTCTGCTGCCTGTGCCCAAGAAGAACGTGGACGCGTATCGCAAGCTTGCGCGCAAGGCCGGGAAAGTCTGGCGCGAGCATGGCGCGCTGCATTACGTCGAGTGCATCGAGGACGACGTGAAGCCGGGCAAGTGGACGTCCTTTCCGCAGGCGGTGAAACTGAAGAAGGACGAGACGGTGTGGTTCTCCTGGATCGTCTACAAATCGCGCAAACATCGCGACCAGGTCAACGCCAAGGTCATGGCCGACCCGCGCATCAAGGCCATGGGCGAGCCGTCCGACATGCCCTTCGATGCCAAACGCATGATGTGGGGCGGCTTCAAATCGATGGTCGAGTTGTAGACCCCTTCACCCCGCGCTCATCCACCGCCCCCCATGCTGTCGCATACCCCCCCTTTGCAAAGGGGCACGTACCGCCCCCCATGCTGTCGCATACCCCCCCTTTGCAAAAGGGCACGTACCGCCCCCCATGCTGTCGCATACCCCCCTTTGCAAAAGGGGGGCAGGGGGGATTTCGGCGCGATCTTGGCGCATCTCAACCGGAGACCCAAATCCCCCTCGATCCCCCTTTTTCAAAAGGGGAGGCAAAGCTCGCGCACCCACCCCACCCTACCGTTCGTCGGCTGATCCAATCAAAAACGCAATGCCCTATCAAGCATGATGGGTTTTTTGTTTGCGGAATTGCTAGGCTCATGCAATTCGCCCAAAACTTACCCGACGGAGGCCCGCCATGCCCACACGTAAAATCTCCCTCCCATCTGGCCTGCGCACGTTCGATGCGCGGCCCGACCGACTGGATCTGCGCGACCGGCCCTACCTGCCGCCGGTGAAATCGCTCCCGGCGCGCTACCCCAGCGACCAGAACCTGAAGAAATTTCTGCCGAAGTACATCCAGCACAAGCTCGTGCTGGACCAGGGGAAGGAAGGTGCCTGCACCGGATTCGGTCTGGCCGCCACGATCAACTACATGCTCTGGTGGCGCTCCCTTGAAACCAAGGGGCGCTATGACTTCAGTTGCGTCAGCCCCTACATGCTTTACGATCTCGCTCGGTTCTACGACGAATGGCCGGGTGAGAACTACGACGGCTCCAGCTGCCGCGGCGCGATGAAGGGCTGGCACAAGCATGGCGTCTGCGAATATTCGCATTGGACGCGCAGCGTCAAGCCGCTTGCCGACAAGAAGCGCTTCAAACCCAAACCCGCGTGGGCGGAGGATGCGGCAAAGCGCCCCATCGGCGTTTACTATCGCGTGGACCGCCAATCTGTCACCGACATGCAGGCGGCCATCAACGAGATGGGCGCGGTGTATGTCTCTGCCGATGTGCACAGCGGCTGGGACGCGGCCAACCTTGTCACCTCCGACAGGCTCAAAAGCCACGACGACCTGCCGCACATTCCCTACGCAAAGGACATCGCACCCAGCGGCGGCCACGCATTCGCGCTGGTGGGCTACAACGAATGGGGCTTTGTCGTGCAGAACAGCTGGGGGCCGGACTGGGGCAAGCAGGGCTTTGCAGTCATGAGCTATGCCGATTGGGTCAAGCATGGCCGCGACGCCTGGGTGTGCTCGCTTGGCGTGCCGCAAGCAGTGCCAGGTGCGAGCGCATCGCCGGGCGCGGCCAGCGCAAAGCGCGGCGTGTCCCCTGTCCGCCAGCTCGGCACATCGCTCGTCTCACCGGCCGAGCCGATCAAATCGACCGCCCCGCCAGCCGCCGAGCCGTGGAATCCGGAGGACACCTACGCCCACACCCTCGTCGCGGGCAACGACGGTATCGTCCGCCTCAACCAGCCCGATGTCGGCAGCGCGGCGGATCAGGTCGAGCAGATTGTCGTGACCGCACCGGCCGCTTGGGCCAAGGCGAACAAGACCAATGCAGCCAAGCCGCTCAAGCTCATGCTCTACGCGCATGGCGGGCTCAATGCGGAAGAAAATTCGCTGAAGCGCATCAGCAAGCTCGGCCCTTACTTCCAGGCCAACGGCATCTATCCCGTCTTCTACACGTGGCGCACCGGATTCCTCGAGACCCTCGGCAGCGCGCTGGGCGATGCTTTCACGCCGAGCGAAACACCCGCCACCGGCCGCATCGCCGACGCCAAGGATGCCCTGCTCGAAGGCCTCTGCCACGGCCTGCGATTCATCTGGGGCGAGATGAAGGAGAACGCCGCGCGCGGCGCCGACCCTGGCCACGCCATCGACCTCATGGCCGATGCGCTCGTCACGCTTGCGGGCAAGGTCAGCGCACTCGAAATCCACCTCGTCGGCCACTCCGCCGGCTCGTTTGTCCACGGCCACCTCATGGACGCACTCGCCAAGTGGAAGCTGCCCATCCACTCGCTCACGCTCTACGCGCCCGCGTGCTCGCTCGACTTTGCCGCCGAGCACTTCATGCCCGCCGTGCAAAAGAAGCGGCTGGCGAAGGATGCGTTCTGGCTGCATGTCCTCTCCGACAAGCGCGAGCGGGATGACTTCGTCGGCCCCGGCAGTGTCCCCGTTTATGGCAAATCGCTGCTCTATCTCGTGAGCCGCGGATTCGAAAGCCGCCGCAAGACGCCACTCGCCGGGCTGGAACATTGCCTTGATCCACGCGCCGACAATCCCGATGACGATCTCTGGACGCCCGGCGAATATTCGCAGGTGGCGGCGTGGCGGGAGTTCGTGAACAAGCTGCCCGCGCAGGCGGATGGGCGGGCGGCGGCGGAGATCACGACAGCCAGCGCCGTGCCGGTGAAGGTGAACAGCGACGGCAGCATCACCAGCATCGATTCTTCACACGGGGCGTTCGACAATGATCTCGATGTCATCACGCGGTCGATCAAGCGGATACTTGGCATGGCGCAGGGTGACGCACTGCCGGTGCCGGTGAATGATCTGAAGGAACTCTGATCAAGTTCAAAAAACCCGTCATACCGGCGAAAGCCGGTATCCAGCCTTGCGTGCAATCAATGTGTCGCGAAGTCATGGATTCCACTCTGGCACAACGCGATGCCGTCGCGGGAGGGGGCGTCCATTCCATCGGCTTTCGCCGGTATGACAACTTGATCAGTGGTTCCCTGGAGTTTTGAGCGCCCGAACTTTTCCTGAAGGATCCGCCATGCCACATACCCGCATCGCTTTCACCTCCTGCGCCCGCATCGAGGACTTTCCTTCCCAGCCGCAGTGGCAGGACATCCAGAACGCCAACCCGGATTACCTCCTGCTGCTGGGTGACCAGATCTACATGGATTACGGGCTCAGCAAGACGGAGCCGAACGGCGCGCCGGCGGAATACCCCGCCGACCAGTTCCGCAACGTCATGGCGGCGAAGTACGCGGCGCAGTGGGCCGAGCCGCACTTCAAATCGCTGCTCTCGCACATGCGCAACAAGGAGGATCTGTCCGGCACGCGGCGAATATTCGGCACCTGGGACGATCACGACTTCGGCTGGAACAACGCCTTCGGCAAGTACATGAAGCCGGAGATTTACGCCATCACGCTGGGCCTTTTTCACGACTGGATGGACTGCTCCGCCAACCGGCCGCATGTCTACTGTCACGCCGACATCGGCGACCTCGCCCGCATCATCGTGCTGGACCAGCGCAGCCACGCAGAGGCCGCGCGCGAGGGGCACCCCGGCGCCGTGTTGCTGGGTGATGCGCAATGGGCGTTCCTCAAAGACAAGCTGAATCACGACAAGCGCTACACCATCCTCTGCGGCGGGCTCAGCCTTACGCAAGGCAAAGACAACTGGGAGGAATACGAGAACGAGTACAAGCAACTACGCGAACAGCTCGATGAGCGAGATGGCGTGATCTACCTCGGCGGCGACATCCACCAGAACAAGCTGAAAATGCCCGGCCCCGACCGGCCCTGCTACGAGATCATCTCCTCCGGACTCGCCGTGAACTATCTCGCACAGACGAAATTCGATTTCGATGATGTGCACAACTGGAGCATGATCGATGTCTCCGACGACGGTGTCGTGGTGACGCAGAACACGTCGGGCGAGGAGAGAAAAACGTACATCCGGTATTCGGAGTGGTGGGATTGAGGTGCGAGGGCGGGTAAAGCGCATCTCATGCCTGCATTTCCGCCGTATTCGGAGTGGTGGGATTGAGGGGCGGGGGCGGCAAGGATGGGTTCAACTACTGAATTTTCCCGAAAGCATCGCAATCCTGTTCCCGTTCGTCCTGAGGTATCGAAGGATGAACTGGCCAGTGTAGTACCGGGCCGAGCGGTATCGTGAATTTCGCAACCCTCACTAGACTTATCTTCCCGGCGAAGGCGCGAAGTCATGCTTCGTTTCAGTGTCGTTCGTTGGTTAACCGTAGCGCTCGAGTACACCGCGAAAGTCGCTGGACCCCGGCCTTCGCCGGGGCGACGAAGCTTTCTGTTGGGCTCAAGCTGTTGCGAATATTCGCAACATCCCTTACCAGCACTGTCGTCCCAGCGAACGCAGGAATCCAGTGTCGTTCGTTGGTTAACCGGGCAATCAGAGGGCAGTCAGGGACAGACTGCGTTAAAGAAACTCTGATCAAGTTCAAAAAACCCGTCATACCGGCGAAAGCCGGTATCCAGCCTTGAGTGCAATCAACATGCTGCGAAGTCATGGATACCGGCTTTCGCCGGTATGAAAACTTGATCAGAGGTTCCTCAAGTTGACCCACTGAGATTGCCGGTGACAGCAGCTCGGAGAAGAAGGAACTTGTGAAGCTGAAGCGGCGCGTACAAGTGTTTCGTGAAGCTGCTCGGCTTGAGACACCAAGCGCTTTTTAATGATTACTCGAGCAATGCTTCCGCCGCCATGAGTTTCTCGAAGAATGTACCGATAAGACTGCTCGCCGCACATCGCGCGGAGGAAGAATTCGTCAGTCTCCGGATGCAATTCCGTAGGTGTCAAGCAAGCGATTGAACTTTCCAGCCATTTGGCGCACCATGCACTGACATTTGTCGCTTAAGGAGGTTTTTTATGGAAGCTGTCCTGCAAGTCCTGGGTGGCCGCCACGCCGTGCGGCCAGCGCCGCAGAATGCGCGCGACTGGTCCGACCGCATCCTGAGCGGCCTGCCGAGTGAGGCAGCGCTGGCGTTCAAGAATTCATTGAAGCTCACCAATGACCAGCTTGCTTCTCTCCTGGGCATGAGCACACGAACCGTCAACCGGCTCAGCCCGAAGAGCTCCGCGCTCACAGCAGTCGCCGGAGATCGGCTCTACCGCTCGGCGCGCATCTATTCCATGGCCGTTGACGTGCTGGAGGACGCCGATGCGGCCACTTTCTGGATGAAATCCCCGCAGCGCGCGCTCGGCAATGCCATTCCGCTGGCGCTCGTCGCGACCGACGCCGGCGCCCGCGAGGTGGAAGCCCTCCTGGGCAGGATCGAGCACGGCGTCTATTCCTGATGCGTGCATTCCGCCTGGTGAAGGCGTCGCGTGCGGCGGAGGCATTCAACGGCGAAGGCGCCCGTCTCTACGGTGGCCGCTGGAATCTGCCCGGCACGCCCATGGTCTATGCGGCCGAAAGCCGCGCGCTGGCCGCACTGGAAACGCTGGTGCATGTGCCGGGCACGGAGCGGCGGCTCAGGTTCGTCGTGTATGAGCTGGCCGTGCCGGACGATCTGGTGGAGCGCCTGCCGTTGAATGCCCTGCCGCCCGATTGGCGCGAACCTGCGCCACCGCGCAGCACACAAGAGATCGGCACCGCTTGGCAGAAGAGTCTGCGCTCGCCCGCGCTGCTGGTGCCATCGGTGCTGGTGATCAATGAGCACTGCGTGTTGCTGAACCCGAGTCATCCTGACATCAAGCGAATATTCGTGAAGGTGCCGGAAGTGTTTGAGTTCGACGGTCGGTTGTGATGCGCCGCCGGGTGCGAATATTCGCAATCCAGAACCAATCCCCATCAATCATGAACAAGACTGAACCTGACCATCCATCGAGCAGCCTGCCGCAGCCTGAAGCGAATCCGCCGGGGCGCTCTTCGGGCATCAAGAGCCTGTGGACCAAGCTTGGCGTGTACGTTGGCATCCTCTGCCTTCTGGGATGGTGGTGGTATGACTACCGCTTCCCGACCTGGCGGGAGGAAGTGCTGTTGGGAGATGGCCGCTTGGTTGTGGTGAAACAGGCGCGAGACGACATCAAGGACAGGGGCACGCGGAGGACTTGGCTGACTCTCACATTGCCCGAGCTGGGCGGCGAACAAACTTGGTCGGAGTATCTGTATCCATCGCTGCTAGGCGTAGTGGATGGCAAAGTCTATGTCGTGGGGCGTCCTCGCGGGAGCACGCAGTTCAGCCTCTATCGATACCCACGCTATGTGTATGTCGCCTTTGTCTGGAATGGCAAACAGTTCGAGCGCATCCCGTTTCTTTCCGTACCCGAGTCAATTCGAAAGGAAGAGAACTTGCGATGGTGTTTGCCGAGCCAGGGCGATCGATACGTTGCCTGGGATTTGAAGGCCAAGCTTTGGTGTGAGGAGCCTGGGGGACAATTTCCCATGCCGCGATCTGTGGACCTACGTGTCAGAGCAGCGGAAGCTAGCTACTGGGCAGGGCTTGACGGCCACCGTCCGAGCACAGAATAGGATTGGTCACTCCATCAGGAGAAATGACGATGCAACACCTTCGAATCATGGCTATTGGAATTGAAATCGGCCGAGCCCGCTAGTTTCAGGTGATCGCTCCGCCCTGCGAATATTCGCAGGTTATCTCCCCCGTCATGGCAATATTGCCACTCGAATTCCGTACTATCACTTGACGCCCCCACACCCCCAAGCGCTCCGGCACCTCAAATAGGGACTCCCGCCATGCAAAAAGCCCTTCTCTCCCTCCTCCCCTGCGTGGCCCTCCTTTTCGCTACAGCAGCCCACGCCACCTCCGCCCCCATGCGCGCCGCAGGCAGCGCACCCAAGTCCTCCAAGACCGAGCTGAGCCCGGCCTTCGTCGCTGACCTGCCCGCTGGCACGGGCATCACCGAGACATTGCTCCCCGCCCCGATTGCGAAGCGCATGCCGGACACGGTGAAGGCGCCGACGCGCCAAGTGGCGTTTGGGCGCAATGATGAGATCGCGCATGCGGCTGCAGCGCGCGCGCCGGTGAGCTGGCGCAAGGTGGATGGTGGCTGGGTGGCGCATTTCCGCATCGGGTCTGCAGGCGCGGTGGGGCTGCGGGCGGGGCTGCGCATTGGTGCGGCGGACTATCCGGTGGAGATTCGTTATCGCGCGGCGCGGGACGATGCACAGGCATACCCCGTGGTGGCGATGGTGGTGGATAGCGTGCGCGCGGACGAGCCGCTCGATGGCGTGATCCGCTGGACAGGCTGGACGTATGGGGATGTGCAACTGGTGGAGGTGCTGGCGCGCACGGCGGAGCAGCCGCAGGGCAATCTGGTGGCGCTGCATGGCCTGTCGCATGGCGCGAGCGATCCGTTCGACATTCTCCCGACAACACAGAAGGCAGTGCCGCTCACCTGCAACGTGGATACGGTCTGCGAGACCAATGCGGTGCTCTCCGCCACGGCGCGGGCGGTGGCGCGGCTCATCATCACGAATGCGGCCGGGCAGTCGTTTTTCTGTAGCGGCTCGCTCATCAACGACACCTTGTCCAGCGACAGGCTCTTTGCCACGGCGCAGCATTGCGGTGTGACGACGGCATCAGTGGCTGCGTCCACACAGTTCCACTGGAACTATGAGCGCACGGGCTGCGGCAGCGGCGCCATCGTCGGCGGCTATTTCAGCCGCGTGGGTGCGCAGCACCTGAGCTCGGATCAGGCGAATGACTTCACGCTGCTGCGTGTGACGGGCACGACGCCGCCGGACGCAAATTTCCTCGGCTGGAACATCGAGACCGTGGCGCTGAACGCTGCCGTGGCCAGCGTGCATCACCCGCGTGGTGAAGCGAAGAAGGTATCCATCGGCACACTCACTGCATTGAACCGTCCCGTGACCACCATCGACAGCTTTGCCCCGGTCACTGTCAACGAAGTGACGTGGACATCCGGCATCGTGGAGGCGGGCAGCAGCGGCTCGCCGCTCATCAACACGGCGGGCCAGATCATCGGCGTGCTGAACTCCGGCCCCGCGCGGCAGGGCGAGGAATATTGCGCGGCAGGCGGGCCACGGCGCTATGCCAACTACGCTCAACTGCGGCTGGCGTTTCCCCGCGTACGGAACTGGCTGGCCCCCGGGTTGCCCGCATCGGATGATCAGCCGAACACGGCAGGCCTGGCGACCACGCCGACGGCGAACAACGGCACGGTAACGGGGATCCTCAACACGCCCACCGACGAAGATTGGCTGCTCTATACGTTCCCAACCATAGGGGCTTGGCTGGTGTATTCAGAGCGCCATGACTCTGCCGTACCGGTCGATACATTTGGCCGCATCTATGCGGCAGATGGTACGACGCTGCTGGCAAGCAACGACAACGATCCGTTCGGCTTCACCACATCAGGCAACTTCCTGTTCTTCAATGAAGTGCCCCTGCCCAGATCGCTCTACCTGCGTGTGACGGGCGTCAACGGCGCGCTGGGCGCATACAACGTCACGTCCGTATTCGTGCCGAAGGATGATCACTACGACATCTACTCACTCGGCACCGAGGCCGCACTACCCAGCAACACGTCGGGCGTGCTGGCATCGGATGGCGACATCGACTACTTCAGGTTCACGCTCGCGTCCGCTGCCACGGTCACGTTCCAGACAACCGGCTCCACCGACACGTATGGCCTGCTCTACAACAGCGCCTTCCAGAAGCTGGATGAACAGGACGACATCGATCTCGCCGGTGGCAACTTCAATTTCCGCATCACCCGCGCGCTGGCTGCGGGCACGTATTACGTGGGCGTCCGCGGGTTCCAATCCTCCACGCGCGGCAGCTACACGCTCGCCGCCAGCACCAGCACCGGTGGCGCACCGGATCTGCAAGGCGCCTGGTGGGGCGGCATCGCCGAAAATGGCTGGGGCCTGTCGCTCATCCAGCACGGCAACACGCTTGTCGCGGGCTGGTATCTCTACGGCAGCAATGGCCAGCCGACGTGGCTGATCATGCCCGGCTGCACATGGAATGCATCGTTCACGATTTGCAACGGCAGCGTGGTCAGCGCGACCGGCAGCTGGCTCGGCGCATACAACAGCGCGCAGTTGCAGAACACGGTCGTGGGCACGGTGACGTTCTCGTTCACGAACACGACCAGCGGCACGATGAACTGGGTGGTGAACGGCATATCCGGCCAGAAGACCATCAGCAAGATCCAGTTCGGCTCCGGCAGCCAGCCCACGAGCACCAACTACACCGATGTCTGGTGGGGCGGCACCACGCAGAATGGCTGGGGCATCGGCATCGTGCAGGAAGGCGCGCAGATGGCCGGCGCCTGGTACACGTTCAACCAGCAGGGTCAGCCGGTGTGGTATCTCTTCAACGGCGGCACCTGGACCACCCCCACCACGCACACCGCGTCACTGTTCCGCTCGACCAGCTCGCCGCTCATCGGCGCGGTGTACAACGCGAGCTTCCTGGCGACAGTGAATGCAGGCACGGTGACGTTCAGCTTCTCGGGTGCGAGCACGGGAACGATGACGTACACGGTGGATGGGGTGACGCAGTCGAAGCCGATTGAGAGGTTGCCGTTTTAGCATCTTCTGCAGTTGAAAGAAGGGAGGTATTGGTTGGTGTCTGACCGCATTATCTCAACCCCATTTGCTTCACAGCGACTTTCGTGAATGAGCGTTCTTGAAGTTGCAGGCTCTTCAACGGATTCGCGAAGCAGGAAGTCCGTGCAATATGGATACTGGATTTATCCCGAATGGCAGCTAGAATCACCCAGTACTCGAATTTCAACAGGGGGCGAAATTGAACGCTATCGAGCTATTTGCCGGAGCAGGCGGACTTGGTATGGGACTGTCTCTGGCAGGGTTCAAGCCTGTCGCAGTGGTTGAGTGGGACAAGTGGGCGTGCGAGACAATCCGAGAGAATCAGCAACGAGGCTATCCATTGGTCAAGGGCTGGCCATTGGTGGAAGGCGATGTCCGCGAATGGATCGCGAGTTTCTCGCCATCAAGGTCTGGCATCAATGTCGACCTCGTTGCAGGCGGGCCTCCATGTCAGCCTTTTTCGATGGGTGGCAAGCATCTCGCCTTCCGAGACGACCGAGATATGTTTCCATCCGCAGTTGAGGTAGTGCGGAAGCTTCGCCCCAAAGCTTTCATTCTGGAAAACGTGAAGGGGCTAACCCGCTCATCCTTTCACAACTACTTTCAGTACATCCTGCGTCAACTTGAATATCCTGAAATCTCCCGCAAGCCTGATGAAAGTTGGACGGAGCACGCGCAACGATTGCAGAAGATCAAGAGTGGGAGCAAGCAAGTCCGAGCAGGACTCTGCTATTCCGTGCAAACCAAACTCCTGAACGCCGCAAATTACGGGGTCCCACAAAAACGGGAAAGAGTCTTCTTCGTCGGTTTTAGAACCGATGTTCAAGCCGATTGGGAATTCCCAGACGAAACCCACTCACTTGACGCACTCCTCTATGAGCAATGGGTCACTGGCGCCTATTGGGAGCGGCACCGAATCGCCAAGAAGAATCGCCCGGCTGGTCCTCATCAATCTCTGGCCATAACAGTGGACAGGATGCGTGGACTGAGATTGCAGCCCACGAAATCACCATGGCGCACCACTCGCGATGCGCTTTTTGGAATGCCGAAGCCCGTGGCATCTGAGCGCTCGCAATTCTTCAATCACAAGCTTCAAACTGGTGCTCGTCAGTACCCGGGTCATACAGGAAGCGCGCTGGACTCCCCAGCAAAGACACTCAAAGCGGGCGATCACGGCGTGCCGGGTGGCGAGAACATGTTCATCCAGGACGACGGGGCGCCGCGATACTTCAGCGTCAGAGAGTCAGCGAGAATCCAGACGTTTCCTGATGGCTACGTTTTCCATGGCTCATGGACTGAGACCATGCGTCAGTTAGGCAATGCTGTTCCAGTTCGGCTCGCACACGCAGTAGCGCAGTCTGTTGCGGTCAAATTGGCGGAGGAAAATTTGCGGAGCGTCAAGATCTTCCATCAATTCAGCAAAGCAGCATGAGCGAAAGCGACAAGCCGTTCAATCCGCTGGACAAGGCGAATCTGGGTGCCAGCGTTGCGGTCGCGCTTCTGGATAGGCAAGAGGTTCGGCTCGGCGAGGTCAAACCATTTTTCGGAGCGGGAATTTACGCCGTTTACTACTTGGGGTCATTCGAAGCATACGTACCTATCTCAAACAGGAACACAGACGACAAGTTTGAAATGCCGATTTATGTCGGGAAGGCCGTTCCTGCAGGAGCCAGAAAGGGCGGCGTCGGTAAGGTAGGCGCGACTAAGTCGCTATTCAAGCGCCTGCAAGAGCACGCTGAAAGCATAAGCCTTGCAAGCAATCTTGACCTGCAAGATTTTTGGTGCCGCTACCTCGTGGTTGAAGACATATGGATTCCCCTTGGTGAATCATTATTGATCAGCAAATTCTCCCCTCTGTGGAACACGATGATTGATGGCTTCGGCAATCACGATCCAGGCGGCGGCAGATATGAAGGCATGCGTCCAAGGTGGGATGTCCTACATCCTGGACGTGCCTGGGCTATGAAGTGCAAGGATCGCCCTGAGACGGCGTCTCAAGTAGAAGAAGAAATTCGAAGCTATCTCTCGACGAATCCCCCTCCAGCGCCAGCCCACTTTTATGCGGAACAGCGGCGGGCGTCATACAACAAGAGGTAGTCCTGCCATCGCGAATATTCGCAAAAGTAACGCACCTGCAGGGCGCACGATCGAACCTGCTTAAATCACAGCCGCAGATCCTCAACAGCCAAGGCAACACCCTGGATAAATGGTGTCAGCCTCTCCCCTATCGTTGACACGCCCCAAATGAAGACCCCCCACATGAAACTGGTTTCAATACTTTCGATCTGCACGCTCGCCGCCGCCCTCGCAGGCTGCAGCAAAGGCCCGGCACCCGCCGTGGCACAGGCCTATGCGGATCAACATGGTGCTGTCGAGACGTCGCGGTTCACGCACTGCCCGAAGGTTCAAGGGGTGTGGCAGTTATCCAATCTGTCGGCGGGTACGTTTAAGACTGCGGATGGCGAGACGATTCAGCACTTTCGCTGGTATATGCCCAAGCTGTTTGGCCTGTCGGTAAATACGAAATCGTATGTCGCGATCGAGCCGACTTCGCTGGAAACCGTGATGTATCTGTCGGATACGATTCCGCGAACAGGTAACCGAAACTCTCTCGGTTTCACGACCAAATCGGACAAGGAAACCCCGTGCGTGGGACACGGCTGGCGCAGTGTGGGGGTGATGGATCATTCGCAAAATGACGCAGCAGCGCGTGTGCTCGGCCTGGTGCCTGAGCTCCCGAAGAAGATCACCCAGACGGACTATTTCGCCAGGACCGCTACCCATGATTTGCTGCTCGCGATCCGCATTGACTACCAAGGCACCAACAAAGAGAAGGAAGCCATCAACGATGGCTATTGGCATTTTCTGAAAATGCCCCGTCTGCACGAAAGCCCGAAGGAGCAGGGGTTCACGAGTTAGCAACACGTAGAAGGCGCTCGGCTGTGCTGCCCCATGTCAACTGGGCCAGGCTCTCACGGGGCTAATTTGGCGCTACGCGATGCGTGCGTGCGATTCGTCAAGCGGCGATTCGCGAAATGGTGAATCGGCCGCGTTGAGGGAATGGCGAATATTCGCCCTGACTGGCCTCCGCCCTGCCCCCCTGCCTCCCCGTGCGAATATTCGGCCTGAGTCTTCTGATACCTGTTGCGCGCTTGGCGGCCCGCTGTACACACCCGCACTTCGCCCGAATCCTCTCACAGGATTCGGCGACACTTGATCACTCGAAGCTCTCGTACTGCACACGGCTGGCTGGAAGCCCGGTCTCGCTGGCCGCTGCCAACGCGCTCTCGATCAGGCGTCCCGGCCCGCAGACATAGAACTGCGCGTCAGGCGGCGCAGCGCTCATCAACACGCGAAGATCAAGCCGGGTTGCTGCCGGGCCACGCGTGAGATAGCGGCGCAATTCGTCGGGAAACTCGATGCCGAGCTGATCGAGATAGGCCATGTCCGTGGCCGTCTTGCCGCTGTAGTGGAGCTCGAACGGTTGGCCTCGCGCCTTGAGCGCTTCTGCCATGGCCTTGATGGGTGTGATGCCGATTCCGCCGGCAATAAGGATGGCAGGGCGGTGGTCGGCATGCAGCGGAAACTGATTGGTCGGCGCATCCAGCGCAAGCCGGGTCCCGATTTGCCAGTTCGCGTGGATGGCGGCAGATCCGCCGCGCCCGGATGCCTCACGCAATACCGCGATCTCGTACCGATCGCGCCGCGCGCTAGGAGAGGTCAGCGAATACTGACGGGTGACTTCGCTGCCATCTGCCAGCCGCACCGGCACGACAAGATGTGCACCCGCCTCCACGACAGGCAGCTCGCCGCCATCCGGTGCGCGCAATTCATAGGCTCTCACGCGAGGCGTCAATTGGCGCATGCCGCTGACAACGAGCTGTAGCGCACCCTTGCCGATTTCTTCATCGGGCAAGGCGGCGGTGGCGGCCGGACTGACTGCCGGCCTGGCCTGTTGCTCCCTTGCGTTGAACTGCTCTCGGATGTCCTGCTCGGTGAATCGCGGCGTGATGTATTTCGGGCAATTCCAGTCGAACGCCTCGACCGTGATGACCACACCGCGTTCGACACGCGCACGGTAGCCGGGCGATTCGATGCGGGCAATCATCGAGGGCTCCATGTCCTCGTCAATCAATCGTGCCCTGCCCCAAATCTTGAGCCGACGTTGGGCGGGATAATCCATCAGGAAGAGACTGACGCGATCATCGCCGTCGATGTTGCCGACGGAAATGTACTGGCGATTGCCGGAGAAATCGGCATAGCCGATCTGGTTGGGGCCGAGCACCTTGAGGAATCCGACAGGGCCGCCGCGATGCTGGACATAGGGCCAGCCGTTCTCGCCGACCGTGCCTTGGTAAAAACTGTCACGGGCACTGATGAATTCGATTTCGCGGGGGCCGAGTTCGACAACCTCGGCTGCGCCCGATTCGGTTGAACGATAGGCATCGCGGCTGCCGAGGCGCGCCTGGGCTGCTTTGACGTTCCGGGTGAAGGCGATTTCTGCAAAGGCGCGTGCCATGGAGCTCTCCTGCCGGGGCCAGGGCCCCGGCGTGATGGTTACGGTTCAAGCTGCGAGTTTCAGTTCAACCTTGGGGAAGTCGATGTCGACCCGGCCGGCCTTGCCCAGAAGGTTGGTCAGGATGTTCATGCCGACGTGAGTAATGACCTCGACAATATCGGATTCGCTGTAGCCGGCATTGCGCATTTCCATGATCTCTTCGGTCGTGACTTCACCGGTGTGGGCGACCAGCGAGCGGGCGAAGCGCACTGCGACAGCTGCCTTCTCATCGCGGCTGGTGCCGGCACGATTGGCTGCAATCTCGTTGCCATCGAGCCCCACCTTGCGGCCGATGGCCGTGTGCGCGGACAGGCAATATTCACAGCTGTTCTGCTGGGCCAATGCGAGGGCGATGCGTTCACGTGTCTGCGGGTCGAGCGAGCCGTCGCCAGCGATACCGTGAAGGCCAAGGAATGCCTTGAGGGCAGCCGGTGAATTGGCAAAGACCTTGAGGAAGTTGGGCACCATGCCAAGCTGGCCCTGGATGGCGTCGAACAGAGCTTTCTGCTCCGGGTTTGCTGATTCGTTGGTGACGATGTTGAGGCGTGCCATGAGTTTCTCCTGGTGGGGGTTGGATGTGGCGGCGTGCTGCCGACACCGCCAATGTATATATTTCATCCAATGAGTAGAATGACCATGGAATGGAATCCACCATTCCACCAAAAGGAATTATCTGTGGATCGATTTCAGCTCATGACCGTGTTTGTTGCTGTTGCGGAAGAAGCGGGGTTTGCGCGCGCTGCGCGGCGGCTGCGCATGTCACCCCCCGCCGTGACGCGAGCCATCACCGCACTGGAGGATCGGCTGGGCGTGCGCTTGCTCACCCGCACCACCCGGCTCGTGCGATTGACGGATGCAGGGGCGCGATATCTGGAAGACGTGCGACGAATCCTGCACGATGCGGAAGAGGCAGACGAAGCCGCCGCCGGCATCAACGCCACACCACGCGGACATCTTGCAGTCACCGCACCCGTGCTGTTCGGGAAGACCTACGTCATGCCCGTGATTGCGGCATACCAGACCGAACACCAGGAAACCACGGTGTCCGCGCTGTTTGTCGATCGCGTGGTGAGCCTGATTGATGAAGGCCTGGATGTCGGCATCCGCATCGGCCAGTTGCCCGACTCGTCGCTGCAGGCCATACGCGTGGGTGAGGTACGCCGCATTGTGTGTGCAGCGCCCGTCTACCTGAAACGACATGGCACGCCGAAATCGCCTGCGGACCTTTCCAGCCATCCGATCATTGCCGCGACCTCCGTCTCTGGCGGCACGGAGTGGACGTTTGCCCAGGGCAAGGAAAAAAGGAGCGTCCGGCTGAACCCACGCATTCTGGTGAACACGAATGATGGCGCGATAGAGGCTGCGAAGAGCGGCGCCGGCCTGACCCGATTGCTCTCCTATCAGATTGCAGGTGAACTGGAAGCTGGCACCCTCAAGACCGTGCTGATGGCGTTCGCCGACTCGGCATTGCCCGTCCACGTGATCCACCGCGAAGGCCGCCACGGATCTGCCAAGGTGAGGACCTTTGTTGATCTGGCTGTGGAACGTCTCAGGGCAGATGCAAAGCGGTGGTGATTAGACAGCAGTAAAACGGAATGGCGCATCATCGCGCTTCGCCTACTCATCCTGACATCCTGAACTTCATGCACTTCCGCCCTGCCACAGCCGACGATGTACCCGCCATCACGGCCCTCATCAATCTCGCCTATGGCGGCGGATCGGAAGAGGACAGGCAGCGGGCCTGGACGCACGAAGGCACGCTGTTCAACGAGGCGCGCACACACGATGCCGAGGTGGCGGGCCACATCGTAACGCCGGGATCGATGTTCCTGCTGGGGGTCGTGGACGACTCGCTGGTGGCGTGCACGCTGCTCAAGTTTGATGGCGACACGGGCTATCTCGGCCTGCTAGCGGTGCAGCCGACAGCGCAGGGCGGCGGCACCGGGCGGCAGATGCTGGCAGAGGCGGAGCGCATCGCGTTGGCGCGCGGCTGTACCCGCATGACCATGATGGTGATCGCCACGCATCGGCCGGAGCTGGTGCGCTATTACGAGCGGCGCGGCTATGCGCTGACGGGGCGATACGGCAGTTTTTCCAGACCGGCGGTGGCGGCGCATGCGGAGAAGATCGGCATGCGGCTCGAGTGGATGGAGAAGCCGTTGGGTTGAAGGGCGGCCATGTGTTGAAGGGCGGCAATGGGTTGACGCCGCGAAAATTCATACCATTCGCGCCTTTGCAAAGGGCATGGAACGAAATCCCCCTCGATCCCCCTTTTGCAAAGGGGGAAGTGACCGCGCAAGCGGGACAGTCACCGCGTTGTTTGCAGCACCTTGGCGTCAACGCGAATATTCGCAGGTGCCACGTGATACCGGTTCCCGGATTTTTGCTGCGCTGCATCCGGGCTACGCGCGGTCGGGGTTCTTCGCGAATATTCGCGACAACCGTTCAGCCAAAACCCCTCACCCGCCACTCAGTATCCCGCTGCGACGCCGGATGCAAAAACGGAGGGGCTTTTCCAGACTTTCCTGATGGAGCGGGTGGCTTCGTGCTCAGGCTGCAATCTGTCCATCTCGCCTCGGACAACAAAGTAGCACTCGCAGCTTCGCCTCTGCAGGCTCGTACGATTCAATACGGTGATGCGGCCACGCCTGTAGCCGATGAGATTGGCGTCGCGCAGCTTGTTGGCAGCACAGGTAACGCCTTCTCTTCGCACGCCCAGCAGGCTTGCGATGAGTTCGTGCGTTGCGACCAGGTCGTCGCACTGCAGCCGATCAAGATTCTCCAGCAGCCAGCGACAGAGCTGCTGATCCACCGAATGATGTCGATTGCACGCTGCGTTCATCGTGATCTGGGTCACGTACGTCTGCGTGTAGCAAAGCAGCAGCTTCAGCGCGGTCCCTGCACGGCTCATTTCTTCCTTGAAGGCTTGCGCAGAAAGTCTGTACCCTTCGCCCGCGCTCAACACCACTGCACGGCTTGGCGTTGACTCGCCACCCGTGAGCAGCGCGATGCCGACCATGCCGTCATTCCCGACGATCGCCACTTTCGACGTCGCCCCGTTCTCCATGATGTGCATGATCGAGACGATCGCCGTCGTGGGGAAATAGACGTGTTTGATCGGAACCCCCGCTTCGAACAGTACTTTGCCCTTCGGCAATGGCACCAGCTCGAGTTTGGACTCCCAGCGCTCCCATTCGCTTTCCGTCAGCGCCTGAAGCAGGTAGTTGGTATCGATGTCGCACACCCGGGTCATGTTCATGCTGCTGTCCAGACCGTGTGTCCGACACTACAGGGAAATCCAATCAAATCGCCTGCACTCTCTTCACTTGAGAAGAGTCGGGAAACATCTGGCGCAAGTTGTCGGGAAGAGGATGTATGTCGAAGGCTCAAGGTAGACTCCATTGACGAATGATCGAGAATCCGAGAATGCGCTGGCGATCCCCCAGGGTCTGTAGGACAACTGCCCTTGGTTCTGCCAGTAAAGCGCGCCTCCTGCCTTTCCCCTGATGCAGGCGTGCTGGCAGCGGAATGTCCATCCCGCCAAAACCCGTGATCCGCGCCGCTGACAGCGCCGCAGTACCCTTCAAACCTGTGGACGTTCCTCCGCCCGGACGCGCCTTACTCATTGGCGCCCGGATCTGCCATGAGGGGAGAAAGCGCAATCAGGCAAGCGCTTGCTGAAACAGGAAGGGCCGCCCGACAGGCGGCCCTTCTTCATGCTTCCTGCTTCACGCGATCTGTCAGGCGCACGGCCCACTCTTCGGGTTCACCCGCATCCTCTGCGGGGCAAGGTCATTGCCCGATCACACTGACATCGGAATGCCGATCAGCCCAGCACCTTGATCTCGTTGTTGACGCTGACCACGCCACTGATGTTGCGGGCCACGTTGCCGGCACGACTCTTGGCGTCGGCGTTGGTTGTCTCGCCGCGCAAGGTGACTACGCCGTTGAGGGTATCCACTTCAATCTTCAGATTGGAGAGGCCCGGGTCCTTCGCCACATCCACCCTGATTGAGGCGGTGATGGCCGCGTCACTCACGGCGCGTTTGGCGTCGGCAGTGGTCTCCTTGGCTGATTGTTTCATGTCGGCACCCGCCTCCTTGATGGCGGCCACGGCTTCGTCGGACTTCTTTTCGATCCTGTCACCGGCTTTCTGGGCTTCAGCCTTCGCGTCGGCTGCCGCCACATCCAATTTTCGTCCGGCTTCTTCTGCGGAGCGATCGGTGCAGGCTGTCAGCGCGATGGCGGACAAGAGGACCAACGGGGCCAGGGCAGCGCGGAAGTTCGGGTAATTCATGGAAATCTCCTGTGATGGTTGTGGATGACAGCGTGCGAAGGGCCGGGGCTGCAGGTGCCACCTGAGGATGGGCCCGACACCTTGCATCGATGCATGACGCAGTCTGCCAAACCCACGCGGGCCTGTGCCAGCCGCCTTCCGCTGAAGTCTGCGTAGGAAAAGGCTGACATGTCCGCATTTGTAGGCCTGCGCTGACAGCGCAATGCGCTCTATTGCCGATACCCAGGCAGGCGGCGTTGCCGCACAGTGACCTCCAGGCAGCACAGTCGGCTGCTGGCCCCTGTGCCCAGGGTGCAAACCTGCAAACGTGCAAGAAACGTGCAAGAAACTTGCAAGCAGCTTGCGTGTGCAGGAGCCCGGGTGCTCGAGGTAACAACCGCCGTGCGGAATCACTCTGCCGGGCAGACCACTCAACCAGCACCCAGTAGAATCACATGAAGAAAATTGCATTGGCCATCGCCGCCATCCTCAGCGTATTGACCCTTTCGGCTTGCAACACGATCGATGGCGCCGGCAAGGACATCGAGCGCGCAGGCGAGAAGATTCAGGATGCAACGGACAAGAATCGCTGACCCACGTCGATTCGCGGCACATGGAAACGCCGTGCAGAGTGATCTGCACGGCGTTTCCGCTTGTGTTGCCGCTACCCGCTGCCGCTACCCACCGCGGCTTGTCCGCGTGTCTTACGGCGAATCAGCGGCGGGTGGCTTGAGCATTGGCATGCTGAAAATGAGCGTGGTGCCGCGGCCAGGGCTGGTGTCGATCTGAAGCCGCCCACCCAGGGCAGCCATGCGTTCACGCATGCCGATCAGCCCGTGTGAGGTCGGGTGCGACTGCTTGCCCACGGCGATGCCGATGCCATCATCGGAGACGCTGAGCTCGACTTCTTCACCAATCTGGCGCAGCGTAATCTTCACGGCACTGGCTTCTGCGTACTTGGCCGTATTGGTGAGCGCCTCCTGCACCAGACGGTACAGGCCGATGGACTGGGCCTCGTCGAAGTAGAGCGGCTCTGCGGGCAGATCCAGATCGCAGGGGATGCCGGAACGCTCGAAGAACTGATCGCAATGCCATCTCAGTGCTGCGTCGAGCCCCAGGTTGTCGATCAGCGTGGGGCGCAGATCTTCCACCACCCGGCGCTTGACCCGGATCGCCTCGTCGACTGCCAAAAGCGCCCGCTTAAATCGGGCCTGCAGTTTCTCTTCGGCCTGGATCGCGGGATGATTTTTTGCCTGGGCCACATCCAGCTTGATGGCTGACAGTGTGCCGCCCAGCTCATCGTGCAGCTCGCGCGAGAGGCGATGCCGCTCGCGCTCCAGCACATCCTGCAAATGCAGCGACAGCTCGCGCAGCTCCGCCGTGCGCTGGTCGACCGCTTCGGCCAGCTCCCGCCGCCGCAACTCCCGGGCGCTGGTGGCATCCTTTTGGTGGCGCATGTTCCGGAGGATGGTGTAGGCACCGAGGAAAAGCAGCAGCCCATTAAGCAGAGACATGCCGGCAAAGCCAACGCGCAACCGGGCCTGCATTGCCTTTCGAGCTGACACCCTCACCAGCGTCGCAGCATCCTCCAGCTCGACCAGTCTGCTGATGGTGGCATCGAGGTCATCCATCAGGTTCTTGCCGACGTTCGTGCTCACCCTGTTCCGAGCCTGGTCCACGGCGCCAACGTTGACCAGTGCAATGGTCTGCTCCATCTCGGTCAGCTTTTCAGTGAAGACTGCTCCAAGGCTGCGCAGCAGCGCAGCGTATCCTTCGTGCTCGGGGGTGAGCTTGCGAATATTCGCAAGCTCTGCCCGAACCAGCGACACATTGGACGTCGAGGATTTGAGATAGCCTTTGTCCTGCGTGATCAGAAATCCGCGCTGGGCACTTTCGATCTCGAACATGTAGCTGCGCATTCTCTCCACGCTGAGCATGATCTGGCGCGCCTCGGTGGCACGGTCGAAGGCATTGTCCAGGGCGGCATGAGCCACGTGGGAGGCGTAGATGGCCGCGATATTGAGGATGAGCAACAGGGCAAGCAGGACGAGGCCGCCCCGGGAAAGGAGGCTGTCGTAGGTTGACTGCAACAGCGGTTTGTTCATCAGAAATCAGTACAGAGTGTGCGATGCAGGACAGCAGGGGTGGAAGCAGGCAGTGTAGCCCCGACCGGGTCAGACGAACGCGCTGTAATGGGGTAAGAACCGGTCTGGCAGGATATTTCTTGCCGATTCAGTGTTTGTCCTACAGGCCGCCGTGTCCCGCGCTCACTCATCCCTCACGCTGCATGATTTAAAGTAGCAACACCCATGACACATCTGCCATCCCGATCATGATCGACAAGACCCGCGTGCTGATTGCGGACGACCACGCCCTCTTCCGCGCAGGCCTGCGCCAGCTCATCGGCGAGATCGACGATTTCGTGGTCGTGGGCGAGGCCGCTGCGGGCGACGAGGCGCTGCGTTTTGTCAAGGAGCAGGCGGTGGATATCGTGCTGCTGGATATCTCCATGCCGCGCCAGGGTGGCATGGATGTCATGAAGCGCATGCGCATCGAGCAGCCCAATCTGGCCATCCTGATCATTTCCATGTATCCGGAAGACCAATACGCGGTGAACATGCTTCGCGCCGGGGCTTCCGGCTATCTCAACAAGGACGCCGCACCGGAGGCGGTCATCACTGCGCTCAAGACCGTGCGGGGTGGCCGCAAGTACATCAGCCCCGACGTGGCAGCCCTGCTGGCCGAAAGCCCCGATGCCAGCACCGGGCCGCTGCACGGTGCCCTGTCGCAGAGAGAGTTCCAGATCTTCTTTAAACTGGCGTCCGGCCGCAGCGTCTCGGACGTTGCGACGGAGCTCTTTCTCAGCGTGAAAACCATCAGCACCTACCGTTCCCGGGTGCTGGAAAAGATGGGCATGCACAGCAATGCCGATCTCACCTACTACGCCATCAAGAATGGCCTGATCCAATAAGTCGAACAACCCATGCAAGCTGCCCTGACAATGGAAAACAAATTGACCCCGCCGGCGCTGAAGCTCTTTCTGGTGGAAGACTCCGCCCAGTTCAGGGAAGTCCTTTCCGAGGAGCTCAACAGTCCGGGCGAAGTGGAGATCGTGGGCTATGCAGAGTCCGAGGAGGAGTCCATTGAAGCACTCCTCAGCATGCCGGTTGATGCCGCCATCGTGGACCTCAGACTCAAGAACGGGTCGGGGCTCGGCATCCTCAAGTACTTCAGAACGCATCCGCTTCTTCCCAAGCCCACACTCATCGTCTGCACCAACAACCCCTTCGCCGAACTGAGGGAGCACTGCCTGTCCCTGGGTGCCGACTTTTTCTTTGACAAGAGCGGTGACTACGAAGCACTGCGCCAGACCATTTGCGAGCTCAAGCTGAAGAAGCGCCGGGATGCGGCACCAGATGTCGCCGGCACCGTCTGAGCGCTCTGGCTTGAACGGCAGCCGCCGCAGCGTGGCCGCCCACGATGTGCAGCCGGAACGGAGAGCCCGACTTTGATCCGGCTTCGCTCGCCGATCGCCGCCCGCTGATTCTGATCTCATGCCTTTGCGCAGAACATGGGCAGCGCACCACTGCGAATATTCGCATCCGGCAAACACGCACGACACAACGCTGCGCTGTCGAGCGCCCTCGTCAAGGGGTTAGTCAACGGGTCGCTGTGGCCGCAGACGGTCGTGGCACTGCCTTGAGCAAAGTTGCAGCGCTGACACCCTCTCCCCTACCTCTTCTCCCATCAAAGGAGAGGGGTTCAGTCCCTCAACGTGGTGCCATTCGGTAGGTGCCATTCGGTAGTGCCATTCGCCACGGACGGTTCAAACCCGGCCACGAAAGTCGTAGCCGACATTCCAGTACTCGGGGCGGAGTGGACACATGATCTGGACACATCACGACAGTCCTCGACAGTGCGTTCAGATGAATGACACGTCAGGTTTGGCCCGATGGGCGAAGATTGCCGCCCTCGGCTTCCCAAACCTTGATGTCAGCCTTGGTTTCAGCCACCTGGCGAGCATGGCTCCGCTGGTCCAGGCTTTTGCAGAACTGTCTGAGAAGGCCCGTTGCGACGGCCAGGTAAAGTAGCTTTCGAATCATGTCTGTCTCCTGATGCGGGGCCGGTCAGAACGCTGCCTGCCACATCACGGTGGAATGATTGCGTGATACCCGCACCTTCAAGGCATGTTCGCGAAAGCCCTGCGGGCTGCCGCGCCATGTGAAGCGAAACTCACGCCTCTGATTGATGAAATCGAGCACGGGCAGCGCCGCGAGCAGCATCCCCGGCACTTCCGGCGCTGTGGCCCGTCGGGCGAAGACCGGCACCGCAGCGCTTGGCGCAGGCACACCCTCGTGACGCACCACGAGCGGGCGTGGGATGGCATCCGCCACGGTTTTCTGCGTGACCGGGAGGTAGACCGCCTCAGCAAGTTCCGACTCGGCAAACGCGCCTACGCACTGCCCCAACAGCACGCAGAGCAGCGCTTTAGCAAGTGAGCGGGTGATTGCATGCTGCACGAAGGTGGTCCCGGCGGATGAACGATGCATCATCTTCCGCCCCCCGGCTGGCTGGCCCCGTCAGCGATTACCGCGATTGCTTGTCGGACATTCATGCATGTCGGCCAGGCGAAATGTGACCTGCGCTGCACAGGCAAGCCGTGTTGTGCAAGCCCGCATGCCGCGTCGAGCAGACCGGCGCTCGCTTGGGCGTTTGTCCTACGTGATCTAGGGCGGCAATCCGATGCGAAGCGGCCCGGTCAATCGCTACAGTCACGTCATGGATCGACCCAACTTCACGATACCTGGCGGGCCACATCGAACCCGGCCCGAAGCAGGATCGGAGCCACCCGCCGTACCCACCCCACTCTGGAGACCACCATGCTTTATTACGCAGCCGTATTTTTTGTCATTGCCTTGATTGCCGCCGTGTTTGGTTTCGGCGGCATCGCCGCAGGTGCTGTGGGCATCGCCAAAATTCTGTTCGTCGTGTTCTTGATCCTGTTTGTGGCGAGCCTGGTTTTTGGCCTCATCAAGCGTTGACCTGACATTTTCCAACCCTCATTTCAAAAGGAAACCCCATGAACAGCCCCTCATTCAAGCTCCCCGCGACCAACGGACAAGACCTCGACAACATCGCGGAAAAGACTGGCGACTTCGGACGCGACGTCAAGGCATCGAAGGATCAACTCCTGGCAGATTTCAAGAGCCTGGCAACCGAGGCTGAGAAGCTGCTGCATCACTCGGCAATGTCCGGGGAAGCCGCCTTCGAGGCTGCGCGGGCGACGCTCGGCGAGCAGCTCGCCGTTGGCCGCCAGCGCCTGACTGAACTGGAAGCACAGACCCGCGCCAGAGCACGGCAGGCCGCTCTCGCCGCTGACGCATACGTCCACCACAATCCGTGGCAGTCGATTGCGCTGGCCGGCGGCGTTGGCATGATGCTGGGTGCGCTCCTCTGCAGCCGCCGCGGAGGCTGAGCCATGCTGTGGCGCTTCGCGGCATGAAGCCCTCGCCTCTGCTGTCAATGACTGCACGCCTACGCTGGAACCGGCTCAGAACCACGCGGGCCTTGACCCTGTTCGGGCATGACGCCGCAACGATCTACTCGCACTGCCCGCAGGCTCGCCAGCCTTTGCGTTCCAGCAGACGTGGCACAGTGGTCGCTGCGGCTCTGGCGTGGTCGCTGCATGGCGATGGCGTGCGGACTGTGCTGTTGGTCAGCCGCTGACGTCGCCCAATGTCCTCGATACCAGCCATGATTGTCGAAGCGCCTTCGGAGACTGCTGACGCAGCGCCGCAGGGCATCGTGCTGCCCAATGGTGATGCCGCCAGCGTGCCACCAGCGCCGAAACCGGATCCGGGGCGGAATCTCTCCGAGATGATCACGTGGTCTGTGGCCATCTGGGGGCTTTTTCTGGTGTCGATCCTGTTGGTGGCTCTGGTTGCCAAAGCCATACTTGTGCCACTTGCCCTGGGGTTCGTCCTGGCGGCGGCACTCACGCCGCTGACCCGTCGAGTCCGCCGCCTGGGCCTTTCGCAGAGCTGGGCCGCTGCCCTGATCATCCTTGCCTTGCTGGCGGCCTGCGCCCTCATTGCCTTTGCAGTGCTGCTGCCGGCCTGGGCCGTACTGGGCGATCTCGTGGAGCCATTGAAGGAGATCGGTACCAGGGTGCGTGCGTGGCTGGTGCAGTTGGGTATCAATCTTTCGGGTCGGATCGACGCTGGTGTGGCGATGGGCGACAAGGCGGCATCGGACAGTCTGCAATTGGCCGGCAGCTCGCTGTTGGCATTGATGCCATCTCTTGCGCTCACGCTGACGACAGCGCTCTTTCTCGCCTATTTCATACTCGCCTTCGGCAATCGCTTCATGACCAAGCTGGTACGCATGCTGCCTACCGTGCATGACAAGGTGGGGGCCCTGCGTATCGTGCGCGAAGTGCAGCGCGATCTCGGCCGCTACCTCGCCACGGTCTCCCTCATCAACTTCAGCCTTGGAATAGCCGTGACCCTGCTCACCTGGTGGGCAGGGTTGCCCGTACCACTCTTCTGGGGTGGTTTTGTCGCCGTGATCAATTACCTCCCCTATGTCGGCCCGACGGCAAGCCTGATCCTGGTGGGATTGGCAGGGCTTTGCTTCCTGGCAACGCCGCTGGATGCCATGCTCGTGACCGCAGCCCTGGCGCTCATCTTCCTGATTGAAGGCCAGATACTCAATCCGATTCTGGTCGGGCAGCGGCTCAAGCTGAACCCGCTTGTCGTGTTCATGGCTTTTCTGTTCTGGGGCTGGCTGTGGGGCATCTTCGGCATGCTGCTGGCGGTACCCCTGCTGATTGTGGTGAAGCAATTCTCCGTTCGCTTTCCAGGATGGAAGCCCGTCTCGTCCTTTCTCTCGCGCTGAGCCATCCCGTATTGCGGCGGAGGCCCCGGTGTGCGTGTCTCAAGCATGCAAGGCATCAGCAATGTAGGCGGCAGGCCGACAGCAATCCGCGCCGGCCGCTGCTGTCGGGCATCCGGATTCAGCGCGACGATGTGTTGCCCCCGACTACAACCCGACAAGGACCGCCATGACCCGTATTGCCGACTACTTCAAGTACCAGAACCAACCCATCATGCTGGGTCTGGCCGGCGGCTTTGCACTGCTTGCACTGCTGATGCTGTCACCGGCCTTCTTCCTGAATCTGTTGCCCGTTCTGGTGCTTCTGGCGCGGATAGCGCTGTTGCTGGCCCTGATCGGAC
Organism: Betaproteobacteria bacterium; assembly: GCA_031394355.1. GTDB lineage: Bacteria > Pseudomonadota > Gammaproteobacteria > Burkholderiales > Usitatibacteraceae > JAEUMY01. Next base: position 114,176 of record JANNSU010000059.1, on the reverse strand, counting down.
TGATCGGCAGCGCAGGCGCATACATCGCCCAGGAAATAGAAACCATCTCCGCCTGGCGTTTGGATGAAGTGCATCCCTGATGATGCGAATGCCCGATCCGCGAACGGTCCCCCCTGCTGCCAACCCGGTTGCCAGTCCGGGCAGTCCCGATGAAACACCGCGCTTCAGCCCACAACACTTGGGGATCACCCTGTGGCTCGTCACGGCCATCCTGACTACCGGCACCATCCTGCTGGCACTGGACCTGCTCTGGCTGTCATTCGTGATGGACGAATTCTTCCGCAGCACAGTGGGCGATGCCGCATTGCGGGACACTCGGCTCTTGCCAGCTGCACTCTTTTACCTGGGCTTTGTGGCGGCGCTGATCTGGTTTGCCGTGCTGCCAGGCATCAAGGGAGGAACGCTGGACCAGGTGGCTTTGAACGGCGCGCTCATCGGTCTCGTTGCCTATGGCACCTATGACCTCACCAATCTAGCCACGCTGGGAGCCTGGACCTGGAAGCTCGCTCTGTTCGACATGAGTTGGGGAGCGGTGGTCTCGGCGCTCAGTGCAGTGGCTGGGTTTGCGGCGGCAAGCGGCGTGGCAAAGCGGAGGTAAGCCGCTTGCGTGGTCAGCCGCTTGCGTGGTCAGCCATTTTCCAATGGCCGGGACAGGCGTTGATTGCCGGGTGCGCCCTTTGCGCTGTCTCCCCGCGACGCCCGACTTCTGATACAAATGCATCATGCAGACGCTCACTCATTGCTTCGATGGCATCTGGCGCAGCACCTTTGGCGCACTCACGCTGACCGTGCGCGGCAAGAAGGCATCCGGTAGCTATGGCGAGCACGGCACGCTCTCGGGGACGCTCGATGGCGACACGCTTACCTTTGACTATGAGGAGCCGGGCGAGCACGGCAGTGGTGTCTTCGTGTTGAAGCGCGCGGGCAAGTTCATCGGCCACTACACGCCTGATTCCACGCCCGCAGGCAGCACCGTCACGCATGCCTGGGTGGGCGAGCGAGGCTGGGACGGGCTCTTTGACACGACCTTTGGCCGCCTGCGATTACTCCACAGCGCGGATGGTGTGCACGGCTTCTACGAGGCAGCCGGCCCGGCAGCCTTGCAGGGCCGCGCGGAAGGCGACCGACTGCACTTCCACTACGAGGAGAAAAGCGCCAGCGGCGAGGGCTATTTCGTTCTGGCGGAAGACAGCGAATCCTTCACCGGCCAATGGCGAGCAAGTGGTGATGAAGAATGGAGCGACTGGACCGGCACGCGCGTGCGCGCCGAGCGCGGCATCCAGTGGCTGTTCGTGCTGGAGGCGCACTGGCAGAAGAGTCTCGCCGACAACGACTATGCATTCGGCGACATGCTGCGGGAAGTGTTTGCGCGCCTTGCGAATATTCGCGTTCGCCACCGCATCTTTCACGACGCGGACAGCCTCTCGCACTGGTGCCGCGAGATCATGTATCTGGCCGAGCCCGTTGTGCTCGTGATCGCCAGTCACGGCACAGAACGCGGGCTGTCGGTGCATGGCGAGATCATCAACACCACGCGCATCATGCAGAGCCTTGAGCATGCGGAGACGCTGAGGCATCTCCACTTCTCTGCCTGCCTGATTGCCAATGACGAAGAGCGCACGCTGAAGTCGCCACCCTTCCCCGTGTCGGGCTACACGACGAGCGTGGACTGGGGTGCATCCGCCATGATCGAGTTCACGTTTCTGGACATGCTGCTCAATCGCGACATGTCGTCTGACGCCGCAGCGGCCATGCTGCCGAAGCTGGTGACGTATGCACTGGCGGATGCGCCGGAGGGGTCGCCGTACCCTGCGGCGGGGTTCCGCTTCTTCCCTGCGGCGGCGGGGTTCCGGCTTTTTCCATCACAGCGTGTGAGTTGAATGTGAGTTGGCTGGCACTGTTCTGCATGGCGACAGGCTCAACACTGATGCTGGGCGCCGGCATTTGGATTCTCATCGAACTGAGGGGAAGAGGGTATCTGCCAGGCAACGGGATAGTTGTGATGGCTACCCCGTTGGCAGAAAGACGTACCGGCATCGAGGTGGTGTACTGCTTCAAAGGCATCGAATACAAATCAGTCTTGCAGAACGCACGCGCCTCGGGTGCACTGGTCCCGATTTCTATTGATCCCGATGCACCGGAACTGGCAAGACCAGTTCTCATGAAAAGAAAGCTTCCGCTAGCAGCTTTCTTAGCCATTTGTGGCGCTTTGTTCCTGATTCTTGGCATAGTTTCATAGCCCTGATGCTGCAACGTGAAATATGGGGAAAGACAAGACGCCGATGAACGCCGTTGCATTTCATTCGGCGTTCATCCGCCATTCATCTGCGTTCATCGGCGTCAGGTCGTTTTTCTTGGCATGCAATAGACTCGACCCCGGATTCCGCTACGCTGCATCCGGGCTACGGCGCTAGTTGCGAATATTCGCATGGGCCTTTCATTCACATTGATCATCGGTATCGCGCTCGCAGTCCTCGGTATTCCGTGGGCTGTGGGCGGGCGGCGGGATCGCGCCAGATTTCGTGTCAAGCTGGCCACCATGCCGCAGACGGACGGTGTGGTGACAGATATCCGCATTGAAGAAGGCAGCAGTTCGGGAGACGGGCTGAACACGACTCAGGTGTTCAAAGTGCGCATCATCGAGTACGGCGTCGGCAACGCCCGCTTCAAGATTGAAACGCAGAAGATGTTGAACGTGGGTGACAAGGTACGCATTCTGTACAACCCCGCACAACCGACAGAGGCGATGCTGGCGGCGTTGCCCAACCCCTACACCGAAGCCACCGGCTGGGCGATGTCCGCCATCGGCATCGCGCTCATCGTGCTGGCAGCAAACGGCCATCTCGTGCTCGATTGATGCACTGATTCTCGCCAGGTTTCCGCCAGCGTCCCGCCCACTGATCGCCCCGCCCATGGCGCATTGCCGGGTTGAAATGGTTCATCACTCTCTGGTGAACCATGTACTCCAGCTACTCACGAATCGACAGCGACGTCACGATCATCGGCGCGAGCTTTGCTGGCCTGGCCGCTGCCCGCGCGCTGGCGAAGCGTGGCATGCAGGTGACACTGCTCGACCGCAAGTCCGACGTGGGCGAGAAGCTGCATACGACCGGCATCCTGGTGAAGGAGGCGGCGGAGCAGGAGGAAATCCTCCGCGACATGCCGCCCTATCTGGTGCGGCGCGTTGACGGCGTGCGCTTGTATTCGCCCAATCTACGCCACATCGATCTGGCTGCGCCGGGCTACTACTTCCTTGCCACCGACACGCCCAATCTCATGCGGTGGCTCGCCAATCGGGCGCGCAGCGAAGGTGTTCGCGTGGTGCTGGGCACTGCATTTCAGAACACGATGGAACGGGATGACGGCTGGAACCTGAATGGCACCGGGCGGGTCGGCACGACGCGCTATCTGGTCGGCGCGGATGGCCCCTCATCGCGTGTGGCGCGGCTGCTGAACCTCGGCGTCAACCGTGAATTCCTGACCGGGGTGGAGTACGAATATTCGCATCACGGAACCGATCTGGAAGGCCACCTGCACTGCTTCATCGACAAGCATCTGGCACCCGGCTACATCGGCTGGGTGGTGCCGGGCGTGCATCACGTGCAGGTGGGTTTGGCACGCCGTCAGGGTGCGGGTGGGCTGAGCGCAACCCAGGCCATGAAGCAGTTCCTGGAGAAGATTTCGCCCATCGCGGATTTTCGCGATGCGTCTCCGGTGTCGGCGCGCGCCGGATTGATTCCCTGCGGCGGACTGGTGTCGCCCTTGGCGCGCCCGCGCGCGCTGCTGGTGGGCGACGCGGCAGGCATGGTGTCGCCCGTCACCGCGGGCGGCATTCACACAGCGTTGAAGCACGGCCACGCTGCAGGCCATGCCATCGCCGACTTTCTGGAGGGAAAAGCGGGGGATCCCTGTGGCGACTTCACCGAAACCTATCCGCGCTTTCGCACCAAGCGTGCACTGCGCTGGCTGTTCGACCATGCACAGACGGACTGGGCGTTCAATCTTTTACTCAACACACCGCCGCTCCGCTGGGCGGCGGGAAAGGTTTACTTTCATCGCAAGGGCGTGTTTCCCATCCGTTGAGGTGACGCAGTGCGACAATGCCGCCATGACCACAATCTCAGACGAAACCATCATTGCTGACACTACCGCCTGGCTCACTCGCGCGGTCATCGGCCTGAACCTCTGCCCGTTCGCCAAGGCGGTGCATGTGAAGGGACAGATCCGCTACGTCGTCACGCGGGCCACCACGCCGGAAGCCTTGCTTCAGGATCTGATAAATGAACTCGACCATCTCGCAGAAGCGAATCCGGAAGTAATCGACACCACGCTGCTGATTCATCCCCATGTGCTGGGCGATTTCCTCGACTACAACGACTTCCTCGACGTGGCCGACGCTGCGCTGGAGGACTTGGATCTGGAAGGCATCCTGCAGGTGGCGAGCTTTCACCCGCAGTTCCAGTTCGCCGATACCGAGGCCGACGACATCACCAATTACACCAACCGCTCGCCGTATCCGACGCTGCATCTGCTGCGGGAAGACAGTGTGAGCCGCGCGGTGGAGGCGTTCCCGGAAGCGGAATCGATTTTCGAGAAGAACATCGCCACGCTGAGGAAGCTGGGCCATGACGGATGGAAGAAGCGCATGGATGGGACGGAAGGCTGAATGACCATGCGAATTTTCGCACTTGCGCTGATCGCGCTGTTCCTTCCGGCGCAGTCCCTTGCAGCCAACTGGCGCAACGAAGAGTTGTGCTCGTCTCGCCCGGCCGAGTTCGCCGAGTCCCGGCAGGAAGGCTGCTCACAAAGCTGGTGTGCTCGCGATGGAGCGGCCGGTGAACTGTGTGCGTGTTTACGCGACGTCGATAGCGAGGCTCTTCGCTTCACCTGGCGCCGTGCAGACATCAGCTATCAATGGTCGCTGAACGCATTGCCGATCCAGCAGGACGGGGACAGCTTTCTGCTTCAGGCGTTCGATCCAAAACCTGCTGCGGACTCGACTTGGCTATTTGCGGTGCGCGAAGCCGTCAGCAATGGAATGGGCGTGAATTACTGGCAAGCGTATGTGCTCGGACCAGAGGGCGTGTCAAAACCGCTGCCGGTCCAAGACCTGGGCGTACTCAGCCTGATGACCCAAGACCACCACAGCAAAAGCTGCCGTCTGCTCGCCGGTCAATGGCAGGCGGGTTACGAAAGCCGGCGCGGCGAGGGCGTGTACTTCGTCGCAACGTGGCAGCAGCCGGTGGCGGGTCAATGGCAAGCCGTGTCGTCGTTGCCATCGCTGCATCGGCGCTACCTCTTTGCGTTCGAGAAGGAAAGGCTTTCAGGACTGGGCGGGCAGACGAAATCTGTTCTTTGGTTCCGCCATCCGACCACCCGTACCGGCATGCCATCGAAAACGGCCGTGCAGAAATAAGAAAAGCCCGCCGACTTTCCTCGGCTGGCTTGGGTTGAGGGGAGGTGAATTGCACGGCGGCCTTTCCGGAGGCGGAGTCGATTTTCAGGAAGAACATCGCCATGCTGAGGAAGCTGGGGCACGCGGGATGCGAGAAGACGATGGGCGAAACGGGGACTGAAAGCGAGTTGGCAAGGATTTTCCTGGTACCGCGAACTTGTATTCCCGAGTTGCATCTCAATCTGCAAAGCAGATTGCCCTGGCCTCACCCCTCTGCGCTTCCCTGCACCACCCTTCACCCCCCAAAGGAATCATCATGCTGTTCGACCCGTTGAGTACTGCACACCTGTCGCTGCGTAACCGTTTTGTCATGTCGCCGATGACGCGCAGTCGCGCTGTCGAGGCCAATACGCCCAACGCGCTGATGGCCGAGTACTACGCCCAGCGCGCCACGGCCGGCCTCATCATCACTGAGGGCACGTCCCCTTCGCCCAATGGCCTCGGCTACCCGCGCATCCCGGGGCTTTTCAATGCCGCTCATGTGAAGGGCTGGAAAGCAGTCACCGATGCCGTCCACGCAAAGGGCGGCAAGATTTTCGTGCAGCTCATGCACACCGGACGCGTCACGCAGATCGCCAACCTGCCCGCAGGTGCCGAGGTCGTGGGGCCGACGGATGAAATCTGCCCTGGTGAGATGTACACCGATGCCAAGGGCATGCAGCCGCACAGCGCGCCGCGCACCATGATCCTGGCCGACATCACCCACGCCATCGGCGAATATTCGCAAGCGGCGACTCTTGCCATCGAGGCCGGGTTTGACGGCGTCGAGCTGCATGCAGCCAATGGCTATCTGATCGAGCAGTTCCTCAACCCCATCGTCAACTGGCGCAACGATGTCTACGGCGGTAGCGCCGAGCACCGCAACCGCTTCCTGCTGGAAGTTGCGCGCGCGACCGTGACGGCCATTGGCGCGGAACGGGTCGGCGTTCGAATTTCACCGTTTGGCAATTTCAACGGCACGGGCACGTTCCCCGGTGTGGAAGCGCAGTACACAGCCCTCGCTGAAGCGTTCTCGGACATGCAGCTTGCCTATCTCCACGTACTCGACCATTCCGCAATGGGCGCGCCGGCTGTTCCACTCGCGTTCAAGCAGTCGCTGCGGAAAACCTTCAAGGGCGTGTTCATTCTTGCAGGTGGATTCGACCAAGCCAGCGCAGAAGCTGCGCTCGCCGAAGGTGCTGCTGATCTGATCGCGTTCGGTCGGCCGTTCCTGGCCAATCCCGATCTGCCAGCCCGCTTCAAGGCCAACGCGCCATTGAACGCACCGGATATGGCGACGTTCTATGTGCCGGGCGCGGCGGGCTACACGGATTATCCGGCGTTGGCAGCCTGAGGCAGTTCAAGCCGTTGAGCGGTTGGCGTGATGTGGTCAGGCCAGCCGCTCAACCGCCCCAGCTCTGCAGATTCAAGAACTCGCGCCAGGTTTTCGGGCCGTAGGTGACGAACGACGGATCGGGACGTTCGCGATAGTTCTCGCGATCCTTCGCGACCTTGTCCGCCTTGAGGTGCTTATCGAGAATGTCCTTGGGTACCGGATAAATTTTCAGCGCATTGAGGCCGAACACCTTGGCGCGCAATGCTGGCGTGATCTCGGGATAGCCATGCTTGTCACGCAGCGCGGCGGAAATCTGGAACGCGCGGAAGGCTTGAATCTGGTCCTGCGGCGAGCCGTACCAGATGGAATCCGTGCCCCACACGACGTTGTCAGGGCCACAGTACTTGAACAGTTTGCCCAGCCCATGCGCGGCAGAGTCTGGATCACGCATCATGATGCGCCATGTCGAGCCCAGCTCGGCGTAGACATTGCTGCCCGGCTTGATGCCATTGGCAACGAGGCTGGTGCAGAGGCTGTCGATGCCATCGCTGCGCTTTTCATCGTAGGGCCCCTCGGCCTTGTCCGAGACGAGGCCTGAGTGGTAGATGAGGAAATTCATGTCGGGGAAGCGCTTCGCAATGCGGCCCACGTCGGCGCACGTCGAGTGTTCATAGGAGCGCGGCCCGAACGCGAGGCCCTTGTGGATGGCGATGTTCTTCACGCCCAGTTTCTTTGCCTTTTCGACAAACTGGATGCCGACATCGTCATCCAGCCAGAAGCCTTTGCCGTCCGGCCCCCACTGCGTGTAGGTCTTCCATGCAGCGATGGGATATTTGGCGGCCATCTCGTCCATCGCTTCGAGGTCACCTGGCGAATTGGGGTTCACGCGGCCATGGATGTAGAGGCGATGCGTGCCGTTCAGCTTCTCCACGATGCGCGAGGTGGCGAACGCCTCCTCGATGGTGAGCGGCTCGCGCTCCTTCGTGGACGGCACGAAGGACAGCACCATCAAATCCGTGTCCGAATCCATGAACACGTCCTTGATGAACTCATCCTGGCCGATGCAGTTGAGATAGTCGAGCTGGCCTTTGCCCTTCGTGGGGCCACAGGATTGCGTCTTCGGCATCATGAGCGGCCTCGCATTCGGCGGCAGAAGCTTGGTCCACGCACCGGTCGGATTCACGAAGTGGCCCTGCACATCGAAGATGAATTCATTGCCGCCAACGGACTTCTGCGCCAAGACATTGTCGAGCGCTGCAGTCTGGTCAAGGTCGTAGAAGCCGCCGGTCCTGCCTGCGGCGGCATAGGCGGCGTTCATGCCGAGCAGGGTGCTGGCGGCACCGGCTGCACTCACCAGAAAGTTGCGCCGATCCACGCCCAGCTTCTTCGCGTTTTCCGTGGCCGCTTCCTGCGCGAGATGGTTGGCGTGATGATGTTCACGTTCCAGCGGCATGGGCGAATATTCGCCATTGCTGGTCGTGTCCAGCTTGATGGGCAGACGCAATCCATAGGGATCATGGGTCATGACGGCTTCCTCCTTGTTCCGGTGAGCGACAGAGACTACGCCTTTACGCGGCACCATGCAGCGGCGCCGGCGACGTGGATCAACTCGGGTAAAGACCTTCCGCCCGGCGCAATGGCTTTACTTTATGCTCTGTGGCTGACACCAATCCTGGAGCCCTTCATGCCGCATCGTTTCCGCTTCTCAATCGCCCTGCTGTCACTGCTGCTCAGCCTCGGTGCCATGGCACAAGTCCCCACCAAACCAGCCCCCGCAAATCCAGTCATTCTGAAGGCCATCGACAACGACATCTGGGTCCCCTTCAGCAAGGCGTACTCGGACATGAAAGCGGACCCGTACATCGCGCTCCATTCGAATTCTCTGATCCGCGTCATGGGCGACGTCCGATTTGTGGAGCCTTACGATGGCTTCGTGAAGAACATGAAGTCCATGTTCGACAACCTCGGCAAACAGAAGGCAAAGCTCTCCATCGAGTTCCGCTTCACCGAACGCATTGCGAATGCAGACACGGCATCAGAACGCGGGATCTACGAGTTCATCATCACGGACAGCACCGGCAAAAAGACGAAGATCTATTCACGCTTTCACACGTTCCTGAAGAAGGAAGGCGGCAAGTGGAAGATCGTGATGGACTACGACAGCAGCGAGAAGGGTGCTGCCAACGAAGCCGCCTTCAAGGCCGCCTTCGCGCGGGACGATTACAGCAAGTACTGACCGCTTTCGAATCGGAAAGCCACACGCAAGGAGAACCACGAACGCTGCGTTGCCGAAGCCGTCAGAAGGATTGCCGACAACCAGACTCGGCATTGGAAACACCGGGGTTGCGGGTCAATCAGCCTGCCGCGCGATCACAGCACGATCGCGACCAGCGCTCCGCAAAGACAGGTGGCCAGTGTTCCGGATATGAGCGATTTCCAGCCCAGCTCGAGAATTTCGAGACGGCGTTCGGGAATCATCATGATCATGCCGCCAATCATGATGCCGAGGCCCGCAAAATTGGCAAAGCCGCACAGTGCATAAGTCATGATCAGACGGCTGTTCGCGGACAGCGCCTCGGGTGGCAGCTTTGCCATTTCCAGATACGCAACAAATTCATTGAGCACTGTTTTAGTGCCAAGCAGTGCGCCAGCCGCCTGACTTTCTGCCCACGGCACACCGGTGAGCCAGGCCAGCGGTGCGAACAGGACACCGAATGCACCTTGCAGGGTGACCGTCGATCCATCCGGCCAACTGAATAGTCCGAGCCCCTGATTCGCAAGACTCACCAGCGCCGACAGCACCAGCAACATCGCGGCGACGTTAATGGTGAGCTGCACGCCATCCATGGTGCCGCGGCTGATGGCGTCCATGCTGTTGCCTGCCGGGGAAGGCTCGAGCAAACCGCCGGCGGTGGCACCCGTGTCGGACGGCACCATCAGTGCCGCCAGGGCGATGCCCGCAGGCGCGCTGATCACCGACGCGATCAGGATATGGCCCAAGGCGTCGGGCACGATACTGCCGATTGCTGCCGCATAGAGGGCCATCACCGTGCCCGCCGTGCTGGCCATGCCACAGGTCATGACCATGAAGAGCTCACCGCGTGACAGGCGCGCCAGATACGGCCGGATCAGGAGGGGTGCCTCGACCATGCCGAGGAATACATTGGCGGCCGTGGATACGCCGACTGCCCCGCCCAGCCCGATGGTCTTCATGAGGACCCACGCGGCGGCGTTGACCACCACGGGCAGCACCCGCCAATAGAACAGCAATGCGGACAGTGCGCTCACGACAAGAATGAGTGGCAGCGCCTGGAATGCCAGCACGAAGGTTGAACCCGGACCGGTGGTCGGGAACGGTACGGCGCCGCCCCCCAGAAACCCGAATACAAAGGTGGTGCCGTCCACGGTGGCCCGTTGCAGGGCAATCAACGCGTCATTCAGGCTGCTGAAGATCAAGCGGGCGGGGGGGAACTTCAGCGCCACCACACCAAGCACGACAAAGAGCGCCAGCGCGCTTCCCACGGTACGCCAGGAGACCCCGCGGCGGTTTTCGCTGATGAGCCAGGCAAAGCCCAGCATGATGGACGCGCCCAGCAAGGCCTGCATAGTAATGGTCATGTTGTGAAGTCCCTGGACCCAACGCCACCCGCAGGCAGTTTGCACACGCTGAAAAGCTCGGGAGAATGGCAGTTCAAGTGCAAAAATGCAACATAACCGTCACGTTTATTGGGCAATTTTGACAATTTCACCACATCCTGATCGCTACGCATCATATTGTCACAGACTTGCAACAAAGCACCTCTAGCCTTGCTCAGCTCGCTCCCTCTTGGCCCCATTTTCGCTGCGCGTCGGCTGGCTTCGGCGCTTGTCTTGCAAAGGCTTCCCCGAATTGTTTGGGGCAGTACTTGGCTGATGACTTCGCGGAATCGGCACCAGAATTTTGTAACACCCATTCTTCAGATCATTCTATTTAGGAACACAAACATGAGAATAAATGACCGGTTTCGTCTGTCCAGGCTCGTACTGAGCGTGGCACTGGCATTGGGCACTGTGCCCGCGATGGCCCAAAACACCTCGGCTGCCGTCGGTGGCCGCATCACCAGCGCTGACGGCAAGCCTGCCGAAGGTGCCTCGGTCACCATTACCCACGTTGAATCTGGCACATCCAGCAACGTCACCACCGATGCCACCGGGCGCTACGCGGCCCGCGGCCTGCGTGTGGGCGGCCCCTACACCATCACGATCACCAAGGGTGGCGTGACCGAGAAGCGCCAGAACGTGTTTCTGATCCTGGCCGAAACCACTGCCGTCGATGCCACATTGGGTGGCGGTGCACAGACCGAGAAGATCACCATTTCGGCCAGTGGCATTTCCGACCGGTTCGACAACGCCGCCATGGGCGCTGGCACCAACATCAGCCGCGAGCAACTTGCCGCGCAAGCGTCCATCGGTCGCAACCTGCAGGACTACGCCCGCCAGGACCCGCGCCTGTCCCAGACCGACAAGGAGCGCGGCGAGATTTCTGCATTGGGCCAGAACACCCGCTTCAACTCGATCACGATTGACTCTATGACGACCAACGACACGTTTGGTCTAGAAGCGAACAACCTGCCGACGCTGAAGCAGCCGGTCTCCATCGATGCCATCGAATCGGTGCAGGTCAACATCAGCAACTACGATGTCACGCAGAAGGGCTATACCGGCGCCAACATCAATGCCGTGACCAAGAGCGGTACCAATGAATTCAAGGGCAGCGTGTACTTTGTCACCCGCGACGAAGGCTACACCGGCAAGCGCTACAACAACACGAACGACACTTATTTCGATACGCCGCCGTTCAAGGAAGAGACCACCGGTGTCACATTGGGCGGTCCCATCATCAAGGACAAGTTGTTCTTCTTTGGCTCCTACGAGGAATTCACCAGCTCGCGCGGTCGCCCGGCCTTTGGGCCCATCGGCAGCCCTTTTACCAACGTGAGCATCACCCAGAGCGCCATCGATCAGGCTATCGCCATCGGCCGCAACACCCATGGCATCGACCTCGGATCCTCCACCGTACCGGAAAGCCTGCAGCTTGAAGTCAAGGACGTGCTGCTCAAGCTGGACTGGAACATCAACAACGATCACCGTGCCTCGTTCCGCTATACCAAGACCGAGCAGACCGAGCCCATCATTGCCGGCTTCTCCGCTACCGGGCTGTCGCTCAGCTCCTGGTGGTGGAACCAGGCCAAGGAAATCGAAGGTGCCGTCGGCCAGTGGTTTGCCGACTGGTCACCCAACTTCAGCACCGAAGTCAAATTCTCGAAGCGTGAATACGACAGCGTGGCGACACCGGTAAACGGTACGCGTCTCCCTGCGATCGGCCTGCGCTTCGAAGGCACGCCACCTGGTGGTGTCGGCAGTACGAATAACCGGTTCCTGAACATGGGCACTGAAACCTCCCGTCAACTCAATGTGCTCCGCACCAAGACGGCCGACGGCTACTTCGGTGCCAACTGGCGGCTTGGCGCGCACGAGATCAAAGGCGGCATCGACTACTCCGACAATGATGTGTCCAACGCCTTCCTGCAAAACATAAACGGCAACTACACGTTTGGCTGTGCTGCCGGTGCCTATACCGCTGCCCAGTGCACCGCATTCACCCCGGAACAGCGCGACGCAGCCGTGCTCGACAATTTCCGCCTCGGTATCCCGATCTCGTACACCGTGCAGCTGCCCTTGGCGGGACGCACGCTGAATGATGGCGTGGCCACATGGAGCTATGCCAATACCGGCCTCTTCCTGCAGGACACCTGGGCCTACAGCCCGGACTTGAACTTCACGTTTGGCGTGCGCGTGGACAGACAAAGTGTGCCGACGAAACCGATTGCCAACCCGACGTTTGCATCGGCCAAGGTGGTGGGCAGCAATGTCAATGGCGTCATCACCCGTGACAGCGGCGGTTTCGGTCTGGACAACACCAACACGCTGGATGGCAACAGTCTGGTGCAGCCTCGTATTGGCTTCAACCTGAACCTGAGCGACAACAACACGCGCCGCCAGTTGCGCGGTGGTGTTGGCCTGTTCCAGGGTGCAGCGGCCAATGTCTGGCTGTCCAATCCGTTCAGCAACACGGGCATGGCAGTTGGACAGCTGAACTGCACCACGGCGGCAGACTGTGCTGCACGGGGCGTCATTTTCAATCCCAACCCCAACGCCCAGCCCGGCCTGACCGGTACGCCGCCGTCGCCCAACGTGGATCTGCTTGCATCCAATCTGGAGCAGCCTTCCGTCTGGAAGATGAACCTTGCATTCGATAGCGAATTGCCTGAGCTCCCCTTCCTGGGCAAGCTCACGGCAGGTGTCGAGTGGGTACGCACCGATGTAAAGAGCGGCATCTATTACCGGCACCTGAACCTGGGCGCACCGACTGCAACAGGCAACGACGGTCGCGATCTGTACTACACGCCGCAGACCTACTCCATGACCTGCTGGACGGGCAGCAACTTCAACACCACGGGCGCCTGCGCCGGCGGCCGTATCCGCGCACTCAGCAATCCGGGCTTCAACAACGTCCTCGAAGCAGCCAACACCAAGAAGGGTGGTGGCGAAGCCATCACGCTGTCAGTCGAGCGTCCGCTGTCGAAGGGCTGGGGCTGGAACCTGGCTTACACCTACACGCGCTACACCGAGGTGAGCCCGCTCACGTCGTCGACTTCCTTCTCCCAGTGGGCCAACAACAACGTCTTCAACGCCAACGAAAATGTCACGGGCGCGTCGAACTACCTGACGCGTGAACGCATCAACAGCAGCCTGACCTGGTCCAAGGCGTTCTTCGGGAAAAACAAGACGACCTTCGGCGTGTTCTACGAGGGCCGGTTTGGCAAGCCCTACAGCTGGACCTACATCAATGACCTGAACGGCGATGGCGTCAGCGGCAATGACCTGATGTACATCCCCACGGCACCCGGCTCGGGTGAGGTCGTCTTCCGCAACGGTGCCGCCGACGAAACCAGGTTCTGGGAGATCGTCAACAGCGACCCCGCGCTGCGCTCGACCCGGGGTGGTGTTATCGGCAAGAACACGAGCCGCGGGCCATGGGTGAACAATGTGGACCTTCGTCTGGCCCAGGAACTGCCGGGCTTCATGAAGGGCCACAAAGTGGCGCTGGTGTTCGACATTCTCAACTTTGGCAATCTGATCAACAAGAAGTGGGGCCGGATCGAGGAAATCGGCTTTCCGTCAAACCGCAGCTTCGTGAACTTCAATGGTCTTGATGCCAATGGCCGCTACATCTACAGCCTGGGATCGCTGGAGACCCTCAACGTACGCCAGACGTCGGGTGAGTCGCAGTGGGGCGCGCAAATGACCCTGCGTTACGAGTTCTGATGGCCGATTGACCGCAACAGGGCAAGACAGGGCAATGCTTTGCATTGCCCTGTTTTCTTTTGTGGACAACAATCGTGGTCGCAAGGCCCCACGTTTCACACCCCGATACTCGCGCAAGAACCCATGACTGGACTGTCGTGCACAGTGCGCACCGAATGAAAGCCACAGCATGAATCCGACTCTCACCTTCACGGCGACCTTGCGCATCGTCGCAGGCTTCCTGATATTGCTCTGCGCCGGCTGCGCCACGCAATCGAGCCGAACCGAGCCCGTATCGCTGCGTCTGATCGCACTGAACGACTTCCACGGCAATCTCAAGACACCTGGCGCCATGCGTCTGCCCGACCCGAAGGAGCCGGGCAAGCAGCAGCTCGTCATGGCCGGTGGCGCAGCACATCTCGCCACTGCCGTCGCAGGATTGAAGCGGGATGCACCACACAGCATCGTCGTCGGCGCAGGCGATCTCATCAACGCAAGCCCGTTGATCTCTTCGCTGTTTCTCGACGAACCTGCCATTGAGATTCTGGATCGTATCGGCCTGGATATCTCATCGGTCGGCAACCATGAATTCGATCGTGGCAGGACGGAGTTGCTGCGACTTGTAAAGGGCGGCTGCCGCAGCGAAGGCTGCGTGACGGACTCGACCTACCCGGGCGCGCGCTTTCGCTATCTCGCGGCCAATGTCATCGACACCGCCTCGGGCCTGCCCATACTGCCCGCCTATGAGATCCGCAAAGTCGGTGGGATTGACGTCGCCTTCATCGGCATGACCCTCAAAGCAACCCCTTCTGTCGTCGCGCGCTCAGGCATCATCGGGCTCAGGTTTGACGACGAGGCCGACACGGTCAACGCGCTGGTGCCCAAGCTGCGTGCCCAAGGCATAGAAGCGATTGTTGTGCTCATCCATGAAGGCGGCGACATGACAGGCGCCTGGGACGATCCAACCTGTCCAGGATTCAAGGGCCCGATCATCGAGCTCACGCGGCGTTTCGACAAGGCGGTGGATCTGGTGGTGAGTGGCCATACCCATCGTGCCTATACCTGCAAGGTTGAAGGCCGCTGGGTCACCAGCGCCGGCGACTACGGGAGATTCCTGACCCGAATCGATTTGACGCTGTCGCCGGTGACGCGCGACGTGATCAGTATTGAGCCGAAGAACATCGTCATTGATGTGCGCGACTATTCGCCAGACACGGCTGTTCTCGCGATAGTGGAAAGATACGAGAAGCTCGCAGCACCCAAGGCAGACCGCATTGTGGGCTACCTCAAAGGGGAGCTGCTGCCGGTTGCCAATGCCGCTGGCGAAAGCACGCTGGGCGCCTTCATCGCCGACGCCCAGCTTTCAGCATCCCGCCCTGCATCCGCTGAGATCGCCTTCATGAATCCTGGTGGGGTGCGCGCCGCCCTGTCACCCCGAGGGCCGGAAGGAAGTATCAGCTTTGGCGATGTTTTCACCGCGCAACCCTTCGGCAACACGCTGGTTACCATGACACTGAGCGGGGACCAGATTCACGGCATCCTCGAGAATCAGTTTTCGCGAGAGGTCGGTGGACGCAATCGTATCCTGCATGTTTCACAGGGCTTCTCCTATACTTGGGACAACGCTAGGCCGCATGGCAGCAAAGTCGCGTTCGAGTCGATCCGTCTCAACGGTGAGGCCTTGGACCGAGCCAAGCGCTATCGGGTCACGGTCAACAGCTTCCTTGCCGATGGTGGCGACGGATTCGCCATGCTGCAGCAGGGCAAGGATCGAGAAGGCGGCGAGCAGGATCTGGACGCCCTGTTGGCATGGATGACCGCGAAAGCGTCACGCAATAGCCCCTATGCGGCACCAGCACCGGACCGTATTCGCCGACTGAATTAGCCTCTGGGCTGCAGCACTACGGCGAACGTGGGGAAACAGTGGGCTCGCGGCTGGGCAACACATCGGCAAATCGCGACAAATGATCCACACCTGATTCAGCGGACTGATTCGGCATCGCACGGAATACCCCTGGCGGATTCAGCAACCAGTGCAGCAGCTGCAAGCCTGCTTCGGTGATGGGACCGTCATTGCGGATCTCCAGATCCACCTGCTCAGGCGAGAACTGTTCTGCGCGCTCCAGCCGCGCCGCGACGGCGCTGTCATCCTCACGCTGGCGGCCCGCGAGCCGACGCGCCCGCGTATCGCTTGATGCCGTGATGTGCACCACCTCCAGCCCGGGAACCTTCTGCCGCGCGACCGGAAGATGTTCCCGCGAACCGTTGACCACAACTGTCAGCCCTATTCGGCACTGGTCCAGCACGTCCTTGCGGATCGCATATCGGCAATTGTGTGCCGACCAATGGAACCCGAATGCGCCGCGCGCCATGAGTCGCGCAAAAATGGCGTCCGATACGGATTCGTGCTGTTCTGCGTGGCTCGCACCCGCAGCCGATGGCCGGGTGATCACCCGCTGGGCGAACACGATGTCACGCTGCAAAGCGAGGTGCTGGCGTACCCAGGCCATGACGCTGTCCTTGCCCGCACCGGACGGCCCCACAACATAGATCAGCCGCCCCGGCCTGCCGAAAGGCATGCGGGCAATGAGCTCGAAATCTGCCCCGGGACGTGACTCCTCGAACAAGCTGAGCGCATCAATTGGTAGCGGCGTTTCAAGCTCATCTGCGAATATTCGCTGCGCTTCCACACGGAGGTAATCGGCAAATTTCGGATGCGCGCCCGTCAGCGAATCACTCAACGTGAAGTGAAATCGGAATGCCTCCAGGACATGTGGATAGCCCCAGCGCGACAGCAATTCATCCTCCAGGGCAGTCAACCGTTTCATGCGCCGTCGCGCGAGCTCGGCCTCGCTCTGCGGCCGACGATGACGGTCGAAATGGGTGACGACGCGACGCTCGAGATCAGTCAGTCGCTGGCAGGCATGACCAGGCACCAATGCCAGAAAGTCATCCAGTTGGGCAAGCTTCAGCCCGGAGAGTGCAAAACAAGGCTCACGCGCCGTGAACTGCTCCAGGTCCTCGATGAGCGCATCCACCGCACCCGGCGTGGCGAGGTGAAACGGTGCCTTCAGCGTGGCATGAAATCCGTAGCGGCGCGGATGCTGGGTGAAAGCACGCAAGGAATCCTCGCGAATATTCGCAAGGGTCGGCGCGGGCAGCGCGCAGTGCCGCCAGGCGTCACGGCCAAGCCAGGCGGAGCCCAGCTGCCACAGCGCCGACTCGGGTGCAGGCGCGAAATAGAGCGCGTAGCGCGGTGCAGTCATGATCGCTCCGTATCGACGATGAGCTGAACCAGATCACCTGCAAACCAGGTGCGGCCGAATTCGACCGGCTGGCCCGTTGAATCCACGTTGACCCCTTCGACCAGCAGCACCGGTCGACGCGGATCCTGGCCAATATGCCGGGCCACGTCACGTCCCGGCAGGCGCGCACTTACCGTACTGCGACGGCGGGTGAAGTCGGCAACACCAAACTCCATCAGGGCAGCAGAGATGGAGCCGGTGCGCGCGAACGCAGCATCCAGCCCCTTGAACCGGCGTGCAGCAAAGTGGTGTTCGCCGAGATTGATGGGCCGATCGTTTGCCTCGCCCACTGCAAGGATGCGCAGCACTGCCGTACCGGCGCGCAGTCCCAGCCCGTCTGCTATCGCCTTGGAGGCTTTCATCACGGCCGACGACACGAAGCGGTGACGTCCGCGCAGGCCGGCCGCTGACAAATTCTCGGCGAATCGCGTGCGCCGTCCCAATACATAGTCCACCGCAACATCGGTGACAAAGGTACCCAGGCCCTGGCGCACCTGTACCAGCCCCTTGGCGGCCAGCGCAGCCAGCGCGTGACGCACCGTGTGCCGATTGACCGCGAAGCGGCTTGCCAGCGCATGTTCGCCGGGAAGTCGTGCACCCGCTTTCAACCGGCCTGCGGCGATATCCGCAGCGAGCTCACGCTCGATGGAAGACCAGACGGGCTCCGCATCGGTCGCGGGCGCTGCTGACCAGCCCTCGTCATGCAGAGGCTCCAGCAGCTCGTCCCGAGATCCGGAATTTGTGACAGTCATTGTCATATTGTCGTCACCGAAAGTTCATGTTGGCTGCGTAGATTCCGCCCATCGCTGGATGTCTAGACAAGTTCTGGAGTCGAATTGTCAACGGGAGCTGTGACAAGTGCATGACACAGGGTGCATGACACACCGTGCATGACAGAAGGTGCACGACAAAAAGTGGATGACGCAAGGTGGATGACCCAAGGTGAATGACATGAGGTGCACGAGATGACTCATCAGGATCGTCAGGACTGGATGCGGCTCTTGTCGACGGCCCCGCTCGACATACTGGAAGCCTGGCGTGGAACGCAGGAGCAGACGAAAGCACCAACACACACCTGGTTGCGGCGTCCGGAGACAGGTCTCGTCATGGTGCGTGGCCGAGTCGGCGGCACCGGCAATCGCTTCAACCTGGGCGAGATGACCCTGACCCGCTGCACGCTGCGGCTCGCGGGTGGCCAGCACGGTGTGGCGTATGTGCAAGGACGCAGTGCACGCAAGGCAGAGCTGGCAGCACTGGCCGATGCACTGCTGCAGGATGAGGCTGCGCGCACCGACGTGGAACAAGACCTCTTGCAACCCTTGCGCGCGCGGCGCGCTGCCGAAGCTGCACGCCGCGCCCAGGCCGCACGCAACACGAAGGTCGATTTCCTCACCATCGCACGGGGGGACGAATGAGTGCGTTTGATCTCTCGCGAATCGGGCCGGGATTTGCCGATCCGGTGCAGGCTGCGCAGCAAGTGTTCCGCGTGGGTCTGGACGCACTGGCCCATCCTGGTCGCGTTCTCGATATCGCGGCCAACGCCCCTGCGCCAGCAGGCGTGAGCGCAGCAGCCAATGCCCTGCTCCTTGCATTGCTCGATCAGGACACGACACTGCATGTGTCAGCCATGCTGGACGACGTCACCGCACAGCACCTCCGCTTCCACACCGGATGCCGTCTCACGCAGGACATTGCCGAAGCGGACTTCGTGCTGCTAGCCACGGACGACACCTGGCCAGACTTCAGCCTGCTGAAACAAGGCAGCGAATATTCGCCAGAGCAGTCCGCCACGATAGTGCGCGAGGTCAGCAGTTTTGCAGTGGGGCTTCCACTCCTGTTGAAGGGCGCTGGCATCGCCACCACCCAATCACTGCAATGCCCGGAACTCGATGCCGCATTCGTCACGAGCTGGCAGGCCATGCGTGGCCGCTTCCCGCGTGGCATCGATCTCTTTCTCACCTGCGGTAGTGCGCTGGCGGGTTTGCCACGGAGCACCCACATCAACATTCAAGCGGAGGCTGCATGTATGTAGCCGTGAAGGGTGGCGAGCGCGCCATCGCAGCGTCGCATGCCGAGATCGCCCGCGCGCGCCGTGGCAACGAGACGGTGCCCGAGATGACGGTGGCGCAGATCAGTGAACAGTTGAGGCTGGCGGTCGATCGGGTCATGACCGAGGGCAGCGTTTACGACCGCGAATTGGCCGCACTGGCGATCAAGCAGGCGGCTGGCGATCTGGTGGAAGCCATTTTCCTGCTGCGTGCCTATCGCGCCACGCTGCCGCGTCTCGGCTACACCGAGGCAGTCGACACCGCGGCCATGCAGATGACGCGGCGCATCTCGGCCACGTTCAAGGATCTGCCAGGCGGACAGGTGCTGGGCCCGACGTATGACTACACGCAGCGGTTATTGGATTTTTCGCTGGCGGCGGGAACGCCGATGACTGAGGAGGTCCTGCCGGCGCATGGCGAATATTCGCAAAGCGAGAGTGAAGGGAAGTTCGCCTCTGTCGTCGAGCTCCTCGGAAACGAAGGCCTGATCGAGCGTCACACACCTGATGCGGACGATCCCGAGCCCGGCGATCTCACCCGCGAGCCGCTTTCCTTCCCCGCCGACCGGGCGCTGCGGCTGCAGAACCTCGCGCGAGGCGACGAAGGCTATCTGCTCGCGATGGGCTACTCCACCCAACGCGGCTACGCCAACAACCATCCTTTCGCGGGCGAGATCCGCTTCGGCACCGTCGACGTGGAGATCGTCCCGGAAGAGCTGGGCTTCCCCATTGTGGTGGGTGAAATCGACATCACCGAGTGCCAGATGGTGAACCAGTTTGCCGGCTCGAAGACCGTGCCGCCGCAGTTCACACGCGGCTACGGCCTCACATTCGGCCATGGGGAACGCAAAGCCATGGCCATGGCGCTGGTGGACCGCGCATTGCGCGCCGAGGAGCTGGGCGAGATCGCAGAACATGCAGACAGGGCACCGGCGCAGATGCAGGAGTTTGTCCTGTCGCATTCCGACAATCTGGAGGCTTCCGGATTTGTACAACACTTGAAGCTGCCGCATTACGTGGACTTCCAGTCGGAGCTTGAGCTGGTACGCAAGATGCGGGCAACGCATGCCGCCGCGTTTGACACTGCGGTTGACATTGCGGTTGACACCAGAGGAGCAGCCGAATGAATGCCCGCAGCGAACTCCATCCCGGCACCGCAGAGGAGAGTGCGAGGTATGACGGCTACAACTTCGCCTATCTCGACGAGCGCACCAAGCGCATGATCCGGCGCGCCTTGCTGAAGGCTGTGGCCATTCCCGGCTATCAGGTGCCGTTCGGCTCGCGCGAAATGCCGCTGCCGTATGGCTGGGGCACCGGCGGCATCCAGGTCACGGCCTCCATCATCGGCGCCGACGACACGCTGAAAGTTATCGACCAGGGCGCGGACGACACCGTGAACGCGGTGAACATCCGCCGCTTCTTCCAGCGAACCACCGGGGTCGCCACCACCGAGCGCACCACGGAAGCCACGCTCATCCAGACGCGCCATCGCATTCCCGAGACGCCGCTCGCTGAAGGCCAGATCATCATCTATCAGGTGCCGATTCCCGAGCCACTCGCCAAGCTGGAGCCGCGCGAGGCGGAGACGAAAGTGATGCATGGGCTCGCCGAGTACGGGCTCATGCACGTGAAGCTCTATGAGGACATTGCGCGCCACGGCCACATCGCGACCACTTACGACTATCCCGTACTGGTTGATGGCAGATTCCTCATGTCGCCTTCTCCCATTCCGAAGTTCGACAACCCGAAGATGCACAGGAATCCGGCGCTGCAACTCTTCGGCGCCGGTCGCGAGAAACGCCTCTACGCCATCCCGCCTTACACAACGGTGGAGAGTCTCGCCTTCGAGGATCACCCGTTCGAAGTGCAGACATGGCAGCACGACTGCGCACTCTGCGGGTCGACTGAGAGCTTCCTCGATGAAGTGATCACCGACGACCAGGGCGGCCGCATGTTTCTCTGCTCCGACACCGACTACTGCAGCCAGCGCAGAGCGGCAAGCGTGCTGCAGATATCGAATGCGGAGTCGGGTAGCGACGAAATCCCCCCTGCCCCCCTTTTCCAAAGGGGGGATACGAAACCCTCGCCGCATGACGGGATTGCCGCAAGGGCGACGAGCACTCCCCCCTTTGAAAAAGGGGCACGTTCCGATTCCCCCGCGCCTTCGGCTCCCCCCTTTGAAAAAGGGGCACGTTCCGATCCCCCTGCGCCTTTGGCTCCCCCCTTTGAAAATGGGGCAGGTTCCGAACCCCCCGCGCCTTTGGCTCCCCCCTCTGAAAAAGGGGCACGTTCCGAACCCCCCGTGCCTTTGGCTCCCCCCTTTGAAAAAGGGGGGCTGGGGGGGATTTCAGCCGAACCGGACCACAAGGTTTCCTCCGCATGAACACACTCGATCAACCCATCCTGCAAGTCGCCGGCATCTCCAAACGCTATGGCGATCGCCTCGCCATTGACGACATCCACTTTGATCTCTGGCCGGGTGAAGTGCTGGCTGTGGTCGGCGAATCGGGGTCCGGCAAAACCACGCTCCTCAATTGCGTCTCGGCACGATTGAAGCCGGACAGCGGCAGCATTCACTTCCGCACCCGCCATGAAGGTGTTGTCGATATCTACGCCCTGTCCGAAGCATCGCGGCGGCTGCTGGCCCGCACCGACTGGGGCTTCGTGCACCAGAACCCGGCGGACGGATTGCGCATGGATGTCTCGGCAGGCGCAAACGTCGGCGAACGACTCATGGCACTGGGCGAGCGGCACTACGGCCGCATCCGCAAGGAAGCGCTCAACTGGATGACGCGAGTGGAAATGCAGGAAGACCGCATCGACGATTCGCCGGCCACGTTCTCCGGTGGCATGCGTCAGCGACTGCAGATTGCACGCAATCTCGTCACCAAGCCGCGGCTGGTATTCATGGACGAGCCCACGTCGGGACTCGACGTGTCGGTGCAGGCGCGGCTCCTGGATCTTCTGCGCACGCTGACCCAGCAACTGCATCTCGCCTCGATCATCGTCACGCACGACCTCGCTGTCGCCCGCCTCCTGGCGCACCGCATGATCGTGATGAAGGATGGGCGCATCGTGGAACAGGGATTGACCGACCAGGTGCTGGACGATCCGCAGCATCCCTATTCGCAACTTCTCGTGAGCTCGGTGCTGCAGCCATGATCAACGTACCCGCGAACGAACCCGCCATCCGCATCCGCGGCTTGAGCAAAACCTTCACGCTGCACAATCAGGGTGGCGCGGAGCTCGCGGTGCTGCGCAATGTGAACCTCGACGTGGCGCCGGGCGAGTGCGTGGTGCTGGATGGTCCGTCCGGCATGGGCAAGAGCACGCTGCTGAAATGCATCTACGCCAACTACCGCGCGACGACCGGCTCGCTCGTTGTGTGTGATGGCGATGACGCGCTCGATCTCACCACGGCCACGCCGCGCGAACTGATTGCGCTGCGTCGCGATACGGTTGGCTACGTGAGCCAGTTCCTGCGCGCCATCCCGCGCGTGCCATCGCTCGACATCGTGGCCGAGCCGATGCTGGATGGTGTGGCAACGACCCCCGAGAACCTCGCCGACTTGACTGCACAGGCGCGCCGTCAGGCGGAAGTACTGCTGCTGCGCCTGCGGATTCCGGTGCGGCTCTGGAGCGTCGCACCCGCCACGTTCTCCGGTGGCGAACAGCAGCGCGTGAACATCGCCAAGGGGCTCATCCGCCCACGCCCGGTGCTGCTGCTGGATGAGCCGACGGCTTCGCTGGACGCCGACAACCGCGTCACGGTGGTGGCGATGATCAACGAGGCGCGCGAGGCGGGTGCCGCCATCGTGGGCATTTTTCATGATCAGCGGGTGCGCGACTCGGTCGCCACACGCGTGGTCGATATGCGGGAGTTCACCTGATGAACATGGTTCTGAAGAACGCCCGACTGGTGCTTGCTGATGAAGTGGTCACGGGATCGGTGGCCGTTGACGCGGGCCACATCACCGGCATCGCCAGCAACGGCTCGGCACTGTCGGCCGGGATCGACCTGGATGGCGACTATCTGCTGCCTGGCTTCATCGAACTGCACACCGACAATTTCGAGCGCCACCTGATGCCGCGGCCCAAGGTGCGCTGGCCGGAAATGCCGGCACTGCTTGCGCATGACGCCGAGTGCGCCGCCGCAGGCATCACCACGGTTTACGACGCGCTGGGGGTGGGCGATGCCGATCCAGAGTCCATGCGCGGACAGGACATGGCACCGATCATCAATGCGTTGCGGCAGGCGCGTGCAGACAACTTGCTGCGCGCTGATCATCTGCTGCACATCCGTTGCGAGCTGCCCGCACCGAATGCGCTGTCGCTCTTCGAACCTTTCCAGAACGACCCGCTGGTGAGGCTCATTTCGCTCATGGATCACACACCTGGCCAGCGCCAGTGGACAAACATTGAGCAGGCCCGCGTCTACTACACCGGCAAGAAGGGCTGGTCGAACGAGAAATTTGCGCGTTCGGTTGCCACGTCCATGGAACTGCAAGAGAAATATGCGCTGCCGCATCGGCGCTTCTTCACCGAATATTCGCAAGCGCAGGGCATTGCGCTGGCTAGCCACGACGACACCCTGCCCGCGCATGTGCGGGAGGCACACGCGGAAGGTGTGCGCATCAGCGAGTTCCCCACGACGCTGGCTGCGGCTCGCGAAGCCAAGTCGCTGGGCATGAGCACAGTCATGGGCGCACCCAACGTGATCCGGGGCGGTTCTCATTCCGGCAACGTTGCGGCGGTGGAACTGGCAAGACTCGGCTTGCTGGACACGCTGTCCTCCGACTACGTGCCGGCCAGCCTGATGGGTGCGGCCTTCCAGCTCACCCGCGACGCCGGCTTCTCGCTACCGCAAGCGGTCGCCACGATCACCCGCAATCCGGCGTCAGCACTTGCATTGACCGATCGTGGCGAGATCGCCACCGGGAAGCGCGCCGACCTGGTACAGGTGCGGGTCACAAAGGGTCACCCCGTCGAGCGCGCCGTATGGCGCGAAGGCGTCAGGGTCATCTGACTGTCACGTGCGCTGCCTACACTTCATCCATAACCTATCTAGACAACCACCATGCAACCCGCCATCCGCGTCACCGATCTGACCAAATCCTTCGGCTCTCCCGCCGTCGCCGGGAACGCGGCGTTGCAAAACGTCACGCTCGAAGTGATGCCCGGTGAAATGGTGGCGCTGATCGGCGCTTCCGGTTCCGGCAAATCCACACTGCTGCGACATCTGGCCGGACTGATCGTGGCCGACCGTGGAAGCGTCAGCGAGATCCTGGTCAACGGTCAGATCGTGCAGAAGAACGGTGCCCTGTCTGCGAATATTCGCGAAGTCAGAGCAGGGATCGGCTTCGTGTTCCAGCAGTTCAATCTGGTGGGACGCTTGCCAGTCATCACCAACGTCATGGCCGGCATGCTCACCCGCGTGCCGCTGTGGCGCAGTCTTACGCGCTGGTTCCACTACAGCGAATATTCGCATGGGCTGGAGGCGCTGGCGCGCGTGGGCATGGCCGAGCGTGCTGCACAGCGTGCGTCAACGCTGTCCGGCGGCCAGCAGCAGCGCGCTGCCATCGCGCGGACGCTGGTTCAACGCGCCAAGGTGGTGCTGGCCGACGAGCCCATCGCGTCGCTGGATCCGGAATCCTCGCGCAAGGTCATGGACATCCTCTCCACCATCAATCGCGAAGATCATTCGACGGTCCTCGTCTCGTTGCATCAGGTCAACGTCGCCATCAAATACTGTCCGCGCACCATCGCACTGCGACGCGGCCAGGTGGTGTACGACGGCCCGTCGGAGCGGCTCACGCCCGCCCTACTGCGCGACCTCTACGGTGCCGAGGCGGACGAAATCCTCGATCTGCCCGATCATATTTCACTGCTGCAGGATCGTCGCGTCGAAAACGTCGCCGCGATTCCTTCACTACAGGCCGCGCAAGCGGGCTGAACGCCATCGCCCATCACTCATCACTCATCACCCATCCCCCTTCACCCATTACCCATTACCAGCAGAAACAGGAGTCCACCATGTTCAAGAAACTCGCCATCACCTCGCTGACCGCACTCGCTGTGCTGGGCACGGGCACAGCCTTCGCCGACACGACGAAGGAGCTCATTCTCGGCATCATCTCGACCGAGGCCACGCAGAACCTGAAGCAGAGCTGGGACCCGATCGTCGCCGACATGCAGAAGAAGACGGGCATGAAGATCACCGCCTACTTCGCACCCGACTACGCCGGCATCATCGAGGGCATGCGCTTCAACAAAGTCCACGTGGCCTGGTATGGCAACAAGTCGGCCATCGAGGCGGTGGACCGCGCTTCCGGCGAGGTGTTTAGCCAGATGGTCAACGCGGACGGCACCCAGGGCTACTACTCGCACCTCATTGTGCACAAGGACAGCCCGATCAACTCGCTGGATGACGTGCTGAAGAACGGCAAGAACTACAGCTTCTCCAACGGCGACCCCAACTCCACGTCCGGCTTCCTCGTGCCGTCGTACTACGTGTTCGCCCAGAACAAGATCGACGCCAAAACACACTTCAAAGTCACGCGCAGCGCCAATCACGAGACCAACGCGCTGGCCGTGGCCAACAAGCAGGTCGACATCGCCACCAACAACAGCGAGAACCTGGACAAGATCAAGGAACGCTTCCCCGAGAAATTCAAGGACATCAAGGTGGTGTGGTCCTCACCGCTGATCCCGCTGGATCCGCTGGTATTGCGGAAGGATCTGCCCGAGGCCACCAAGACCAAGGTCAAGGACTTCTTCTACACCTACGGCAAGACCGAGGAAGAGAAGAAGAATCTCTGGAATCTCTCCAAGCTCTCCGGGTTCAAGGCCTCAACCAATATGCAGTTGGTGCCCATCCGTCAGCTGGAACTGTTCCGCGACAAGACCAAGATCGAAGCCGACACCAAGCTGGCTGACGCCGAGAAGAAGGCCAAGATCGCCGAAATCGACAAGAAGCTGGCCGAGCTGAACCAGCAACTTGCCATGGCGAAGTAAGGACGCATCATGGCCGCCACCGCACCCCTGCCGACCCCGGCACCGATCACGCCTGACACGCTGCCTCGCACCAGCCTCGCCACGTTGGTAGTCTGGGGCGCTTGCCTGGGCCTGCTCGCGCTGTCGTGGCAGGGTGCGGACATGCGGCCGGCCGACCTGGTGCGCGACTCGGGCAACATGGCCAAGTACGCGGCGGATTTCTTTCCGCCCAATTTCACCGAGTGGCGGCTGTACCTCTCCGAGATGCTGGTCACGTTGCAGATTGCCGTGTGGGGCACCGCGCTGGCCGTGGTGTGTTCGGTGCCGCTGGGGCTGCTGGCGGCATCCAACATGACGCCCTGGTGGATCCATCAGCCCGTGCGTCGGGTGTTGGACGCCTTTCGCGCCATCAACGAAATGGTGTTCGCCATGTTGTTCGTGGTGGCCGTCGGGCTGGGCCCGTTCGCTGGCGTGCTGGCGCTGTGGGTGCATACCACCGGGACGCTGGCCAAGCTGTTTTCCGAGGCCGTGGAGGCCATCGACCCGCAACCGGTCGAGGGTATTCGCGCGACCGGCGCCCACAAGCTGGAAGAGATTGCATTCGGTGTCATCCCGCAAGTGATGCCGCTGTGGGTGTCGTACACGCTCTACCGCTTTGAAGCCAACGTGCGCTCGGCCTCCGTTGTGGGCATGGTGGGGGCGGGCGGCATCGGTGTCGTACTGTGGGAGATCATTCGCGGCTTCTACTACGCGGAAACCTGCGCCGTGCTGCTCATCATCATCGTCTCCGTCTCGCTGATCGACTTCGCATCCGGGCGACTGCGAAAGACCCTCATATGAACACCATCCTGGACATTCTCGCCATCATCGAGACGAAGGGCGCATGTCAATACGGCGGCGAGGCCGTGACACAGCACGAGCATGCACTGCAGTGTGCACAGCTTGCTGAAGAGGCCGGCGCCGAGCCAGCCCTGGTGGCGGCAGCGCTGCTGCATGACTTCGGTCATCTGGTAAACCGCTCTGCCGACACGGACGGGCCAGACGTCGACGACGTGCACCAGTACATCGCCATCCCGTTTCTCCGCCCGTTTTTTCCGCCTGCGGTGCTGGAGCCGATCCGCCTGCATGTGGAGGCCAAGCGTTACCTGTGTCGGGTGGACCCTGCCTATTGGGCAGCACTCTCCGATTGTTCGAAGCACACGCTCGAACTGCAGGGTGGCATCTTCAGCGATCATGATGCCGCGCAGTTCATCCAGCGGCCCCATGCCGCCGATGCCGTGCAGCTGCGCCGGTGGGATGACCGTGCCAAGACGCCCGGATTGGCCACACCTGATTGTCGCCACTTCGTCCGCGTACTTGAAGCCTGTCGACTGCCCTGAGGCCGGGCTCGGTCCGCGCTGATACCGCCATCGCAAGGCGCTGTGCATCGCGCTCGGCGTGGTAGTGCCATGGCGCGCTAAGATGCATGCATCATTCATCAGCCCGCTATGACCATGGCCAATTCCCCCACCCTTACGCCGTTCCACATTGCCTTCCCCGTCAATGATCTCGCCGCCGCCCGCATTTTCTACGGCAGCGTGCTGGGCTGCGGCGAGGGCCGCTCATCGGACGAATGGATCGACTTCGATCTCTTTGGCCACCAGATTGTTGCGCATCTGTCGAAGGAAGCATCCACGCGCATCCACAACCCGGTTGACGGCCACGACGTGCCGGTGCCGCACTTCGGCGTGGTGCTGAAATGGGACGACTTTCACGCGCTGGCTGACCGCATCCGGGCCGCCGGTGTTGCGTTCGCCATCGAGCCCTACATCCGCTTCGCCGGGCTGCCGGGCGAACAGGCGACGATGTTCTTCTACGACCCGGCCGGCAACGCGCTGGAATTCAAGTCCTTCAAGGATTTTGGTCAGATTTTCGCGAAGCAGTAGGCGCGGGTCGACATGCCCACGCTTGCCGTCTCGGCGGGCAGCAAGACGGCCGAGTACCTGGAACTGTTCCGCGTTGCAGCGCCGGACATCGACGTTGTCGCAGCCGATACCGTCACCGACCCATCCAAGGTCGGCTGGCTGGCAGGTTGGCGCCTGCCGCCAGGGTACTTCACCCGCTTCACCCAACTCGGTGTGTTCTTTGGCCTGGGCGCTGGCGTCGATGCAGTGCTCACCCGCGACGACCTGGCCGCGCACGTCAAGATCGTCAAGCTGGCCGATGCCGGCATGGCCGCGCAGATGGCGGAGTTCGCGCTGCTGGGCGTGCTCACCTGGCAGCGGACGCTGCGCGAATATTCGCAACAGCAATCCGCGCGTGTATGGCGGCAACTGCCACCGCGACTGCGCGCCGATGTGCGCGTGAGCGTGCTGGGCCAGGGTGCCATCGGCAGCGAGGTCGCGCGCACGCTGGCGAACTTCGGCTATCGCGTGAGCGGCTGGAGCCGTTCGCAGAAAAACATCCCCGGCGTGTGCTGCGTGCAGGGCAGCGAGGCATTGCCATCCCTGCTTTCAAAGACCGATGTGCTGGTGAACATGCTGCCCACCACGCCCGAGACGCGCGGCCTCATCAACACCGATGTGCTATCCGCGTTGCCTCCCGGTGCGTACGTGGTCAATGCGTCACGCGGCGATCAGCTCGACGCCGATGCGCTCGTGTCGTTGCTCGACAGCGGCCATCTCTCCGGCGCGCTGCTCGACGTGTTCGCGGTGGAACCCCTGCCCGCCGACAGCCGACTGTGGCACCACCCGAATATTCGCATCACACCGCATGTGGCTGCGGTCACGATTCTGGGTGAGGCGGTGAACCAGATCGTTGCGAATATTCGCAAGGTGCAACAAGGCGAGGCGATGATCGGCGTCGTGGATCGTGGGCGGGGGTACTAGCGGACAGACTTGACCACCGCCAGAACAAAACGCATCACGAATATTCGCAATCAGTTGATCGTCTTCTTCTCCGCTACCTTCGGCGCCATCATCCTTCCCAGCTGCTGCATCAATCTTCTCGCCGCCTCAGGCGTCAACGCCACTCGCGCAGCGAGATTCCCTTGCATGGCCATAGGAATTAAATGGTGTCTGACCCCATTTATTTTGCAAGTTCCGAGCATTGACCACATCAAGACTCGCTCCTACCGGCGGTCGGAAGCGAATCATTTCCTGCCTGAACGCATCGGCCATTGAGTCTAGGCGCTGAACTCGCTGTAGTGGGGTTTCCGCTGGCAACCCAAGCGAGAGCCTACGACTTGCCTCAATTTGGGTGGATGAATCAACCAATCCAAATTTGGAGAGCACAAGTTTTAGCTTGGCTAGGTTGCTCCAATCAATGTTAATACCGTCACCGATCGTGACGTTCTGATACTCCCCCGCAATGTTCTCTGGCGCTCGGTCGTAGTAGGGGGTTGCGATAAAGCCCTCTACACTTCTCAGGAACTCAACCAAGTTAACAACATAGTCTGCAACTGGTCTAGGATTGCTCAGCATTGATATGTCCCCTGCTATTCTGGCTGAAATTTGAACTTACACACGTCAGAAGACGAAGCGCCCTTGTGACGCGTAATGGTCAAGGTCTTTACTTCATTGCCACGCCCCTCAGAGTCCCGCCCCTCATCTTCCCAACGATCAACGTATGATTGACCGTCGAACATGAAAGTATCGAAAGTCCCGGCCTGTATCAAAGGCATCCTGAGCAGCTTCCCCTCTGCCCTGAAGGTATTTGGCAACTGCAGCAATTGACGCGATTTCTCAAAGTCAATTAGCCTCAATTCACTATTGGCAACAAGCACCTGAAGCACAAATCGGCTGGAAGCAGGCCAATCAGTTGTACATCGGCCAGATTGAAACTTCACTAACTTTTCCTTTCGACCATCATTGTTAATGTCAACGTCAGCTAGGAAATAAGTGCGACTCTCACCATCTCGTCCAGCAGTTAGTGACTCCTCTATGGTATTTCTGGTCTTCGCTCTACTCGCGCCATCAGACTCTGGCGGTTGAATCCGCCTGCTGAGCTCGATACTGACCGCCAAAGCAAGAATTTCCTTAACATCGGTCTTGCGCCACTTTGGCTGCGAAAACTCTGGGAAGCCTGGCGGGATTGTTCTCCCGCAGTTTAGGTTCGATCTAGTCAAGTCGCCCCCATCCTTCGGTTGCAAGTAAGTCTCATCGAGGTACTTTTTGTACGCTTGGCAAACCCTTGCTGACTTTCCTTTGATGAGCACAAACGCATTGGAGGATATCTGCGTGCCATCGGGCAGTGCTCCGCCTATGAGTTGTGCCTGTGTTTGATTGCAGAACATCACAAGAAGAAGAGGAATAAATGGGGTCAGACACCATTTTCTAGTGACCCTCGTTCTGAAATAAGTGCCCAAGGTGGTTTCCTCCAAGCGTTTAACCAGAGCGTTCATCTTGATTCCCTCATCAGAGCACTGCCCATCGCGAATATTCGCAATCAGTTGATCTTCTTCTTCTCCGCCACCTTCGGCGCCATCATCCTTCCCAACTGCTGCATCAACCCTCTCGCCGCCTCCGGCGTCAACGCCACCCGCGCAGCAAGATTCCCCTGCACGGCCTTAGGAATTAAATGGTGTCTGACCCCATTTATTATTAGGAATTAAATGGTGTCTGACCCCATTTATTGCGCATGACTCTTCTCTCGGCGAAAGTGTCTCTAGTGCTTCCCGCAGGCGAGTAACAGACTTAAGGATGGTCCCCGCAGGTGCACCAAAATCGCTCAGGTTAAAATTCAACGCGCCACCAGACTCGCTAAATAACGACGTGGTCGCGGTAGGCTTCTTGACGTAGTAGTACTCCATGCAAGCCACAGCCAAGGCATCACGAAGAACTGATTGACCAGCAAAGTAGCCTGTTTTAAGTTTCAGCAGGTCCGCTACGAACTTATCGAGCGTTTGCGCATTGGGAACACCTTCAGATTCGCTGCCAAACTGGTTCCGCAGCAATCTGGCCAAAAGATTTTCATCATTGCTTTGGAGTCTTTTCCCAAATAGCTCTTCGTCAAACATGTCCTGCAAAAGTCGGGGAAAGGCAACCGAAAGCTCGCGAAAAGTCGGACTTGCCAAGAAAGCCACATGCAAATCGATGGAGTGTCTTTCCGAAATGTTCAGCAGCGAACCCGTTAACTCTAGCTTGTCTTCTGCCAGTGGATTTACTATCGTTGGCAGTGCAGCACGCACCAAACCCACAATCTCGTCGCTGATGTAGACATGCGAGACCTTTCTCTCCCTTTCAGAAAACAGGGCCGGTGGGTTAGCGATAAAGTTGCCTAGATCAGGGTCTGCGCGTCCAAGCGAGAACAAAGTCTGTTGAACGAAAGAGGCAATCAGAAAGGTTGCGCTTTTCTCAAAAGGCGCCGTCGCAAAAATGGTCGCTTCCTTACCAAAGAAAACAGCCATGATTGACGCCAAGCCGCCTCCAAGTGAGTGCCCAGTAAAACGGATCGGGAGTCCTGCAGTGTTAGCCAACTTGACCTGCGAATAGTAGATAGCCGCCGAGGCAATCTGCGACGCCGGAGCAATCCCTGTTCCTGCTAATGCGTTTGTTACCCAGTCCCCAGTGATCCGCCAATCATCGAAGTCCGTTCCAGCATAGGAGATTACGATTTCTGATCCATTTGAGTACGCACCTGCGGAGAATCCATTCAATCCACTTGGCTGGTATGGTATGAAACTGCTCCATCCCTGAGGGAGGGGCAGAACATTGTCATTGTTAGGTCTCAGATCACGATAGACCTGAGAAGAAAGTAGTGCGTACTGAACTGGAGTTGCCACGACGACCTCCTGAGCTTCTTAAGTTGACTAACGCTCTGTAGTCCAGATAGACCGAAACACGCGTGTGGCTCCGGCTTCTCTGAGCAATTTAACGCGAGCGCTTTCCTTGTCCTGAAGACTTAGCGTGTTCTTGCTGAAGGAATCAGAATCAATATCCTCCTGCATGGGAACAAACAAGTTCACATCTACACTTCGCGGGACGTCTGCAAGGACAATTCTCTGAAACTGTCCCAATTCCACAACATAGCTCACGAGATAGGGATGCTTTAAGTTCGGATAGTCACTTTGAGCACTAGACAGTGCTTTACCAACGAAATAGCACTTTTTCTCGACAATATCGAAGGCCAGCAGCAACTGCCTGACGTCCCAGACAATCGGCTCGGCGCCGCAATCCCGCACGTCTGCTTTGAACTTTGAATTTCTCAACGCCCAGCCAGACTTGCCGGGCACCTCGCTGACCCTTTCATATCTATCCGATCGTTGGACAGAAATCACGCGCCCATCAAGAAGCTTTATTTCTTCCTTCCATTCAAGCGTTTTGGTTTGCTTTCCGAATGAACATCCTGTGAAGCAAAGGAGGACCAGCACAAATGGCAGCACAAATGGGGTCAGACACCATTTTTGTCGAAGCCTAGTTCTGACAATGCGAACTAAGCTCAACCTGTCCAAACCTCTTTCGAGAGCACTCATCTTGATTCCCCTATCAGAACCAAACAGATCGCGAATATTCGCAATCAATTGATCGTCTTCTTCTGCGAATAAATGGGGTCAGACACCATTTTCTAGTGACCCTCGTTGTGAAATAAGTGACCAAGCTGGATTCCTCCAAGCGTCTAACCAGAGCGTTCATCTAGATTCCCTCCCTCATGCACGTCACATCGCGAATATTCGCAATCAGTTGATCGTCTTCTTCTCCGACACCTTCGGCGCCATGATCCGTCCCAAACAATAGGGGACAGACCACCATTACCGCCCACTTTCCAACAATCCCAGCTGCCGTTCATCCTCGTGCACTACGTGGACTATGTTCCTCGGCCGCCCCGCCTTCCCTCTCACCGCACGCCGTCCCAGCGCTGCCGCAATCTCGGCCTGAAACCTGGGATGCCCCAGCGCGTAGTTGCCGTTGGTCGCTTTGCGGATGTCCTCAACGGTCTCGGCATCCATGTGGGCCTTGAACAGGGCGCAGTAGTTCTCCAGCCGTTCTGATTGCGTGCGGCCCAACCGCAGGTACTGTTCATGCGGAGTGATGAGGTCGCTGGCTTTGCCTTCTCCATTGATAGCGTAGCTGGACCAGCGGTAGTGCCGGGGATGGGTGACCATGCCCGCCCGCACCGGGTTGAGTTCGATGTACCGGTAGCAAGCCAGCACGTAGTCTTCGGTCTGGGTGAGGCAGGAACGGAAGCGGCCTTCCCAAAGTGTGCCGGTGCGGCCGTTGATGCGGTTGATGTATTGGACGTAACGCTGGCCGAGGTGCTTCATCATGCGTCCTGCGCTGTCCGAATCTTTCGGCGTAAGCAGCAGGTGGACGTGGTTAGTCATGAGCACGTAGGCGTGGATGTCGCAGCCGAAGTCACGCGAATATTCGCTGAGATAGTGGAGGTAGAACTGATAGTCGTCCTCGGCGAAGAAGCAGGTCGAGCGGTTCACGCCCCGCTGGATGATGTGCCAGGGGATGCCGGGTAGTGCCAGACGCGGACGGCGGGGCATGTGAAGGCCTCAGTTCAAGTGCGAATATTCGCGAGATGAGAGATCAGTGGAAAACAATTGTGGTCTGTCCCCTATTGTTGGTGAGTCTGAACTCAGTTCCAGCGTATGCAATGACAACTTCGCTGCCCTTCTTGAATGCCATTGCAGCAAAGCCAATATCGCTGGCAGTGCCTGCAAGGCCATCAGAAGTAGCGATCAAACTCCAACCATTGGGATTTGTAAAGTTCAGCTTGTTTGCGTCAGTCGAAATGTTCTCAAGCACTACCTGAGACAAAAATGAGTAGTCTGTTGTCTGTGCCATTTCAATTCCCTTCCTTGCTCTTGCATTGGTCCAAGAGGCCGTCAGCTTTCCAAGCTTCTGCACACCAGTTAATCTGCCCCCTAGTCCTTAGTTCGCCAAACTTAGCGCCTACTTGAATGAAGCCCTTCTTTTGGGCTAACTCTCCATCGACGACCAGATTCGGCATTAGCCTCCTCGGGACGTCCTCGAACCTGAGCCGTTTGCTTCCTTCAGAAGTAACTCTCCACGCGGCGAATCCTCCGCCCTGACGAGTACTTAGTTCGGCTGTACAAAATGAAAACTCTGCAATTGCAAGGACATAAAGTGCCTCATCAAGCCAGTCAACTGCAAAGGGCTGCGCGCAGCTTGTCCAATGTATCTGCATGCCATTGGAAGTAGTGAATCTAATTTCAGAGCGCTCTACCAAGGGAATGCGCCTGCCGATGAACTCTGCTCGATCAAAGGTGATAACTGCCCCATCGGCGAACTTCACTTCTTCCTTCCAGCGCCGAATCTCCTGAAATGTTGTTGCGCAACCACTGCTTGAAATCGACATGTGCATAATCAGCAAGAGTGATGTCAGCCTCTTCATGCCAGCCTCCTGTGTAAACGAATAAATGGGGTCAGACACCATTTTCCAGGGGAATAAATGGCAGGAATAAATGGGGTCAGACACCATTTAATGGGAGTCATCGTTGTGATAGAAGTGGCCAATCGAGATTCCTTTAAGCGTCTAACCAGAGCGTTCATCTTGATTCCCTCACCAAAGCACTGCACATCGGAATATTCGCACTCAGTTGATCGTCTTCTTGCCAGCAGTACTTGGCGCCATCATCCGCCCCAATTGCTGCATCAACGCCCTCGCCGCCTCCGGCGTCAACGCCACCCGCGCACCGAGATTCCCCTGCACCGCCTTCGGCACCTTCCCGCCTGACTTCGCCGCCTTGGCGAGTGCGTTCAACATCGCGGGCTCCAAAAAGCCGAAGTCGATCAGCACCAGTCCGTTCGCTGGCGATGCGCTGGCGTAGTTGGCCAGCACGGGTTGCCCTGTCGGCGAATCGATGAGGCGAACGCCAACCGCTGTTCGGCTTCCTGCTGCTGTCGATTCCTGCTTGCCATCCTTGTCTGTTGCCATGTTGTTGCTCCTGTTCTTTGCTTGCGAATATTCGCGATGAAGTCGTATGCCTAAGCAGCCCGCGACACTGCGGCTTCCTGTTGCCTTGCAGATTGTTCCCGCTTCTTCGTCACGAGAAACGCATGCAACATCTCTGTGGCGAGGCCGTGCAGCACCAGCCGATACCCGGCACGCAGGGTGCTCATGCTGATGAGCGGGTGCTTGTTGTTCACCAGCAGGGCCGGGCTGGGGTCATTGAGGATGCGGCTGGCGTAGAGGGCGATGGTCTCGTCCAGTTGCAGTGAATTGGTGGCACGCCAGAAGTCGTTGTCTGTCAGGAAGAGCTGATAGATGGGGGTGTAGAGCTCGATGGCGGTTTGCAGGTCGATGAAGTTGAGCCACCCGTTCGGCATGGGCTCGATGGGGAGGTCACCCACGGTGATCATGGAGAAGTCCGGCTCCGGCACAGACTCCATTTGCCGGCCCCGAGAAATGAGCTGGCGGTTGAGGTAGATGACGAAATTGAAGAGATTGAGGTCGGAATTGAACAATTCTCGCCCAGTAGCGGGAGTCGGCCGTTGTGGATTCGCAGAAATTCGCTGCATCGCCCCACAGTGTGCCCGCAGCGCAGGGCTGGTTCAACCCGTCATGGCCGGAGCCGACCCAGGGCGAATATTCGCACCACCCAGCGCCATCTTCAGGTGATTCACCCCGCCCCCGAAATCTGCCAAACTCTCCACACCGAGCCGACACCACAGTCCGGCCGGCCAATTCAGGGAGTCACACCATGAACCTCGAAGACCTGCTGCCGTATCAGACCGACCTCAAAGTGGTGCCTGTGGGCCACACACTCTTCAACACGGGCGAGCCCGGTATGGACATGTATGTGCTGATCACGGGCCGCATCGACATCAGCATCAACGGCACGATCGTGGAATCGGCGGCGCCGGGGGCCATCATTGGCGAGATGTCGCTCATCGATGGTGCGCCGCGTTCCGCCACGGCGGTGGCGCGCGAGGAATGCACGCTGCTCGCCATCGACAAGATGCGGTTCCGCCAGATGACGCGCGAGATGCCGGATTTTGCGCTGGACGTGATGCGCGGGATGGCCGAGCGCCTGCGTCGGCTGGGCAAGCTGCTCTAGCATCCTCACTTCGATCTCCCCCAATCCAGCCTGTGCGGCGGGATTGGGATCCTGCCTCATGGCACTACCCTAAGCAGTACTCCCCTCTCCCTGGATGGGGCAGGGGTAGGGGGTAGGGGAGAGGGTGGCACCCATTCCGAGATACCCCTCTCCCCAACCCTCTCCCACAAGGGGAGAGGGGGCCCAACCATGACGTCACCCCGCTACGCCAGTTTCTCCCCAACCCTCTCCCACAAGGGGAGAGGGGGGAGAGGGGGCTGGAGCCGTCACGATTCGTCAAGGTTGTGCCATGAGGGATCCTGCCCTGTGTCCGCTAGCCCGCTGCCACTTTCACGACATCCACCAGAATTTCATTGCGCCGCATGAACCACGGCATGATGGGTGGGTCGTACCGCGCGAACACGGCGGGGCCGACAGCGCGCCAGCCCATCGTGGCGAGCGCATCACGCAGCTGCTTTTCATGGTCGTCGTGACGCTCACGGCTCCATGTGCCGCGATAGCGGATCACGGCACGGGTGGCGGACGGCACCTGGCGCGTGGTGACCCGGGGGTCCAGCGGCTCGGGCAGCGTGGCCGGGGTGAAGCTCGCGGGCATGACGAATCCGACAATCTGCGCCTTGCCATCCGCGTCGCCGCGTTGCGTGACCGGGGCGGTCATCTCGATCTTGGTGCCTGACGCCGCCACCTGGGTCACGGGTGCGGTCATTTCGATCTTCTGCTGTCCGCGATTATTGCCGGAGATGTATTTGAACAGGGGCTGGAACGCGAGGTTGCCCGCGTCCTCGAACCCGGCTTCGACCCGGATTTCAGCCACCAGGAACGGTTTGTATTCGCGGATCTCGACGGCTTCCAGCTTCTGGATCACTTTGAATTCAGGTTCTTCGATGGCCATGGCGGGTACTGAGAGGAGGAGCAGCGAGGCTGCCAGGGTGATCGCTTTCATGATGAGTCCTTTTGATGTTCGCGCCGCAGGGCGGTCTGCGCGGGGGCAGTTTGCAGACCGGCATCATTGCATGTCAACGATCGCCCGCGTGCTACGGATACTGACAACGCTGTTTACAGCCCGTTCAGGCTACTGCAGCGGCACGACGCGCTCTGTGCGGTGGCCGTCAGACGACACACAGCGTGCCTTGCGCCGCGTGGGGGAGTCGCCTCAGCAGCCGATGCGGCTATGCTGGCGCAGCCACCGGGAACCGATTTCTGCGAATATTCGCAAGTGATCCTGCTCCTCAACGCCCACCCCTATCCCTCGCGCTCCCGCGCCGGCCGAGCGCTGCTTGATGCGGCACGCGACATCGCGAATATTCGCATCCATTCGCTCTACGACCACTATCCCGACTTCGACATCAACGTGCCTGCCGAGCAGGCATTGCTGCGTGAGGCTGCCCTGATCGTGGCGCTGCATCCGGTGTATTGGTATGCCGTGCCGGGCCTCTTCAAACACTGGATGGACAAGGTGCTGGTGCGCGGATTCGCCTATGGCGAAGGCGGCGATGCGCTGGTGGGCAAGTCATTCCTCTGGGCGCCGACCACGGGCGGCGACGAATCCGCCTATGCCCCGGACGGCATGCATGAACAATCGTTCGAGCACTTCGCCGCGCCGGTGCATCAGACCGTTCGCTATTGCCGCATGCATTGGGAGGCGCCCTTCATCGTTCACGGCGCCCACGTGATCGACGATGCCACGCTGGCCGCGCACGCGGCTGCCTTCGCGACGCGGCTTTCAGCATGGTCGGGCGAAAAGGGGGCAACCCATGCTGACTGACGCCGCCATTTATCTGGCCGCCGCCGTCATCTGCGTGCCGCTGGCGAAGCGCTTCGGACTCGGTGCGGTGCTGGGCTATCTCATCGCGGGCGCCCTCATCGGCCCGTGGGGGCTCAAGTTCATCAGCGACGTGGAAGCCATCCTGCATTTTTCCGAATTCGGTGTGGTGCTGATGCTGTTCGTGATTGGCCTGGAGCTGGAGCCGCAGCGGCTGCTTTCGATGAAAAAGGATGTATTCGGCGGCGGCGCGGCGCAAATGGCGCTCTCCGGCAGCGCGCTGATGCTGGCGGGCCTCGCTGCCGGGCTGGATTGGAAGGCAGCCTTTGTCGCGGGGTTCGCGCTGGCGCTCTCGTCCACCGCGATTGCGATGGCGACGATGGATGAGCGCAACTTCACCGCCACGCCAACCGGGCGCAGCGCGTTCGCCGTGCTGCTCTTTCAGGATATCGCCGCCATTCCCCTGCTGGCCATCGTGCCTTTGTTGGCCGTTGCTGCGCCGGATGCGGCAGCGACAACCGTGCCCGGCTGGCAGCGCGCCGCCATCGCCTTCGCGGCCATTGCCGGTGTCGTCGTGATCGGCCGTTATCTCACGCGGCCCGCGCTGCGGCTCATCGCGGCCACACATCTGCGCGAAGTCTTCACGGCGTTCGCGCTGCTGCTCGTGATCGGCATCGCGCTACTCATGAACGAGGCGGGGCTTTCGATGGCGTTGGGTGCCTTCCTCGCCGGTGTGCTGCTGGCGGGCTCGGAATACCGGCACGCCCTGGAGACCGACATCGAGCCGTTCAAGGGTCTCCTGCTGGGGCTCTTCTTCATCTCCGTCGGCATGAGCATCGATTTCGGACTGCTCACCTCGGCGCCGGGCAAGGTGCTGGCCATTCTGGGCGGCCTGCTCGTGCTGAAGATCGGCACGCTGTGGCTGCTGGCGCGGCTGCTCGGCGTGACCGCGCGCCAGCGTTTGCTGTTCGCGATGCTGCTGTCGCAAGGTGGCGAATTTGCTTTCGTCGTCCTCGCTGCGGCGAAGTCGGGCCAGGTCATTCCCGCCGAGTGGAACGGGCTCCTCACTATCGCGGTGGCGCTCTCGATGGCGACGACACCGCTCTTGCTCATCCTCCACGACCGCTGGCTCTTGCGTCAGGCCGAGGCACAGCGCGACGCTGATGCCATCGACCAGACCGGTGAAGTCATCATTGCGGGCTTCGGCCGCTTCGGCCAGATCATCGGGCGGCTGCTCATCGCCAACGGCATCCGCCCGGTGGTGCTGGACCAGGACCCGGACCAGATCGAGATGCTGCGACGCTTCGGCTATCAGGTGTTCTATGGCGACGCGACCCGGCTGGATCTGCTGCACGCTGCGGGGGCGGACAAGGCGAAACTGCTCATCAATGCCATCGACGACACGGACGCCAATCTGGCACTTATGGACTTGGTGCGCGAATCCTTTCCGAATATTCGCATTCTCGCGCGGGCGCGCAATGTGACGCATTACATGGCGCTCCGCGCGCGTGGCGTTGAGGTGGTCGAGCGCGAGACCTTCGAATCCGCCCTGCGCCTGGGCCGCCATGCGCTGGAAGCATTGGGCGCGGATCGCTTCCGCGCGCGCGAGCTGGCCGATCAGTTCCGCTTGCACAACGTGGCCGCCATGGATGCGCTCATCCCGCACTTTGACGACGAGGCGCGGCTTCTCTCCGCCGCCAAGGCCGGACGGCAGGAGCTGGAGGAACAGTTCACGCGGGACCGTCAGGCATTCGATGCGGAGCATTCGGGGCAGGGGTGGCATGCGGCGGATGACGGCGCAACGCCGGGGCCCGACGCATCGCGGAATCCGTAACCGGGGAGGTGACGGCGGACACACCGTTGCGAATATTCGCAGCGTTCACGCAGCTGCCATGCAGACCTGCGCAGATCCACGCAGCGCCGCTTGATCCCTCTCAATCCCCCTCAATCCCTCTCAGGTCCGGGACGCCGAATCGAGGTCCGCCTGCAATCGCTTCAGAAATCCCGCCGCCATCCGTCGGCCGGACTCGAACTGTTCCCGCTCCTGCCGGGCACGCGCGTGCCATGTGTCGGCCGCAGTCGGCGCCTCGCGTTCGATTTCAATGGCTGCCATGGCATCGCAAAGCTCGGCGATGCGGAAGGTGGGCCGCAACGTGTCCGCCGCATCGAGCCCCTGCTGCAGCACATCGGCCGCCTCCGCCTGGCGTCCGCGTTCTCGCAGCAGCTTGGCCCGCATCAGCGCGAAGGGGGGCAGGGTAGCCGGCTGGCGGCCGCTCCGGGCCATGTCCATGGCCGTCTCCAGTTCACTGATACCGAGATCAACGTCGCCCAAGAGGGCATGCACCTCTCCGGTCAGACCCATCATGTTCATCTTCAGCGATAGCACCGCCTGCGCCCCCTCGCGCTCGAGCAATGCCGCGGCGTCGGCGAGTGCCTTCGCGCCCGCACGGTGGAGCGCCTCCGCTTCCCCGCGTGCGGCATGCCCGCGGGCCATCTTGCGTGCCACGTTGATCAGGTTTCCCTCGACCCGCAGCAGAAGTCCCGCATGACCATCCCGCCGTGCAGCCTCGACCGCACGTTGCAATTCTGTGCGCGCCTCGTCAAAGCGGTCCAGATCGCCCAGCAGCACGCCGTAGGCCTGGCGCGCCCGGGACTCAAGGTCGGCGTTGCGATGCTTCAGCGCTTCCTCTATGGCCCGCTCCAGAAACGGCTCGCACTCCTGCAGCAGCTTCAACGTGAAAGCGGTGTTGACGATGGCGCAGAGCGCATGGCCCAGCGCGACGCCATCGTTGAGCTCGCGCGCCAGTGTCGCTGCGTCGATACCGGCAGCGAGTGCATTGATCGAATCGTTGCGCAGACTGTGGCAGCGTGCAGCCGCGTTCAGCGCCTCAAGCTCTGCACGCCGGTCGCCGGCCGCGCGCGCGCGCCGGCTGGCCTCCAGCGCGGTTGCAAGGCCGCGCTTGATGTCTCCCGCCAAGGCGATATCGACCGCGTCCTGCGCCAGGCGGCTCAGGGCGTCTTCTGCGGCGCCGGATTTGATCGCGCCAATAGCCAGGTCGGGTTTGGGCATGTTCTTTTGTCGGGCTATTGCCGATGAACGCGCAACGCCTCCCGACACAATAAGAGAATCCGGCGCGCGTGCATAGGACGGGAAAGCGGGATGTCATCCGACTGCAGCGGAAGCCAGCCGTCTGCCTGATTTCAATGTCCCACACGCTGCGCGCGCTTCAGGCGGTACTTCACCCTTTGGAAAAGGCGGAACCGAGGGGGATCTTGGGCCAATGCCCGGGCGAAACGCTGCAAGTCTCCCTCAATCCCTCTTTGGAAGAGAGGGACTTGTCGTGCAATCAGCACGCTTCGGTCACCCGATGTCGATTCAACAAACTGCTAGGCGCCCGGACCCGCCAGTTCTGCCTGCAGCCGCTTGAGGAAGCCCGCCGCAAGCAACCGTCCTGAGTCGAACTGGCTGCGTTCCTTCTCCGCGCGTGCGCGCCATGTGTCCGCCGCAGCCGCTTCACCGCGCAATGATTCGATCACGGCAAGCGCTTCACACAGCTCGGCAATGCGGAACGTGGGACGAAGCGTCTCCGCGACGGCGAGGCCGCGCTGCAACGACTGGAGCGCCTCCGCCAGCTGTCCGCGCTCGCGCAACATGCTGCCGAGCCGCAGGGCCAGTGGCGGCAGGTTGGTGGGATGCTTCGAACGTTCGGCGAGCTCCATGGCATGCGACGTCTCGGCGATGCCGAGATCGATGTCGCCCATCAGCCAATGCACTTCGCCCATCAGACCGGTCATGGTCATTTCCAGCGACAGGACCTGCTGCGTGCGGGCGCGCTCGATCACTGCCGACGCACCGGCGATCGCGGCGGCACCCTCGCTTTGCACGCTCTGCCTTTCGCCAAGATCGGCTTTGGCCCGCATGACCTTGCGTGACACGCCGGCCAGGTTGCCCTCCACCCGAAGGAGCAGGGCTGGGCGACCATCGAGGCGGGCGGCGTCCACCGCGAGCTGCAACTGAGAGCGCGCGTCGTCAAACCGCTTGAGATCGCCCAGCAGCACGCCGTAG
This sequence comes from Betaproteobacteria bacterium, assembly GCA_031394355.1. GTDB lineage: Bacteria > Pseudomonadota > Gammaproteobacteria > Burkholderiales > Usitatibacteraceae > JAEUMY01. The sequence goes on along the minus strand of JANNSU010000059.1, from coordinate 71,880 downwards.
GTCTGGCGTGCACGGCACTCCAGGTCGTGGTCACCATGCTTCAGGCTTTCGTCAATGGCGCGCACCACGAACGCCTCGCACTCTTCCAGGAGTTGCAGCGTGAACGACGTGTTCGCGATGGCGCACAAGGCATGGCCCAGCGCGACACCATCATCGAGCGCACGCGCCAGCGCTGCGGCGTCGATACCGGCAGCGAGCGAATTGATGGCGTCATTGCGCAGACTGTGGCAGCGCGCCGCCGCATTGAGCGCTTCCAGCTCCGCCCGCGCATCGCCCGCCTCTCGCGCGCGACGGCTCGCATCCAGCGCCAGCGCGAGCCCTCGCTTGATATCGCCAGCCAAGGCGATATCCACCGCTTCCTGTGCCAGACGGATCAGGGGGTTGTCGGCGGTGCCGACGGTGGCGTCATTGTCCAGATCGGTGTTGGGCATGCGCTGGTGGTCGGTGGCTCAAGTGGAGGTGGGCGGGATCGTAGCAATCAGTGTCTCTATCGACACAATAAGAGAATCCGGCGCGCATGCAAAGTCCCGGCTGCATTGGACATCGTGACCAGACCGCGCAAAGCATGCAAGCAGCTACCCCGCCTACCAGGCAGACGCCCACCCGATCGTGACGGAACAAGCATCGCCGCCCAGCGAATATTCGCAAGGGAGCTTTGCAGATTCTCAGTTCGACTATACCGTGGCATCATGACACTGCGCCGCATGCCATGCACGAGAGCGCACAGTGACCCCAGGGACATGACATGCTGCTCTACAAACTGCTTGACCGCTTTCCCGGCGCACGTGAGGACTTCGACCGCAAGCTGGGCGTGACGCTTGCCGTCGCCGTGCTGATTCCGCCAGGCCTGTATGCAGGCGTGAAGGCGCTGCTCGGACAGCCGCTGGGCACAGGCGCCCTCCTGATACTGCTGTGCCTTTGTATTGCTGGCGGTGTATTGGCCTACCTCGGCATTCGTCTCCTCTTGCGCCCGCTGGAGGATGTCGCTGCCACGTTGCATCGGCCGCTTTCCGTGGGCGGCCGCAGCCTGCCCACGGACTACCAGGATCTGCTGGGCCGCATCATGCGCGACGCCGAGAGCCTGGCCCAGCGCAGCGAGCGCGCATCACGACACATTCAGGAGCGCGGCCTCACTGACGACCTCACCGGCCACTACACGCGCCAGGCCGTGAAGCGCCGCATGATGGAGGACTGCGCCTGCACGGACCGCAAACAGATGACGCTGCACATCGCGCTCATCGAGCTGGCCGATACTGAAGCGATTGCACAGGGGCAGGGCATCGGCGAGCTGGAGGCGCTCATCCACCGGACGAGCCAGCTCCTCGCCATGAATATCCGGAAGACCGATTGGATGGGCCGCTGGCGGGAAGGAATGTTCATCATCGGCTTCTGCGACAACCAGAAAATCGATGACACGCTCCGCCGAACCATGAACAAGCTGAAGGAAAGCGCCGCCTCGCCCGATGCCGCCGGACTACCGGCCATTCGCGCCTGGTGTGGTGCCGCGCAATATCTTCCCGGCACCGGGCCCGGCACTGTGCTCGCCAGCGCCGTCAGCGCCCTCGCCGCCGCCAGGATGCAGCAGTCGGATGACAACCTGCACCTCATCGCGCGCACCAAGCCCGATGTGGTGCTGACCGAGAGCGAGCTGGAGTTCTTCAAGGAGGAGACAGGGGCGGGGAGGAAATGAACGCCGTCTGCCCGGGATCACGCGTGATTCACCCGCAGGCGTGGTGCGAATATTCGCAATGGCGCGAGTTGACCCTCCGCCCTCGTTACGACCGCAAGGCGTCCCGCGCTAGCACGCGGTTCTCGTACTCGTCACCCTGAAAGACGTAGATGTCCATCCCCACGTCGCGATAGCCCTGCCCGGCATAGAAGCGGAGCGCGCGCTGGTTCTCTACCCAGGCAGTGAGCCAGCATGACGCCGCGCCGAGTTCATGGGCGTGGCGCTCCGAGAGATGCAGCAGCGCCTTGCCGATGCCGCGTCCCAGAAAGGGCCGTTGCACGTAAAGCCTGTGCACTTCCGCCGTCGGCCCGGGCAGCGCCAGCGCATGACCCTGCCCGTGTGTCACCTCGCAGAACCCCACGAGGTGGTTTGCCACTTCCGCCAGCATGAATGACGTATCGGGGCGTGCCAGCAGTGTCGCGATGGCGGCGGTGGAGAAGTGTTCCAGCACTTCGTTGGCGAGTGCCGGACGTATGCCTTCCGGCGCGTAGGTATCGAGGAAGACCTGTGTGCCGACAACGCCGATGCACAAGGCATCGGCGGCGGTGGCCAAGCGGAAGCTGACGGGTGTGCTCATGCAGGCCTTGAACAGGACCACTCGCACAGCACTGCGCGATACCTCACCACCGGCCGTTCACAACAGGCGAATCTCGCGCAGGCGCTCCATCAGATAGTCCCAGGCGGTGATGGGCTCGGGGTAGCGGCTGGGATTATCCGGCGTCACGCAGGAGGGCAGCACGTCGATCAAGAAATCCGGATTCGGGTGGAGGAAGAACGGCACGGAGTAGCGGGGCTTCCGCGCATTGTCGTTGTTCGGATTGACCACGCGATGCGTGGTGGACGGATACACGTGGTTGGTGAGGCGCTGCAGCATGTCGCCGATGTTCACCACGATCACGTCGCCCTGTGTGGTGATGGGCAGCCACTCGCCATCGCGCCCCAGCAACTGCAGGCCCTCTGCGCTGGCGCCCACCAGCAGCGTGATGAGATTGATGTCCTCATGCGCACCGGCGCGCACGTTGGGCACGTCGCCATCAATGATCGGCGGATAGTGGATCGGCCGCAGGATGGAGCTGCCGAAGTTGGTCTTGTCGTAAAAATAATCTTCCGGCAGGTTGATATGCAGCGCCAGCGCGGACAGCACGCGTGTGCCCAGATCATCCAGCGCCTGATACATGGCATAGCCATGCTCGTGAAAGCCTGGCACCTCCGCCGGCCACAGGTTCTCCGGCGTCAGGCCCGCATAGCGGGAGTCGCGTGGAAGCTCCCGGCCGACATGCCAGAACTCCTTCAGGTCCGCATGCTTGGAATCCTTGGCAGTCTCCACCTTGTACGGCGTGTAGCCACGCGCACCACCGGTGCCCGGCAGGTGGTATTTCATCTTCGTCTCGACCGGCAATGCGAAGAAACGCTCGAACGCGTCATAGGCCCGGGCGATGAGTTGGGGATCAATGCCATGGCCGCTGATCCCTGCGAAGCCGAATTCACGATACGCCGCCCCGAGGTCCGCCACGAACTGGTCGCGGTCAGTTTCAAAGCGGCGGATGTCCAAGGTGGGGACGTAGGCAGTCATGAGAGTTCTCCAGACGCTGCTTCGTTGCGCAGCCCAACTGCGCGGGAAGCCGTTGCAAAGGTCGGAATCATAAAGGTCGGAATCATAAGGCAAGCCGGGCCAGATGGGATGACCCGGATCAAAGGGCGGCGGTCTGCCGGGCTGGGTCAGATGGGGATGCGAATATTCGCAGGGGAAATGTGCCGGTGGAGAACCCCACCTATTGAGGATTCCAGAAGTCATTACAAATTTCGTCGCCCCGGCGAAGGCCGGGGTCCAGTGGCTTTCGGTCGAACGACACTGGGGCGAAGCATGCCTTCGCGCCTTCGCAGGGACGACAATGATTTGTAGTGAATTGAGGAAACATCAATAAGCGCGATTCAATCAGTAGGTATAAATCACGATGAGCAAGATCAGCCCGATCACAGCCGTCACGCCGAAGCCCATGCCGATGGACACCAACAGTGATCGCCAATCGCGCAGTGCGCGTCGGATGCGCTCAGGATGCGCGATGTCGTCAATGCCCAGCAGCTTCCGCTCCAGCGGCTTCAGCGGCATCGTGGTCGGGTCGAACTGGCCACCCTTGGCGGGATCCGGGAGGACTCGCATGGCCTGGTCGAGACGATCGAGGTATTTGCGAATGCCGAAGAGACTGGCCCCGCCCAACGCAAGTGCAGCGAAAGCCATCTTCTGCAGCAGGTCTTCGTCGATCAGCACGAAGAGTGCGGTGGGGATGACGATGATCAGAATGACCAGAATGGTTTCGCGGGTTTTACGGGTCAGCATGGTGGGGTTGGTCTTTGCTCCGCCTTCATAGCCCAAGATCTGCAAGCAGCGCGTCCAGCGGCATCGGCTTGCCGAACAGAAATCCTTGAAAATCCCGGCATCCAGCCGCTGCCAGTCTCGCATGTTGAACTTCCGTCTCGACACCTTCAGCCATGACCTCGATATCCAAAGCACGCGCCATGCCGACGATGGCGCTGACCACGGCGTCATACTTGGCATCCGGGCCCATGTTCAAGACAAAAAGGCGGTCAATCTTGATCTTGTCTATCGGGTAGCGGTGCAGATAGCCCAGGCTTGAGTAGCCCGTCCCGAAGTCGTCCAGCACAATCCTGAAGCCCAAAGCGCGCAGCCGGTCAAGGGTTTGGCGTGTCTCGGGATCCTGTCCCAGCAGAAGCCCTTCGGTAATTTCCAGCTCGACCAGGAATGGGTCGACATCGGTTTCACTGGCCATCGATTGCACCCTGTCGACAAAGCCGTGCATGCGTACCTGCGCTGCCGAAATGTTCACGCTGACACGCAATCCCTTCATTTTTCTGCTGTCAAGAAAGGCGCGTCGCATGACGAAATTCCCAAGCGCATCGATGAGCCCGCTTTCTTCCGCGATGGGCACGAATATGGCCGGCGATACCGCACCACGCTCTTTGGAGTTCCAGCGGGCCAGTGCCTCAACGCCTACCGTGCGCCGTTCGCGGACCTGCTTCTGGTACACGACACTCAGCTCCTCATGCAGCAACGCATCGCGCAATTCATCCCGCAACAATTGCTTGGTGCGCTGTGCCTCGTCGATACCGGCATCAAAGAACATCAGCTGCTGCCGCCCATTGCGTTTGGCCTCATAGAGCGCGAGATCCGCTCGCCGCACACATTCCAACGGGTCGATGGCCAGATCGTCGACGAAGAACACACCAATGCTGCAGCCAACAAAAACTCTGCCTGATTCAAGATTCGTTGGCATGGACATCAAGGTAATGAGTTGTGCGGCCAAGGTCTCCGCCTCTGCAGCAGCCTTTGCCTCCTGTACCAGAACGAATTCATCGCCGCCGACTCGAGCGAGGATATCTGTCGGACCACATACCTTGGCAAACTGCTGTGACACGCGTCGCAACAGCTCATCACCTGCTTCATGTCCGAAGGTCTCGTTCACTTCCTTGAATCGATCCAGATCAATACAGTGCACGGCAAACACGCCGCCAGCATCTCGCTTGCGTGCCAGCATCGCTTCCAGCCGGATGGCAAGCAGTGCGCGATTAGGCAAGCCCGTCAAAGGGTCGTGATGCGCCGCATGCAAGGCCTGCACTTCACTTTGTGCTGCGCGTTCACTTGAGCGAACCAACTTCGCAAAGCCATGATGCAATTCCGCCAGCACGATCAAAATCAGCACAGTCATCATGACAATGACGGGTACGAGCTTTCCAACAATCGGATTGATGCTCACCAGGAACGCAATGCTGAGGGGAACCGTAGCAGCCAGCACAACGCCGATTGCGGCCACGAGCACAGAATGCAAGCAGAAGGCCGAGACCACCGCTACTGCCCAAATCATGATCAGGGCCAACGCCTGTTGCGTGGGGCTTCCGTAATTCATGAGCAGCAACCCGACGAGCGAAAACCCGAAGGAAATACCGAACCCCATGAACGCAGTGCTCTTGATCGCGGCGAGATGCTGATCGCTGGTCATCGCATCAACGCGCTGACGCGCGTTTAGCCAGTGCCAAGTCCGGAGAACCACCACAATCGTCAACGCGGCCGGCACCGGAAATGCAATCCAGGCGGGCACGCTTTGGTAAAAGATCACGACAAGCGTCAATGTCACCGCAAGAATGACACCGTACATGTTGGGCATCAGCCGCGTCAGGCTGCGGTACTGTTCTTTCAACAGCAAGGTATCGCTTCTGCTCATCCCCAGCGCGCCATTTAGCACCATGCCGTCGCTCCTTTCTTGTTATCGCCCCGATGCAAAGTCCATGACCGGCATGACTCTCATCTTCACATCCTGTCCCGCTGTGTGGCGTCGTGCGCCCTTGCTGAACATGGGTTCAGACCTTCATGCCCAGTCAAACAATGAATCGCAATGCTGCCCCGCCGTGCAAATTCTCGCACACCACCCGATCAAGCCATCTCCGCCGAATCCGGACTGACATGCGCTGTCGGCTCCCCAACCTGCGCAATCTCTTCCGCACGCATCAACGCCGCATCGAGTGACTTCACGAAGTTCGACGCGCCGATGGACTCGACGAATCCGCCGCGCTTCATCAGCGACCAGGGCTGCTCCTGCGCGCCGGCGATGATGAGTTCCCCATTGCGCTTCCGCTGTGATTTGCGCAACGATTCCAGCGCATCGAGGCCGGTGGTGTCGAGATTGATGACGTGGTCCATTTCCAGAATCACGATGTCAGGCAGATTGCGGCCGGGGTCGAGCAGATTCTCCAGCTTCGTCACGGAGCCGAAGAACAGGGAGCCATAGATGCTCCACGCACCCACGCGGCGCCCATCGGGCAGCGTGGTCGTCTCGGTTGACAGAGCGATTTCCTCCACCTTGGTGAGCGTGGAGATGCGATAGATGAAGAACAGACTGGAGAGCACGAGCCCCACCTCGACCGCCACGACCAGATCGAAGACCACCGTAAGCAGAAAGGTGGACAGCAGCGTCACGCGATAGAACATCGAGAACTGCCGCAATTTTGCAAACTCTCCCCAGTCAGCCATGTTGATCGCGACCCAGAGGAGGATGGCGGCGAGTGCGGCGAGCGGGATGTGCGCGGCCAGCGGCGCGGCAGCCACGAGCACCACCAGCAGGATTACGGCATGGATGATGCCGGCGACGGGCGTGCGCCCGCCGGTGCGAATATTCGTGACCGTGCGCGCGATGGTCCCGGTGACGGCGATACCGCCGAACCAGGGCGAGAAGAAGTTGGCGATGCCCTGCGCCATGAGCTCCTGATTGGGATCGTGGCGATCGTCTGTCATGCCGTCCGCCATGCGCGCGCAAAGGAGCGACTCGATGGCGGCCAGCAGCGCGATGGCGATGGTGGGCGCCACGAGGTTCTGTGCAGTGGCCCAGTCGAAGCTCGGCACCTGCGGCATGGGTATGCCCGTGGGCAGCGCACCGAACTTGCTGCCAATGGTCTCGACCTTGATGTCGAAGAGCCAGACGATGATGGCGGGCACGATCAACACGATGAGCGTGGAGGGCAGCTTGGAGACGATGTGCCGCCAGCGGCTCTTCTGCGCCTGATAGGACACGGGCCAGAGCACGATGATGAGTAGCCCAGCGACGCTGATCGCGACAGAGTAAATGTTGACGCTATGCAGGCTGCCCGCGAGGACGGACAGTTGCGAGAAGAAATTGGACGGCATCTTGTCGATGGCAAGGCCCAGCAGATCCTTGACCTGCGAGAGCCCGATGATGACGGCGATACCCGCAGTAAAGCCGATGATGATCGAGACGGGAATGAAGCGGACAAGGTTGCCGAGCCGAAGTGCGCCCATGGCGAATAGCAGCACACCCGCCATGATGGTGGCGATGAGCAGGTTGGCCACACCGTACTTCTCGGCAATGGCGTACATGAGCGCCACGAAGGCACCAGCCGGGCCGCCGATCTGTACCTTGGAGCCGCCGAGTGCGGAGACGAGGAAGCCGCCAATGACCGCGGCGATGAGCCCCTGCTCGGGCCGCACGCCGGAGGCGATGCCGAATGCCAGCGCCAGTGGTAGTGCTACAACACCCACAGTGATGCCTGCCGGGATATCGGCGGCGAGATCGGCGCGGCTGTACGTCTTCAGGCAGTCGAAGAGCCGTGGGCGAAACGAGAAAGACGGTAGAAACTTGAGCTTCAAAACGCTGTGGTCACATCCGCATACAGGAAACAGGCAGCGCCGTGCCCGGTGCGGGTGAGCCGCGGCAAGTTGGAAGGCTTCCTGATCTTACGCCTGAGGTGCCGGATCTGTCTGTCGATCGACCGCTCAGCGGCGCTGCAGGCAGGCGGCGGTTTGCCCATCAGGCAGTATCCGGGAGTCGGTGACAATGGCGCGCTGCCTGCAGCATCCATCGCTGTCCGTGGTGCGTAACAGTCTTTGAAGCTGCAATCCGCGTTCACTCCTGTCGCGGTTTGTCTTTGGCCCCGCCATTGCGGGGCTTTTCTTTTATCGGAGACCAGATAACTGCGCTCGGGCCGCGATGCTCGCTGTCATGATGTCGCCTGGCAACGTTCCGAACGCATAGCCGCCCATCCCCGCGATGCGCGACGCCATGAACGCGTCCGCGACTGCGGAAGGCGAATATTCGCAAAGCAGCCTCGCCTGCACGGCCAGCGCCAGCCCTTCCACCACCCGGCGAGCGGTGGCTTCCTGGCTCTCCGGCGAGGCGAGCAGCTTGCGAAGGGACGCAACATGGGTAGCCAGTGCAGGGTGATCCTTCGCCGCCACATCGACTTCCGCAAGCAACGCCTGCACCGCATCCGGTGTCTTCTGCATCGACCGCAGCACGTCCAGACAGATCACATTGCCCGAGCCTTCCCAGATGCCATTCAAGGGCGCCTCACGATACAGTCGCGCCATGGGATGCTCCTCGACGAAGCCATTGCCACCGAAGCATTCCATGGCCTCGACCATGTAGGGCGTGATGCGTTTGCAGTGCCAGTACTTGGCGATCGGCGTGAGGATGCGCATGATGAGGCGCTCTTCGGCACTCGTCGCCGCGAGGTCGACGGCCCGAGCGAGCCGAAAGGCCATGAGCATCGCGGCTTCGCTCTCGAGCACGAGATCGGCGACGACGTTCTGCATGAGCGCATGCTCGCCCAGTTTCTTCCCGAAGGCAGCGCGATGATGGACATGATGCGCGACCTGATGCAGCGCAGCACGCATCATGCCGGCCGTGCCCACCACGATGTCGAAACGGGTGAGATGGGCCATCTCGATCAGTGTGGGAATGCCTCGCCCGGGCTCGCCGACCGGCCAGGCCAGTGTATTGCGGTACTCGATTTCGGACGACGCATTGGAACGATTGCCCACCTTGTCCTTGAGCCGCTGGATCAGCAGCGTGTTGCGCGTGCCATCGGGCAGAGCGCGCGGCACGAAGAAGCAGCCGACACCGTCTGCCGTGCGTGCGAGCGTGAAGAATGCATCGCTCATGGGTGCCGAACAGAACCACTTGTGTCCAGTCAGCGCGAAGGAACCATCGGCCAGCGGGGCTGCAATGGTCTGAACGGCACGCAAGTCGGACCCTCCCTGCTTCTCGGTCATGGCCATGCCGACGGTCACACCGGACTTCTCCGCGACAGGCAGTGGGCGGGGGTCGTACTGATGCGCGGTGAGCTTGGCAGCCCACTCGCGCTCCAGATGTGGAACGTGCGTGAACACCTGCCGTCCAGCGAAGGTCATGGTCATCGGACAGGCCGTTCCCTGTTCGAGCTGATTCCACAGGAAAAACAGGGCCGCACGCGCACTGAAGCCGCCTTGGCGCCCGGCAGACCAGGCCAGCGCGTGCACACCGCGCTCGATGCCGGCAGCCATGAGCTGGTGATAGGACGGGTGAAACTGTACGGCATCGATGCGATGGCCGAATCGGTCATGCGTCACCAGTTCGGGAGGGAAGCGGTTGGCGTCGTACGCATGTCGCTGCCACGTTGCGTCGCCCACCAGCGCGCCCAGCGCCTCGGCCTGCCCTGCCACCCAGGCACCGGGGCTGCGGCCGACCATGTCAACCAGCAAGGTGTCTTCTGCGAACGCGTTGTAGCCCGCCAGTGACGGGGGCTGATTCTCGACAACATGCGTGGCGCTCAAGGACGGTCCCCCAGCCAGTTCAGCAAGGCCTCCTGGGTCCCGGATGCGGCGGGCGCATTGCCGTGCTGGATATACATCACCACCACCCAGCGCCGCCCCTTCTTGTCCAGCACATAGCCTGCGACTGCGCGCACGTCATTCAGCGTGCCGCTCTTGAGATGGGCCGACATGCCTTCGCCAGCGCTGCGCTTCTTGAACGTGCCGTCCTGGCCGACCAAGGACAGTGACGAGGTCAGCTCCGGCATGGTGCCGCGACGCCAGATGGCATCGAGCAGTGCGGCGGTACTGCCCGCCGAAATGCGATCCGTGCGTGAGAGACCAGCGCCGTTCTCGATGACCAGCTCCGGCGCGTCGATCTCAAGCCCGGCAAGCCAGTTGCGGATGAGCAGGCTCGATCTTTCGCTGGTGCCCGGCGCTTGATCCCGCTCGGCCGACAGCGAGAGAAACACCTGGCGTGCCATGACGTTGTTGGAAAATTTGTTGATGTCGCGGATGAGTTCCGCCAGTGCTGGGGACTCGATTTGCAGCAAGCGCCGCGCATCCGGCGGCACGGGGCCATCGCGTACGGTTCCGGTGATCTTCCCGCCGGTTTCGCTCCACAGCGTGTGCAACAGGGCGCGCGCATACCGGCCGTGGTCGAACACGCTCACCGGCCAGGCGCGTTCGCCGCAGCTCTCGGGATAGCGGCCTTCGATATGAAAGGTAGCCAGCAAGTCGTCCTCGCGCACATCGAGCTTGAGCCGCTCCTGCCAATCGCCGCACGAGCCGTTCTTGACGAGCTGCAGGCGCGAGAGCACCTCCAGGCTCGCGATGGGCGGCTCGGTGACCACCCGCACGCTGTCTCCCTCCGGCACGAAGCGGAGCGTGACCACCTTGAAGTTGAGCAGGAATGCATCGGGGCCAACGTTGTATGCGCGCCTGGACTTGCCATCGAATCTGGCCGCATCGTGCTCCAGCGGTGCAAAGTAGCTGCGGTCGATGATGATGTCGCCGCGTATCTCGCGGATGCCGCGTTCGCGCAATTGCCGCAGCGCCGCCCACATGCGCTCGTACGTAAGCTTGGGATCGCCGCCGGCCTTGATGTGCAAATCGCCTTCCAGCACGCCGTGCGCCAATTGGCCGCGAATGAGGAAATCGGTTTTGTAGGTGAAGGCGGGGCCGAGCATATCCAGCGCCGCACCTGAGGTGAGCAGCTTCATGACGGAGGCCGGATTGAGACCGCGCGCGCTGTTGTGCTGCACCAGCGGGCGCGCAGCACCGAGCTCGCGGACGACCAAGGCTACCGACGACTCCGGCACGTTCGCGCGCTTCAGGATTTCAGCGATCGCAGGTGGCAAGGTGGTGGTTTGCGACGCTGGCGGCAACGATTTCGGCGCGGCCACTTGCGCGCAGGCGGGTCCACCTGTCATTGCGACGACAAGCAGAGAAATGGTGATGGCGGCAAGGCGGCGGGTCATGCGGGGCTTCCAAGGTGAGTCGTGATGTCGAGTGCGCAGTCGACCAGCAACTGGAACTCGGCATCGTCGATGATATAGGGCGGCATGAAGTAGACCGTACTGCCGATGGGTCGCAACAGCACGCCACGACCGAGTGCCCGCTGGAACGCCTGCCGGGAGAAGTCCGGGGGCGCGCCGTTCACATCAAAGGCCCAGATCATGCCGAGGCGGCGCAGATTGCGAATATTCGCATGCTGTCGGAGCGGCGCGGCAAGCGCGTCGAACCGCGCAGCCTTCTCGCGATTGGCGGCGAGGACGTTGTCTTCTGCGAATATTCGCAAGGTCTCCACCGCCGCGCTGCAGGCCAGCGCATTGCCGGTGTAGGAATGGGAATGCAGGAAGCCGCGTGCCGTGTCGTCGTCATAGAACGCGGCATAGATGGCATCGGTGGTGAGGACGCACGAGAGCGGCAGGTAGCCGCCGGTGATGCCCTTCGACAGACACACGAAGTCCGGCTTGATGCCCGCCTGCTCATGCGCGAACATCGTGCCGGTGCGGCCGAAGCCGGTCATGATTTCGTCGGCGATGAAATGGATGTTGAACTCGTCGCACAACTTGCGCGCACCAGTGAGGTAGCCGGGGTGGTACATGCGCATGCCGGATGCGCCCTGCACCAGCGGCTCGACGATGAAGGCGGCGATGTCCTCATGGCGATTTGCGAATAGATCAGCCAGCGCCTTGAGCGGGGTCTCGACGCATTCCGGGCAGCAGGACGACCCGTCGGCAGAATCACTCCGAGTTCCCATCCCCGGAAACGGCACGCAGAGATTGCTGCGCAAGAGCGGCCCATACGCATCGCGAAAAATCGCGACATCGGTCACCGCGAGGGCACCGATGGTCTCGCCGTGATAGCCGCCCAGAAGCGACACGAATGTCTGCTTGCCGGGTTTGCCGGTGTTCTTCCAGAAGTGAAAGCTCATCTTGAGCGCGATCTCGACGGCACTGGCGCCGTCCGATCCGTAAAACGCATGGCCCAGACCCGTCAGCTTTGAAAGCTGCTCGGAGAGTGTCACCACCGGCTCGTGCGTGAAGCCCGCCAGCATGACGTGGGAGAGCGAGTCGACCTGCGCCTTGACCGCAGCGTTGATGCGCGGGTTGGCGTGGCCGAACAGATTGACCCACCAGGAGCTCACGCCATCGAGATAGCGACGGCCATCGGGATCAATCAGCCAGACACCTTCTCCGCGCGTGATCGCCACAAGCGGCCAGCGCTCGTGATGCTTCATCTGGGTGCAGGGATGCCAGACGGCAGCCTGACTGCGTTGGACCAGCGCCTTGGCGCGATCACTCATGGGCTGTGGCGCTCCCGCTTCATGCCCGACAGGCGGCAGGCCGGCGATCAGACCAGCTTGTTGATGTGCGCGGCCGTGGCACTGGTGGCTTCCGTGGCAAGACTTTTCATCGCATCTTCGGGCAAGGCAATCTCCACATCATCCCCTGCGAGATAGCAGATGGCGGTGAAGAGGCTGCGGATCTCGACTTGCGCCAGGCAGTCAGCGGCTGGCCCCGCTTCCAACGTCACGCCAGCCGCACGCACGATCAGCGTCAGACCGGGCGTCAGCAGGCCCGACCCGCCGTGATCCCGGTAGTGGGCCGCGAGGCAACTGAGCATCAGTGTTTCAAGCTCCGCTTTTTCTTTGGGTCCGAGCAGGGGACGGGACATGGGCACGACAAGAGGATGCAGAGGCGACATTGTGCCACCGCTTCGGACGGATACCGGGTCGGCTGGCAACCAAGGCCGTCGATGGCTAGCAACACAAGTGTTCGCAATTGTGGCGGAATCTTTACAGAAGCCTGCCGATACACCACTTGAACGGAGTGATTTGCGCCATGCAGCTCATCGACCTGATCGAGACCCAGCTTGTTTCCAACCGCCTGCCGCTGGTGGCAGTGTCCCTGGCCGCCGTGCCCCACGCCAACACGCCGGTCGTGCTGACGCTGCACTGGCACGGTTTTGTTGAGGTGAAACTGACGGACCAGGAAGACGCCAACCCGGTCGCATACCAATCCGTGCCCAGTTCTGCACTCCAGGTCAACGAACGCTGGGACCGGTTCGACGACCTCGACAACGCGATCCTCGAAGCAGCGTGGGAGCTTGGCGCCTGGGACCTGGCAAGGCGCGATGCGCGCGCGTTTCAGCGACCGGGTGCCGAGATTGGCGAGGCGCTCGACTGCCTCAACGCATTCGGCTCCCTGCCCACGCAGATCGAAGGCTCTGCACCCTATGTGGCCGAGCTTCCTGACGGCGAGGAGCTGCTGGAATGCGCCGGTCGGGCTGGCTATCATCAATGGACCTTCAGGCCGGTGCATGGCGGATTGTGGGCCGACACCGCCGACGATGTCACGTTGGAGCCAGGCGGCTATCGCAACCCGCCCTGCCCGCTGCTATCTGCGCCGCCCCGGCGCACGCGCGAGAACCGGGTGATCTACCGGTTTGGCCGGAGTGCATCGATTCGCATTTGACGCGGCCGCGATCTCATTGGCCTGGTGAGAGGTGTATCAACCACCGGGCACTGTCATCCTAATGCGGCCTTGTGAAGCTGATGAGTGTTTTTTATCAAACTTAAAACGGTAAGCGTTCGCTTACTCATTGTCCTACCCCGTCACAAATCATTTAGCAGGCCGACTTGAATTATTCATGTTGCGTCGCTATTATTAGCACTCTATGGAACTGAGTGCCAAACCTTCAGTCCATGGCTTCGGGTTCACAACCTGCTGGCGTGCAGACCACCTGTCAGCGAGTCAGTCGGTCCAATTCATCAACATCCGCAACAGGAGTGAGAAACATGAAACTGCGTCCCCTGCACGATCGCGTGATCGTCAAGCGTCTGGAAGAAGAGCGTAAGACCGCCTCCGGCATCGTCATCCCCGACACCGTGGCCGAGAAGCCCGACCAAGGCGAAGTCCTGGCCATCGGCCCAGGCAAGAAGAATGAAGACGGCAAGCTGTCCCCGGTTGATGTGAAGGTCGGTGACAAGGTGCTGTTCGGCAAGTACTCCGGCACGACCGTGAAGGTCGATGGTGAAGAGCTCCTCGTGATGCGCGAGGAAGACATCATGGCCGTCGTCGGCAAGTGACATGCCGATCATCCGCCAAGCGGATGAAGTAGGCATGTCATCCCGACGAAAGTCGGGATCCAGTACCGACAAAAAACCTGGACTCCGGCTTCCGCCGGAGTGACGAATTCAGATAAAAGGAGTTTTCAATCATGGCAGCTAAAGAAGTCAAATTCTCCGAACATGCGCGTGTACGCATGGTCAACGGCGTGAACATTCTCGCCAATGCAGTCAAAGTCACCCTGGGCCCGAAAGGCCGTAACGTCGTGCTGGAGCGCTCCTTCGGCGCCCCGACCATCACCAAGGACGGTGTGTCCGTCGCCAAGGAAATCGAACTGAAGGACCGGTTCGAGAACATGGGCGCACAGATGGTCAAGGAAGTCGCTTCCAAGACCTCCGACGTCGCCGGTGACGGCACCACCACGGCTACCGTGCTGGCCCAGTCGATCGTGCAGGAAGGCATGAAGTTCGTTGCCGCCGGCATGAACCCGATGGATCTGAAGCGCGGTATCGACAAGGCTGTCATCGCCATCGTGGAAGAGCAGAAGAAGATGTCCAAGCCCACCACGACCAGCAAGGAAATCGCCCAGGTCGGCTCCATCTCCGCCAACTCCGACGACAACATCGGCAAGATCATCGCCGATGCCATGGACAAAGTCGGCAAGGAAGGCGTCATCACGGTTGAAGACGGCAAGTCGCTCGACAACGAGCTGGAAGTCGTCGAAGGCATGCAGTTCGACCGCGGCTACCTGTCGCCCTACTTCATCAACAACCCGGACAAGCAGGTCGCCCTGCTGGACGACCCGTACATCCTGCTGCACGACAAAAAGGTCTCGAACATCCGTGACCTGCTGCCCGTGCTGGAGCAGGTTGCCAAAGCCGGCAAGCCGCTGCTGATCATCGCCGAAGATGTGGACGGCGAAGCACTGGCTACGCTGGTAGTGAACAACCTCCGCGGCATCCTCAAGACCACCGCCGTCAAGGCACCTGGCTTCGGTGATCGCCGCAAGGCCATGCTGGAAGACATCGCCATCCTGACCGGCGGTACCGTCATCGCTGAAGAACTCGGCTTGAAGCTCGAGAACGTCACGCTGAAGGACCTGGGACGTGCCAAGAAAATCGAAGTGGGCAAGGAAAACACGACGATCATCGACGGCGCCGGCAAGGAAGACGAGATCAAGGCTCGCGTGGCAACCGTTCGCAAGCAGATCGAGGAAGCCACCAGCGACTACGACAAGGAAAAGCTGCAAGAGCGCGTGGCCAAGCTGGCCGGCGGCGTTGCGGTGATCCGCGTGGGTGCGGCAACCGAAGTCGAAATGAAGGAAAAGAAGGCCCGCGTGGAAGATGCACTGCACGCGACCCGTGCTGCCGTTGAAGAAGGCATCGTGGCAGGCGGCGGCGTGGCATTCCTGCGCGCTCGCGCCAACGCCGGCAAGATCAAGGGGTCCAACCCGGATCAGGACGCTGGCGTCAAGATCGTGCTTCGCGCGATCGAAGAGCCGCTCCGCATGATCGCCCATAACGCCGGCGACGAGCCCAGCGTGGTGGTGAACAAGGTTGTGGAAGGCAAGGGTAACTTTGGCTACAACGCAGCCACGGGCGAGTATGGCGACATGGTGGAGATGGGCGTGCTCGACCCCACCAAAGTCACACGCTACGCCCTTCAGAACGCCGCTTCGGTGGCCTCACTGATGTTGACGACCGATGCCATGGTTGCTGAACTGCCGAAGGATGAATCGGCAGGCGGCATGGGTGGTGGCGGCATGGGTGGCATGGGTGGCATGGGCGGCATGGACATGTAAAACCCGCTCCGAAGGCTGAAGCCTGGCCGACGGATTGAAAGGGCTCCTTAGGGGGCCCTTTTCTTTTGTGTTGAAGGAATCCCCGGCTTTCACCACAATAGGGGACTTACCTACAAGAACCAGAAACAGGATTCATGCAAATCACCCCGACTTTCAGTGGCCGCACGCGGGTACTAGCCCTGAAGGGGCGGCTGGATCAGGACAACTGTGACGCGTTCCGTGCGGAGCTGGCTCCTTATCTGGAGACAGCAGCCAGCGAACCGCATCACATAGTCTTTGACCTTTCCGGGCTAGAGTATGTGTCCAGCGCCGGTCTGCGTTGCTTCATGCTGGCGGCCCGTCAGGCCCGGGGGCAGGACAGCCGCATTGTGGTGGCCGCTCTCCAGCCGATGGTTGCAGAAATTTTCCAGATCAGCCGCTTTGATCTGGTGTTGAAGGTCTATGCGGATATTGACAGCGCCCTGCAGGCTTTGGCGCAGGGCAACACCACGCGCACGTAAGTGCGAGCCTCATAGGAGCACGCATGCGAATCAGATTCTGGGGCACCCGTGGCTCAATCGGCGTAGCGATGACTTCTGCCGAGTTGCGCAACAAGATTGCCCAGGCGCTGCTGCATGCGTCGGGACAGTCCTTCAGCAATCTGCAGGAGGCGTATACCTACGCCACCACAGAGCTGGACTTCTCACTGACCCACACCTTTGGGGGCCATACGCCCTGCGTTGAACTGCAGACTGGCAGCGATGAATACTTCATTTGCGATCTGGGATCGGGTGCTCGCCCACTCGGCGTCAATATCCTGGCCCGCCAGGCAGGCAGACCTGCAACCGTCAACGTGTTCATGTCGCACGTCCACTGGGATCACATCATGGGCTTCCCCTTTTTCGGGCCAGCCTATGTGCCGGGAAGCAAGATCCGCATCCACGCCAGCCACGAGATCGTTGAAAGCGCGTTCCACTTGCAACAGTGCGCCCCCTGCTTCCCGGTGCTATTCGAACAACTCGCTGCTGACATCGAGTTCATAGTGGTTGAGCCAGACAAACCATTCGAGGTCAGCGGCGTCAAGGTCACAACGCACTTGCAGCTGCATGCGGGTGACTCCTACGGGCTTCGCTTCGAGCATGATGGCAAGACTATCGTGTACTCCACCGACTCGGAATACAAGCTGGATGACCACAAGCAGGTCGACGAGATGACCCGTTTCTTCAAGGATGCGGACATCCTTATCTTTGATGCGATGTATACCTTCGCAGATGCCATTTCGGTGAAGGCGGACTGGGGTCACTCCAGCAATATCGTCGGGGTGGAACTCGCCGAGCAGGCGAAGGTAAAGCACCTTGTGCTGTTCCACCATGAGCCCGCCAACAATGACACGGCACTCAATCGGCTCCTGGTCGAAACGCGGCGCTATGAAGAGTTGACTCGCGGCGAGCACAAGCTCGAAATCACCGCCGCCTACGACGGGCTGGAGCTCGAAGTCTGAACCCGACCGGCGAGCCGGCATGGTCCAGCGGCTTCACCGCCGCGCTCGTCGCGTTGATTCTGCTGCTTGCAGGTTTGATGCTGGCTGCCCCGCCGCCAGTGTTGGGCCTCCGCTACGCACTGTTTGACCAATACCAGCAGTGGTTCCCCCGGGAGCGGGTCAGCTCTCCTGTCGTGATTGTCGGGATCGACGAGAACGCGCTGGCGGTCGCCGGACAATGGCCCTGGCCGCGCACCCGTGTCGCGGAACTCCTTGCCCGCATCCAATCCATGGGCCCGGCAGCGGTGGGTTTTGACATCACATTCAACGAGCCGGACAGGCTCTCACCGGGTGAGGTGGAGAAGGCACTCCCCAACTTGCCACGGGCAGTCGCCGACAGTCTCCGCGCGCTACCGTCAAACGATGCGATCCTCGCTGCCCAGATCGCGAAGTCCGCGGTGGTGCTCGCAGTCGTGGGGGAAAAGGACAGCAGCGCAGGAACACTCCGCGGCATTGCGCCATTGCTCGCAGATGATCAGGTCTCTGCGGCGCTTCGCCAATACGCGGGCTATCAAGGGAGTCTGGAGGTCCTGACTTCACGAGCGGCCACGCAAGCCGTGATCAATGGTGATTCGCATCAGGGCGTGATTCGATCCGCCCCGGTGCTCGCGAATGTGAAGGGTACCCCGGTGGCCGGGCTCAGCGTCGCCATGTGGCAGGCAGCCACTGGATCACCTGTGCTGGCGACGTCCGTGCGCGGCGGACAAGCTCTGCTGGCTGTGGATCAACTGCGCATTCCGATGTCACGAGATGGAACATTCCTGATCTGGTTTGGCCGAGACGCATCGTCCAGCCGAATTGTTTCGGCTGGTGATGTCCTGCAGGGCAAAGTGGTGCCTGAAACATTTCAGAACAAGCTGGTGCTCATCGGCGCGACCGGACTGGGGCTGCTCGACTACAAGACCACGCCGTTGGGCCAGCTTGTCCCGGGCGTCGACATTCATGCACAAATGATCGAGCAAATGTTTGATGGTCGCTTCCTGACACGGCCTTCCTGGTTCGTTGCCATCGAGATCACGTTCCTGATTCTGGGAGCGCTTGTGATCTGGCGCGTCGGCGCAAGCCTGCCTGCACAACGAATGGTTGCTTTGGCCATCGGGATCGCGGCGTTGCAAGTGATCGCTGGCCTGGTGGTATTTCGCGCGGCTGGCGGGGTCATGGATATGGCTTGGCCCGCAGTAGGCACGCTGCTGGCCGGCGCCCTGGTCCTTGCCGACAGCTTGTCCCGCAGCGAGCACCATCGCCGCGTTCTGCGCGAGCAGGCAGCACGAATCTCGGGAGAGCTGTCCGCAGCACAGCGCATTCAGATGGGGCTTCTGCCCAATCCACAGGAAGTATTCGCCGGAGAACGCCGCTTCACCGTGGCAGCACTTCTCGAACCGGCACGATCGGTCGGCGGTGACTTCTATGACTGTTTCATGCTGGACGACGATCGGCTGTTCTTTGTTGTGGCCGATGTGTCAGGCAAGGGCTTGCCAGCGGCGCTGTTCATGGCAGCGGTCAAATCACACCTCAAGAGCGCAGCACTGGCCGCAGATGAGCATCTTTCCAAGTTCATGCAACGAGCCCAGCAGGACATCGCCAGAGAGAATCCGGAGTCGCTATTTGTGACGGCCTTTGCGGGCATTCTTGACGCGCGAAGCGGCAGACTGACCTATACCAACGCCGGCCACGAACCACCCTTTGTGGGCAAGCCGGACGGTCAGCTCATCCGGCTGGAACGGGCAGATGGGCCGCCACTGGGAACGCTGGACAACTTCGAATATTCGCAAGGTGACAGGCAGCTCGTTGCCGGAGAGTGGCTCTGCATTCTCACTGATGGCGTCACCGATGCGACCAATTCGCAAGGCAGCATGTTCGGCATCGAGCGGGTACGGGAGACGTTACTGTCACCGACGCTTGCAGCATGGCCCGGTGAGATGGTGAAACGCCTGCAAACATCGGTCGCCACGTTTGTGGCAGGTGCGCAGCCTGCGGATGATCTGACGCTGCTGGCGCTGCGCTGGAACGGGCCGCAGATCTGAAGAAGACGCAAGAAGACGAGAAAACACGTCACGACCGGCAAAGCCGTTATCGGACGTTGATTTCCACCCGCCGGTTTCTGGCCTCGGACACACCATCCGGCGTTTGCACGAGCAGCTCTCGCTCCCCGCGCCCAGCGGCCTGTATCCGGTCTGGCGTAAGCCCCAGCGGCTTCACCAATAGCTCGCGAACCCGCTCTGCGCGCTGCAGTGACAATTTGTCATTGGCTGACTCGCCGCCAACCGTGTCGGTATGTCCGATGACAACAATATCAGGCGCTGGCCGGTTCTTCAGTTCCGACAGAATGCGCGCGATTTCATCGCGCGACGCCGGCGTGAACTCATCCCTGCCTTCAAGGAAATACAGCACGAATGAAGCAGGCTTGGGCGGGAGGGCTGACAGCGTCGACGCGAACTGGTCATGCACTTCTGCCTGAGTGAAGCGCCGGCCGCTTGCTTTGCCTGCCTGCACCTCCACACCCGCCCAGGCTGAATCCAGCACCGTCTCGCTGGACTGGCTACGCACCGCTACACCTCCCACATGTCCATCCTTGCCCGGGAGGATGATCACGGATTCCTTCGGCAGGCTGGTCGGCGGCACAGTGGCGCAACCAGCAAAAACCAGCGCTGCAAAGGCGAGCGGAATGAACCGCGCATGCATCCTGAACAAATCCCGGGGCAGCGCCATCACAGGGCGTCGTCGACCTTGACCACAAACTCGGTTCCACGGACACCCATGATCGAGGACGGCGTCCGGATCTTCATCGATTCAGGGCTCTGTTTGACCATCTTGCCGGACACCACGGCCACAGTACCGCGCTTGATGGACGACTGAAATTCGCCAGCGTGCGTGGTTGAATCAAACCGGAAGCTATCGATGGAAAGCGAGCTGTTCGGGCCTGCCGACATGAGGCTGTTATCAGCGAAGGTGATGCCGACGGCACCATCATTGCCCGTGAGCACCGTATCGGCCTGCATCAGCTTCATGCCGACCGCCGCTGGCAGCTTCTGGCCCTGGCGTTCAACGGTCGCCACCCCCTTCAGGATCTTGATCTCGCCCACGACAGACGCATTGGCCACACCGGCCACCATCAGCAAAAGGGCCAAGTATTTTGATTTCATGATCTACACTCCTCGGTTGAATCAGCGCGGTTGATTTACGCTAGCACTCTATAATGCCCGAATGAGTAAGCCTGTGAATAGCGTCACAAAAAGTGGGGGATATCAATCGATGTTCACCGCCAGAATGCGCGATCTCGCCGTCGTGCGCGGGTTCGTGGATAGCTTTTGCAGCGCATCCGGAACGTCGCACGGCACCTGTCTCAGACTTCACCTCGTGGCTGAGGAGCTTTTCACCAACACGGTGAAGCACGGTCATCGCGGTGGCAGCGAGGCACCGGTGGTGATCACGCTGCGCATGACTGATGACTGCATCCATGTGATCTATGAAGACCAGGCTCCGCCTTTCAATCCGCTGGCGTTTGCAGACCGGATGCACACAGCCGATCATGTGGAAGGTGGCAAGGAAGGCGGTCTGGGCGCCGTGCTGGCAAAGGGTATGTCCATCAGCGCTGAGTACCACTACCTGTTCGGACACAATCGTGTGTGGCTACGACTGGCGCTGGAGCCCCCGACCTGACCGCTCACCATGCCTGCCGATCAGGCGGACCGCCTCATTCACTTTGCAGCCGGTTTCCGGCTATAATTCCGGGCTTTGCTGGCTGGCACAGTCGCAAAATCAGTCGCAAAATCAGTCGCAAAATTCTGGCCCGGTAGCTCAGTCGGTAGAGCAGAGGATTGAAAATCCTTGTGTCGGTGGTTCGATTCCGCCCCGGGCCACCAGATTGCAAAACGCCCCTCCCCGGGGCGTTTTCATTCTTGTAATCTGGCGGCTTGTGGCACAAGGAATGCCGCTGCCGTGACTCGACCCAGCGCACTGCCCTAAGCAACTATTCGGGTGCAGGGTGCAGCGGCCCCAAGGCCATGCCAGCACTTTGGACGTCATGCTTTCAGCGCCAGTTCGAATCTGCCATCAATGGCCCTTGGCGCACGCTACGGGCACCGGCTGGCCGCACCGGTTTGCTATACTTCGCGTCCCCGCCGATTGCCCCGAACAACAACAATAAAATTTTGAATTGACGCGGTGCCCGCGCCTACCCATCACCCACTTGCACAGCACAGGAGCAGTTCCATGGCCAAAATCAAGGTGAAGAACCCGGTCGTCGAAATGGATGGCGACGAAATGACGCGCATCATCTGGCAGATGATCCGTGAGCGCCTCATCCTTCCGTATCTCGACATCGATCTGAAGTACTACGACCTGGGGATGGAGCACCGCGACGCGACCGATGACAAGGTCACCGTCGACTCCGCAATGGCCACCAAGGAATTTGGTGTGGCCGTGAAGTGCGCAACGATCACGCCGGACGAAGCGCGCGTGAAGGAATTCAATCTCAAGCAGATGTGGAAGAGCCCGAATGGCACCATCCGGAACATTCTTGATGGCACCATCTTCCGCGAGCCCATCATCTGCAAGAATGTGCCGCGCCTGGTCGGGCACTGGGACAAGCCTGTGGTCGTGGCTCGCCACGGCTTTGGCGACCAATACCGCGCCACCGATTTCCAATTCCCCGGCGCTGGCACACTGAAGATGACGTTCACGCCGGCTGACGGCGGTGCGCCCATCGAGCGAGAGGTGTTCAAGTCGCCTGGTGCAGGCATCGCCATGGGCATGTACAACCTCGATGACTCCATCAAGGGTTTCGCGCGTGCCTGCTTCAACTACGGCCTGGAGCGCAACTATGCGGTGTACCTCTCAACCAAGAACACCATCCTGAAGGTCTATGACGGTCGCTTCAAGAATCTGTTCGAAGAGATCTTCAATGCGGAGTTCAAGGCGAAATACGATGCTGCCGGCCTGACGTATGAGCATCGCCTCATTGACGACATGGTGGCTTCGAACCTCAAGTGGAGCGGTGGCTACCTCTGGGCTTGCAAAAATTATGACGGCGACGTGCAATCCGACACCGTGGCGCAAGGCTATGGCTCGCTCGGCCTGATGACGTCCGTGCTGATGTCGCCGGATGGCAAGACGGTCGAGGCCGAAGCCGCGCACGGCACGGTGACGCGTCATTACCGCATGCACCAGCAAGGCAAGCCTACGTCCACCAACCCGATTGCATCCATCTATGCCTGGACGCGCGGTCTCATCTTCCGCGGCAAGATGGACAACACGCCGGATCTGGTCAACTTCGCGCAGCTGGTGGAGAAGGTGTGCGTGGATATGGTCGAAAGCGGCAAGATGACCAAAGACCTGGCCATCCTTATCCGTCCGGATCATCCGTATTTGCACACGGAAGAGTTCCTGCTCGCCATCGACGATGAATTGAAGCGCCGCATGGCCTGAGTGGCGCTGTCGCCAATCAGCAACAAAAGGGCCTCCTACTGGAGGCCCTTTTCCTTTAAGCTGCACCACAACATGAATAAACAGCTTGTCACACAGGCCGCCTTCGCGGCCTTTTTTCTGCTGCTCTCGATGTCTGGTCACGCGCAAAGTGCCGATCCTGAGCATGGCATACAGATCTTCACCGAGAACGACCTGTTCAGCCGCAGCAACACCGACCAGTGGTACACCAATGGCCTGCGCATCGTGTACCTGCCGCGGCAGCAGGAATGGTCACAGCTGGACGAGTTCCGCCGGCTCGCGAAGCGGTTCTATGATCCCGAAGCCGTCGTGCGGGTGGGTTTTACCCTGGGTCAGGACATCTACACGCCCCGCGACATCACGAATTCGGCACCTCAACCCTGGGATCGTCCCTGGGCCGGCTGGACGTATCTTGGTGCGCTGGCACAGGCCGCCTCCCCCGACACCCAGGATACGGTGGAGCTGAGCATCGGCGCCGTGGGCCCGGCGAGTGGTGCGCGATCCATCCAGACGCGATGGCATCGCATCATCGGTGCGGATCGTCCGGAGGGCTGGGACAACCAGATCAGCAATGAACTGGGCGTGAACCTGACCTGGAAGCACCAGATTCGCAGACAGTACGTCTGCAACACGGTAGACCTCATTCCGCACTATGGCTTGGCGCTTGGCAACGTTTACACCTATGCCGCTGCCGGCGCAACGCTGCGGGTGGGCAAGAATCTGTCCGGGTTCGGTGATGACCGCAGCGTGACCAGCTTGCGGCAAGGCGCATCCCTAAGCGGCTTCTGCCTGCCGCCTGAGCGGCGCGACCTGGAGTACTACGTCTTTGCCAGAACCGAGGGGCGACTGGTCGCACGGAACATTTTTCTGGATGGCAATACCTTTCGGGACAGCGCCAAGGTCACGAAGCGGCCCTGGGCCTATGATGTGGCTGTGGGCGCGTCGGTTCGATTTCTGGAGAACTTCCGGCTGACGTTCACCCAGACCTGGCGCTCGATGGAGTTCAAGCCGGTGGATGAGCGCACACCGCAGGGTATACACCGCTATGGCACCATCGTGGCCGCCTACGAGTTCTGACCATCAGGCAGCAGGGACCTTGGCACGGCGCGGATCGATCCGTACGACCTTCACCATCTTGTCTTGCGTCTGCATGATCTCAATCGGATAGCCTGCAACTTTGACCGCCAAGCCCGGCTCGGGAATGTCCTCAAGCTGTTCCGTGAGCAGCCCGTTGATGGTTTTGGGCCCATCGAGCGGGAAGTGCAGGCCCAGCTTGCGGTTCAGCGTTCGCAACGGACACGACCCTTCAACGATCACGGTGCCGTCCTCCTGCTGGTGGATCAATCCACCCGCCGCCGGGCTCTGGCTGGTGAACTCGCCAACGATTTCTTCAAGGATGTCCTTCATGGTCACCAGGCCCTGCATCTCGCCATATTCATCGACAACGATGGCCATGTGCCGCTGGTTCTCCTGAAAGTTCTGCAACTGTTGAAGCAGCCCCGTGCCCAGGGGAATGAAATAGGGTTCGCGGATGATCTCGCGAAGCGAATCCTTGGTGAGCGGATCGCGCCGAATGGCGTTGAGCACTCTGCGCATATGGACGATGCCGATGACACTTTCCGGCCCGCCGTCATAGACCACCAGGCGGGTGTGGTGCGCGGTGGATACGGTATTGCGAATGTCTTCGATCTTGTCGGCCATGTCGACACCCTCGATCTGCGAGCGCGGTGTCATGGTGTCGTCCACCGTCATGTTCTCCAGCTCGAACAGGTTGACCATGATGGTCTGGTGCTTGGGCGGAATGAAGTGGCCCGCCTCCAGCACAAGCGTGCGCAGCTCTTCCATGCTGATCTGACCGTCTCCGTCAGTGTCGCCCTTGGGCTTGATGAACAGCATCTTCAGTAGCGCCTGCACGAACAGGTTCACGAACCATACGACCGGATACGCTAGTTTGAGCAGCGGGGACAGCACGTATGAAGCGGGCAGGGCGATTCTTTCAGGGTAGGAGGCGCCAATGACCTTCGGCGTGATCTCGGCAAACACCAGAATGAGGAACGTGATGCCGCCCGTGGCTAGCGCAAGCACGATTTCATCTTCGCCAAACAGCCGTTTTGCAATGAGTGCAAACAGCACGGCCGAGGCGGAGTTGACGAGGTTGTTGCCCAGCAGGATGACGCCCAGGAGCTTGTCCGTTTTTCTCAGCAGATCGCTGGTCTTCTTCGCCGCCCGGCTGCCTTGCTTGATGAGATGCTTCAGCCGATAGCGGTTCAACGCCATCATGCTGGTCTCTGAAATCGAGAAGAACGCGGATATGAGGAGCAGAAGGCCCTGCGCCACATAGAGCCACACCAAAGGGATGCTATCCATGATGGCGGGTCAGTAGCGCCCCAGGAGGACCTGCAACACAAACTTGGTACCGATGTAGGCCAGCAACAACGCCACAAAGCCGATCAGAGTGAGTTTGATGGCTTTGCGCCCGCGCCAGCCGAACTGCCAATGCCCGAACAACAGCCAGGCAAAGATCCCCCACGACACCAGGGCGAACAGTGTCTTGTGGTTGAACTGGAACGCCTTGTCAAAGAGCGCCTCGGAGAAGAACAGGCCGGAGACGAGTGTCGCCGTGAGCAGCAGGAACGCGGCCAGCAGCAAGCGGAACAGCCAGCGCTCCATGCGAATGAGCGGCGGCAATCCGCCCGCCTCGGCGGGCAGGTCTCCCTGATGCAGCCAGCCTTCCATGGCCCACATGAGCAGCGCATGCACTGCTGCTATCGTGAAAAGTACGTACGCCATCATGGCCACAATGAAATGCACCCGGAACATGGGCTCTGAACCATAGGGCACCACGTACTGTGCGGTCAGGAATACGGGCGTCAGGACCACGAGCAAGGCAATCGGCGCAAGATAGCGGGCGACCATGCGCGAAAGTCCGGTGGACATTCCGATGCCGGTATAGATCATCAGCGTGCCGAAAGTGATCAGGGAAAGCGACGTGGCAAAGCTGAGATTGAAGCCTGCGGGCGTGAAGAGATCACCTGACAGATTGAAGGCGTGCCAGCCAAGCGCCCCGCACAGCAGCAGGGGCGGCAGTGCTGCAAGCACCGGGACGGCCGCGGCGGAGACGGGCCGGCTTTCGGACGTAAGCGGCGTCCAACCGGTCATCCATGCAACGACTGTCGCGCCGAAATAGAAACCGGCGGTGATAAAATGCAAGTCCATTTAGTCGAAGTTCGCCTCGGCGGGACACCGGACATTCGCGGCCCCGCAATCGCAATGCAGTTTACACGAAGGCACCCCGACCTCCGATGCTCGACAACCTGACCAATCGCCTCGCCGGTATCGTCAAAACTCTCCGTGGCCAATCGCGCCTGACGGAGTCCAATATTCAGGATGCCTTGCGGGAAGTTCGCATGGCCCTCCTGGAAGCAGATGTGGGTCTGCCCGTGGTCCGCGATTTCATCGCCGCCGTGAAGGACAAGGCGCTGGGCGCGGAAGTGCTGCAGAGTCTGTCGCCCGGGCAGGCACTGATTGGCATCGTGCACCAGGAGCTTTCGAAGCTGATGGGCGGCGAAAGTGAGGGCCTGAATCTGGCCACACAGCCGCCCGCAGTGGTGTTGATGGCCGGCCTGCAGGGTGCAGGCAAGACCACCAGCGTGGGCAAACTGGCCCGGCTATTGAAGGAGCGACAGAAGAAGCGGGTGCTGGTCGTGAGCGCGGACGTGTATCGCCCTGCGGCCATCGAGCAGTTGAAGACCCTCGCGGGCCAGCTGGACGTCGATTTCTTTCCCAGTGATCCATCACAGAAGCCTGTCGACATCGCGCTCGCCGCAAAGCAATGGGCTGTGTCCCATCTGCATGATGTGTTGATCGTCGATACCGCCGGCCGCCTCGCCATCGACGAAGCCATGATGGCGGAGATCAAGGCTTTGCATGCAGCACTGAACCCGATCGAGACGCTGTTTGTCACCGACGCCATGCAGGGTCAGGATGCGGTCAACGTGGCCCATGCGTTCAACGAAGCCCTGCCTCTCACCGGCGTGGTCCTGACCAAGCTCGATGGCGACTCCCGAGGTGGTGCGGCGCTGTCCGTGCGGCACATCACGGGCAAGCCGATCAAGTTCGTTGGCGTGTCGGAAAAGACTGATGGCCTGCAACCGTTCCATCCCAGCCGCATGGCCGAACGCATTCTGGGTATGGGCGATGTGCTGTCGCTGATCGAGGAGGCGCACCAGAAGGTCGATCAGGACGAGGCCCAGCGTTTGGCGGAGAAATTCCGCAAAGGCAAGCAGTTTGATCTGGAGGACTTCAAGCAGCAACTCATCCAGATGCGCAACATGGGCGGGATGGGCGCTCTCATGGACAAGCTGCCCGCACAGCTGGCCCAGGCGGCGCAGGGGAATCCGCAATTGCAGGAAAAGAAGCTGAAGCGCACCGAGGGCATCATCAATTCCATGACGCCTGCAGAACGGCGCAAGCCCGAACTGCTCAAGGCGTCACGCAAGAAACGCATTGCCGCCGGTGCCGGGGTTGCGGTACAGGAGATCAACACGCTGCTCAAGGAGTTCGAGCAGATGCAGAAAATGATGAAAATGATGAAGTCCGGCGCACTCGGCAAGATGATGAAGGGCATGAAGGGCATGATGCCCGGCATGCGCTGACACCCACGCGTGAAAGCCCCTCTGTTCGCCATCGACGCCGCTCACAGGATT
The DNA here is from genome assembly GCA_031394355.1 of Betaproteobacteria bacterium. Taxonomy (GTDB): domain Bacteria; phylum Pseudomonadota; class Gammaproteobacteria; order Burkholderiales; family Usitatibacteraceae; genus JAEUMY01. The sequence goes on along the minus strand of JANNSU010000059.1, from coordinate 44,008 downwards.
GAACAGGGGCAGCTCGGCGCACGCACGCTGATACGCGAATATTCGCAGATCATCGCGACGCGCGAACCAGCCGTGCAGGCCTGGGAGTACCTCAATGTGAATGATGCGCTGAAGGATGCACGCGCCTGCGATTCGGGCCCGCGCCGGGGCATTCTTCACGGCATTCCCATCGGGGTAAAGGACATCATCGATGTGGGCGGGCTGCCTTGCCGCATGGGCTCCCCGATCTACGCAAATCACGTTGCCAGGGCCGATGCGGCCATGGTCGCCCTGGCGCGCACAGCCGGCGCGATCGTGCTCGGCAAGACGGTCACCACCGAGCTCGCCTGGTTCCATCCCGGCAAGACCCGCAATCCGCATCATCCCGAGCACACGCCAGGGGGATCATCTTCAGGATCTGCCGCAGCCGTGGCAGCGGGCATGGTGCCTATCGCCTTTGGTACGCAGACAGCCGGCTCGGTCATCCGGCCCGCCTCCTACTGTGGTGTGGTCGGATTCAAACCGAGTTTCGGCCTTGTCCCCCGGGCCGGCATCAAGTCCCAGTCGGAGAGCCTGGATACCCCGGGATGGATGGCCAACTGCGTGGCCGATATCGCGCTCATGGCCGAAGCACTGACCTGGAACGAACGGTTCCGCCTGAAAGCCGGGGCCAATGCACCCCGGATCGGACTGCTGCGACTACCTGAAGACGATGAAGCCAGCGAATCCATGCGCGAAGCAGTCGAGGCAGCAGCCAAAGCCTTTGCAGAGACTGGCGCAAAGCTAGCCACCCCGGTATTGCCCGCCGCCTTCAATGGCCTCAACGGCGCGCAAACTGTCATCCAGCTTTTCGAGGCCGCTCGCAGCTACCTTGGCGAATATTCGCAGCACCGGGAATCACTCTCCCCTCGCCTGGCTGGCTTGCTGGAGGAAGGACGGCTGATTTCCTGGGACCGCTACCGCGCCGCGCAAACCGTGATTCGCACTGCCCAAGCCGCACTTCCTGCCCTGTTTCAGGACCATGACGTCCTGCTGCTTCCGGCCGCAGCAGGCAGTGCGCCACGCGGACTGGACGCGACGGGCGATCCGGTCTTCAACCGCGCTTCGACCGCGCTGCACTTGCCGGCATTGACCTTGCCGCACTTCAAAGACGGCAACGGCCTGCCGCTCGGATTTCAACTATGGGCGATGGATGACGTGCGGCTGCTCGAAGTGGGCCTCTGGGCAGAAGCCGTACTGGCCCGGGAATAAACGCGGGGTTTTGGACGAATGCGATGGTCGGCTTGCGTCGGAATCTTGAATTCGCTTACAATACAAGGCTTTCCACGCTTCTGGCCACACCGCCCGTCCTGCGTGGACGTTCCCTGTTCGCAACAGGTCCGTTCTCCGTTCACAACGGAGTGATTCGAATCCGTCCTGCACCGGGCAAGTCCCGTATCAGGCGGCTTCACTTTAGACAGGAGTTTTTCATGGTCGTAATCAGAATGTCCCGTGGTGGTTCCAAGAACCGCCCCTACTTCTATGTCGTCGTTGCCGATTCACGCAATCCGCGTGATGGCCGCTTCATCGAGCGCGTGGGTTTCTTCAACCCGATGGCGCCTGAAGGCACCGAACAATTCCGTATCGCGCTTGATCGCGTCGCCCATTGGGAATCCAGGGGCGCACAGGCGTCCGACGCCGTGCAGAAGCTCATCAAGCGTGGCAAGCAGCAAGCCGTCCCCCAAGCTGCCAAGTAAGCAGCAGGGCAGTCCGCCCGCCGAGGTGCCGGCCGACCTGGTGGTGATGGGTCGGCTGCTGGCACCCCGTGGCATCAAGGGCTGGCTCAAGATCAAGACATTCACCGAAGCGGCCGATGCACTGGCCAACTTCGATGTCTGGTGGCTGAAGCGAGGCAACAGTTGGGTGCAGTGCGCGGTGGAAGACACCGAGCTCGTACACTTGGGGTTCAGCGCCAAGCTGGAAGGTGTGGAAGATCGCAATGCGGCGGAGCTGATGCGTGGCATTGACGTTGCGCTTCCTCGCAGCGCATTTCCCGAGTTCGACGACTCGATCTACTGGATCGACCTCATCGGCCTCGATGTGGTGAACCTGGCGGGAGAAGCGCTGGGTGTGGTGGACAGCCTGCTGGAAACCGGTGCCAACGATGTGCTGGTGGTGAAATCGGGCACAAAGGAAAACGCGGAAAGCACGGAACAAGCGGAACAGCTCGTTCCCTACACCGAGCAGGTCGTGCATGAAGTGGATCTCAAGGCCCGCAAGATCGTGGTGGACTGGCAGAAAGATTGGTAGGGATATGAACAGGAAACGTGGCGATGCAGATTGATGTCATCACCCTGTTTCCGGAGATGTTCGACGCGGTCGCCAAACACGGCATCACGCGGCGGGCACTGGAGCAGAAGTTGTGGTCGCTGGGGCTGTGGAATCCACGCGACTTCGTGCAGGACAACCACCGGACGATTGATGATCGGCCGTACGGCGGCGGTCCCGGCATGGTGATGCTGGCAGAACCGTTGAATGCCGCGATCGACGCGGCGCTCAAGCGGCAGCAGGATCTTGGGGTAGCGGGCAAGGTTGTCTATCTGACACCGCAGGCCAAGCCGCTCACCGATGCCGGTGTGCGCAGGCTGAAGGAATCACCGGGTCTGGTGCTGCTGGCCGGCCGATATGAAGGGGTTGATGAGCGCTTGATCGAGGCGCGCGTCGAAGAAGAAGTGTCGATCGGTGATTACGTGCTGTCCGGCGGTGAATTGCCGGCCATGGTGTTGATCGATGCGCTGGTGCGGTTGCTGCCCGGTGCGTTGAACGACGGCGAATCGGCCAGCCAGGATTCGTACGGCGATGGATTGCTGGATTGGCCGCACTACACGCGACCAGATGAGTGGCAGGGCCGCAAGGTGCCGGCAGTACTGCAGTCAGGCAACCATGCCGTCATCGAGAAGTGGCGCAGGAAACAGGCGCTGGGCAGGACCTGGTTGCGCAGGCCAGAGATGATCGAGGCGGCGAAAGAGGCCAACACGCTCGACAAACAGGATTTGAAACTGCTTGAGGAATTCAGGCAGGAGCAAGTGGAGAAGCAAGCGCAGGAACAGCAGCAACAGTAGTGATTCAACAACAAAAGCCCGGCATCGACACTTACGTCGCTCTACCGGCAAGGCCACCGGCCAACAGACTGAAAGGACGCAACATGAATCTGATTATGCAACTCGAGCAGGAAGAAATTGCCCGCCTGGGAAAGAAGATCCCGAATTTCGCCCCCGGCGACACGGTGATCGTGAACGTGAACGTCATCGAAGGCGAGCGCAAGCGCGTGCAGGCCTACGAAGGTGTCGTCATCGCCAGGCGCAATCGCGGCCTCAACTCCAGCTTCATCGTCCGCAAGATTTCCTCGGGCGAAGGTGTCGAGCGTACGTTCCAGGTCTACTCCCCCTCCATCGCCTCCATAGAGGTGAAGCGGAAGGGTGACGTGCGCCGCGCAAAGCTGTACTACCTCCGCGACCGTTCGGGCAAGTCCGCGCGCATCAAGGAAAAGCTCAAGGCCAACGTGCAGGACATGCTGCCGGAAGTGGCCAAGGCTGCCGAAGAGAAGAAGTAATTTTCTTCAGGCATGCAAAAAAGGGCGCCCCTCGGGGCGCCTTTTTGTTGGATTCATCAACTAGAATTCCTTCTTTCGCATCTGCCGATCCGCCCCAACACCATGCCCTACATTCTTGCCGCACTGGTTATTGCCGTACAGATCTATTTCATCGTCCATGTCTTTCGTACTCGCAGGCCGTATTGGTGGGCATTCATCATCCTCAGCTTTCCGGTTCTGGGTTCCATCATCTACATGCTGGTTGAGGTGATGCCCGGCAGCCAACAGGAGCGCGCAGCACAGAAGGTGGTTAAGAATGTTGTGAAGGCATTCCAGCCTGACGCGGAGTTGAAACGCCGCGCTGAAGAATTGGAAGTGTGTGGCAGCATCGACAACAAACTCGCATTGGCCGAAGAGTGTGAACACGCAGGCATGTTGGACGAAGCGGTGAAGCTCTATGACAGCGCCTTGAGTGGGCCCTATGCGAACGATGCGAATATTCGCATGCGTCTTGCCAATACCCTGCTTCGTGGCGAGGCGGACACGACAAGCGCGGCGCGCAGCCTCGCCATGGTCAGGGACATCCAATCCACGGAACCGGGTTTCCGCGTCGCGGAGTTGGCGTTGCTTGAGGCGCGCGGCCTGGCGGCGACCGGCGACAGATTGGCAGCGGCGAGTCGCTACGAGGTACTGGTGAAAGACACAGTCGGACTTGAGTCCCGCACGCGCTACGGCCTGTTGTTACGTGAGCTGGGACACACAAAGCAGGCCCAAGAGGTCCTGCAAGGCGTTGTCGAACATGCCAAACGCTTCAACATCCAGCATGCGGGCGAGCTCGAATGGCTCGATGTCGCCAAGCGAACCCTCGGTAGCTAGCGGAACATCAACCCCACCGCCACCGGCAGCGTGATCATCCCGATCAACGTCGAGAGCGAGATGATGAGCGCCACACTCTTGCCATCCCCGCCCATGCGCACGGCCAGCACGTAGGCAGACGTTGCGGTCGGCAGCGCGCCGAACATCACGAGCACCTGGAAGTAGACCCCGCTCATCCCCAGCGCCGTGCCGAGCAGCCACGCCGCCACGGGCAGCGCCAGCATTTTCACTGATAGAAACCAGCCGATGATGGGGGCATGTCGGCCAGCACTCTCCAGCGTCAGTGCGGCGCCTACTGCGAGGAGACCGCAGGCCAGCGACGCGGCGCCCATGCGGGTCAGCGTCACGCTGATCGGATCCGGGATGCTCCAGCCTGTGAAGCTCCAGGCCACCCCCGCCAAGGTGGCGATCAGCAATGGATTCTTCGCCAGCTCCTTGAAGAAGTTGCTCTCCGCGTGCTGTGAAAGAGCCCACACGGACGCAACATTCGCGAGCGGCACGGCCACGGCGACGATGATGGCGAAGGCAGCCAGACCTGCCTCCCCGTACAGGCGGCTTGCCACGGCGAGGCCGATGTAGGAATTGAACCGGAACGCAGTCTGCACGCCGGATGCGAATATTCGCGGGTCGGGCTTGAGGAGCCACTTGCCCAACCAGCCCAGCACGATGCCGGTAGTTACCACGCCAAGGGCTGCCAGCATGGCCGGGCCGGCAACGGCAAAGTCGATCCGGTTCTTTGCCAACGACTGAAACAGCAGCGCCGGAAACAGCACGAAGTAGATGAGCCGCTCCAGCCCCTCCCAGAACGGCCGGGTGAATTTGCCGGACCGGTGCAACAACCAGCCTGCGAGGATCATGGCGAAATCGGGTAGCAGGAGGAGGGCTGTGGACATGTGCGGTGCAGGATCAGCGACGAAAGTTGAATGAGACCCGAATGATGACAGAGCGGCGGGCTGTCTTCGCTTTTCGAGCGGCAGCGGTGCCCCTTGCCCGCGACACAAAGAACCATGTTGCAACATCGCCTTGGCCGTTACGGCTCACACACAAATCCGTGCTCGTGTATCTTTGCGGCCTTCAGCTTTGGTGGCTTGCTTAGCCTCGCTCTGGCCCGCAACCCCATCAATCGTCATCCATCCATTTGTCACGGACATTGCCATGCGAATCGTTATCTCTGAATTCATGGACGCCGATGCTGTGCAGCAGCTTGCCAGCCGTTTCGATGTTCACTACGACCCTGCGCTGGTGGATCGACCCGCTGAACTGGCGGAGCGGGTGGCGAGTTGTGCTGCGCTCGTGGTGCGCAACCGGACCCAGGTGCGCGGGGATCTGCTCGCAGCTGCCCGACAGCTCCGGGTGGTGGGTCGATTGGGCGTGGGGTTGGACAACATCGATACGGATGCCTGCGCTGCCCGTGGTATCGACGTCATTCCTGCGACCGGCGCCAATACGGTGGCAGTTGCCGAATATGTCATCGGCACCGCCTTCATCCTGCTGCGTGGCACCTATCTGTCGAGCGATGCGGTGGCAGGCGGCAAATGGCCCCGCGCGGCGCTCTCCAATGGTCGAGAGCTGGCAGGCAAGACGTTGGGACTTGTCGGCTTCGGCGGCATTGGCCGCCACACGGCGCTTCTGGCCAGGTCGCTCGGCATGACCGTTGTGGCCAACGACCCGGCGCTGACCCATGCGGACCCGCACTGGCGCGACCACGCCACGACGCCCATGGCACTGGATGACTTGCTGTCCCAGTCCGATGTGGTCAGCCTGCATGTACCGTTGCTGCCCAGTACCCGCAACCTGCTGGATGCCACGCGCCTCGCGCGCATGAAATCAGGCGCAGTACTCATCAACACGGCGCGAGGCGGCATCATCGATGAGTCGGCGCTCGCTGACGCATTGCGTGGCGGCAGGCTGGCCGGTGCCGCGCTGGATGTCTTCGTCTCCGAGCCGCTGCCTGCCGGAAGCCCGCTCGAAGGTGCGCCGAATCTCCTGCTCACGCCGCACATTGCCGGCGTCACCACGGAGTCCAATCAGCGCGTGTCCTCGCTCATTGCCACGCGTGTTGCCGAAGCGCTGATGGCCCAGTGACCGTCAGTCCTGGCAGGCATCACCCACAACATTCCCCGACCTACTTGAGGTAACAGCCATGGCCGTCCTGTCCGCTGATGCTCTGCAACAACTGGCCGTTGATGCGCTCATCGCGTCAGGCGCTTCCACCGCCGCCGCGACAGCCACCGCGCGTGCGCTCGTTTCGGCAGACCTGCAAGGCATTGCCTCGCACGGAACAGGCCGTATTCCCCTTTACTGTGCGCATCTGCGAAACGGCCGAGTCGTGGGGGATGCCATTGCGAATATTCGCAAGACAAAAGGTGCAACCGTACTGATCGATGCGGGCAATGGTCTCGCCTACCCCGCTTGCGACCTAGCAATTGCCGAAGCCATGTCCCGCGCACGCGAGTTCGGGATCGGCTTTGCAGCCATCGCCAACAGCAATCACTTCGGCATGGCAGCCATCCACCTTGATCCCGTTGCGGCAGCGGGCATGGTGGGAATCGGCTTCAGCAATTCCCCCGGGGCGATGCCCATGCCCGGCGGAAAGCGAGCCCTCTTCGGCACCAATCCCATTGCTGCCGTGTTTCCGCGCCGTGACGGCGACCCAATCTCGATCGATCTCTCCTTGTCGGAGGTGGCGCGCGGCAAGCTCATGGTCGCCGCACGAGAAGGTCGCACCATTCCCGAAGGCTGGGCGCTGGATGCCAGCGGCCAACCCACAACCGATCCCAATATCGGGTTGGCCGGCATGATGGTGCCGATGGGGGGCGCAAAGGGCGCAATGCTTGCGTTGACGATCGAACTGCTCTGCGTGGCGCTCACCGGCAGCGCCTTTGCATTCGAGGCAGAAAGTTTCTTTTCCAAGACAGGCAACCAGGCCCGACTCGGACATGGATTTCTCGTGATTGACCCGGCGGCGCTGGCAGGCAGCGATGTCTTTCAGGACAGACTGGTCTACCTCGTCGAGATCATGACGCAGGACGCGGAGGTCAGGCTGCCGGGCGCGCGCCGCCTGGCACTGCATCGCGACAACCTGGCGTCCGGGCTGAACATGCCAGATGCCCTGATCGCGGAACTCGAGGGCCTGGCGCGCCCGGCACCCTGACGCCCCCAGGGTGGTGGTCTGCCCGGCCCGAGTCATCTAGATCACCTACTTGACTTTAGTCCGGCTGCTGCCTAGTATGGAAAAGTGACAAGCGATTGCACGCCATTGCGAGCGCCGACGCAGATCGGTGCCCCACAACACTGAAAATCCGCCCCATCGCGAGGAGACCCATGAAAACCACATCCTGCCCGAAGTTCCGCCGCCCGCTGTTCCGGGTGCTGCCCATCGCTGCCGCCATCGCCACCTTGCTTGCCAGTGCCGCCCAGGCCCAGCAAGCGCCAGCCGCGCCAAAAAAGGATGATGAAAAGCTGGACCGGATCACGGTCACGGCGACCAAGCGCGAAGAGTCCATCCAGGACGTGCCGGTCGCGGTCACGGTGATTTCCGGTGAGCGCCTGGAGCAGCTCAATCTGAATAACGTGAGCACCATTACCTCGCAGGTGCCTACGCTGAACTTCCGCGCCAACGCTTCGAACAAGGACACCGCACTGTTCATTCGCGGTGTGGGCACCATCTCCACATCGCCGGGTGTCGAGCCCACTGTGTCCACTGTCGTGGACGGTGTCGTGTTTCCCCGTCCTGGCATGGCGACGCTTGATCTCATGGACATAGATCGCATCGAAGTCCTGCGTGGGCCACAGGGCACGCTGTTTGGCAAGAATGCATCAGCGGGTGTGCTGAACATCGTTTCCACCCCGATATCGAGCACGCTTGAGCGCTTTGTGGATCTGTCCTACTTCCAGGGCCGTGAGCAGCGCGTGCGTGCCGGGATTTCAGGCGAGCTGACCAATGGCGTACTCGCCTCTCTCAATGCCTTTGTTGGCGAGTATGACGGCAACGTCGACAACACCTTTCTGGGCCGCAAGGTAAACGGCTACGACCGTTCGGGTGCCCGGGTCAAGTTCGAAGTCAAACCAGCCAAGGACGTCAAGGTCACCCTCATCGGTGACTACACGCGCGGCGATGACAATGGCATTCGCGGACCCTATGTACGCTCCAGCGCGGCCATCGCCGCCACCATTGCGCCCATCGTGCCGAGTCTCGACAACCGCGCCGTCTCCACTGATGTCGATGAGCGTGTCCACGACACCAACAGCGGTGTCTCGGCCCAGGTGGACTGGAACATGAAAGGCGGCACATTCACCTCGATCACCGCCCTGCGCGAATGGCGCAATACCCAGTTCCAGGACATCGATGGCACCGCGCGTACGCCCCTGTCCAGCCAGGTTGCACAGCTTTCCGATCGCGGCGAATTGAAGTCGGACGTGTTCACCCAGGAGTTTCGTTTCGCCTCGACCAAGGGCAAGTCATTCGACTATGTGGTGGGCGCGTACTTCATGCGTAACGAGACCGACGAGATCTATCGGCGCGATGTCGCACGCTGCAACGGTACCCTGACCGCGCTGCCCAACGGGCTCACCCCTTGCGCCGCGACCCTGGACGACTTCGGACGAGCCGAGTACGGCACACTGTCGGAGAGCACCTCGCTCTTCGGTGAGGCCACCTTCCACGTGAGCCCGTCGCTGCGCGGCATCTTCGGGCTGCGCTACACCTCTGACGAGCTCTCCTACTACCACAGCCGTTTTTCCACGGCCGCCGCCGCCATTCCCGGTGTCCAGCCGACACGCCTCAGAACCACCGGCTCCACCGAGGAAACCGGTGTCTCCGGTCGCATCGGACCGCAGTTCGACCTGTCCAAGAATGTCATGGTGTACGCCACGTTCTCGCGCGGCTACAAGGGCCCGGCCTACAACGCGTTTTTCAACATGACCTCGACTGCAGATCTGGCGCTGGAGCCGGAAACCTCAAAGGGCTATGAGATCGGCCTCAAGTCCACGCTGCTGGATGGGCGCATGACGCTCAATCTGGCCGCGTTCGATACCAAGTACAAGGGCTATCAGGCCAACTATCCCGATCTTGTTGCCGGCACGGTGGTCACGCGCTTCATCAACGCAGGAGACATCTCCACCAAGGGATTCGAGCTCGATCTCGAGGCCAAGGTATCGCGCCAGTTCACGGTGGCGGTCTCGCTGGCCAACACCAAGGCCCGGGTGGATCGCTTCAACTGCCCGGCCGGCGCCGCCTGTCCGAGCCTCGACGGCCAGCCACTGCCCTCTGCACCGGACTGGAAGGGTGTGGTACGGGCCAACTGGTGGACGGATCTCGCCAACGGCATGCGTCTCAACATCGGTGCGGACACCACCTACTCCAGCGAAGTGCAGTTTGATTTGTCCACGTCGCCCAACACGATTCAACCCAGCTATCGCATTTTCAACGCATTCGTCGCGTTGTCTCGTGACAGCTGGCGCGTGTCGCTGGTCGGCAAGAATCTCGGCGACAAGTCGTATTCCGCCTTCCTGTTGCCGGGTGCCAATACCCAGCGTTCCGTGCCGCGTGACGACGAGCGCTTCTATGGTGTGAATCTGCGCTACTCTTTCTGAGTATCCAGCCGGGACAGCGCATGGCGGATGCGCTGTCCCACTGCATTTTTTGACTTCTTCACTACCGCCGACCTGCCCAGTCCCATGACCCAGCCTCTCCGGCGCAGCCTTCAGTCGTTACGCAGCCAGCGCTGGCTGGCGCGTGATGACATGCGCGCGTTTGCCCATCGCCAGCGTCTGCAGCAGCGCGGCCTGGATCGCGAACAATTCCTGGGACGGCCGGTGATTGCGATCCTCAACACCTGGAGCGATCTGTCGCCCTGCCACGCCCACTTGCGTGAGCGCGCGGCATCCATACGCGAAGGCATCATCGCGGCGGGTGGATTTCCCGTGGAGCTGCCCGCCCTGTCGCTGGGTGAAGTCATGGTGAAGCCCACCACCATGCTGTACCGCAACTTTCTGGCCATGGAGGCAGAAGAGCTGTTGCGCTCGCACCCCGTGGATGGTGCGGTGCTGCTGGGCGGTTGCGACAAGACGGTCCCTGGGCTCGTCATGGGCGCGCTGTCAGCGGGGCTGCCAGCGATTTTCTGTCCCGCTGGTCCCATGCTCAACGACCGTTACCGCGGACAGACCGTCGGTGCCGGTACCCACACCCGCAAGTTCTGGGACGACTACCAATCCGGCGTCATCGACCAGAAGGAATGGATACGCCTCGAAGCGCGCATGACGCGCTCGCCCGGTACCTGCAACACCATGGGCACGGCCAGCACCATGGCAGGCATCATCGAGGCCATGGGCCTCACCTTCGCCGGTGCCGCCAGCTTGCCGGCTATAGATTCCGGCCACCCGCGCATGGCGTGGGCCTGCGGAAGACGAATCGTGGACATGGTCTGGGAAGACTGCACACTGACGCACCTCCTTACGCAGGGCGCATTACGCAACGGCGTTGTGGCCTGCATGGCGCTGGGCGGCTCGACCAATGCCGCCATTCACCTCATTGCCATGGCCCGGCGCGCCGGGCTGACGTTGTCGCTGGATGATCTGGATGCGGCCGCTGCACGGGTGCCCGTGCTCGCCAATCTGTTTCCGGCAGGGGACAAGCTCATGGAGGATTTCCACTACGCCGGCGGCATGCCCGCCCTGCTGAGCCGCCTTGTCGGGGAGCTCGACCTCTCAGCGCGCACCGCTACCGGCGAAACGGTGGGTGATCGCATTGCCGACGCAACCGTGCAGGATGAAGAAGTCATCCGCCCCCTGTCACGCCCCGTATCCGCCCAGCCTGCCCTCGCCGTGCTGCGTGGCAACCTGTGCCCCGATGGCGCGGTGCTCAAAGTGAGTGCCGCGAGCGAACGCTTCCTCAAGCATGAAGGCACCGCATTCGTGTTCGACAACCATGAGCACATGAATGCCTGTATCCACGAGGTGGACAGCGGCATCGACGAGAACAGCATTCTGGTGCTGCGAAACGCCGGACCCGTTGGTGCGCCGGGCATGCCCGAATGGGGCAATCTGCCCATCCCCAAGCCCCTGTTGCAGCGGGGCGTGCGTGACCTCGTACGCATTTCCGATGCGCGCATGAGTGGCACCCATTACGGCACATGCATCGTGCATGTGGCGCCGGAATCCGCTGTGGGTGGACCGCTGGCGCTGGTCAAAACCGGCGACCGAATCCGGCTCGACGTCGCCGCCCGCAAGCTGGAACTGCTGGTTGATGATGCAGAGCTCGCCCGTCGTCGTGCCGCATTGCCGCCCTGGACGCGAATATTCGCAAGAGGATGGCAACGCCTGTACGTCGAGCATGTGACCCAGGCCAATCTGGGGTGTGACCTCGATTTTCTGGAAGGCTCCGCCCCGACACCCGAACCGTCGATCTACTAGGACAACCATGGACCCGATCAAGAATCCTTTTCGTGAACGCCTGGCCAAGGAAAACGTGCCAGTCGGCACCTGGCTGATGTCCGGTGCCGTCTCCACGGCGGAGGCCATGGGTTGCGCCGGATTCGACTGGGTGGTGGTGGACATGGAACATGTCCCCATCGACTACAAGGATGCCTACCATCTGTTGCAGGCCATTGCCGGCACGCCGGCGCTGCCGGTGGTGCGTCTGGCCTGGAATGACACGGTGCTGGTGAAGCGCGCATTGGACATCGGTGCGCAAACCCTGATGTTCCCGTTTGTGCAGAACGCGGCAGATGCAGCCCGTGCAGTCGCGGCAACCCGCTATCCGGTGGACGGAAATATCAAGACCGGCCAACGTGGCTTCGCAGCCATGCATCGAGCAAGCCGATATGCCACCGAGCCGGACTATGGCAACCGCGCCAATGCCGGCATTTTCCGCATGATCCAGATTGAAACCACCGAGGCCCTGGCGCAGCTGGAGGACATTGCTGCAGTGGATGGCGTGGATTCATTGTTTGTCGGCCCTGGCGATCTGTCTGCCGGGTTGGGCCAGATCGGCAACATCACTCACCCCGATGTGCAAGCTGCAATGGCCGACGCCGCACGTCGCGCCCACGCGGCCGGCAAACTGGTGGGCACGGTGGGGCCTACACCGGCCATGGTGAAATCGTTCATCGAGATGGGCTACGACTTCGTTGCCGTCGCGTCGGACATGGGCATGATGATGCGTCAGGCCAATCAGTTTCTCGGCGAATTGAGACCCGCGCTGGCGAAAACCGTGTCCAGCGGCGTGTACTGATCTCGGCATGAGCGATTCAAGACCCGGCGTTACGCTCAGGCAGGTCGTCAAGGCCTACGACAAGTCCACGACCGTCATTCACGGCGTGGATCTCGACATCGCGCGGGGCGAGTTTGTCGTGTTCGTGGGCCCATCGGGCTGCGGCAAGTCCACGCTCATGCGCATGATCGCCGGGCTGGAGAGCATCACCGCCGGGACAGTGGCCATCGAAGAGCGAGTCGTCAACGACCTGCCCCCGCGTGAGCGCGATGTGGCGATGGTGTTTCAGGATTACGCCCTGTATCCGCACAAGAGCGTGTTCGAAAATCTCGCGTTCGGCCTTCGATTGCGCAAGCTGCCCGGCGCGGAAATCGAGTCGCGCGTACGCGAAGCCGCCAGAGTTTTGAAGATCGAGCATCTGCTCGAGCGCAAACCGCGCGCACTCTCCGGGGGACAGCGGCAGCGCGTGGCCATGGGCCGCGCCATCGTGCGCAAGCCCAAGCTGTTTCTGTTCGATGAGCCACTGTCCAACCTGGATGCGCAGCTGCGCTCCGAGGTGAGAACCGAAATCAAGCTGCTGCATCAGCGGTTGGGCACGACAACCATCTACGTGACCCATGACCAGGTGGAAGCCATGACACTGGCCCAGCGCATTGTGGTCCTGTCAGCAGGACGCATCATGCAGGTGGGCACCCCGGAAGAGATCTATCGCCAGCCTGCTTCGAAGTTCGTGGCCGGCTTCACCGGGTCGCCGCCGATGAATTTCCTTTCGGCGCGCGTGGAGGATGCCGACACAGCACGCCTGCATCTGACGGACGGGACGATCCTGCAACCTGAATCCCCCTTGATCGATCACCTCGGCGCCTGCCGCGGCCAGACTGTGGAGCTTGGCATTCGCCCCGAGGATGTGCATCCCGCACCGATCCACGAGGCGATGCGTGCGGTCGCAGCAACGGTGCAAGTGGTGGAGCCGCTCGGCGCAGAAACGCTGGTCACCTTCAGCATGGCTGCGGGCACCGTGATCGCACGCTGGGGGCCTGATACCAAGCTTCAACCCGGCGCCCGGCTGACCGTGCATCTGGACATGCGTCGCGCCCATGCGTTTCGCGCAGACGACGGCCTTGCCATAGGCCCGCGCGCGTGATGGCCCGTTTGGCTGCTCCCTCATTGGCTCGCGGGATGGGGTCATGCATCCGGTCCGCCCGATGGACGTTGGCCGCGTGGGCGTTGATGATGTCGTGCTCCCTCATGGCCCAGGCAAACACGAAGCTGAAGGTGTTGGTGGGCGGACAACACCGGCCGGAAGTCATCCGCGAGCTCTTGGGCGAATATTCGCAACTGAATCCCGGTGTGGTCGCCACGCTCGACGTGGGCGGTGCCACGTCCGAATTGCTGCAGCGCTATCTCAATACCGTCCTGTCTGCCCGGGACAACTCCATCGATGTGTTTCTCATCGATATCGTGCGCCCGGCTCAGTTTGCCGCTGCAAAGTGGGCCGAGCCGCTGGACAGCCATCTGGGCGCCGGACGCGAAGCCCGTCTTGCGCAGTTGCTGCCGCGCTACCGCGAGGCCAACACCATCAACGGAAAGCTGCAGTCCCTGCCTGCCTTCGCCGATGCAATGTTCCTGTACTACCGTACGGATCTGTTGGACAAACACGGTCTGGCACCGCCTGCGACCTGGCCAGAACTGGCAGCCACGGCGCGCAGGGTGCTGGATGCAGAGAAAGATCCCAATTTGCAGGGCCTGAGTTTCCAGGGCCGCGCCATCGAAGGCGCAGTCTGCACCTTTCTGCTGCCTTACTGGAGCCTGGGTGGCGATATCGTCAAGGACGGCAAATTTTCGTTCGACCGCCCCAAGGCCGCTGCCGGGCTGGCCATGTGGCAACGCATGGTGGCCGACGGCATATCAAAACCCAATGTCGCCGAAGTCGGCACCGACGACACGCGCAAGGAATTCCAGGCCGGCCGCGTCCTGTTCGGCGTGGTGTGGGGCTATGCCTGGAATCTGTTTCAGACGGCGAAGGACAGCAAGGTGTCCGGCAAGGTCGGCGTCATACGGCTGCCGTCCATGGAGAACGGCGAACCGGTGTCCTGCATGGGTGGCTGGAACTGGGCGGTGTCGGCGTATTCCCGCCACAAGGCCGAGGCCGCCAAGCTCGCCATCTGGCTGTCGAGTCCGGAAGTGAGCAAGAAACTGGCGTTGCGGGCCTCGCTGCAGCCGGTTTATGCCGACGTATTCCGCGACCCGGAGGTGATCAAGGCAGTGCCTTGGTTTGCCGATGCCCTGGCGGTGGTGGAAACTGCTCGCCCCCGCCCCGTCACGCCCATGTATCGGCCCGTGAGCGATGCACTGCGCATCAACCTCAATGCCGTACTGGCGGGTGCGCGGACGCCGGATCAGGCGTTGAACGAAATCGAGCACCGGATCGCCCGGGCTTTGCGTCCCTGACAGCGCCGCACCGCTTCCCTATCCCATGCCCCAGCCAACCAACCGATCCCTTGTTGACCGACTCAGTGATCCGAGCGAACGCACGCTGGCGATCTGGCTCCTGGCACCCGCCTTCACCTTCATCACGCTCATCGTTGTCTATCCGGTATTGGTGCTGGCCTGGAACAGTCTGCAGGATGCTCGTCTGCTCACGGGACAGCCGGCACGTTTTTCCGGACTGGAAAACTATGTATTCCTGATCAACGACGCCCAATTCTGGCGGGCGGCGAAAAACACGCTGATCATCGTCGCGGTCACTGTCCCGGGGGCGCTCGTGGTGGGCCTGGGGCTGGCCATGCTTGCCAACACGGCGATGCGCTGGAAGGGGCCGGTCCGTCTGGCACTGCTGTTGCCCTGGGCCATGCCGCTGGCATTTGTCGGACTCATATTCGCGTGGTTCTTCCACAGCGACTACGGCATCGTCAACGATGTGCTGAAGCGCCTCGGGCTCGCACCGGTCATCTGGTCGGCTTCGGCGTCACTCACGCTCGCCGCCGTGTGTCTCGCCACGATCTGGAAAACCTCGTCCTTCATGGCGCTCATCCTGCTGGCCGGCTTGCAGACCATCCCGCGCTCGCTGTACGAGGCAGCGGAAGTGGACGGCGCAAGCAAATGGACTCAGTTCACCCAGATCACGCTTCCGCTGCTGGTGCCGTCCATGCTGGTAGCGTTGATCTTCCGCACACTCACGGCCATCCAGTCGTTCGACATTCCCTACAGCATGCCCGGCCCGGGCGAAGACACGCAGACGCTTGCGATGTATATCCACATGAACGCCGTGGACTATCTGGATCTGGGCTACAGCTCGGCACTGGCGGTGGTGATGTTCGGCATTTCCATGCTTACCACCTGGGTTTACATGCGCCACATCCGTCGTGAGGGAGGCACATGAACTCCCTTGTGAGCGGACTGAGCAATGGTCCCATGTTGCGCGCCATGGCCGCCCTCATCGTGCTGGTCAACGGCTGCTTCCCGGCGCTGTGGATTCTGGCCACGGCCTTCAAGAGCGAGGTCGAACTGACCGCCAAGCCCATCACCTACTGGCCGACAAATCCGTCCTGGGACAACTTCGTCACGGCCTTCCGCGACCAGCCGCTGCCGGTGTATCTGTTCAACAGCGTGGTGGTGGCGCTGGGCTCGATGCTGCTTTCGCTGTTCCTCTCGGCACTGGCCGCCTATGCCATCGCCCGCCTCAACCTGCGCCGTCGCGGCCTCATTCTGGCGTGCATCGTCGCCGTGTCGATGTTTCCCCTGGTGACATTGATGGTGCCGCTGTTCGAAATCATGCGCTCGCTGTCGCTGCTCAATTCCTACTGGGCGCTGATCCTGCCGTACACGGTGCTGAATCTCCCCATTTGCACACTGGTGCTGGTGAGCTTCTTCCAGGAAATCCCGCGCGACCTTGAGAACGCCGCGATGATCGACGGCTGCACTCGCCTCGGCGCACTGTGGCGGGTGGTGGTGCCCCTTTCTGCACCGGGCCTGTTCACCGCCGGCATCCTTGCCTTTGTCAACGCCTGGGATGAATTCCTGTTGGCGCTATCCTTCAATTCCGCCACCGCCTGGCGCACGCTGCCGGTGGGCATCCAGATGTATCAGGGCGAGTTCTCCTTTCCCTGGCCCACGATTTCCGCGGCCCTGGTCATTGCCATGGTGCCGGTGGTGATCGTGATTCTCATCTTTCAGGAACGAGTCGTGGGCGGACTCACATCGGGCGGCATCAAGGGATGACTACAGACCAACTCAATACTTCAACCCTCGCCCAAGGCGAGTTTTCCCGACTGGGCGCGGTCGTCCTTGTCGACAAGGCTGCCGGGCAGGCGCGTTTCAGCGCGGGCAATGTCCCCATTCGGGTCAGCGCACACGCGCCGGGCATGCTGCGCATCACGCTGGGCACCCCGCGCGGACCGGACTATGGCCTGCTGGTGCTGGCGGAAGCGGGCGGCACGCTGGATGTGATCGAGACCCAACAGGGCTGGACCCTGAGCGCTGGCCACCTGCGCCTCGACCTCGGCCGGGATGTGCTCACCATGGCTCTCCATTACCAGACGGAGCGAGTACTCCGCTCCATCACCGATGAACACTTCCGTGGACACAGCCGGCTTCCTGCATTCGGGCTGGCCGATGCAGGGCCGCGGCGATGGCTGGCCGCTTTTGCACTCGACTCCGATGAAGCCGTCTACGGCTTCGGCGAGAAATTCGGCCCGCTCGACAAACGCGGCCAGCTCATCCGGGGACGGATCGAGGACGCACTGGGCGTCAACACGGAACTGTCCTACAAGAACATTCCGTTTTGCTGGAGCAGCGCGGGCTGGGGACTGCTGGCGCTCACCACCGCCCCTGCCCGGCATGGTGTGGGATTCCCGCAGTGGTCGCACCGCAGCCATGTGCTGGAAGTGGAAGACGAGGCGCTGGATCTGTTCTTCTTCGCGGGCAATCCCGCCACAATTCTTGAGCGCTATACCGCACTCACCGGGCGCCCCGTCTTGCCCCCACTCTGGAGCTACGGCATGTGGCTCTCGCGGGCTTACTACAAGACACCCGAGGAGGCCATCGCGGTGGCGCGTGAAGTGCGCGAGAAGGACATTCCCTGCGATGTCATCACGCTGGACGGACGGGCAGCGTGGGAGGTACGTACCCGTTTCAACTTCCAGTGGGACCCGGCGCGCTTCGCCGATGCGCGCGCGTCGCTCGCAGCACTTAAGGCGCATGACTTCAAGGTGTGTGTGTGGGAGTACCCCTACATCTCCATCCACTCGCCGCTGTTCGCGGAATTGGAACAGAAGGGCTGGCTGCTCACCGATGCAAACGGACCAAACAAGGGCAAGGCGCGCGTGTTTGACTGGGTGAAAGACCCGGGCGACAACCCTTTCGGCAGCGTGCTGACGCCACTGCCGCCTTCCGGCGTGGTCGACTTCACCCATCCTGATGCGGCAAGCTGGTGGGCGGACGAGCACCAGAAATTGTTCGCCGATGGCGTGGATGTCATGAAGACCGACTTCGGTGAACAGGTGGAGGACGACATGGTGGCCGCCAATGGCGACACCGGCAGGCGTCTCCACAATGTTTATCCGCTGCTCTACAACCGCTGCGTGTTCGATGCGACGCAACGTTTCAACGACGCCAATGGGCGCGGGCCGGCCATGGTGTGGGGACGCGACGGATTCATCGGCGCCCAGCGCTATCCCATGCAGTGGGGCGGTGATCCGCAGAGTGACTGGGAAGGCATGGCCGCCGGTATCCGCGCGGCGCTGGGCTATGGCCTGTCCGGCGTGCCCTACTACGCCACGGACGTCGGCGGTTTCTACGGCAGCGGCCAACCCGATGCCGAGCTCTACCTGCGCTGGACAGCCAACGCCTTGTTCTCTTCGCATTTCCGCTATCACGGTATCGGCGTGCGCGAGCCCTGGGGATTTGGCGCAGATGCACTCGCTGCCGCACGCGAGCTGCTGCGCTTTCGCTACCGGCTGATTCCGTATATCGCTGGTGCCGCCGAAGAAGCTGCGCGCACAGGCATGCCACTGATGCGCGCGATGCCGCTTGCGTTTCCGGATGACCGCGCCGCGCGCGCCTTTCCGATGCAGTACTTGTTCGGACCGGCATTGCTGTTCGCGCCCATCGTGGCACCGGGTGGTGAGGTGGAAGTCTACTTCCCGCAGGGCGAGACCTGGATCGACTGGCACACGGGTGAGCGCGTAGCCGGTGGCAGCGTGCGTCGGGTGCAGCGTGGCGCTACCGAGTTCGCCCTCTGGGGACGCGAAGGTCATGCCCTGGCACTTGGGCCGGCTGTGTCGCACACGGGTGCCATCGACCTCGCCTGGCCGGTTGAGACCCTGCATCTTTTCGGCGTGCCCGAGAGTGCGCCCTGTCTCGTTGGCTCGCCGATCACTTGCGAATATTCGCAGGATCGCGCGTTACTCTCCGGCCCGGCAGGACGTCTCAGTTTGGCGATGTGCCGGCCCAGTGTGGGTGTGACGTTAACCGACGCAGCACCTGGCAATGTGGTGGCAAGCAGACATGGAACCGGTCATTGAACTCCGCGCGGGAACGTCCCGCGCGCTGTTGGCACCCGGCATCGGTGGCGCGCTCTTGCGCTGGGTGTGGCAGGGCCAGGACCTGATGCGTCCGACCCCGGCAGAGGCATTGACGGAGAAGCGCGTGCGCCAGATGGCCTGTTATCCGCTGGTGCCGTATTCCAACCGCATTGCCCACGCCAAACTCATCGCACCCGATGGCACGCATGCACTGCGGCCCAACTTTGCGCCAGAGCCCCATGCCATTCATGGTGTAGGGTGGCTGCGTCCCTGGCAGGTGCTCCGCGCCGATGCCAAGGAAGCCACGCTGGTCCTTGAACACCGCCCCGATGCCGATTGGCCATTCGCCTTCATGGTGAGCCAGACCTATCGCCTGACGGATCAGTCGCTCGATATCGCATTGACGCTCACCAACCGCGATCAGCGCGCCATGCCGGCCGGATTGGGTTTTCATCCTTTCTTTCCCATCCGCGAAGGACTGCATCTGCAAACGCGCTGGCAGAGGATGTGGGAAATGGGCGAGGACAATCTGCCCACCAAACTGGTGGCACCGCCCGAGGGCGCGGACTTCAGCGAACTGCGTCCGGTGGCCCCATGGAAAGTGGACAACGTCTTCACCGGGTGGCAGCGCGAAGCACGGCTCGACTACGGCACCCTGAAGCTTCATCTGCAAGCCAGTGAGACCTTGCCCTTCGTGGTGTGCTTCGCACCACGCGACGGGCGCAACTTTGTGGCCATCGAGCCGGTATCGCATGTCATCAACGCCTTCGCCCTCGCGGCGCAGGGCGTGCGAGACACCGGTGCCCGGGTGCTGGCACCCGGCGACACATTCTCGGCCAGCATGCGGCTGACCGTGTCCGGAAAGCCTGCACCATGACAGGCAGCGTGCGGGTCAAGGACCATGGCGTGGCCGAGGTGCTGCATGCGGCACGGGCGCAGCTGGGCGAGTGCCCGCTGTGGTCTGTGACGGAGCAGGTGCTGTACTGGGTCGACATCAGCGGTCGCGCCATTCACCGGCTGGATCCCACGGCGGGCCTGGACAAGGCGTGGGCCATGCCGACCGAGCCGGGCTGCATCGGCCTTGCCCGCGATGGCGGATTGGTGGCAGCGCTGCGAGATGGCTTCTACCGTTTCTTCCCGACTTCAGGGCGTCTGGTTCAGGTCGCGCCTGCGCCCTACGACACCCGCACCCAACGCTTCAATGACGGCAAGGTGGATGCTGCCGGCCGCTTCTGGGCCGGCGCCATGTTCGAGCCGCGCACCCACCCCGAAGCGGCCATGTACTGTCTCGACAAAGGCGCGGTGCAAAGGCTATTCGGCCCCGCCACTGAGCGCGGCGTCAAGGTGAGCAATGGGCTGGCCTTCACGGCCGACGGGCGCCACGCGCTGCAGGCGGACACGCCCGCCCATGTCGTGTACCAGATCGCGCTCGTTAAGGGCCAGCCGACCACGCGTCGACCATTCATCCGGGTGGCGGACAACCGCACCAGCCCGGACTATGGTGGACGCCCCGACGGTGCGGCATTCGATGCCGAGGGCTGCTACTGGAGCGCGCAATACGAAGGCGGTCGCGTGCTGCGCTTCGATCCGAAAGGTCGCCTCATCGGCAAGCTTGCCGTGCCGGCAAAGCGGCCCACCATGATCGCGTTTGGCGGGCCACGATTGATGACGCTTTACATCACCAGCGCGCGCGATGGCGCAGATGCCGCGGAACTGCATCGCTATCCACAATCCGGCGCCGTGTTTCAATGCGAGCTGGATGTTCCGGGCCGGCCGGAACCGCTCTACCTGGACAAGTGACATGGCACATCCCGACTTTCCCGACATGGCCCGCTACCCGTCCCTTGCCAACCGGCTGGTCTTCATTTCCGGCGGTGCCAGCGGCATCGGCGCGTGTCTGGTGGAGCACTTCGCCGCGCAGGATGCGCGCGTGTATTTCTGCGATCTCGATGACGCTGCCGGTACGGCACTTGTTGCCAGACTGGGCAGCCTGCGCCACACGCCGGTGTTCGCGCCCTGCGACATCCGCGATGTGCGCGCCTATCAGGCCCTGCTGGCCCGGATCGAGCAGGAGTCAGGTGCTGTCGCAGTGCTGCTCAACAACGCCGGCAACGATCGCCGCCACACGCTCGCGGAGCTCACCCCGGAGAGCTGGGATGAAACGCAGGCGGTCAATCTCAAGCATCACGTGTTTGCCATCCAGCAGGTGGCGCCGGGCATGGCCCGCGCGGGCGGCGGCTCCATCATCAATCTCGGCTCGGTGTCCTGGATGCGAGGGCGGGCAGAGCTGACCGGCTATGTGGCGGCCAAGGCTGCGATCTCCGGCATGACGCGCTCACTCGCGCGGGAACTGGGGGATGCGAATATTCGCGTGAACGCACTGGTGCCGGGTGCCGTGGTCACACCGAAGCAGGAAGCGTTGTGGCGCGACCCGGAGGCGGACCGCCGCTTCATCGAGTACCAGTGTCTTAAATTCAGACTTGATCCGCACCATGTCGCGCGCGCCGCGCTGTTCCTGGCATCGGACGAGTCCGCTGCCGTCACCGGGCAGAACCTCATCGTGGATGCAGGATTGGCGCAGGTGTCGGTCGCAGGCTAGCCCGCTTTGGCGAGATCGCTGAAGTACTCGTGCGCGGCGGTGTTCACCAGCGAACAGCGATACTCCACCGGCTGATCATTGAAGGAGAGCGCAGTGCGCCGAATTTGCAGCAGCGGCGCGCCCGTGCGCACGCCCAGCACGCCCGCAGCGTCCGCATCGGCAGACACCGCGCGGAGGCGCTCGGCAGTGCGCAAGACAGTGATGCCAAAGGCGCTTTGATAGAGATGGTAGATCGTGTTCGGCCGGTCACGAAAACGTGCTGCAGTGAGCCCCGAAAACCGCGCCTGCACGATTGCAATGTGATCGACGATGATCGGCACACCAACGAGGCTCAGCACATTCACGATCCGGAAAAGGGGTTCGCCTGCCGCAACACCCAGGTGGTCGGCCTCGTCGGCATCCGCCTTGCCGCGCTGGAACGCCAGCATCTGGACCGTCGGCGTCTCCTTGCTGCCGTCGGCACCAACGATATGGAAGAAGTGGAACATCATGCGCTCGCGGTCGTGCCGCGCCACAAACGTGCCACGGCCCTGCTGCCGCACCAGGATGTTCTCCGCCACCAACTCATCGACGGCCTTGCGCAAGGTGCCCATCGCCACACCAAATCGGGCGGCCAGCGCCTTCTCGGCCGGGATGGCTGAGGCGGGTGGCCACTCGCCCGCGCTGACTGTCTCCAACATCAGCCGCTTTACTTCCTTGTACAAGGGCACCGCAAGCCGCGCACCCGTGGAGAGCGAAGGCGGAATCGCGGTGCCGGAACCCGGCGCGCGCGTTGATGAAGGAGACCTGGAGGAACGCTTGGACATGGACATGCATCATATCCTCCGACAACACTTGACTCAACTCATCTATATCACTTAATTGACTGACATTATTCGGGCGCGTATCATTTCCGACTGGCACAACAGCGCCCGCGCAGCCGCCAACGGGCACGGAGAAGGACATGATTCATTTCGTAGTGCATGACGAAGGGGACTCCGTCGGAGTCGTCGTGGTGGAGGGCGTGAAATCCGGCGAGGAAGTCACCGGCTGGATCATGGAGCAGGACAAGTCGCTGGTCCTGAAGACCCAGAGCGACATTCCGATCGGCCACAAGCTCGCCATCAAGGCGCTGAGCCAGGACGACACCGTCATCAAGTACGGCGTGGACATCGGCCGTGTCGTGGCACCCATTGCACTGGGCGAACACGCGCATGTGCACAACATCAAGACGAAAAGATGGTGAACGGCGATGGGCGATGGGTGATGAACATCTACATTGCGAATATTCGCATTTCATCACCCATTCCCCATCACCCATCGCCAAGAACCACTGAGCGAAGCACTGACACAGCGAGCAAATAATGATCTCTGACAAAACGAGTTTTTGGGGCTACAAACGCGAAAACGGCCGTGTGGGCGTACGCAACCACGTCATCATCCTGCCCGTTGACGATCTCTCCAATGCCGCCAGCGAGGCCGTCGCCAACAACATCAAGGGCACGCTGGCCATCCCGCATCCCTATGGTCGCCTGCAGTTCGGTGCCGATCTGGATCTGCACTTCCGCACGCTGATCGGCACCGGGTCCAACCCCAACGTCGCCGCAGTCGTGGTCATCGGCATTGAAGACGGCTGGACCAAGAAGGTCGTGGATGCCATCGCAGCCACCGGCAAACCGGTTGTCGGATTTGGTATCGAGGGCCACGGCGACCACGACACCATCCGCCGCGCATCCGCCAAGGCCAAAGAGTTCCTGCAAGCGGCGAGCGAGAAGCACCGCGTTGAATGTCCGCTGAGCGATCTCTGGATTTCGACCAAGTGCGGCGAATCCGACACCACGTCCGGCTGCGGCGCCAACCCGACCGTGGGCAACGCATTCGACAAGCTCTATCCGCTCGGCACCACACTGGTATTCGGCGAGACATCCGAAATCACGGGTGGTGAACAGCTCGTGATGGCGCGCTGTCGCGACGACAAGGTGCGCGAGCGCTTCCAGTTCATGTTTGACCGATATCAGGCCATGATCAACCGCCACAAGACCAGCGACCTGTCAGAGTCACAGCCCACCAAGGGCAACATCGCGGGCGGCCTCACCACCATCGAGGAAAAGGCACTGGGCAATATCCAGAAGATCGGCAAGAAGTGCGTGGTCGACGGCGTGCTGGACAAGGCCGAGGTGCCCACCCATTCTGGCCTGTGGTTCATGGATTCGTCCTCAGCCGCTGCCGAGATGGTCACGCTGTGCGCGGCATCAGGTTACGTCGTCCATTTCTTCCCCACCGGCCAGGGCAATGTGATCGGCAACCCCATCCTGCCGGTCATCAAGATCTGCGCGAATCCGCGCACTGTTCGCACCATGGCGGAGCATGTGGACGTGGACACCTCCGGGCTGCTCCGCCGCGAGATGAACATGGACCAGGCTGGCGATGCGTTGATCGACATGATGCTGCGCACCGTCAATGGCCGCCTCACTGCGGCGGAAGCACTCGGGCATCGGGAGTTTGTGTTGACGCGGTTGTACGAGAGCGCCTGACGTCTGCCGGGCCTTTTGCCGGATTTGTGTTGATGCGAATATTCGCATCAACACAAATCCACCTCGAATTGAAGATGGCATGGCTCCGAGTTCATCCTTTCCTCGGTGTGGATGAGAGGCATGTATCGCTTGCCGCAATCTGTTCAGCCTGACCGCGAGCGCAGAGCGCTTACACTCCCGACATGAAGCACATCTTCCCCGGCCTCGCCGTCGCCGCCGTCATCGCCATTGCAGCGATGTTCCTGTCCGAGCACTATGGCGGGCCGGTCATGCTGTTTGCCCTGCTGCTGGGCATGGCGCTCAACTTTCTCTCACACGAAGGCGAATGCGTGCCCGGTATCCAATTCGCCGGGTCCATGGTGCTTCGTATTGGTGTCGCTCTGCTGGGCGTGCGCATCACGTTGGCCCAGGTTGCCGGGCTGGGCTGGGGCACCGTGGTGATGGTCATTGCGGCAGTCGTGCTGACTATCGCGGCGGGCTTGGTCGCCGCAAGATTGCTCTCGCAAACGCGAATATTCGGCGTGCTGACTGGTGGCGCTGTCGCCATCTGCGGGGCGTCGGCAGCATTGGCCATTGGCAGTGTGCTGCCACGACACCCAAACACGGACCGCGATGTGAGCTTTGCAGTCATCGGCACCGCCACGCTCTCCACCATTGCGATGATTGCCTACCCCATTCTCGCCGGCGCAATGGGCCTCGATCATCGCGCCGCCGGAATTTTTCTCGGCGGCACCATCCACGACGTGGCCCAGGTGGTGGGTGCGGGCTACAGCATCTCCAAGGAGGCCGGCGACACCGCCACCATCGTGAAGCTGTTGCGCGTGGCCATGCTGCTGCCGGTGGTGTTCGTGATTTCACTCATCACCCACCTCAACAGCCCGGACAATGTGAAGAAGGCGCCGCTGCTGCCCTGGTTCGCCGTGGCGTTCGCAGTGCTGGTCGCCGTAAACAGCATGGGCTGGATTCCGCCGCTACTGCAAACCGGTGCGGGTGAAGTCTCACGTTGGTGCCTTGTTGCCGCAATCGCCGCCATCGGCATGAAGACATCGCTCAAGGACATGGCGGTAATGGGGTGGAAGCCGGTGGCGTTGATCGTGGTGGAGACAGTGTTCATCGCGGCAGCAGTGATGATCGCGCTGCGCTGGATGTGATCGCCGCTCGCCGGTATCCGGTCGTTGCTGGCCACGACGCTCGGCAGCAAAACACAAGGATGGCGCCGGGTGTGCGCCAGACATCATTCGAGGGGCCGACGTCAGCGCAGACGAATCGTGCGGTTCCACAAACAAGAAAATCCAAAGCGCCTTCCCCGACGCATCGCAAAGCTCTCGCAGCTGTGGAGCCTGGGCCGGGGCGTTGATGCAACCGTTGTCCGGCGAAGAGAACTTCGTACTATGATTGCGCTTGGCCAGTCCGGGGGGGAAGAATGGCTGGAAAGCCGACACTGCAGCTCAAACTCAGGGCATCCATCGTGCTCGCAGTGGTCGTCGGCCTCCTGCTTCCCAGCTCCATCGCCAGCCTTTACACACTACGCCAGCGCGAGCAGGCGCTGGAGCGACAGCTCGATGCAGATCACAAGCGGCTGGCCGACATTCTGGCGCTAGGTGCGCAGGAAGCGCTTTGGAACCTAGACAAAGATGCCGGCCAGCGACTGCTCGATTCCCTGATCGGCGATGAACGCGTAGTGGCGCTTGTCGTACGCGACAAGAATCTTGGCGCCTTCCTCATCAATGACTATCCGGTGCGGCGCCGCGACCGCCAGTTCAAGATCGAGCGGGACATCGTGCGCAATCATCTGACGATCGGTTACGCTTCGGTGGAGATGGACAACGGGCTTCTGGCAGAGGTCATTGCCAGCGACCGCCTCACCTTTCTCTTCACCGTAGCCGGCCAGCTGGCGCTAAGCGTGCTGCTCATCCTGACGCTGCTGCAGGTACGCCTGCTGCGGCCCATCGAACGACTGATGCATGAGTCCGAGCGACTGTCCAGGCGCGAGCTCGACAGCGCATTCGAGTGGCACGGCCACGACGAGCTGAACAAGCTGGGAGGGAGCCTGGAACGCACCCGCCAGTCGCTGCGCGCGCTGTTCGGCGAGCTGGAGACCAAGAATCTGCAGCTGAACCAGGACATCGAACGGCGGGTGCAGGCTGAGCAGGAGCTGGAACGCCACCGCGATCACCTCGAGGAGCTGGTGCATGAACGAACGACCCAGCTGCAAGTGGCCAAGGAGGTGGCGGAAGTGGCGAGCCAGGCCAAGAGCGACTTTCTGGCCAGCATGAGCCACGAGCTGCGCACACCGCTCAACGCGGTGCTGGGCTATGCGCAGATCCTCAGGCGCGACAGGAATCTCGCGGCAAACCAGGCCGCAGGCCTGGGCACCATCGAACGAAGCGCCCAGCACCTCCTCATGTTGATCAACGACCTTCTCGATCTCGCTCGAATCGAGGCCGGCAAGTTCGAGCTGCATGCCACGGTCATCGATGTGCGTGGTTTTCTCGCGGTGGTGAGCGACATCGTGCGCGTCAAGGCAGAGGAGAAGAATCTGGTCTTCAGCTTCGATGCGGGCGAGAACCTGCCCTCGGCGGTGCGTTGCGACGAGATGCGGCTGCGCCAGGTGCTGCTCAATCTGCTGGGGAACGCGATCAAGTTCACCGACCACGGCGAGGTAGCGCTCAGCGTGCGCGCGACGCCCCATGACGCAGGCCGCTGCCGTCTGCGTTTCGAGGTGCGCGACACGGGGATCGGCATGACGCAAGAGCAGTTGCGATCGCTGTTTCAGCCCTTCGAGCAGGTCAGCGAGGCGCAGCGCCGCATTGGCGGCACAGGGCTCGGGCTCGCCGTCACACGCCAACTGGCGCGCCTGATGGACAGTGATGTCCATGTCGATAGCAAAGCTGGCGTCGGCAGCCGCTTCTGGATCGAGCTGGTCCTGCCGTTGGCGGCGGCGGCGGCGCCCGCCGTCGAAACGCTTCTGGCAAGCGGCTACTGCGGCCCGCGGCGGTCGATCCTGATCGTTGACGACGTGGAGGCGAACCGCGCCGTGGTCGTCGACCTGCTGCGCCCGCTGGGTTTCCACATTCATCAGGCGGTTGATGGTCAAGACGGCGTCGACAAGGCCAGCCGACTAAAGCCCGACCTCATCATCATGGACATCATGATGCCGGTGATGGACGGTCTTGAGGCCATGCGCCTCATACGTCGGATGGCCGGGCTCGAACAGATTCCCATCATAGTCATGTCCGCCAGCGCCACCCAGCAGGACCGCGAGGACAGCCTGCGCTCAGGCGCCGACGCCTTTTTCGAGAAGCCTCTCGACCAGGCTGCCCTGCTCGCGGAGATCGGCCGAAGGCTGGGATTGACATGGATTCACCACCGTGAAAAGCCCCCATCAGCGAGTGCCGATGGGCGCGTTACCGAAACCATGATCACACCCCCGCCCGAACAGATGGAAGTTTTCAGCCGCCTCGCCGAGGTTGGCAACATGCGCGACATCCAGCGCTGGGCGGCCGAACTGGAAGCCCATGACGAGCGCTACGCCGCCTTCGCCAGACGCATCGTGGACTTGGCGCGGCGCTATCAGTCCAAAGCCATCATGGCGCTGGCCGAGGACTACCGCAACGGAGCCGCTTCATGAGCGCGCAGGACACGCCGACAATACTCATCGTCGACGATACGCCCGCCAACCTTGGCGTGGTCGTGGAAAGTCTGGAGGGTTTCGGCTTTCGCGTGGTCATCGCCGAGGATGGCGCCGAGGCGCTGCGACGCGCGCAGTTTGTGCATCCGGACCTGATTCTGATGGACGTCATGATGCCCGGCATCGACGGCTTCGAGACCTGCCGACGGATAAAGGCTGACGAAGCGCTGCGCGACATCCCGGTCATCTTCATGACCGCCCTCATAGAGTCCGATCACGTATTGAAAGGCTTCGATGCTGGCGGCGTGGACTATGTGACCAAGCCCTTCCAGATCGTCGAGCTGCTGGCGCGCCTGAAGACCCATCTTGCGCTGCGTTCGGCGCAGCGCAAGCTGTTGCAAGCACATGACGACCTGGAAGCCCGGGTCAAGGCGCGCACGGCTGAACTGGCCCAAGCAAATGTGCAGTTGAGGGCCGAAGTGGCCGAGCGTGAGCGCGCGGAAATCCGCATCCGCTATCTCGCGCAGCATGACAGTCTGACCGAGCTGCCCAACCTGCTGCTGTTCCGCGAGCGGGTAAGTCTCGCGATCACCGAGGCGAAGGCAACCGGTCGCCTGACCGCTCTGCTACTCATCGACCTGGATCGCTTCAAGAACGTCAATGACGCATTCGGACATCCTGCAGGCGATCAGCTTCTGCGTACCGTGGCGCAGCGACTGCAATACTGCATCAGCGGCACTGGCAGCGTCGCCCGCCTGGGCGGCGACGAGTTCGTCATCCATCTGCCGGACTTGGCGGACGCCAGCGCCATCCTGCTGGTCTGCACCAAGGCGCTGGAAGAACTGCGGTTGCCATTCAGCGTGGGCAATCACGACCTCTACACTAGCGGCAGCATTGGCATCAGCGTGTATCCCGACGATGGCGACAACGCGGACGCCTTGCTGCGGGCGGCCGACACCGCCATGTACCACGCCAAGTCCCAGGGCCGCGACAATTACCAGTTCTTCACCAGGAACATGCACCGCGAAACTGAGACGCGGCTCGACATCGCCAACAGCCTGCATCAAGGCTTCAAGCGTCGGGAGTTTCTGCTGCATTTTCAGCCCCAGGTGGACCTGGGGAGCGGGCGCATTTTTGCCGCCGAAGCCCTCGTGCGCTGGCAAAGGCCGGAGACGGGCATGGTGCCGCCCGGTGACTTCATCCGTATCGCGGAGGAAACCGGCTTCATCGTGCGCCTGGGTGAGCGGGTGCTGTACGATGCCTGCGCGCAAGCCGCGAGCTGGCGCGTGTCCCATCACCCCGGGCTGCGCATCGCCGTAAATCTTTCCCCGCAACAACTGCAGCGCCCTGGATTTTCCGAGTTGGTTGCACGCATTTTGCAGGAGACCGGGCTACCACCGACTGCACTGGGGCTGGAGATCACCGAAGGCATGTTGACCAAGGAGAGTCCGGAGAACATGGCGACGCTGCGTCAGCTCGCCGACCAGGGAATAGAGCTGGCCATCGACGACTTCGGCACCGGCTACTCAAGCTTGTCCTATCTGCGTCGCTTTCCCATTCACGCACTGAAGATCGACCAGTCGTTCGTGGCCGGCATCGACCGTGACGCCAACGACACCGCCATCGTTACGGCCATCATCGCCATGGCGCACAGCTTGCGCCTGAAGGTGGTGGCTGAAGGCGTGGAGACTGCAGAGCAGGCGCAATTCCTCAAGGCCCGCGGCTGCCTCGCCGCACAGGGTTTCTACTTCAGCCGAGCGGTGGCGGCCGATGCATTTGTCGACCTGCTGCGCATGTCCGCTTCGCAGCAGCCCGATGTGCCGCTGAATCCACCGCCCGCCGAGCCGCACAGAACTTGACTTTCCCGCGTTGAGACGTGCAAATTACCGCTCAGCGTCAGCCTGACGCATGCGAAATCGGCAACCTTTCACGAAAGGACGGTCAATCGTGCGTCTATCAGCGATGATTGCGAAATCGAAGGGGCTCTGGATACTGGCGCTCTGGGTTTGCCTGGATGTTGCGGCTGCACCCCTGGAGTTGACCATACCCGGTGCCCCATTTCCTCAGCATGCTTTTTTTCACGAGCTGCTGAAGGAATCTCTGGCAAATATCGGACAGACGGTGACGCTCAACAGCGTCAAGGATCTGCCTCAAAGCCGCGCGTATGCAATGCTCGAAGCCGGTGAATTGTCGATCTTCTGGGGCCTCCAGACGAAAGAGCGCGATGCAAAGTTCGTTCGAATCGGGAACAGACTGACCAATGGGCTGTATGGCTCGCGGGTGGCCTTCGTGCGGAGGGGGCAGGAGAACATGTTCCAAAAGGTGCGCACCGTCGCCGACCTGCAGCAGTCGGGATTGGTGGCCGGATTCGGACAAATCTGGTACGACGTTGAAGTCTGGAAGGCAAATGGGCTCAAAACTTACACTCCAACCGGTGACTGGCGGGTTCTGTTTGGCATGGTCGCAGCGGGACAGCGCGGCATAGACTACTTCCCGCGCAGTATCCTCGAGATCGTCGATGAGGCGGCAAACCGACCCTCCCTGGCCATCGAACCCCATGTGCTGATGACTTACAACCACGACGCGTTCTATTACCTCTCTCAACAACACGCGCAATTGAAGCCTTTGATCGAAAAGGCGCTCGCAAGTGCCGAATCGTCCGGTTTGAAGGAGCGTCTGATCAAGAAGCATTTTGGACATATCCGCCAGCAGCTAAACCTCGACAAGCGTGTCGTGCTTACACTCAAGAGCCCGTAACGCCTGCAACGGCTCGCCCAAGCGTAAGGCGAGGGAATCCTAAGAGGGCGGCACCATCCAAGAAGCAAACCCGGTGGTGGGTGCCGGCTACAGCATCTCCAAGGAGGCCGGCGACACCGCCACCATCGTGAAGCTGTTGCGCGTGGCCATGCTGCTGCCGGTGGTGTTCGTGATTTCTCTCATCACCCATCTCAACAGCCCGGACAATGTGAAGAAGGCGCCGCTGCTGCCCTGGTTCGCGGTGGCCTTTGCGGTGCTGGTCGGCGTAAACAGCATGGGCTGGATTCCGCCGATGCTTCAGGCAAGCGCGGGAGAAGTATCGCGCTGGTGCCTGGTCGCCGCCATCGCCGCCATCGGCATGAAGACATCGCTGAAAGATATGGCGGTGATGGGCTGGAAGCCGGTGGCGCTGATCGTCGTGGAGACGGTGTTTATTGCGGGGCTGGTGTTAGGTGTGCTGCTCTGGGGGTGATGCGAATATTCGCAGTGGCCGCCCTGCCAGACAATGCTGCGCGAGTTTGCGTCTATGTTCGACTTCAGCAGCCAGCAAGGTAGATCAATACATGGGAGGTCAGGCGTTACTTTGCAGCCGATCCCAGGGTCTGCTCCGCCCATTTGTTGAGGCTGATGCCGCTCTTTGCCGCAGCCTTGATGGCTGCAGCATGAACCTTCGGCGCAATGCGCAGCATGATCTTTCCGCTGGCGGGCTTTTCCGGAGCAGTCTTGAGCTTCTTGCAAGCCGCAAGGTACTCATTGAGGGCCTCATGAAATGCGGCCTCGAACTCAGCTACCGACTCTGCATGGAAGATGATGATGTCATCAACATCCAGGACACGGCCGACGATGACCTTGTCCTCCGGATCGAAGGTCATGCTTGCCGAGTACCCCTTGTAAGTCATCACGTTGTTCATGGCTCATTTCCAATTCGCGTAGTGAAGTGCTTGCGGGCGAACTGTCGCATGGGTGTTTCGTCTGCGTCCAGCGATAGGTCGAGTGAAAAAACAATTCAAGTTGCCCCCTCTTTCGCATCCTTAGCATGATTCGATGGCGGCGGGATAGTTGTCATGCCTAGACTGTAAGTGCCGTCAAAACGCTCCACTGTGGCCCACCCGGGTTTTGTCGGATTTGATGTAGGGTATCGCCAGTATTGCGTAGGCACACCGTCGATGAGGTATTCCCCCTCAAACTTCAATTGACCTGCCTTCACACCAGTCCGCGCGCTTTCCCCAAACTCTAAACGTAAATATTCAGCAATCTCGGATGCAATTCGTCGAGGCAACACAACGGGGTTCTTGACCGGGTTCGTCCGCCGGCGGGAGACCTCCTGCTCAAGCAGCGCCTGCTGGCGCGTGCCCTGCTCCTTGATGACATCAGACCATTCAAATGGGCGCATCTCGCCCTGTTTGGCCGTGTTGTCGGCCAAGTCAACAGCTGTGGAGCAGCCAATCCAGCACTCGCCACAATTCGACAATGTGACCTCAATGTGAAGGGGATCCAGGGCACTCAACTCTGAGTCCACGTTCCACAGAAGACACACATCACGCAGAAGATCACGATAAGTGTCATCTCGGCGGGGCACTGCAATCTGAATGGACAGCGAATGTGCTCCGGACCGGAGCGTTGCACGCCACTGTACGTACGCGGCCTTTACCCTCATAAAGCAATTTGAGGCATTGCAAGGCGTGGACATCTCACAGATCGTTGAAACACCTACCCCAGAGTCGAAATTCGCGACTATGTAGAAATCCTGCTTGGTCATGGTTCAGCACACCTCCTTGCGACAAATGCTACCCAATTCAAAAGGCACGCAACGACGACCTGCCCTATTCCTATTCAGTTCGGCCCGCCGCTTGCGAATATTCGCAACCCAAAAAAGCAAAAGCGCCCGCACAACGCGGGCACCTTCGCTACATCTCCACACCCGCCCAGGTAAGCGGCCCAACGGGTCCGCTACACCGCAGGCGAGTGATTCGCGCGGCAACGCCGTCGCGAATCACACTATTTGAGCCCCTTCTCCGCGAAGTACTTCAGCGCCCCCGGATGAAACGGAATCGGTGACCCGCCCGTCAGCTGCGTCGACAACTCCAATGCCATCGCATCCTTGTGCACGGCGACGATCTCAGCCTTCTTCTCGAACATGGTCTTGACGATGTCGTAGACCACCTTCTCGTTGGCCTTCTCGTTCACCACCAGGATGTTCCACACGGCAATGTTCTCGTTGTCCTTGTCCTGACCGGGATAGGACTTGGCGAGGATCTTGGTCTTCACGTACAGCGGACCATACTTTTCCTTCATCTTGTCCAGCACCTCGCTGTGATCGATGAGCTTGATCTTGGTGTTGGGCGTGGCCGCGAGATCGGTCAACGCAGGCGTTGGCACGCCGCCCACCCAGACCAGTGCATCGATCTTGCCGTCCTTCATGGCATTGACAGACTCGGCGATGGAGAGGCGCTCGCGCTTCACATCCTTGTCCTTGTCCAGCCCCAGCGCTTCGAGGATTCGGAACGCAACAACCTCCGTGCCGCTACCCGGCGAACCGGTTGAGATGCGCTTGCCTTTGAGATCGGCGAGCTTGTCGATGCCACGGCCTTCGACGGTCACGACTTGCACATGATTGGGATAGAACACGGCCAATGCGCGCACGGGCTGGGCGTTGTCCTTGAACTTGTCATTGCCCTTGTAGGCATCCCAGGCGGTGTCGGCCATGGTGAAGCCTACGTCGGACTTGCCCGCACCGACCAGCTTCATGTTCTCCACCGATGCCCCGGTGACCTCTGCCGTGGCCTGCATGCCCGGCACGTGCTTGGACAGCACATTGGCAATACCGCCGCCCAGTGGATAGTAGACGCCGCCAGTACCTCCGGTGGCGATGGATATTTTCACTTGAGCCACTGCCGTGAAAGGCAGCAGCAACGCGGTCAACAGACCGGCAACAATTCCCAGTTTTTTCATGTTTTCCTCCTTATTGATGGATTGACAGCACCGCGCGTGAGCCTATAAGAAAGCGCCCCGGAAAGCCAGCACCGGTTCCTTCGAGCCGTCGAGAGCGGCGGAGTTCCCCACGGGTGTCGTGGAGGCGGGGTTCACCGCCGGTGGCAGCCAGGCCTTATCATTCGGATAGATAAGAATACGAGGAGGCGCCATTGAGCCCATCTGACCAGCCCCCGGCACCCAAGGCGGCACACGAGGGAGACGCAATCAGTGCCGAGGCCCTTGCCAAGGCGGAGCAGTTCATTGAGGAAGAGGAAGGTGCGGCGAGCCACCTGAAAGGCTGGCTGGCCGCGTTCGTGACCCTGTTCGCTATCGGCAGCACGCTGTTTCACCTCTATGCTGCGTATGACATCGTGCCCACGCACAAGCTGCGGGCCATCCACGTCGGGCTCGTGCTGGTGCTGTCGTTCCTGCTCTTCCCGGTGGCCAAGCGCTTTCGCGACCGGCTGATGTGGTGGGACCTCATCGCCATTGTTGTCTCTGTCGCCACGATTGCCTACCTTCTTGCAGGCGGTGACGATTTCACTGATCGCGTGGTGACACCCAACAACTGGGACAAGATTTTCGGGGTGGCGCTCATCGTGCTGGTGCTGGAGGCCACGCGCCGCACGTCGGGCTGGATCATGCCCATCGTCGTCGGCGTGTTCCTGCTCTATGCGCTCTTCGGCCAGCACCTGCCCGCCCCGTGGACGCATCGCGGCTACGACATTGATCGCATCATCGGGCACATGTACATGACACTGGAGGGTATCTTCGGCGTGGCAGTTGATGTGTCATCCACGCTGATCATCCTGTTCACGATCTACGGCGCCTTTTTGCAGTACTCCGGTGCGGGCAAGTTCTTTCTCGACTTCAGCTTCGCGGCCATGGGCGGCAAGCCGACCGGGGCGGGGCGCACTGTCGTGCTGTCATCGTTCCTGCTGGGCGGGCCATCCGGATCGGGTGTCGCCACTACAGTGACCATTGGCTCAGTCGCATTTCCGATGCTTTCGAAAGCCGGTTACGAGAAGAACGCCGCAGGGGGACTGCTGGCGGCCGGCGGATTGGGCGCCATCATCTCGCCACCGGTGCTGGGCGCTGCCGCCTTCCTCATTGCGGAATTCCTCAAGATCTCGTATCTCGAAGTGATCCTGATGGCCACGGTGCCGACGCTGCTCTTTTACTTCTCGCTCTTCTTCATGGTGGAACTGGATGCGCGGAAGTACGGCATGGGACAGGTACCCTTCGAACGGGCAGCCACCGCGTGGGAGCTGGCCAAGGGTTACTGGTTCCACTTCATGTCGTTGGTGTCCATCGTCGTGTTCATGCTGTTGGGCTACTCGCCGACACTCTCGGTGTTCTATGCAACGCTGGTCGCGTTGGCGGTCAGCTTCCTGCATCGCGACTGCGCGCTCATTCCGTACGATGTCTTCACCGGCAAGCGCCCGTTCATCCAGGGCGTGTGGAACTCAGGACTGGTGAAGGCGCTGGAGGGCGGCACGACCCAGGTGCTCAATGTTGCCGCCACCTGCGCAGCAGCGGGCATTATCGTCGGCGTGGTCACACTGACCGGCCAGGGACTCAAGTTCTCGTCCATCGTGATCGCGTACGCCGGGGGCAGCGTGATGCTCACGGCCGTTTACACAGCACTCATCGTGTGGATCGTGGGCCTGGCAGTGCCGGTCACGGCGAGCTACATCATTTGTGCCGTCATCACAGCACCAGCGATGATCCAACTCGGCATCCCGGACTATGCGGCGCACATGTTCATCTTCTACTACGCAGTGCTATCCGAAGTATCACCGCCCACGGCGCTGTCACCCTTCGCCGCGGCAGCCATCACCGGCGGCGATCCGTACAAGACCACGCTGCAGTCGTGGAAGTACACGTTGCCCGCCTTCGTGGTCCCGTTCATCTTCGTCCTCGATCCGTTCGGTGCGGGCATCCTGCTGAAGTTGCCGAGCACGATGAGCTGGGCTGCCAACTGGCAGGACGTCGCGATGGTGATCGCGATATCGTTTGTTGCCATCGCCACGCTCGCCGCCGGTGCACAAGGCTGGTTGCTCACCCGCACGACGCTTGCAGAGCGTGTGATTCTTGTGGTCGCCGGCATCCTGATGATCATTCCGCGATCCTGGTTCGACCTGGTCGGGTTCGCGCTGCTGGTACTGGTGCTCGTGATGCAGTGGCCGCGCCGACGGCAACGCGCCGCCATGGCGAATTGATCCGGAGATCCGGGCAAAGATGAGGAAGCCACCAACAAGTACGGCCAAGATAGCGCAGCAACAGACTGCGCAGGCATGACGTCGCCGAAGGATGCTGCCATTATGGACGCCGAGGGCTTCAGCGCCATCGTGAAGGGGCCGGCCTTTGCGATGGGTGTGCGCACCGACGACCGACATGTCATTGCGCTCTCGCTGCTTCCCGTCGGCACCCGGGCGAAAGCACCCGCACCCGACACGCTCGCCTACCTCGCTTGCGTCCAGCTCTCCGCCTACCTCGACAACCCCAAGTACAGTTTCGATCTACCCATCCGCCTGACCGGCTCGCTGCATCAGCTGAAGGTGTGGGAAGCCATGCGCGCCATCCCGCCGGGCGAAACGCGCACCTATGGCCAGATCGCCGAGGAGGTGGGCTCCAATGCGCGCGCGGTTGGCTCAGCCTGTGGGCAGAACCCTGTACCGATCGTCGTCCCGTGTCATCGCATCGTGGCAGCCAGTGGGCTAGGCGGATTCATGGGCGGCACGAGTGAAGACACGCTTGCGATCAAGCGCTGGCTGCTCACACATGAAGGCTGGCCCGGCTTATCGCGTTCGCAATCTGGGTTGTTCTGACTGATGGCACAGGACGCCGCACTCATTGATCGGTTCGCCGACAGTCTGTGGCTGTCTGACGGACTGGCGAAGAACTCCATCGACGCCTATCGGCGTGACGCCACACAGCTTGCGCGCTGGCTGGCGACGCAATCGCTGTCGCTCGCCGATGTCCGCCGCGACACTTTGTCTGCCTACCTCGCGTACCTCATCGAAGCGAAATCTGCGTCGCCGCGAACGAGCGCGCGGGCCATCTCATCCTTGAAGCGCCTGTTCGCGTTCCTGTTGCGCGAAAGTGAGATCACCGACGACCCCAGTCAGGATCTCGACTCGCCGCGACTGCCCCGCTCGCTGCCGAAGTCGTTGTCAGAGGCCGAAGTGGAGTCGCTGCTGAATGCACCGAACCTGTCGACCGATCTCGGTCTCCGCGACAAGGCCATGCTGGAGACGCTTTACGCCTCCGGGCTCCGCGTGTCGGAGCTGGTGGGTCTCAAAATCGCGCAGGTCAGTCTGGACATGGGCGTGGTGCGAATACTCGGGAAGGGCTCGAAGGAGCGTCTCACGCCGCTGGGACAGGAAGCGGCGGAGTGGATCACGCGCTATCAACGTGAAGCAAGACCACGAATTCTGGGCGCAAAGAAAAGCGATGCGCTGTTCATCACGGGCCGGGGCAGCGCCATGACGCGGCAGACGTTCTGGCATCTCATCAAGCGCCACGCCCGCATTGCGAATATTCGCACTGAGCTGTCCCCACACACCCTGCGCCACGCCTTCGCCACCCATCTCATCAATCACGGTGCCGACCTGCGCGTCGTTCAGATGCTGCTGGGTCACGCGGACATCACCACGACCCAGATCTACACCCATGTAGCGCGGGAGCGGCTGAAGCAGATTCATGCGAAGCATCACCCAAGAGGATGAAAAAATCATGACGCATTGTTCCCCCTCTGCAGTCTGCCGGCAAGCTGCCATTGCCGCGATCGCGTTCTGGACACTTGCAACGGCACCTGTTGCTGCTCAAGTCGTCTTTGTTGACTACGACCGCGCCACTGCCAAGTCACATGGTGATTTCCCTTCGCGTGCCCAGCTCGCCGAGATCACGGCCGCGCTTCACAGCGCAGGCGCCAAGGCGGTTGTCCTCAAGTTTTTCCTCGATGGCCCGGGCAAAGAGCCGGACAACACTCAGCTAACGGACGCCATCGGCAAAGGCCGCACAGTGCTTCAGGCCACCATCAGCCGGGAACCGCCCACGTCGCGTGATTTGCCAACGCGCTTTCGTCACCTCGGCAAACCGCCGTTCGAGCCCGCCATCAGGGGCGACGAAGGCTGGCTGCCGCTGGCACGCTTCAGCGACAAAGCGGCACGTGTCTGCTTTGCCGATGTACGTTTGCCGGAACGGGCGCCAATGCTGGAAGTGTTCGGCGGACATCCCGTTCCCAGTCTCTATGCCTGCCTGCTTGCGGAGGTGTGGGGCAGTGAAATGAGCTTTGCCCCGGGCGCGGCTGGATTCGGAAAGGCGCGCCTGCCCATCAACG
This sequence comes from Betaproteobacteria bacterium, assembly GCA_031394355.1. GTDB lineage: Bacteria > Pseudomonadota > Gammaproteobacteria > Burkholderiales > Usitatibacteraceae > JAEUMY01. The sequence goes on along the minus strand of JANNSU010000059.1, from coordinate 6,028 downwards.
CGCTGGGCGAGGTCGGCATTCAGATCGACCTCAAGCACGCTGGCGCGCGCATGTCCGCATTGCGACTATTCGCAGGCAAGGACTGGCAGCCCAGCGTGCGGGGCAAGGTGGCCGTGCTGATGTACACGGGTTCACGTTCACCCACCTTCGACTTCAAAGGAAAGCAGGAGAAGGTTCACGACCTGTTTGCTGCCCAGGTTGTTGCGCTCCTGAAGTTGACGCTAGCAAAGTAGGCGGGCACTCAACGCATCGACTTGCACGCGATGGCGAATTCGACACAATTCTGATTGTCAAACCGCTGAAGTGACAATCCGGCAACTGTGGGTACAGGGCCTTTCGCATTCGCTACACTCATTCGTCTTGCGTTTCGCATATGATTTGCACTGACCATGGCCCAGCCCCCTTCCACTTCCAAGCCCTCTGACGCTCAGCTTGCGGCGCTTGATATCCGCGATCTGAAGAACACGGTTGCCGCGCTCCGCGATGCACTGGAGAAGGCGCATGCCGACAAGGAAACCGGCGTCCATGCGGCGACCGTGGCAGCCGGCAATGAGGCCATCCAGGTCAAGGCGGCCGCCACCGCCCTGAGAGCGGCTCTGGAAGAGTCACGGGCCGAGAAGGAAGCTGCGATTCGCCAGCTCACCCTCGACATGAACAAGGAGCAGGCCCAGCTCAAGGCAACGTCAACCGCGCTGCGGGAGGCGCTTGAAGCCGAGCGTTATGCACGCGCGAAAGCCGTGCACGACGCCGTCCTCGCCGCCAACGGTGAAATTGCCCAGCTGAAATCCACCTCCGGGGCGCTACGCCATACGCTGGAAACAGAACGCGACGAGCGCGGCAAAGCAGTACGCGAGGCGATTTTCACGGTGAACCACGAAATTTCGCAACTGAGGATGACATCGGCGGCGCTGCGTGATGAGCTGGAGAAAGAGCGGGAAGCCCGAGCCAAGGCTGTGCGCGAAGCAGTTGGCGCGGCCAACCTTGAGATTGCCCAGCTCAAGTCAACGTCGACGGCGTTGCGCGAAGCGCTCGAAGCAGAGCGCGGTGACAAGGAATCAGCCGTGCGAATGGCGGTGGTCGGGGCCAATCAGGAAATCGCACAACTCAAGTCGACCTCGGCAGCGTTGCGTGAAGCTCTGGAAGAGTCGCGCGCAGAACGGGAGTCGGCCGTACGCACCGCGCTGGGCAATGCCAACAAGGAGATGACGCAGCTTCGGTCGACTGCTGCCGAGCTACGGGCTGCACTCGAGACCGAGAGTGCCGACAAGGCAAGAGCCATACGTGAGGCAGTCACGGCGAGCAGCCTGCAGATCAAACAGCTTGAATCGACGATCGCAGCGCAGCGTGAAGCCATTGAACATCAGCGCCACGAACACACACAGTCATTGCAGGACGCAGTCCGCACATCCAAAGGTGAAATTCAACAGCTGGAAGCAACGGTCATCGCATTGCGCGAGTTGATCGAGGCGGAAAGCATGAGGAGCTAGCATGAAAAGCGAGACCAAAAGCAAGCCGACCGCCAAGAAGAAGGTCGAGGCAAAGGGCAGCATGACAGACGCAAGCATGGACACGCTGCTTGCAGGTATCGCCAAGAAGGATCGCGTCCGGGTGCTGGAACTGCTGCTCGGACTCTCCCAGAAAATGGCCGAGACGGAATCGCTCGACGAGGCGCTCGCCACGTTCATCGAAGTGGCGATGGCAGAGTTGAACGCAGAGCGTGGAACACTCTTCCTGAACGACCCCACGACCAATGAGCTGTATTCCCGCGTCGCGCAGGGCGGCTATCACCGCGAAATCCGGATCCTCAACACCACGGGGGTGACGGGCCACGTCTTTACCACGGGTGAGAGCGTCATCGTTGACGACGCCTACACCGACCCGCACTTCAGCAAATCGGTGGATGACGAGTCGGGCTTCACGACCAAGACGATGCTGTGTGTCCCGATCCTGACCGCCAAGAAGGAAGTCATGGGCGTGGTCGATATTCTCAACAAACGCGACGGTAAGTTCACCCAGCGCGATCTCGAACTGTTGGTGGCCATGAATCGCCAGGGCACGCTCGCCCTGCAAAGCGCGCAGTACATCGAGCGGATGAAGCGCATCCGGGCGCAGGAGCTGGAGTTCATGGACATCGTGTCGTCCGTGACATCCGACATCAAGATTGGCTCCCTGCTGAACAAAGTGATGGGCGAAGCCACGCGCATGCTGGACGCCGAGCGCTCTACACTGTTTCTCAATGACGAAAAGACAGGCGAGCTGTGGTCGGAACTGGGCCAGGGCCTCTCGGCCATGCAGATCCGCCTGCCGAACACTGAAGGCATCGCCGGCGCGGTGTTCACCACCGGGAAAACCATCAACATTCCCTACGCCTACGCCGACCTGCGTTTCAGCCCCGCTTTTGACAAGCGCACCGGCTATTTCACCCGCTCCATCCTTTGCGTGCCCATCACCAACCACAGCGGGAAGATCATCGGCTCCACGCAGGTGTTGAACAAACGCGGCGGCCCGTTCAGCAGCGAAGACGAGGCGCGATTGAAGGCGTTCACCGCGCAGATCTCCATTGCACTGGAGAACGCGAACCTGTTCGCCGATGTGCAGAACATGAAGAACTACAACGAGAGCGTGCTGGAATCGATGTCGAGTGGTGTGCTGACCCTTGATGACGCGGAGAAGATCGTGACCTGCAACGGTGCAGGGCTGCGGATTTTCCGCCTGGGAGCTGCTGAAGTGATCAACAAGCCAGCCGAGGCATTTTTTGCCGGGCCGAATGCATGGCTGCTGGAAAAGTTGAAGCGCGTGGGTGATACGCATACCCAGGAGCTCAGCATGGATGCCGAGCTCGAATTTGGCGGCGAAAAGCTATCGGTCAACACGACCGTGATGCCGCTTGTGAGCGCCGAGCAGAAGCAGCTCGGCTCCATGATCATGATCGAGGACATCTCCAGCGAAAAGCGCACGAAGGCCACGATGGCGCGCTACATGGACCCGGCGATTGTCGACCAACTGCTTGCTGGCGGTTCTGAAGCACTGGGCGGCAAGAGCCTCACTGCAACGGTGCTCTTCTCGGACATTCGTGGCTTCACCACCTTGACCGAGGAGCTCGGCCCGCATGCGACAGTGAGCATGCTGAACGAATACTTCGAAATCATGATGGAGTGCTTGAAGAAGGAAGACGGCTTTCTCGACAAGTACATCGGCGACGCCATCATGGCGGCCTTCGGCATTCCGTTCGGCCACGATGACGACGAGGACCGGGCCGTGCGCTGTTCGATCAACATGATTCGCAGTCTGGCAGTCTGGAACATCACGCGGGTGAGCGAGGGGAAGAAGCCGATCAATATCGGTATCGGCCTCAATACCGATGAGGTCGTCACCGGCAACATCGGCTCGAAGAAGCACATGGGGTTCACCATCATTGGCGATGGCGTCAATCTCGCGGCCAGACTGGAATCCGCCTGCAAGCAGTATGCGGCCAGCATCCTGATCAGCGAATTCACCCACCGCAAGCTGCGCGGCACCTACCGCACCCGGGAAATCGATCTCGTCGTGGTCAAAGGCAAGACACAGCCCGTGGCCATCTTCGAAGTACTGGATCACCACACGGAAGCCGCGTTCCCCAACCTGATGGACGTCGTCAATCATTTCAAGGACGGGATCAGCAAATATCGCCAGGCCAAATGGGATGCGGCAATCAGTGCATTCCGGGAAGCCCTCGTCGCGAATCCGGGAGACAAGCTCTCGGGCATTTACATCGAGCGTTGTGAGAAGCTCAAGAAGTCGTCGCCGGCCGGCGACTGGAATGGCGTTTGGGTGATGGAAGACAAGTAGCAGAGACGCAAAGGCCCTGAGCGCCTTCATGGCAAAAGTTTCTGAAACCCCTGCCACGGCACTCCTGAAGAAGCTTGGTATCACCTGGACCGAGCATGTCTACGACTACGTCGAGCACGGCGGCACCTCCGTGTCGTCATCCGCGCTGGGGGTGGACGAACACCATGTCGTCAAGACGCTCATTTTCGAAAATGACAAGCGTGCACCGCTTTGCGTGCTGATGCATGGCGACCGCAAAGTCAGCACCAAAGAGCTGGCACGTCAGATTGGCGTGAAGCGTGTCGCACCCTGCACGCAAAGCGATGCCGAACGGCACTCCGGCTATCAGGTGGGCGGATGCTCACCCTTCGGGTTGCGCAAACCCATGCCGGTCTTCATGCAGAAGTCGATTCTCGATATCGAGAAGATATTCATCAATGGCGGCCGGCGCGGCTACCTGTTGGGGATGGCCCCGGGAACGGTGGAAGGGGTCGTCCAGGCAACCATTGTTGATGTGGCCATTGAAGAGTGAGGAGCGAAGCAGGGTTGGCCCGGATTGACGCCGGATGCCTGCGCGCCGCATAGTCTGACCCTTGCGATGGCATGAGGGCCTTTAGCCTCTGCCAGAACGCCGGAAGCCTGAGCCAGTGCGGCCTTGCGCTGACCGCCTCCAGCGAACCGCTCAACCCATCAGGAGGTTCCCCATGTCTGATTCGTTCCCCGCCGCTCCCCTGTCCGGCCAAACCGAGGCGGATAAATTGATCCCTGATGGCCAGACAGTGGGCATCGATCGCGGGATGGTATGGATCTCGGATGCCTTCAGCCTCTTCATGAAGGCACCTGGCGGATGGGTTCTCTTCGCGCTGGTATTGTTTGTGGCGATGTTTGCGATGGGCATGGTGCCCTTCATCGGGCAGCTGGGCCTCAACCTGATGATGCCACTGGTGCTGGCCGGGGTGATCACGGTATGCCGCGCCCTGGAACGCGGCGACCCGCTCAAGAGTGAAGATTTCCTGGTCGGCTTCAGCGGCAATCCCGTACCGCTTGTCATCGTCGGTGCGCTGTACATGGGCGGAACGCTGATAATTCTCGCGATCTTTTTCTTCATCGTCATCGCCACCGTGGGTACAGCGATTCTCGCCGGCTTCACCGACCCCAACCGCTTCTCGGAGATCGCAAGCCTGGGGACGTTGCTGATGCTCATGGTGGCCGGTCTGGTCGCGCTGGCGCTGTATGTGCCGCTGGCGATGGCGTTCTGGTTCGCAGCCCCACTGGTGCATTGCCACGGCATGGAGCCCGTGGCCGCCATGAAGTCCTCCTTCATGGGCTGCCTGCGCAACATTCTGCCGTTCCTGCTCTACGGCATTGTGTCGTTCGTGCTGCTCATCATCGCGGTGATTCCGCTTGGTCTTGGCCTGCTGGTGATGATGCCGGTGCTGATGATGACGGTGTACACGGGCTACAAGGACATCTACCTCAAGTCCTGAAGGGTGTGGCGGCTGACTCTCAGATGAAGCGCGTGATGAGGGTCAGCACCACCGAGATCAGCACGGTGCTGGTGATGGGAATGTAATAGTCCTGGCCGTTTTTGCGGAAGCGCAAATCGCCCGGTAACCGACCCAGTCCCAGCTTGCCCAGCTGTCGGGAAAAGATCCCCAGCAGCACGACGCACACCACGAGCACCACCACCCATTTCAACATCAGCCGGGCCTGGATGGATCGGCGCCGGCGCCGCGCGTGATGACCACGCCCAGTTTCTTGACGCCGCGAACATGGTTCAGCTTGGCCACCGAGATGCGCACCCAGGGTGCGCCGAATTCGGTGAGCAGGATATGGGCAAGATGCTCAGCCACCGCCTCCAGCAGCTTGTAGCGACTGTTCTTCAACTCATCGCGGACCCGATTCACCACAGCGCCATAGTCGATGGTGTCCTTCAGCTTGTCCGAGGCACCCGCGCGCTCGCTGGCGACCCCGAATTCGATGTCGAACTCCAGCGTCTGGGGCCGCAACTGCTCCCAGTCGTAGACGCCCACCCACGCATCGGCACGCATTTCACGGATAAAGATCTGGTTCATGGCTGGGTGATGGGTGATGGGTGATGGGTGATGGGTGATGGGTGATGGGTGATGGGTGATGGGTGATGGGTGATGGGTGATGGGTGATGGGTGATGGGTGATGGGTGATGGGTGATGCGGGGATTGTGGCTGGATGGCGACGATTC
>JANNSU010000051.1:0-88345 GCA_031394355.1 Betaproteobacteria bacterium | reverse complement strand
TGGCCGAAAGGCCGGGAGAGGGGGATACGGGGCGCACCCTCTCCCCAGCCCTCTCCCATCAAGGGAGAGGGAGCAACGAAGAAAACACATGTCCTCCATCTCGCCCAACCACCTCCCCATCCGCCGCGCACTCCTCTCCGTCTCCGACAAGACAGGTGTTGTTGATCTGGCGCGTTATCTCTCCACGCTGAATGTTGAAATCCTCTCCACTGGCGGCACGGCCAAACTGCTCGCCGAGAGTGGCGTGAAAGTCATCGAGGTCGGCGCGCACACCGGCTTCCCCGAGATGATGGATGGCCGCGTGAAGACGCTGCATCCGAAAGTGCATGGCGGGATCCTCGCGCGGCGCGACCTGCCCGCGCACGTCGATGCCATGAAGGAACACAACATTCCGCCCATCGACATGGTGGTGGTGAATCTCTATCCCTTCCGCGAGACGGTGGCCAAGCCGGATTGCACGTTTGACGATGCGATCGAGAACATCGACATCGGCGGTCCGGCCATGGTGCGCGCGTCGGCCAAGAATCATGCGTTTGTCGCCATCGTCACGGACTCGGCTGATTACTACGCACTCATTGCGGAGATGCGTGCAAGCGATGGCAAGCTGTCCGGCGACACGCGCCTGCACCTCGCAAAGAAGGCATTCAGTCACACCGCGGAGTACGACGGCGCCATCAGCAACTGGTTGACTTCGCTGGATGACCATCTGAAGCCGCAGACTTTCCCGGCGATGCTCAATCTCAAGTTCGTGAAGGCGCAGCCGATGCGCTATGGCGAGAACCCGCACCAGAGCGCGGCGTTCTATGTCGAGACCCAGCCAGCGCCCGGTACGCTCGCGCACTACAAGCAGCTGCAGGGCAAGGAGCTGTCCTACAACAACATCGCCGATGCGGATGCAGCGTGGGAATGCTGCCGCAGCTTCGAGGTGCCCGCCTGCGTCATCATCAAGCACGCCAATCCGTGCGGTGTTGCCATCGCTGAAACGCCGCTGGTCGCTTACCAGCGCGCCTTCCTCACCGATCCGACCTCGGCCTTCGGCGGCATCATTGCCTTTAACCGCACCGTCGATGGCGCGACCGCGGATGCGGTGGCGAAGCAATTCGTCGAAGTCGTACTGGCACCGGACTACGACGACGCGGCCCTGCGAATATTCGCAGCCAAGCAGAACGTGCGTCTGCTCAAACTACCGCTGGCGCGCGATCTCAACAAGTTCGACATGAAGCGTGTGGGCGGCGGTCTGCTCGTGCAGACGGCGGACGATTTCGATGTGTCGCAGCTGAAGGTGGTCACGAAGCGCAAACCCACCGACAGTGAGATGAACGATCTCATCTTTGCCTTCCGTGTAGCCAAGTATGTAAAGTCCAACGCCATCGTGTTCTGCAAGGACGGCATGACCCTCGGTGTCGGTGCAGGCCAGATGAGTCGCGTGGACAGCACCCGCATCGCTGCCATCAAGGCCAAGCATGCAGGACTGTCGCTGAAAGGCTCAGTGGCGGCGTCGGATGCGTTCTTTCCGTTCCGGGATGGGCTGGATGTCATTGCGAATGCGGGTGCCAAGGCTGTGATTCAGCCGGGCGGGTCGATGCGCGATGATGAGGTCATCAAGGCGGCGGATGAGCATGGCGTTGCGATGGTGGTGACGAGCATGCGGCATTTCAGACATTAAGAAGGATGCGATATTTCTCAGGTGAAATAGCCGAACCAGGAGATGTAATCGCTCTTGATCAAGGACATCGACCAACTGGAAGAATTGTTGTCCTTATTAAGTCCGGCGACGCCGTGCTCGGATTCAAGGCCGAGGATTGGGCTTACTTGAAGTTTGGCTTCATGGCCGAGTTCGAAGGTATGGGTCTGATGCACTTCGATTCATTCGACGAGGACGTCATCTTCATTTCAAGAGCATGCGGAACGCAAACTGAGCAATCAAGAAAATGAACCGCCTCGTGATCGGCTCCGGCGGCCGCATGCCAGCACCGAACGACAAGCCAATGGGCACGTGCCGCGAATTGTGGTTGCAGGCGGAGGCCGCGCAATGCCGGTGCGAGTTTTCGCCGCCATATTCCGGTTTGTGAAGTAGAGACTGCGCGCGAGCATGGCAGCCCCCACCGCTGATCGGCTTTACGCGCTCGACTTTCTCAGGTTCATAGCAGCGCTTTCCGTCGCGTTCTCCCACTGGTACTGGGTGACGCCTTCCGAAATCAGGGATCTTCCCTACTATCCCGAGCAGTGGTTTCGCTATGGCGGATTGCTGGGCGTCATCTTCTTTTTCATCATCTCGGGATTTGTCATTCTGAGAAGCGCACGGAACACCACCCCGGCGCGCTTTGCTGCATCCAGAGCCATTCGTTTGTATCCGGCGTTCTGGGTCTGCTGCACGATCACCTTTCTGCTGACAGACCCCTGGTTCAATGGATGGCGTGATTATCTGGTGAACCTGACCATGTTTCCTGAGGCCCTGGGCGCGGTTCCAGTGGATGAGGCGTACTGGACGCTGGCGCTGGAGGTGAAGTTCTACTTGCTGATCTGGCTGCTGTTGTTGACCGGCACCTTGAAGCGGGTGGAAGCCTTCCTCTGGTGTTGGCTCCTGTATACCCAATTGCCCGATTTCTTGCCCTTCCGTGAACTGATTTCCGGCTGGCCAGATGCCGTCCGCCTGACGGAGCTCGTATTCGACACAAAGAATGGCGGGAGAAATTTTTCAACCTACGCGCCATTCTTCATCGGGGGCTGTGCCTGTTGTCTGGTGGGAGACAAGCCCACAGCAGGTCGCTGGATATTGTTGGCTGCAGTCATGGTCGCCTGCGCGTTCGAGGCCCGTGAACTGGCCATTCGCACGGCACTATTCTGGCAATTCAGACCCGTGGCTGCGGTAACCGGCATATCGACATTCTTCTTTGTGGTGGTGCTCGCGATCTCGATGGGATGGGTCAAGCTGCCGGCCAGCCGGGTTCTGGTGACGCTTGGCGCCATCAGCTATCCGCTCTATCTTCTCAATATGTACATCGGGAACCAGTTCCTGTCCGGCCTGCAGCAGAGCATGCCGTTCCCCGTTGCCTTTGCTCTTGTGCTGACAGGCATAATCGGCATGGCATGGTGCGTGGTCGTGTATGCAGAGACACCCATGCAGGCGTGGCTGAGAAGCAAGCTGCGCAAGCGGCAAGGCGCTGAGGGCGGACAATCGGGCGGGCCTGATGACAGGTCCCGGACACCCACCGCTGAACCCGTTGTCGGGTCCCGAGGCGCGCAAGGAATAGATGAAGGTCCACGGCAGGAATCGAAGCAGATAGGCACGTCTGGCATCCCCACACAAACATGAAACCCAAGCGCAGACCATCATGAAACTCCTCGTCATCGGCTCCGGCGGCCGCGAACATGCGCTGGCCTGGAAGCTGGTCCAATCTCCCAGGGTGCAACGCGTTTACGTTGCCCCCGGCAATGCAGGCACCGCGCATGAGGATGGGCTGGTCAATGTCAACATCAGTACTATTCCTGAGCTGGTGAAGTTTGCGCAGGACGAGCAGATCCACACCACCGTGGTTGGTCCTGAAGGTCCGCTGGCGGCGGGTGTGGTGGATGCCTTCCGTGCGGCGGGATTGCGAATATTCGGACCAGCGAAGGCCGCCGCGCAACTGGAGGCGTCGAAGGATTTCGCCAAGCGGTTCATGACCCGCCACAACATTCCCACGGCTTTCTTCCAGACCTTTACCGATGCAAAGGCGGCGCACGCCTATATTGATGAGAAGGGCGCCCCCATCGTCATCAAGGCTGATGGGCTCGCAGCAGGTAAGGGTGTGGTGGTGGCCATGACGCTCAGCGAGGCGCACGACGCCGTGGACATGATGCTGGTGGATAACAAGTTCGGCGATGCTGCCGGTGACGAGAAAGCGCGCGTCGTCATCGAAGAATTCATGGCTGGTGAGGAAGCGAGCTTCATCGTCATGTGCGACGGCAAGCATGCGCTGCCGTTCGCGTCATCGCAGGATCACAAGCGAATATTCGATGGCGATCAGGGCCCCAATACGGGCGGCATGGGTGCCTATTCGCCCGCGCCGGTGGTGACGCCGGCAGTGCATGCGCGCACGATGCGCGAAGTCATCATGCCCGTGCTGCGGGGCATGGCGGCTGAGGGCGCGCCATTCACGGGCTTCCTCTACGCGGGCCTCATGATCGACGCCAACGGTGCGCCGCGCGTGGTGGAGTTCAACGCCCGCATGGGTGATCCGGAGACGCAGCCCATCATGATGCGGCTGAAGACGGATTTCCTCACGCTGGTGGAACATGCCATCGACGGCACGCTGGACCAGATCGAAGCGGAGTGGGATCACCGCGCTGCGCTGGGTGTGGTGCTGGCGGCGAAGAACTATCCGGATACGCCGTCGAAAGGCGATGTGATCACCGGCATTGCGAAGGCAACGGAGGACTGCAAAACCTTTCACGCCGGAACGGTGGAACAGGACGGCCAGCCTGTGACCAGTGGCGGACGTGTCCTTTGTGTCACCGCGTTGGGCGTCAATGTGAAAGAGGCGGCTGATATCGCCTATCGCGCCGTTGCGAATATTCGCTTCGACGGCATGCAATTCAGAAAAGACATTGGCCACAAGGCAATTCACCGAAAATAGCAATCCGTCGTCCCGTGCTCCGACACGGGACCCAGTGGCTTTCGTGCAAACTCCACCAAACGACACTGGATCCCGGCGGGGTTACGAAAACTCGCCGGGATGACAAACTTCAGTAACAGTAGCCCGGAAGCAGCGAAGCGTATTCCGGGAATGGAGCCCGGATTTCGCGATGCTGCATCCGGGCTACGTCGCTGAAGCACCGTTCAGCGTTTGTGGCGCGTCCGACGAAATTGGGAAAAGATGACATGAACACAGAGCCAGTTCGCACCTACCTGCTCGGTCTGCAAGACCGCATTGTCGACGCCATCAGCGCGCTCGACGGGAAGCCTTTCATTCGAGACGAGTGGCAGCGCCCGGAGGGGGGCGGCGGCATCTCGCGGTTGCTTGAAGAAGGCAACGTGTTCGAGCGTGCGGGCGTTGGTTTCTCGCATGTATTGGGCAGCAAGCTGCCGCCGTCCGCCTCCGCACACCGGCCCGAGATCGCCGGCCGCCCGTGGGAGGCCATGGGTGTGTCACTGGTGTTTCATCCGCGGAATCCTTACGTGCCCACGGTGCACATGAATGTGCGCTGCTTCGTTGCGAGGGATGAGAAGGCCGGCGACGTATTCTGGTTCGGTGGCGGCATGGATCTCACGCCCTACTATCCCTTCGACGAGGACTGCGCGCACTTTCATCGTGTGAACCGTGACGCATTGGCACCGTTCGGTCCGGATTGGTATCCGAAGTACAAGAAATGGTGCGATGAATACTTTTTCCTGAAGCATCGTGGCGAACCACGCGGCATCGGTGGCGTGTTCTTCGACGATCTCTCTGAACCGGGTTTCGACACGAGCTTCGGCATTCAGCAGGCCATTGGTGATGCGTTCCTCAACGCTTACGTACCCATCGTCGAAAAGCGGAAGGACCTGCCCTACGGTGAGCGCGAGCGTGATTGGCAGGCGTACCGCCGCGGCCGCTATGTGGAGTTCAATCTGGTGTGGGATCGCGGTACGTTGTTCGGCCTGCAGTCTGGCGGGCGTACCGAATCCATCCTCATGTCGCTGCCGCCCATCGTGAAATGGCGCTATGACTGGAAGCCGGAGTCGGGTTCGGCGGAAGCCAGGCTGCACGACGTGCTGCTGCCTCAGCGCGCATGGGTGTGAGACGGCATTGAAGCTATACGAGCGCCGCAACGAAGCGCTGGCCACGCGGGAGCGATTCCTGCAACGCCTGATTCGCAGCATCGCGGTGGGGACCGTGTTTGTCATCGCGTCTCTGGCCATCGGCATGGCCGGGTTCCACTACACCGAGCAGCTGGGCTGGATGGACGCGTTTGTGAATGCGGCCATGCTGTTGTCCGGGATGGGGCCGCTGCACTCGCCCGCCACGGCGGCCGGCAAGCTGTTCGCCGGCCTGTACTCTATCTATTGTGGCTTCGCAGTGTTGATCGGCGCCGCTATCATTTTTGCGCCCATCATCCACCGCGCCATGCATCACTTCCACCTCGAAGATGACGAGAAGGACGATGCGCCCGAACAGAAGCGTCGCCGCTAGAGCGCTTCGTAAGCCAGCTTGACCGGTTCTGCGCCGTATACCTTCTCCAGCCTGCGCACGATGAAGTGCCCACGCGCCATGTCCTGGAAGTGGCCGATGAAAAGCGTGTTGATGAGGGCACCGCCCGCAGCGCCCAGAATCGGCACCGCCTGTGCTGCCGCCTTTTCCGACACCACAATGCCGAAGCGCGACGCCAGCACGCTGATGAGCCGCACCAGCGCGGGACCGCCGGCTTTGCTGAGGCCCTTTTCGGCCAGATACTTCGACGCTTCACTCACAGCAGCGGCCATGGCGGCGCGCGCGGCGAAATAGCCGGACTCGGTTGCATCGTCATCCTTGGAGCGGCCGCCGAGGGCGAACACGGTGAGGCAGGCCAACTTGGTATCGATGTACTGGATATTCTCGCCTTCGCTCTTGGCGATATCGGCGATGGAACGCAGCATGATGGTGGTGGAGACGGGCAGCTCGATGGCCAACGCAGCAAGTCCGAACATGCCGCCAGCAGCTCCGCTGGCCGCTGCGGCAATCTTGTGCATGCGCTCGGTGGGGCCGAACCGCATGCCGGACTTTTCGCCCAATGATTTCACCGCGACATCCAATGCTTTCATCAGCGCCGCTTCGGATGCCTTGTGCACGGTCTTGCTCCAACTCTTGGGCAGAAGTGCGAATCCCTTCTCCACAGGTGCACCCAGCATGGCCGTCATCTTGGCGGCAAGGCCGGGGTTTTCCAGGAGCTGCTTGGCGCGCTTCAGGTCGGCGAGGTCGGGTTTGGAGATGGTCGTGGACATGGTCATTCCTTCAAGAAGCAGAGCCATGCAAACACAGATGAACACAGATAAGCACAGATGCCTCGATGTGTCTTGCATTTATCCGTGTTCATCTGTGTTCATCAGTGTTTGCGTTTGACTTCAAGCTGCCTCGCCAAGATACGCCTCCCGCACCTTCGGGTTGGTGAGCAGCGCCTTGGCGTCATCAGCCAGTGTGATCTCGCCGCCATCCATCACGTAGCCCTTGCTGCTCACTTCCAGTGCCAGCTTCGCGTTCTGCTCCACCAGCAGGATGGTGACGCCTGATCCGGCGACCTCGCGCACCACTACAAAAATCTTCTGCACCATGATGGGTGCCAGACCCATGCTGGGCTCGTCCAGCAGCAAAAGCTTGGGCCGGGACATCAGCGCGCGGCCGATGGCCAGCATCTGCTGCTCGCCGCCGGATAGCGTGCCGGCCGTCTGCGCGCGCCGCTCTTTCAGCCGCGCGAACATTGCGAATATTCGCTCCACGTCGACCTTGATTTCGGCGTGGTCGTTGCGCGTGTAGGCGCCCATGGCGAGATTCTCCTCCACCGTAAGCTGCGGAAACACGCCCCGGCCCTCGGGCACCAGCGACAGCCGCTTGCGTGCGATGGCGTAGGCAGGCTGATTGGTGATGGACTGGCCCTCATACAACACATCGCCACTGCCAGACTTCACCATGCCAGCGATGGCCTTCAGGGTGCTGGTCTTGCCTGCGCCGTTGGCACCGATAAGGGTGGTGAGCTCGCCTTCATTGACGGTAAGCGAGATGCCCTTTACAGCATTGATTCCGCCGTAGGCAATTTTGAGATGCTTCAGTTCAAGCAGAGGTGTCGTCATGCGGGCACCGTTGCAGGTTCCGGAGCGGTTCCGAGATAGGCCTCGATCACTTTCGGATCACGTTGCACATCCTTGGGCAGCCCCTCGGCAATCTTCTTGCCGTAGTCCAGTACGGCAATGCGGTCGCAGAGTCCCATGACCAGTTTCACATCGTGTTCAATCAGCAGAATGGTGATGCCCGAATGACGGATCCTCTCGAGAAGCTCGCGTAGCGCGAGCTTCTCGGTAGCGTTCATGCCCGCGGCAGGCTCATCCAGCGCCAGCACACGCGGATCGGTAGCCAGTGCGCGCGCGATCTCCAGGCGACGTTGGTCGCCATAGGACAGATTGCGGGCAACATCGTTGGCGCGAGCGTCGATGCCGACGTACTGCAACAGCTCATGTGCCCGCTTCTCGATCTCGGCTTCTTCCTTGCGCGTGGCAGCGTTGAGCGTGATGGCACCCCATACGCCAGCTTTGGTGCGCACATGGCGGCCGATCATCACATTCTCCAGCGCGGAGAGATTCCCGAAGAGCCGTATGTTCTGAAAGGTGCGGGCGATGCCAAGCGCCGCGATGCGGTCTGGTGTGGCGTCCAGGAGCATCTTGCCTTCAAACGTAATGGTGCCTTCGTCGTGGATGTACAGGCCGGTGATGACGTTGAACATCGTGGTCTTGCCGGCACCGTTGGGGCCGATCAGGCCGAAGATCTCGCCCTTGTTGATGGAGAACGAGACGTCGGAAAGCGCCTGCAGGCCGCCGAACTTCTTTGATACACCCCTGACAGTGAGAATCGCGTCATTCATCTCTAGCCAACTCCCGGCGCCGCACGCTCGACGGCAGAATCCCCGCAGGGCGGTACAGCATCATCACCACCATCGCGAGCCCGAACAGCAGCATGCGGATCACTTCTGGTTCGATGAGCGATTTGCCGAACAGCATCTTCTGCACGGGCTCGGCGGTGTAGCGCAGGACCTCGGGCACAAAGGACAACAGGATCGCACCCAGAATGACGCCCCAGATGTTGCCCATGCCGCCCAGCACCACCATGGCCAGCACCATCACGCTCTCGTTGAGGATGAAGCTCTCCGGGCTGATGAAGCCCTGGATGGAAGAGAAGAGGCCGCCGGCAATGCCGCCAAACGATGCGCCCATGGCGAAAGCGAGGAGCTTCATGCGGAGCGTGTTGATGCCCATGGCGCGTGCGGCCAGTTCATCTTCGCGAATAGCCTCCCAGGCACGGCCGATGCGCGAGTTCTGCAACCGCAAATTGATGACGATGACAACCAGCAGGATGATCAAGAGCAGGTAGTAATATTTGATTGGCCCTTGCATGGCGAAATCGCCAATGTGTGTGGTGCTGGAAAGATCGTGGCCAAACACGCGGATCGGATCGATGGTCGCCAAACCCTTTGGGCCATTGGTGAGGTTGATCGGCTCGGAGAGATTGTTCATGCAGATACGGATGATCTCGCCGAAGCCCAGCGTGACGATGGCGAGGTAGTCGCCCCGCAACTTCAATGTTGGTGTGCCCAAAAGGATGCCGAAGATGCAGGCCACGAACGCGCCGATGGGCAGGATCATCCACCACGGCAGATGCAGGCCGAAGTGCGGCGAGGCGAGCAGCGCATAGACATAGGCACCCACTGCATAGAACGCGATGTAGCCCAGATCCAGCAGACCCGCAAAGCCCACCACGATGTTGAGCCCCAGTGAGAGCAGCATAAAGAGAATGGCGAGGTTGGTGATGCGCACCCAGGCCGTGCCCACCATCGCCAGCACGAAGGGCAGGGCGAGCAGGCTGAGTGCAATGAGCGCCACGCCGACCCAGTAGAAGGCGGGGTTCTTGCGAAGGTTATCCAGGCTCGCAGTCATGGCAAAACGCAAACACAGATGAACACGGATGAACACAGATGGCAGTTCATTTTCAGCCCCAAATTATTCTCTTGAATTCCGCCCTTGGGCGACCAAAGTTCACCAACAGGCACAACTTCAAACCAGTTGCTCTCAAATAGTTCAGGCATTGTGCTTTGTGAACGGGATCGAGCGCAGAGACGACTTTGAGCTCAACCAGCAATTCATTGGCGACAATCAAGTCAGCAACATAGCTTCCAACCAGTTGATTCTTGTATCTGACTTGCAGTTCTTGCTGCTGCTCGACTTTGAGTCCATGTTGGCGGATCTCATAGGCAAGCGCGTTTTCGTAAACCTTTTCAAGAAACCCTGTGCCCAGTGAATTGCTTACTTCATGTGTGCAGCCGATCACAATTTCACTGAGTCGATTCAGGGAATCAATTGAATCTGTGTTCATCCGTGTTCATCTGTGTTTGCGTTTGAACATGTGACTAAGCCCGATCCCCCACCCGCTCACCCAGCAGCCCCTGCGGCCGGAACACCAGCACGAGGATCAGCACGATGAACGCGTAAACATCCTTGTAGTTGCTGCCGAAGAAGCTTGAATTGGGATTGGCTTCACACAGTGATTGGAAGCCTGGCAAGAATTTGTCCAGCGTGCAGACATTGGTGAGGTCACCCATGTAACCGGCACCCAGCGACTCGATGAGCCCCATGAGGATACCGCCCAGCACTGCGCCGCCGAGGTTGCCGATGCCGCCCAACACGGCGGCGGAGAACGCCTTGAGGCCGAGCAGAAACCCCATCTGGTAGTGGGCGATGCCGTAGTAGCAGCCGACCATCACGCCCGCCAGTGCGCCGAGTGCCGCGCCGATCATGAAGGTGAAGGAGATGACGTTGTTGATGTTCACGCCCATGAGGCCGGCGACATCCGGCCGCTGCGACACCGCACGCATGGCGATGCCCATGCGGGTGCGATAGACCAGACCGAGCAGTGCAGCCATCATTGCCACTGACAGGAGAATGATGACGATCTGGATGTTGCTGATGGTGGCGCCGTTGGGGTTTGACGTCAGGTGGTAGGGCACGAATTCGACAATCTGCGGAAACGAAATGTAGTTGCGGCCCCAGATCATCATGGCGACGTGCTGCAGCACGATGGAGACGCCGATGGCGGTGATGAGCGGTGCGAGGCGCGGCGCATAGCGCAAGGGGCGGTAGGCGGTGCGTTCGACGACATAGCCGGTGGCCATGCAGACCGGCACAGCGGCGAGGATGCCCGCCAGCACGATGATGACAGGTGGCGCGCCGGAGCCTGCCAGTGCGGTGATGACGGTAAAGGCCACCATGGCCCCGATCATCACGACTTCGCCGTGGGCGAAATTGATCAGCTGGATGATGCCGTACACCATCGTGTAGCCCAGGGCCACGACAGCATAGACACAGCCCAGCGTCAGACCGTTGATGATCTGTTGCAGAAAAATATCCAAACTGACTCGCCCTCCCGGCTTGTGGTGTCGCTACCGTGCGCGACGCGTTCTTGTCCAGCGCATTCTATAGAAGAACGCATCGGTCACGGCGCCGGACCGCCCATAAAAAAACGGCACCGTTTCCGGTGCCGTTTCTCGATTGCCTTGCCTGCTTACTTCTTTGGGGCTTCAGCCGGCTTTGCATCCTTGGCCGGTGCGGCAGCAGGTGCTGCCGGTGCGGCGGCGGGTGCGGCAGCCGGTGCCGCGGCGGGCGCTGCGCCAGCGGGTGCGGGCATGTTGAACTTGGTCGACACACCACCTGCTACGACTGCCTCGGGAATCACCTTGCCATCCTTCAGCTTGAAGATGGTGATTTCGGCGTCCTTGCGGTCACCCTTGGCATCGAACTCGACCTTGCCCGTGGCCCCCGTGAAGGACACGTTGGTGATCTCGGGGCCGAACTTGGCCGGATCGGCGGAGTTGGCCTTCTTCATGGCTTCGACCACAGCCAGGGTGGCGTCGTAGAAGTAGGGTGCGTATTGCTTGATCTCGCCGAACTTGGCGTTGAATGCACCGGCGAATTCCTTGCTGGCGGCTTCACGGGGCAGACCAGCCTGCGAGCAGACCAGACCTTCTGCGGCGGGACCGGCCAGCTTGCCCATTTCGTCGGTACAGGCACCGTCACCGAAGGTAAACACGGCCTTGATGCCCAGCTCGCGAGCCTGCTTGATCAGGGGGCCGCCGGTGGCATCCATGCCGCCGTGGAACACGACGTCCGGTGCCTTGGCCTTGATCTTGGTGAGCACGGCCTTGAAATCGGTTTCCTTGTCGGTGGTGCGCTCACGGCCCACGATGGTGACCTTGGCGGCCTTCAGGGCCTTCTCGACTTCGTTGGCCAGGCCTTCGCCGTAGGCGGTCTTGTCGTCGATGAGGGCAACCTTCTTGGCCTTCAATTCATTGGCAATGTAGGCGGCAATGGCGGGGCCTTGCTGATCATCGCGGCCCACGGTGCGATACACGGTCTTCAGCCCGCGTTCGGTCAGGGTCGGGTTGGTGGCGGAGCCGGAAATCATGGGCACGCCAGCCTTGGCATAGATTTCGGAGGCGGGAATCGAAACGCCGGAATTCAAGTGGCCAATGACGGCGACGGCCTTGGCATCGATGATCTTCTGGGCAACGGTGGTGCCGACTTTCGGATCAGCCTGGTCGTCTTCGCTGATCATGTTGAGCTTGAGGACCTTGCCGTCGATGGTGAGTTTCTTGGCATTGGTCTGATCCACGGCGAGGCGAACGCCGTTCTCGTCGTCCTTGCCCAGGTGGGCGATGGAACCCGTCAGGGGGCCGGCGTGGGCAATGGTGACTGTGACGGAGGGCGGCTCGGCCGCCTTCGGTGCTTCAGCCTTCTTCGGCTCTTCCTTGCTGCAGGCGGCGATTGCCAGGGCAACAGCCAATGCCGTGGCGAGTTTGACGGGTGCGTTCATGACAGAGTTTCTCCAGAAAAAATAACGGGTTAGGAAAGAGTTGGGCAACTCAAGAGGCGGATTATGCGCACCGTGAAATACGCTTGTCAAACAGGCGTTTGACCTGCCAAAGCCGACTACGAAAGTCAGGCAATCAAAAAGCCGACGGGGTTGCCGTCGGCTTTGTGCAAAATGCTCGATGTCGCGACCCGAAGGCCGCGCAATCACGGACCTACTTGGTGGCGAGAACCCACTTCACGAGCGTCTTGATGTCCTCGTCTTTCACGGCGGCATTGGCGGGCATCGGTATCTGGCCCCAAACGCCCACGCCACCCTTCTTGACCTTCTCGATCAGCTTGGCTTCGGCGTCCTTTTGGCCCTTGTACTTGGCTGCGACGTCCTTGTAAGCTGGTCCGACCAGTTTCTTGTCAATGGCGTGGCAGGCGGTGCAAGCCGATTTTTTGGCCAGTTCTTCGTTGGCGGAAGCGGCACCGGACAGGACTAGGCCGGCAGCAGCCAGCAGGGTAAGAGTCGAGGTCTTGAATTTCATGGGATTCTCCTGGGGAAAGATGTATAGCGGGGTTGAATGAGGGTTTTGAATGAAGTCGACTTAAATTTTCAGGACGTGAAACTCTACCTGTCTTCGTCCGCCCGGACAATGCCGTATCGGCAAGAAGTCCTGATATTCGAGGATTAGAACGCACCGTCACGCCATTGCGTTGACCCCTGCGTCCCGCATCCATGGGGTGACAGGGCGGGCCGCTATGCGCTTATAATCTCTTCTCGATCAAGATGCCATGGCGCACGAACAGGGAGGTTTGACGACATGTACCTGCTGATCATTGGTTTTTTGCTGGTGTTGATGAAGTTCATGGAGTTCGGGCCGGTCGCAGGCTGGTCTTGGTGGATCGTGCTGTCCCCGTTTTTCATCATCATCTTCTGGTGGGAAGTGATCGAACGCGTCTTCAAGCTGCGCGAGAAGCGTGAAGCCTCTGAGCTTGCGAAAGCAAAGAAAGAGCGTGCCGACCGCCTGATGGGTCGCATCAAGTAGGCTGTCAGGCCGGACGTGGCAAGCCCGCTCAGGCCTCCACGAACACCGGTTCGTGAGTCACGGGAAAGTTCACTGAATTCGCCATGAAGCAGTTGGCATGGGCCTTGTCATGCATGGCTCGCGCATCGTCCAGGTCGGTGCCCTTCGGTACCGTTACCATCGGCCTCAACACGCAGGCCGTCATCTGCATCTTCCCCGAGGGTCCCATCGCCAAAGTGCCGGTCGCACGATCCGCATAGCCCAGAATGCTCATGCGCTTCTTCCCCGCAATGGCGAGGTAGGTGAGCATGTGGCACTCGGAGAGCGACATCAGCATCAGCTCCTCCGGGTTGTAGCGCGAGGTGTCGCCGCCGAACACGCCGGGCGCAGATCCGGCAACGTCGTGCTTTCCTGGTGTTGCCATGACGTTGTTGCGCGAAAATGCCGGGTCGGGCGGCAAGGCCTGTGCCGCATCGGCGGGCCAGCGCAAGCTTGCTTCGAAAGTATGGGTATCCGCCATGCTGAATTCTCCTTCCGTTATTCTTGTGGACTTGTTGCGTCCAGGCGAGGTCCGGTGGACCTCGCCTGGACGCCATAGGCGGTTCCAAAGGAATTCAGGGATCGCCTCACGCAAGACCTGAACAATATTCGCACACACGGAGTCTCCCCATGAATTACCGCAGACTTGGCCGCGCAGGCGTGAAGGTGAGCGAGCTCTCCTTCGGCTCCTGGATCACTTACGGCAACCAGATGGACACCAAACTCGCGCGCGAGTGTATGGCCGCCGCGCGCGACGCCGGCGTCAACTTCTTCGACAACGCCGAGATCTACGCCACCGGCCAGTCCGAGACCATCATGGGCGAGGTGCTGAAGGCGCTCGATTGGCCGCGCCTGCAATACCTCGTTTCCACAAAATTCTTCTGGGGTATCGAGGATGGCCCCAACTCGAAGAACACGCTGAATCGCAAGTATCTGATGCAGGGCATCGATGCGTCATTGAAGCGCCTGCAGCTCGATTTCGTCGATCTCATCTACTGTCATCGTCCTGATCCGCACACGCCAATTGAAGAGACCGTGCACGCCATGCACGACATCATCACGCAGGGCAAGGCGCTCTACTGGGGCACGTCGGAGTGGCCTGCGACCGCGATTGCCGAGGCGTGGAAAATCGCGGATCGCCATCACCTGCACAAGCCGGTCATGGAGCAGCCGGAATACAACCTGTTCCACCGCGCCCGCGTGGAACGCGAATATTCGCAGTTGACTGAGTTGACAGGCGACATCGGATTGGGTCTCACCACGTGGAGTCCGCTGGCTTCGGGACTGTTGTCCGGCAAGTACGCAGGCGGCGTGCCCGCGGACAGCCGTGGCGCCATCCCGCGTATGTCATGGATGGTGGAGCAACTCACCGACAAGGCGCGGAACGAGGCGGTCGCGAAGTTCGCGCTCGTCGCGAAAGAGTTGGGATGCACGCCCGCTCAGCTGGCGCTCGCCTGGTGTCTCAAGAACCCGAATGTCTCCACCGTCATTACCGGCGCGTCGCGCGTATTCCAGGTGGCGGAGAACATGAAGGCGCTGGATGTTGCCGAGAAGATTGACGATGCTTTGAAGGCGCGCATCGAGAACCTGTTCACGGCCTGGAAGGATCAATGAGCCACATCCTCGCCAACGAGGCCGAGCTGGAGGCGATTTACGGCAAGCCGGGCGAGACGTCCACGGTCAAGGTGGTGGATCGCATCACGCCCGAGTACCGCCCCTTCATCGAGGTCTCTCCCTTTGCCCTGTTGGCGACCGTCGGCCCCGAAGGTGCGGATTGCTCACCGCGCGGGGACCAGGCGGGCTTTGTGCGCATCGCTGACGAGAAGACGCTGCACATGCCGGACCGGCGCGGCAACAACCGTGTGGATTCGCTCCGCAACATCGTGCGCGATCCGCGTGTGGCACTGCTGTTCCTGATCCCCGGACTTGGAAATACATTGCGCGTGAATGGCCGTGCCGTGGTGAGCGTGGAGCCTGCGCTGCTGGAGAGCTTCAAGGTCGAAGGCAAGGCGCCGCGTTCGGTGATCGTGATGAACATCGAAGCGGTGTATTTCCAATGCGCGCGTGCGCTGGTGCGTTCGGATTTGTGGAATCCGGCGAAGCACGTCGATCCGAAGGCGCTACCCACTGCGGGACAAATTCTTGCGGCGTTGTCTTGCGGGAGCGTGGGCGGGGAGGCTTACGATAAAGAATGGCCGGAGCGGGCCAAGGCGACGATGTGGTGAGCTTGCAGTCCGCTTGAATGCGCACTGAAAGTCAAAGGCGGGGAACGCAGATGAACGCGGATGAAAAGCGGATGAACGCAGATGGCCTTTTGGTAGCCCGATAGCAATGAGTTTGCATCTGCTCATCCGCAATTAAGTCTCTGCGAACCCGGATTCCGCTGCGCTCTATCCGGGCTACGGGCTACGCTGGTGATCTGCCAGTCAGCCACCATGCCAATGCCCAACCCGCCGGCAAAGTGACGGCAAGCATCAGATAGGCGTTGTGACCACATGCAGTACTGAATTTCAGCGTCGGCAAGTAGCAGACAAAGGCCACGACCAGCCAGCCCATGATTCCACCGAGAACCGCAGTGGCCAGCAAGCGAGTAAGCAATTTCAATTGCTGATTGCGAATATTCGCGTTACACCAACCCGCAAACCTTCCGCCCCGCCGCCCCATACGCCGCATCCGCGTGCCTCGCATGCTGTGCCTTGCAGGTATGCACCATCTTGATGAGGTGGTCGTTGGGCGATTTGAGCGCGGCGGCGATGCAGGGCTGCCAGTCGGGTGCGGCGCCTTCTGCCGGGATAGAGGCAACTTCCGGTGCGCCAATGCTCACATAGGCCGCGCAGAACGCCACCCAGAAGTGCGCGAGGGTTCGTGTGTGCATCGCGGCGGGCAGCTGGTCCAGTACGGTTTCCAGCGCATGCGTGCCGGTGACAAGGTGCAGCGAATTGAAGCTGGGTGCAGCGAGATAGAGCCGCACCGAGACACGCGCCAGACCCGAACGCACGGTGCCGCAGTCCTGGGCCGATTCCAGTTGCGGCAGCTTCAGGTGCGGGAAGAATGCGGCCTCTTCCGTGGCAAGGCGCAGTTCCTCGATGATGAGCCCGGCCTCGATGCGATTCCCGGCGAACGCGGTGCGCAGTGTGGCCAGCGCTTCCTCCAGCCCCGCCGAACCATCGGCCACGCTACTGGCGCGGTCGATCAGCGGTGTGTGCGCGGAGGCGATGTAGGCGAGGCCGGTGGCGATCTCCTGGGGGCTCTCGGCCTCCAGTCCGTAGGCGAGGCGGATGAGTCCGTGAAACCCCGCAGCAGCGATTCCCGGTGCCAGCTCCGGCCACCAGGCGGCAAGCGTGGCATCGGGGCCATGCTCTTGCAAAGCCTGGGTGAAGAATTTGCGGTAGGCGGCGTGCGCAGACCAGTCGCCGAGGAAATGATCGAAGCGGGCGGCGGTGATTTGGAGCTCCGGCTCGTGCAGGGGCTCCAGCCGCTTCGCGTAGCGCTGCGAATGTGCCTCGCGTGCAGCGTCATCGCCGCCGAGTGCTGTCAGCGCGATAAGGGTCATCGGCAGGTGGTTGGAAAGGCCGCCGCCATAGGACGGGGAGAAGCGTTGTCCGTCTTCGAGGAGGCGGGCGAGATGCACAGACTTCATGGGGTCTTCTTCATTCGTTTGTCAGCGGACTGCAACCTTCGATTCCGCTGCGACAGCTCAATCACGCTCCACCCAGTCGATGATGGGCTGCCATTGTTCGAGATCGCGTTCCACCTGGGAGGGGGCCATGTCGAAGATCGACTTGCCTTCGAAGGCAGCGTTCACATAGTTCATGGTCTCACGAAGATGGGTCAGCACCGGCAGGTCTATCGGCTCCAGAAAATCATCCAGCCGTTCCGCCGCCTTGGTGCGCGCATCCACGCGCATGCCAATGATCGCGAGATCAATCTGGCCCTTCTTCAGCGCCTTGTGCTTCAGCAGATCATCGAGGAAGTGTCGCGTGGCCTCAATGTCGTACGGGGAAGGCACCAGCGGCACGATCACCTTGTGTGCCCGCTTCAACGCCTCGTCCAGATGCTCGCCATGCAGTCCGGCAGGCGTATCGAGCACCAGCCAGCCATCCTTGCCTTCGGTCTTGCTGCGGGCATCGAGGCGATGGATCGGCGGCAGCCAGTCGGGGCGCAGCGAGAGCCACAGCAGCGAGGATTTCTGGCGGTCGAAGTCCCACAAGTACACGTTTTCACCCTGGCTTGCGAGGTAGCCTGCCAGGTTGGTCGTGAGCGTGGTCTTGCCGGCACCGCCTTTGGGGTTGGCGATCAGTATGGTTTTCATGGTTGTCTGCACTCTTCTGCGGGACCCGTGGATAGACGAAAGCTACCAGATTTACCCGCTGCTGCCCAACCTGGCGTTCCGGGGGGCACCCGGGCTGCGTCAGGGCATGGCCTTGCAAAGGTGCGCTAGCGCCTGCCAAGAGCGGTCAGCCGCGCCTGCAAGATATCGACCTCATCCACCAGTCTCGCGAATTCCTCCCCAAACGGGGTGAGGCGATACTCGACCCTTGGCGGAATCTCGGGAAAGGTCTCCTTCTCCAGCACGCCGTAGCGCATCAGCTTGACCAGTCGCTCATTGAGCACCTTCGCGGACAGCCCATCAATGGCGTGTTCCATCTCGCCCGGGCGGCGGACACCCTTTCTGACAAGACTCAGCACCGTGAGCGACCATTTGCAGCCGATGATGCTCTCAAGCATCTGGTGAACACTGGGTTGCTCCAAAACATTTCCTTTCGCGCAATCAGGAAGTTGCACCGAAAGGTTCCCACCCCACCGTTCCGTGCCCGCTTGTACAGGATGTCATCGGTCCTTAGATTCGCAGCTTCATTCAACAGCGTCAAGGTCACCCAAAGGAGCAATTCATGCGAATTCCCAACAGCTTGTCTGCCGTCACAGTCACCCTCTTCTTCACTGCTGCAACTGCGGCTGCCGAACCGCCGCCAGTGCCTTACCCACAAGGCTATCGCGATTGGCATCACGTCAAGAGCATGATCATCAACCCGGGTCATGGTCTGTATGACGCGTTTGGCGGCATGCATCACCTCTACGCCAATAGCAAGGCACTGCAGGGCTACAAGACCGGAAAGTGGCCGGATGGTGCGGTGATCGTGTTCGACCTCCTTGAAACGAAGTCTGCCGACAACGCCGTGACCGAGGGCAAGCGCAAGGTCGTGGGGGTGATGCAGCGCGATCAGAAGCAGTACGCAGCCACAGGCGGCTGGGGTTACGAGGGCTTCAAGGGTGACAGCAAAAGCGAGCGCGCCGTTGCGACGAATGCGGCCACGGCCTGTCACCAATGTCACATCTCGCAGCAGGCGAGCGGCTACATCTTCAGCAAACTGCGGCTCTGACCGCTCGTGGCCACGGTCGACGCGGCGGGTCGTGTTGCGAGTCGTCTAGGTAGTGGCCGCTCTCGGGCGCAGCATCAGCCACAGCACGGCCACACCGGCCAGCGTGATGAAGGGGAGCGCCACATAGTTCAGCATGGTCCAGCCATTGGCCTTGAGGATGAGGCCGGAGGCAAACGAGGAGGCAGCCGTGGTGCCAAATACGAGGAGGTCATGCAAACCCTGCGCCTGGGCCCGCTCGCTCACGCGGTAGGTGCCGGTGAGCAGCGTCGAGCCGCCCACGAACATGAAGTTCCAGCCCAGCCCCAGCAGCACCAGTGACCACCAGAAGTGCGCCACCGTGATCCCGGCAAGGGCTATGGCCGTGCAGCCGAACAGGATGGCGACACCGGCAAGAATCACCTTCTCTGCTGTGAAGCGTTGGATGAGCGAGCCGGTAAAGAAGGATGGCGCAAACATGGCGATGACGTGCGCGGAGATCACGTTTGCGGCATCGGAGTACGGGTGCCCGCACACGCCCATCGCGAGCGGCGTCGCGGTCATCAGAAAGTTCATCACGCCGTAGCCCAGCGCGCTGGCCAGTGTTGCCACGATGAATATCGGCTGGCGGGCAACCTCGGCGAGTGATCGGGCCGGTGCATCCGTCGCGGCCACCTGCGGCTTCGGGATCTGCAGGCCGGCCAGCAATAGCAAGGTCAGCACGCAGAAGCCCATCAGCGAGGCATACGAAGCCAGAAACTCCACCTCGTGCAGGGTTCGCGTCCACTTGGACAGCGCCGGCCCGATGATGCCGCCGACCAGCCCGCCCGCGACCACCAGGGAGATGGCCTTGGCCTTGAAATCCGACGGGGCGGCGTCAGCCGCCGCAAAGCGGTAGAACTGACCGAATGCACCGTAAATGCCCAGCACGAACGTGCCGAAGCAAAGCAGCGTCATGCTCTTCGCATGGATGCCGTATGTGGCGATGGCTGCCCCGAGGAACCCCAGTAGCGTGCCCAGCTGAAAGCCCGGCCGTCTGCCGATCTTCTGCATCAAATGGGATGCCGGCAGTGCTGCCAGCGCCGAGCCGATGATCTGTGTGGTGACCGGCAACGTGGCAAACGATTTATCCGCCGCCAGCTGGTAACCCGCCAGCCCGTTCAGCGCAATCAGCGTGACGTTGTTGGTGAAGAGCAGCGCCTGTGCTGAGGAAAGCAGGGCGACGTTGCGATGGTGTGGGAGCACGGGGTGACTCGTGAGATCAAGGCGGGAACACAGATGAACACGGATAACGGCAGGATGAACACAGATGGTCCACGGTGACGATGTCTCCGCCGTTCTGCACCTGATAGCGCACAGTCCTATCTGTGTTCATCCGTGTTCATCTGTGTTTGCGTAAGGTGTGGCTGTCCGGCAGATCGCCGACGAAGCCCGTGAGCCTCACGGTCCCATGTAGTACACGTTCAGCTTGTTGCCATCGAGATCGCGGAAATACGCCGCATAAAAATTGTCAAAGCGCTGGCCGGGCGGGCCTTCGTCGCTGCCGCCCAGTTCCAGCGCCTTGTTGTAGAGCGTATCGACCTTGGCGCGGTTGTCGACGATGATGGCGAGCATGGCGCCGTTGCCCACGCTGGCCGCGTTGCCGTCATAGGGCTTCATGATGCCGAAGCCCGGTGTGCCGAGCCCCATGCTCCAAGCCACACCACGGTCGAACTCCATGTAGCGCTTCGCGCCGATCTCGCCCAGAAGGGCGTCGTAGAACGTGACGGCGGCGGGCAGGTTGTTGGTACCGAAAGTGACATATCCGATCATGATCTGGGTTCCCTGTTCTGAATGGGTTCGTGCAATGCTGTGGCGAAAATCCGTCAGGCGACTTGCGGTCGCTGACTGATTTCGTCCGACGAGTTGCGAAGTTTCGCATGCCGCCGGAATGTCCGCCGACGGGTACACCCTGACCGCCATCGGGGCTTCCCCGACTTGCCCTGCAAACAGCGAGGGCTTAGAGTAGTGCCCAGATCGTCGCGTGGAGGCAACCCATCCAACGTCGCCGCACAGGCCAGAAGCCTGGTTTCATTGACCCATTATCGCCACCGTATTCTCTCTTACCAGCCATCTTGAGAACTGTCACCTGTCCATCCTGTGGCGCACCCTTCCGATTTCGCGGCGCGAGCTCTGTCGTGGGTGTGTGCGGCTATTGCAAGGCAACACTCGTGCGCGACGGCGTCGATGTCGCCAACATTGGCGTCCAGGCCGAGTTGCTGGAGGACGACACACCCATCCAGCTCGCTACGGTGGGCCGGCATCGCGGCCAGCAGTTCAGCGTCGTCGGCCGCATCCAGTATCGCTATGGCGCCGGCGTGTGGAGCGAGTGGCATGTCCTGTTCGGTGATGGCAAGAGCGCCTGGCTCTCTGACGCGAGCCGGGAATTCACCATCAGCTATCTGGCGCCACCCGTGGCGGTGCCAGCCTATGCCGAGCTGAAGCCGGACCAGGAGCTGCTCATCGGCAAAGAGCGCTACCGCGTCACCAACATGGAGCAGGCGGAGGTGGTGGCGGGCGAAGGCGAGCTGCCCTTCAAGTTCGAGTCCGGCTGGAAGGCCGACGTGGCGGATCTGCGCGGGCAGGGCACGCGCTTCGCGACCATCGACTACTCCGAGTCTGTGCCGCACATCTATGTGGGCGAGAAGCTGCCCTTCGATGTATTCGGCTTCACCAATTTGCGCGACCAGTCCCAAGTCGGATTCGTCAAGAAGCGCGCCATCCAGTTCAAATGCACGGGTTGTGGCGCATCCATCGAGAAGCATCTCACCACCACCGAGGTCGTGGCCTGCGGGTCTTGCGGCACGGTGACGGATGTGACCGGCCCCGTCGGGCAGCTGGTACAGAAGAATGAGCGCAACGCCGTGGCGGCCAATCCGACGATTCCGGTCGGCAGCACCGGCAACTGGAACGGATTTCCCTGGGAGATCGTGGGCTTCATGCGCCGCGGCATCACGGTCGAGGGCGTGAAATACGAGTGGGGTGAGTATCTCCTGCACAACGTGCAGCAGGGCTACACCTGGTTATCGGAATACGACGGCCACTTCAATTTCATCAAGAACACGGCTGAAATGCCGAAGGTCGGCAAGGTATCGATCAGTGGCCGCAAGCCTGATGCCAGCTATCTGGGTAAGCGCTTCCGCCACTTCCAGAATGCCAAGGCCAAGGTGAATCAGGTCGTGGGCGAGTTCTACTGGCGCGTGAAGGTGGGCGACACCGCCACCTGTGACGACTATGTTTGTCCGCCGCTCATCCTGTCGTCGGAAAAAACTGCCAACGAGGTCACCTGGTCGTTGGGCGAATACATCGACAACGATAAGCTGTGGAAGGCCTTCCAGCTGAAGGGGCCGCCAATCAAGCCCATCGGCGTGGCACCCAACCAGCCTTCGCCCCATGAGGGCAAGGTGTTTCCGTACTGGGGCGTGTTCCTCGCTGCTGCAGTATCGGGCTTTGTCTTCATGGCCATCATCGGGGCAATTCAAAGCGACAAACCGGCCACGGAATTCGGCTTCAGCATTCCCGCGCAAGGTGGGGAACGTGTGGTGAGCCCGGTGTTCGATCTGGGCGGTGGCGCTGGGCGTGCCGTCGTCCTGGATACCTCCTCCAACGTCACGGGCAATTGGCTGGCGCTCGGCTTGCAGCTCACCAACGTCGACAGCGGCCGTGCATGGCAGCTGAATCGCGAGATCGGATTCAAGAAGATCAATGACATCAATGTGGGCGACAGCCGGGATATGGCCGAGATACAGAATGTGCCCGGCGGCCGCTACACGTTGTCCGTGGACAGCAAGACAGCGGGCGCGCAGTGGGCCAGTGATGTCACGGGCAGGGTGAAGGTGTACCGCGAACCCGGCGGCGTCTCGAACTGGGTGCTGATGTCGGGCTATCTGCTGCTTTTTCCGCTCGTGGCCTGGGGCCGCAAGCGCTCATTCGAAACCAAACGCTGGGCAGAAAGCGACTACGCGCATGGCGAGTCGGAGGACTGAATCATGTTCAAGTTTTTTCTCGGCAATGTCCTGGCAGCACTCAGTCTCTTGGGGGTTGCCCAATACCGGGGCTGGTCGGTGATGCCGACCTCGGCGGCCGAGTTCCAGCGGCAGAAGGCGGACCGAATCGAAAGCGCCTCTCGTCCCACCTATTCGGGCAGCAGCAGTGGCGGATTCTCAGGCAAATGATGGTAATTTCTCAGGAGGGGTAAGCATGGAATATCTGAAGCCGGCAGCACTCATCGGATCGCTGGTGTATTCGATACTGGGCGTGATCATGGTCGTGGTCACCTTCATCATCATCGACAAGATGACACCCTACGATCTGTGGAAAGAGCTCATCGAGCAGCGCAATCAGCCGCTTGCCACCGTGGTCGCCGCCTTTGTATTGGGTATTGCCATCATCGTCGCTGCGGCGATACATTGATTTCGTCCAACATCTCCTGACGCCGCCTCGTGTCGACGCCTGCTGATCAGCTGCCACAGGCTGATCCTGCGGTGCTGCCTGCCTCGCTTGCGGAAACTGTCGCAAGCCCCCCGGCAGCGACCGCCAAGCCACCCGAGGCTGGTGGCGCATTGACGCGCGCACTGCTTGCGTCGGTCTTCATCATCGCCGCCTGCGGACTCGTCTACGAGCTCATCGCGGCGGCGGCGTCGACCTACCTCCTGGGCGATTCCGTCACCCAGTTCTCGCTGGTGATTGGCGTGTATCTCGCCTCGATGGGCATTGGCTCGTACCTGTCCCAGTACGTGACTGAGAAGGTGGTCACGCGCTTCATCGACATCGAGCTCCTCATCGCGGTCGTGGGTGGCTTCTCGGCGGCGATCATGTTCTTCACCTTCGCCTATGCCGGGCCGGGCTTTCGCATCGTGCTGTATATGCTGGTGGTACTCGTGGGCATTTTCGTCGGCCTGGAAATTCCACTGGTCATGCGCATCCTGAAGGAGCGACTCGGCTTCAAGGACCTCGTGGCGCAGGTGCTGTCGTTCGACTACATCGGTGCACTCGGTGTGTCGATCGCCTTCCCGCTCTTTCTCGCGCCGCGCCTGGGCCTCATCCGCACCGCGTTCCTGTTTGGCTTCATGAATGCTGCCATCGCGCTGTGGGCCGTGTGGCTCTTCCGTGATCGGCTGCGCAATGCGCAGATGATGGCCGCCAAGTGCGTGGTCGTGCTCGCGGTACTCTCGGCAGGGTTCATCTGGTCCGACGAGCTCACCCGCATGTCAGAGGATCAGCTCTACTCCGACCAGATCATCCATGCCGAATCGAGCCGGGCGCAGCGCATCATCATCACGCGGTGGCGCGACGACCTGCGCCTGCATCTCAATGGAAACCTGCAGTTCAGCTCGTTGGACGAATATCGCTATCACGAGGCGCTGGTGCATCCGGCGCTGGCTACCTTGCCGGGTGCCCGTCGCGTGCTGGTCCTGGGCGGCGGCGACGGCATGGCCGTGCGCGAAGTGCTCAAATACCCGCAGGTGGAGTCGGTGACGCTGGTGGATCTCGATCCGGCCATGACCGATCTCTTCACCAAGGCGGAGCAGCTGCGCAAGCTCAATGCCGACGCGCTCAGCTCGCCCAAGGTGAAGGTCGTGAATGCCGATGCTTTCGTCTGGCTGGAACAGTCGCGCGAATTCTTCGACCTCGTCGTCATCGACTTCCCCGATCCCAGCAACCACTCGCTGGGCAAGCTCTACACGACCGCCTTCTATTCGCTGCTGCATCGACGATTGTCGGAGCAGGGCATGGCGGTGATTCAGTCCACCTCGCCCCTCTATGCGCGGAAATCGTTCTGGTGCGTCGTCACGACGCTGGAGGAATCAGGCTTTCGGACGACGCCCTATCACGCGCTCGTGCCGTCATTTGGCGAGTGGGGTTTCATCATCGCGACGAAGGCCGGTTCGTCACGCGAATATTCGCCACCGGCATCGTACAGCGTGCCCACGCGATTCATGGATGCCAAGCTGCACCCGGCACTCTTCACCTTCCCCAAGGACATGGAGCGCGTGCCCACGGTCGTGAACCGGCTCAACAACCAGGCGCTCGTGCAGTATTTCGAGGGCGAGTGGCGCCGGGGCGGATCGTGATGGCGCATCAAACGCGCTCCGTTTAAAGAAAAGTCAATTGCAAACACAGATGAACACGGATGAACACAGATTGGTCGATGGCACGACTATCAACCTGTGTTCATCCAGCCGTAATCCGAGTTCATCTGTGTTACGCCTTTTGGAGTCTGAATGGATGTCGCAATACAAGCGTAGCCCGGGTGGAGCGAAGCCGAATCCGGGAAGCCCTTGAATCGCCGCGCCTTCCTCGCGGTCTCTGCTGCGCTGGCTGCCTCCGGCTGTGGACGTGGATCAAAGACGCCGCCTTCGCCGCCTGGCACGTTGACCGGCACCGGTCACGCGCTGGGGCACCGGCTGCGTGATGGCGGACTGCCTGCTGTCAGCGAGACCATCCGTCGCAAGATCGTCATCGTGGGTGCGGGGATTTCCGGTCTGTCGGCTGCGTGGCGATTGCAGCGCGCGGGCTTCCGCGATGTCGAGCTGCTGGAGCTGGAGAATGTGGCGGGTGGCAACTCGCGCTGGGGCCAGAACGCGGTGAGTGCGTATCCGATTGGCGCGCACTACATTCCGCTGCCTACACCCGAGGCGCGTGCGGCGAAGCATCTCCTCGCCGATATCGGCGTGCTCAAAGGCGATCCGGATGCCAAGCAGCCGAAGTACCAGGAGCGTGCGCTGGCGCAGGCACCGCATGAACGTCTGTACCGCAACGGTCAGTGGGTGGATGGCCTCAACCCGACCGAGGGCATCAGCGAGGGCGAGCGCAAGGAATGGCAACAATTCCAGGCGCGTATCAAAGCATTTCAGGTTGCGCGGGGCAAAGACGGCCGCCGCGCTTTTGCCATCCCGCTTTCGCATTCGTCGTGCGATCCGGAATTCACCAACCTCGACCGCATCACCATGGCCGCCTGGCTGCAGGCGGAGGGCTTCACGTCCGAGGCTGTGCACTGGCTGGTCAACTACGCCACGCGCGACGATTACGGCTGCGACTATCGCAACGTCTCCGCGTGGGCAGGTATCCACTATTTCGCCTGTCGGGACTCAGCCCTTTTTGCAGACGGCACGCGAGAGTCTCATCGCGAAGCCGACCCCGATGCGGTCCTCACCTGGCCCGAGGGCAATGGCTATGTAGTGAAGAAACTCGTCGAGCGCGGCGGCTTCAACCTTCGCCCACAAGCGCTGGTGCATCGCATCGAGCCACGCGCGAAGGATGTTTCGCTGACCGTATATCTCGCCGCCGAATCGCGCAGCATCGAGATATTGGCAGACGAGGTGATCTGGGCAGCGCCATTCGCCTTCGCCGCACGCGCGCTGGTCGGCGAGACGGACCTGGCGACGTCGCTGAAGGCGCGTGACTATGCACCGTGGCTTACCGCCAATCTGACGCTGTCCGAGCTGCCGCATCTGCATCATGGCGCGCCACTCTCATGGGACAACGTGATCTACGACAGCGCCTCCTTGGGCTATGTCGTCGCCACGCATCAAGGTGTTGCCACGCTGCCTGGCCCGACGGTACTGACCTGGTATTTCCCGTTGGCCAGCGGTGCGCCGGCCGAAGCACGCAAGAAGCTGCTCAGCCTGAAGCGCGAAACCTGGGCCGAGGCGGCGTTCATGGATCTTGAGCGCCCGCATCCCGAAATCCGCAGCCTCACGACATCCGTGGATGTATTCACCAATGGGCATGCCATGGCGGTGCCGCGTCCCGGACTCATCTGGGGAGCGGATCAGGCGCGCATTCACGCCTGGACAGCAGCGAAGAAGGCGCGCCTCCACTTTGCGCATGCGGATGCAAGCGGACTCTCGCTATTTGAAGAATCGAATGATCGCGGTGTTGCGGCGGCGGAGGCGGTGCTGGCGAAGCTCGGCATACGCAGTGACTCATTACGATATCGGCGCGGATAGGATAGGGGAGACAAAAGTGGATTCACGAGTCAATGAGGTGCTGGATTTCTGGTTAGGTCCAGACGCGGAGCGCGGCAAATCGCGCAAGGAGTGGTTCCAAAAGGACGCAGAGTTTGATGCGAATATTCGCAACAGCTTCCTGCCGCTCATTGAATCCGCCATCGCGGGCGAGCTCGACGCATGGCGCAGCGAGTCCAACTCTGCGCTGGCGCTGCTCATCCTGCTGGACCAGTTCCCGCGCAACATCTTTCGCGGCGATGCGCGTGCGTTCTCAGGTGATGCGCGTGCGCTGGATGTGGCGCGCCATGTCATCGCCAGCGGCTTCGATCAGCAGTGGCCCCCCGCAGTGCGAATATTCGCGTATCTGCCGCTGGAGCATTCCGAGAGTCTCAAGGATCAGGAAGAGTGCCTCGATCTCATGAAGGCACTCGCGGTGTACCCGGAGACGAAGGACATGCACATCTGGGCCGAGAAGCATCGCGTCATCATCGAGCGCTTCGGCCGCTTTCCGCATCGCAATGCTGCATTGGGGCGGGAAAGCACGGCGGAGGAAATCGAGTTTCTGAAGCAGCCGGGGTCGGGGTTCTGACGCGTCCTGGCAAAAAAAGTCAAAGGCGGGGAACACAGATGAACGCAGATAAAGAGCGGATGAACGCAGATGTCAGTGCTTGTTGGGTGGCGTAGCCCGGATGCAGCGCAGCGCAATCCGGGACCGACCCTGCGAATATTCGCGATGGTTGAACCAAGCGCAATACAAGACGCCGATGAACTTCTGGGCGCAGAATCGGCGACCATCCGCTCTTTCATCTGCGTTCATCGGCGTCATGTAGTTCGCCTTTCCTGCACCACCTCCCGCAACTACCTTCCCGCCTGCTTCGCGATCTCCGCAAGCTCCCGATCCAGCACGCTGGCCACATCAACAAACAGCGGCACCACACGCAGAAAGAACTCGCGATTGAAATTGGCAAACGTATCGGTCGGCTGATGGTAGTGGGGGTGGTCCTCCACGCCGAAGTACACGAACGGAATGCCCTTCAGATGCAGCGGGCCGTGGTCCGAGCTGACGGTCCAGTCCTGCAGTTTGCTTAGTGTGGGTGGCTGGTCGTGGCCATACAGCACTTTCACGGTCGCGCGTCCGGCGGCCTCTTCGATGTAGGGCTTCAGCCACGGGCGGTGGTACGTACCGGCCATGTAAATCTCATTGCGAATATTCGCACTCACCATGTCGAGGTTGAACACGGCCGCAATGCGTTCCAGCGGCATTGGCGGACGATCCACGAAGTCGCGCGCGCCGCGAAGCGCGATCTCTTCCGCGTCGAATGACACGAACAGCAGCGAATGCTTCGGCGGATTGGCCTTGAAGTGTGTGGCGATGGCGAGCAGGGCGGCGACCCCCGAGGCGTTGTCGTCGGCACCTGGATACACCTTGCCATCAACCACGCCCAGGTGGTCGTAATGGGCAGAGATCACCAACCAGCGCTCTGGTGCTGCGCTTCCCCGCAAAACGCCGATCACGTTGGCCGCGTCGTCGTATTGCTTGCCGTTCCGTAGCGTGAAGGAGAAGGGGTGGACAAAGTCCTTGCCTACGGATGTGAGCCCGATCTCGCTGAACCGCTTCACCACATATGCGCGCGCGAGCCGCCCGCCGGGTGTGCCCGTGGCGCGACCGGCCATATCCGCTGTCGTGAGGGCCGCAACATCGGCGATGACCTTGTCTGCGTTGAATGATGCTTGTGGCCCAGCGACTGCACAGCCAGCCAGTACCGCAGCCGCACTGATTGCGAATATTCGCCATGTCAGGCTGTGCAGCCAGGCTGTCATGGATTTCTGTGTCTTGCGCAAGATTGTTGCTCCTTGGTTTTCATCGGGCGGACCAGGCAAATCCCCCTCGATCCCCCTTTGCCGAAGGGGGAAGTAAAAACAGCGAATATTCGCAACGCAACATCATCTCTACCGTCACCCATCACCCATCACCCATCGCCCATCACCCAACTTACATATTCCGGAACAAATGCATGAACGGCTGGCTCACATTGAGCGTTTCGCTGCGCGCCTTCAGCTTGATGATGCCTTTGCCCGCCTCATCGCGCGTGATGGATTTCACGGCGCGGATGTTCACGATGGTGGAGCGGTGGATTTGCCAGAACACGTCCGGATCGAGGCCTGCGACCAATTCCTTGATCGGTTTGCGGATGATGGCTTCGCCTTCCGCCGTCATGACTACGGAATACTTGTTGTCCGCCTGCACGTAGAGGATGTCCTCCACCATCACCAATCGTGTCTCGTTGCCGATGCCGGCCGTGATCCAGCGCATCGGTGCGGAGGTTGCAGGCGCCTGGGCCTTCAACACTTGCGCGAGCTGCGCGAGTGCGTCTGCGGAGAGGGCCGGGTTGCTCGCCTTATCTTTGAGCCGCTTCACCGTCTGCGCGAGCCGATCGGCGGATACCGGTTTCAGCAGGTAGTCGACAGCACCCTGCTCGAACGCCTCGATGGCGTGTTGCTGATAGGCGGTGACAAACACCACATGGGTAAGGCTGCCGTTGGCCGCGAGTGCCCTGGCCACGTCGAGACCCGTGAGGCCGGGCATGCGTATGTCGAGAAAGGCGATGTCGGGTTTGTGCTCGCTGATTTCCTCCAGCGCTTCGGCGCCGTCCTCGCACACTGCGACGATGCTGAGCTCGGGCCAGACATGCTTCAGCTGGTTGACGAGCTCCTGTCTCAACAATTCTTCATCTTCAGCAATGATGGCTGTTGTCATGTCAATTCTGTGAGGTTGTTGTACTGCGAATATTCGCATCCCGGGGTATTCATCGCGGCACCTTCAACATCGCGGTAACGCCGGAAGGATAGTTGACCGTCAGCGCAAACGATGCTCGCTCGCCATACAGCAGCTTCAAACGGTCCCGCACATTCTGCAGGCCCACGCCCGTTCCTGCCGTGCCCTCCTGAAAGCCGACGCCG
Source organism: Betaproteobacteria bacterium (assembly GCA_031394355.1). Lineage (GTDB taxonomy): Bacteria > Pseudomonadota > Gammaproteobacteria > Burkholderiales > Usitatibacteraceae > JAEUMY01. The sequence goes on along the minus strand of JANNSU010000051.1, from coordinate 58,422 downwards.
TCGTCAGCCACGGAGATCTTCGCCGCATCGCCCTCCGCACTCGCGCGAAGCCAGATCGTTCCGCCGCCGCTCTTGGGTTCCAGCCCGTGCTTGATCGCGTTCTCCACGAGCGTCTGCAGCATCAGCGGCGGCAGGGGTACATCCTTCAATTCGACAGGCATATCAATCTCTACCTTGAGCCGCTCGCCCATGCGAATTTTCAGGATTTCCAGATAGGCGCGAGAGCGCTCCATCTCCAGGCCCAGCGAGGACTGGTCCGCCTTCACGGCGGCGCCTGCTCCCGGCAGTGAGCTTCTCAGGAAGCCAATGAGGTGGCCCAGCATCGCGTCAGCGCGCGCGGGATCAGTGCGGGTGAGGAGCTGCGCGTTGGCCAGCGTGTTGTAGAGAAAGTGCGGCTCGACCTGCGCCTGCAGGAGCTTCAATTGCGCTTCGGCGAGCTGTTTTTCCAGCGCGCTGCGCTCGGCAACCTGTCGGTCAGCCCGGCGTCGCTCGGCAATGCGGTCCTGAAGCAACGAGGTGATGGCGAGCGCATTGTCGAGATTGCGCCCGAAGTCCATGAACAGCGGGTCCCACCACGGCGCACCCGAAGGCTCGAAACGCAAAGTGGCCCGCGAGATGCCCTCTGCCTGCTCCACTCGCACACGCACGAGGTTGGCCTCGTCCGACCCGCTGCCATCCATGTTGTATCGATCCAGATTCTTCAACTTGGCTGTGAGGGTGAGGGACTTTCGATCCACGTCCATGCTTTCGAACAGTCGCTGTCCGCGAAGCGTCTCCTCGATGATGTCCAGCGCGTCTATTGCGAGGCAGGGAAATTCCAGCGACCGGTCGTGGCGATTCGCCAGCGTCGCAGCATCCGTTCGCCCGGCCAGCGCATACACCCGGGTGAAGTGTGAAATGAGAAACGCCACGCTGATCGTGATGCCGATGGTGCCGATGCCCCAGCCAACCCGGGCCAGCTTGGCGTTATAGCCGGCAAAGGTCCAGATGATGAAAATGCCCGCCGCCAGCACGAGCGCCCAGGCAACAAGGTAGCGGATGCCGTAGCGGATGGTCTCCGGATAGTTGGTTTGAGATGCAGCCATGACTGAAAGAGTAACGTCTTTTGAAGAAAGGATGGCTTGCAGGCTAAGGTTGCCTGAGAGGTCCGGCGAGCAGATTGCGATGAATGCTGTCCGGCACGGCGCAAAGCCCGGCCGCGCGGGTGCAGGTCAATGCGCCCAGTATAGGAAGGACGTCGCCCGGATCGATGCGAATAGTTGCAATGTGGGCGCTGAACCGTGCCAATGCCTGCAGTGGTCGCTTAGCCGCCGTGCGCCTTGCGGGCACTTTCCATCAAGTGTGGCCAGGTATCTGCCGTTTTGATTGCCTTGTCGAGCCCACTTGCAAGGGATGCCTGGAAGTGCCGGTCTGCCAAAGCCAGCATTGCTGGGGCGCTGCCGCTGTCACGTACCTGGCGCACCAGCTCGATGGCAAGGTGATACTGCGCGTCCGCATCGCCTTCAGCAGCCAGCTCCTCAAGATGCGCCACATAGGCAAGATGTTCCTCGTTGGAAATCGACTCGTAGTCACGGATGCCTGCTTTCCTGATGCTGAACGCATCGAGCAACGAGAAGATGCCTGAGCCGACGGTGCGTTCTGCTTCCTCTGCACCTTGTTTGCGAAGATCGGCCAATGGCAGGCGCGCGCCGTCAAATGAATTGGCCCGTGCGCGGGCAGTCGCTGCGACATCGAGCGTATAGAAAGCAATCTCGTCCTTCTCTTCGTCGTAGTGGATGAGGACGTCGCGTTTCAGGTTGGGTTCGGTCATGGGTAGGCGTGTGGTGTGGTTATTGCGAATATTCGCAGACAGCTCAGACGGTTCAGGGAGCCCGGACAGGGCGGTCGTCCGGGAGCGGAGGTCAGAATGCAGTGATTCTAGCCGGGGAACGCAGGGTCGCCGTTGAACGCGTCGCTGTCCCTCGCATCCAACTGCTAGCATCCGACATTCATTGCCACCCCGTGCACCACACCGGTAGACCCGCCATGCGCCGACCCCTCATCCTCAAAATCCTCGCCGGCTTCATCGTCCTTCCGGCCCTCGCCGCCGCAGGCGCGTATTTCTGGGCCAAGGAGCGCTTTGCCGCATTGCCCAACGAGCTGCAGCACATCAGCGGCCCGGTGGTCGTGCCATTCGATTGGGTGCCGCAGAAAAGTGGCGACGTGACACTGCCCTACGCGGCCATGATCGTCCCGGTCACTATCGGCGGCTGCAAACGCTTTCGCATGCAGCTCGATCTCGGTGCCACCAGTTCCGTGCTCTATCGTCCGAAGATGGACAACCTGGGCGAGCGCTGCGCCATGCCGCCGATGATCGATCGCGGCGGTGAGCGTTATGCGCTCAACATGGACATCGTCATCGGCGAGGCCATCATCTACGCGCCCGAGATCCTGCAGCGCCGGACCAACGGCCAGCCCATCGACTGGGCCAATCCGGAGAAGCCCGAGCTCATCGGCACGCTGGGGGCGGATCTCATCGACGGCAAGCTCGTCGTGATCGACTATCCCGCGAAGAAGATCATCATCGCCGACGCGCTACCGGGCGAATATTCGCAACCAGCGCAGTGGGGCACGTTTACGTTTGAGGACAGGCGCGTGTTCCTGAATGCCCGCATCGACGGACGCGATACAAGACTGTGGTTCGACACCGGCACCAGCGCATTCGAGCTCCTCACCAGCAGCGGCAACTGGGAGGCGCTGGCCGCCCCCAGCGCCACACCGCAAACGCTGACCATGAACTCATGGGGCAAGCCGATGACAATGCACAGGGTGAAAAGCGACAAGCAGATCGAGGTGGCAGGTGTGAAGCTGCCGGTGGGTCACGTCACGCGAGTGGAGGGCGCGAGCTTCATGCAGAACGTGCTGGGGCGCGTCATCAACATGGGTGGCATGACCGGGAATGCGCTCTTTGTGGAGAAGGTGGTGGTGCTGGATGTGAAGCAGGGGAAGGTGGGGGTGGCGGGGAGGAAGTAGGTCGCTGCGAATATTCGAAAGGCTGTGTTTCCCGCTTAAGTGCGGATGCGCATCTTTGCCGCAACAGTTTTGATGACCTGCCCTTGAGGGCTGAGAGTCGTGACGCGGCCCAACCTGCCAGCCTTCAGCTCTTTGAGCGAGGTGGCCAATTCTTCCGCGAGGTTTCGTTTGGCGTCTCGGGAGAGGCGCTGCTTCTCAGTCAATTTAGGCATGGTTAAGTACCTTTATCATCGCCTTTGATGTCTTGAAGCGAAATACTCTCTGCGGAAAATCTAGCACAGGCCAATTGTCAGCCGAACTGCTTGGCAAAGTCATTGCTTCTTGGCGGCCTTGCGCGCTTTTGGCTTGTTGTTTTTTTCGAGGTCATTGAAGAGCGCCTTGGCGGTCTTGAAGCGGGCCTTGGTCATCTTGTCCACTTCCTTCATCGCGGCAAGCGTGGTGGCGTTGGGCTGCTTGATGGCAAACGGCAGGCCCTGCTGTGCAACTACTTGGCGCAGGAACAAACGCACGGCATCGCTGATGTTTAGCCCGCAATCCGCAAGAATGGCGCTCGCTTGATCTTTCAGCTCCGGCTCGATGCGGGAACGGATGTCGGTGGTTTTGAGGGTAGAGGTGGTCATGGCTGGCTACTCTTGGCTTATGCAATGATGCAGGCTCAGTGTAGCTACATTGGGGCCATGTGGCAAATTGCAATTCGGGCCAGGCGCATATGGCTTTGGTTGATATGCAGAATATCGAGCACGGCCCCTTTTGTCCGTTTGTCCGGTCCTTATGTCCCCTCTGGCGAAACGGCCGCAGTTGCCTGATGTGGGGTTGCCGGGGCGCTAGCCGATGATCAATGCGAATATTCGCAGAGCTCCCGCCATGATTCGGCCATGGCGTCCTGTCGTTTCAGATTGAAATGTCGAGTGCGGCACTTTTGCCGCACTCTGGTACTAAGTTATGTCCGAATTGCTAATCAGCTCGCTGAAGGCGCTATCGGCCAAGGCTTGCATGAGGTTTTGATCTTCACGGGGTACACGGCGTATCTCTGAGTGGGAAGTATTCTCTGGTTCGGGCCAGTAAACGACCTTTAAGTCCTTGCCTTGCTTTTCCCCAGAAGACCTAATCTCTTTAACGGGTGCGATAGCGAAACGACTTTTCTTTCCTACCGAGATGGTTAACCTAAATTTATGCACTGAACTGACAATGCGATCAGAACGCGATCCATTGAAGTGCTCTAGCCAATTCACTGAGAGCCCATTCTCCTCTGGCCTAAGTTCGAAAGCCTGTGGCAAAACACCCAAGACGTTGTCATGTTCATCCTTTCTCAGTCTTTGCCAAGGGATGTACCGCATGACTTCATCCTCATCCGGAAGGTTCTGCCCTTTTGAGGTCATGCGCTGAGCCACCGATCAAGTTGAAAGGTAGCCAGTGTCGATGCGAGATAGCGAGCTGCAGTTTGACCTGCAATTCGCTCGGTCTCATCATCATTCAATCTAGAAATTACCCAGAGAGTTTGCTCAGAGGGCAAAAACTCTACTGTCAAATAGTCACCATCTTTCTCCCAAGAGGCAACCAAATTCCCCTTTGGGGACAATCCTAGCCCAGGTTTTCTTTGTGGCTTTAATCGAAACATCGTCCGCAAAAAAGTGTAGAACGAGCTTGCCTTCATAGGTGCATCGTTCGCGTCCCACTCATCCAAGTCATGCAGTGAGTCCAGTTGGCGGAAAAGCTTATCGCGCCAAGCAGAGTCGATGTGCATGGCAATCCGAGAAGTAAGAATTTTTGCTGATGCAGTGGCATCAAATAGGCGCTCCTCAAGCGAGCCCTGCGAACCAATTTCTAGAGACGATGCTGAAGGTTCCAGCCTGAGTTTATCTAGCTGAGGAGCCAATTCCCGAAGCGTATCTGAAGCAATCTCTGAACGCCCAAAGTCCATCAGTAGATTGCTCTTCAAACTGGCAGGCGCAGTGACTTCAGTCAAGCTTCTCTTAGGTGATGGCCTGCGAATTCCTGACGAAACAACCGGAGGATTTGATTTCATTTGTCAAAAAGCTCTCTCGCGCCGTCGGTTACACACATCTCAAAAATCAGATTCTTCCTTTCGCGAACTTTCTCTAATAGAGAGAACAATGCCTCGTCGCTTTGGGGGGGGGATCTGCTAGAAGAGATATCTTGGTCTAACACAATCGAAAGATGATCCGGGAGCGGTGACGGCACGACTGCGGAGTTTATTACAACATCGCAATCCAAATCAGGCAGCTTTCTTGATATTTGCATCGCATAGGCATCAATCGGGCCAAGTGCTGCTGGCACTTTAGGATAGATCTCCAGGAAGTGCGACTCTTCGATGATTGGGGCATTGGGGACATTTTCAACGGGGATGTCAATTCGATTGATGTAGCGTACGCCAACTCGCTTGATCTCCCTAAAGCCAGCCGCTTTTTTCCAATTCTTCCAATCTCGCTTAAAGCGGTCAAAGAAGTCTACCCAGCCTGGATATGGAGCTAGCTGCGATACTGTAAGCCCATTAATCTTTAGGATAGCCAGCTCCGATAGTTGGCTGCTACTTAGCCGATAGCCGGGATCGATTTTGGTATGCACTTCCGGCGCGGTTGTTTGCTTGGTGCTGACTTGAACTTCGACATTAAATCTAACCTGCCCTAGCTTCTTGGACTGTTGGTAGTCTTTTGCCATTCTAGTTTGCACATCCGCCAGAACTTCTTCGTTAAGGGGGATTACAAACTCAATGCCAATTACTGCCTCTGTGATGGGGGGGCGAACGTAGGAATGTGGCATTGCTTATCTAAATGCTTTTGCAAGCTATTGATGTTGTCATATGTACTTCTGCAAAGATGCAGGCAATGGGGGGGTGCACTTCAAATTCCAAGAATCGGAGTGCGACTAGTACTGTTGCGCAATCTAATCTCTTCGCTGTCCACATGCAATCCCTAGGCTTTTCTTGCTCCTACCCCGTCACCGCCCCCTTACTAGCCGTCCCCACCAACTTCACATACTTCCCCAGCAACCCCTTCGTATACCTCGGCTTCGGCTGCACCCAGGCCGCCTTGCGCAGCGCCAACTCCGCCTCATCCACATTCAACTGAATGCGCAGCTTGTAGGCATCAATGGTGATGGAATCACCTTCCTGCACCAGCGCAATCGTGCCGCCTTCAAACGCTTCCGGCGCCACGTGGCCCACGACCATGCCCCAGGTGCCGCCAGAGAAGCGGCCGTCGGTGATGAGGCCGACACTCTCGCCCAGGCCCTGGCCTACCAGCGCTGACGTGGGCGCCAGCATTTCCTGCATGCCGGGGCCGCCCTTGGGGCCTTCATAGCGGATGACGACGACATCGCCGGCCTTGATCTGGTTGGCGAGGATGGCGGTCATGGCTTCCGGCTCGCTGTTGAACACGCGCGCGGGGCCGGTGATGGCGGGATTCTTGAGGCCGGTGATCTTGGCGACGGCACCTTCGGGGGCGAGATTGCCCTTGAGGATGGCGAGGTGGCCAGCGCGATACATGGGGTTGCTCCACGGGCGGATCACTTCCTGGTCCACGCGCGGATCGCTGGAGACATTCGCCAGCTCTTCGGCCATGGTGCGGCCGGTGATGGTGAGGCAGTCGCCGTGCAGGCGGCCGTTGTCGAGCAGCAGCTTCAGCACCTGCGGCACGCCGCCCGCCTTGTGGAAATCCGTGGCGACGAAACGGCCGGAAGGCTTGAGGTCGCACAGCACCGGTGTCTTGCTGCGCACGCGCTCGAAATCCTCAATGGTCCATTCCACTTCCGCCGCGTGCGCGATGGCGAGGTAGTGCAGTACGGCGTTGGTGGAGCCGCCGGTGGCCATGATGAGCGAGACGGCGTTCTCGATGGATTTGCGCGTGATGATGTCGCGCGGCTTGATGTCGTTCTTGATCGCGTTGATGAGCGTGAGGGCGGATGCGGCAGCAGAGTCGGCCTTCTCTGCGTCAGGCGAGGCCATCTGCGAGCTGCCGAGCAGGCTCATGCCCAGCGCCTCGAAGCTGGAGGACATGGTGTTGGCGGTGAACATGCCGCCACACGCGCCGACGCTTGGGCAGGCGTTCTTCTCGATGCCGAGCAGGTCTTCGTCACTCATCTTGCCGGCGGTGTGCGCGCCGACCGCCTCAAACACGGAGACGACGGTGAGATCCTGCCCCTTCCACTTGCCCGGCTTGATGGTGCCCGCGTAGACGTAGATGCCCGGCACGTTGATGCGCGCCATGGCGATCATGCCGCCCGGCATGTTCTTGTCGCAGCCGCCCACGACCAGCACGCCATCCATGGCCTGGCCGTTGACGCTGGTCTCAATGCAGTCCGCGATAACCTCGCGCGACACCAGCGAATACTTCATCGCCTCTGTGCCCATGCCGATGCCGTCGGTGATGGTCGGCACGCCGAACATCTGCGGCTTGGCGCCGTTGCCTTCCAGCGCTGCGATGGCCTTGTCGACCAGCGGCTGGATGCCGGCATTGCACGGGTTCATGGTGGAGTGGCCGTTGGCCACGCCGACGATGGGCTTGTCGAAGTCGCCATCCTTGAAGCCGACAGCGCGCAGCATGGCGCGGTTGGGGGAGCGGGCAACGCCTGCGGTGATGAGGGAGGAGCGTTTGTTGTCGGGCATGGTCTTGTTTCTTTGCGCAGAGCTGATTGGGGGGCTGTCGTCCCGGCGCAGGCCGGGACCCAGTGGCGTTGGTGTTGCCAGAATCCAGACAGAATTGTGTCCCGACGGAGTCTGCGCTGAAGCGTAGATTTGCCGGGAATTCTACTTCAGTGGGAGCTGAGAAATGATCGGGACGCTGCGAATATTCGCATTGGCTTGTGGACTTGCAGCATTGTCGGCAAGTGCAAGGCAGACGGCAGTTGCCATGCTGGAGGACGTTGGCAGGCGCCAAGTCACCGAATCAGGCGAGACGGTGGATGTCTACAGTACGAGGCTCAGAGCCGTGTTTATGAAAGGAAACGGTCAATGGCTCTCTGTCTGTCCTGGTGGCTCTGATTCGGAGGAGTGTGACGCAAACGGCATCGCGCTCTTTGAAACCCTTTACTCGGAATTCAGGGACGACAAGAGAAGGCCTTTCATGACGTCTGGTCTCAAGAAGAGAGAGTTCTGTTGCCATGACATCGGATGGCTCGAAATTCCAGCTGGGCTAAATGCCGAGACCTCTAAGGGACGATTGCCGGAGTTCGGAGGATGGCCAGGGCTGCCTGCCGCCACTCCCAAGACCATGACAAATAGTGAACGCAATGTGAGTGACCCAGAACGCTGGCGAATCAGCAAACCATCTGCTTCGGCATCCAGACTTGCGTTGACCGCTCTCGCCCGCATCCTCCAGGAAACCTCGACTTGCAAAGCGTACTTTCCGGAACAAGAATCAAGGAGCGCAGCAATCCCTGCCGCATTGCTGAAGGTGAAGAAGTCGTTCAAAAATGTGCGCGGAACCGAGCTTCTGATCGTTGGGTTGAGCACGTCGGGCAGGAAGGCATGTCGCCCGAAGGTTCATGAGTCGCAGGAGTTCCTTGATGATGTTGGAGACTTTGTTGTTGTATCCAATCCTGACCGCTCCCATGTAGTTCACAGGGTTCTACCCAACACTGGCTGGCTGTCGGCGGACCTGAGTGTGTTGGAATTTGGCGACTTTGATGCGGATGGTAAGACTGAAGTCGTGCTTTTCTACTCAGGCTACAACCGTGATGGCTATGTCTTGCTGCACTCGGGAATGACCAAAAAGGTTGAGTTTCTTTGGGGATATCACTGATCTTCCGAGGTCACGACACGGGGTCCCGGCTTTCGCCGGGACGACGAGCGGGGGTAGACTCCACGATGATGTGCATTCACCAAACAAGATCAATGCTCAGGAGGAACCCCATGCGAATATTCGCAACGCTTGTTGTCGCCGTTTCATTTGCCGCTGCTGTAGCCCACGCCCAATACCCCCAAGCCAATAAACCCATCCGCCTCGTCGTGCCCTTCGCACCCGGCGGCAGCTCGGAAATCATCTCGCGCGCCTTCGCGCAGGAGATGAGCAAGATCCTCGGCGTCAACGTTTATGTGGAGAACAAGGGCGGCGCAGCGGGCAACATCGCCATGCAGGACGTGAAGGCGGCCCCTGCGGACGGCCACACATTGATCCTGGGCCACGTCGGCACGCTGGCCGTGAACCCGGCCATGTTTGCCAAGCTGCCGTATGACGCAGAGAAGGATTTCATTCCCGTCACCATGCTGGTGAAGGTGCCGAACCTCGTCGTGGTGAACGCGGAGAAGGTGTCGGCCAAAACGCTTAAGGAATACATCGCGATGGCCAAGGCCAAGCCGGGTGCGGTGAACTATGGCTCCGCCGGCAACGGCAGCTCGGGCCATCTGGCGATGGAATATCTCAACATGGTCGCGGGCATCGACACGCAACACGTGCCCTACAAAGGCACCGGCCCGATGCTCACCGATCTCATGGGCGGACGGCTGGAATCCACGTTCACCGGCGCGCCACCGCTGCTGCAGCATGTGAAGAACGGCAAGTTCCGTCCCCTGGCTGTCGGCTCGTTGAAGCGCACACCCGTGTTGCCTGATGTGCCCACCGTTGCCGAGTCCGGCTTCCCCGGGTTTGAGACGTCTCAGTGGTACGGCCTCATGGTGCCTGCCGGCACGCCGAAGGACATCGTCGACAAGCTTTACCAGGCCGCCGTCGCAGCGGGCAAAACACCAGCCGTCGGTGAGCGCCTGCAAGCCGAGACCGCAGAGATCATCACCAGCTCGCCCAAAGAGTTCACCGAGTTCATCAAGGTGGAAGCCAAGCGCTGGGGTGATGTGGTGAAGAAGGCGAATATCAAGGCGGAGTGAGGGGTTGCGAATATTCGTGATGTTTCACTGGATTGATGCAGACTCCACTGGACCCCGGCCTGCGCCGGGGTGACGGCAACTTGAGAGGTCCGCGTACAATCCGCCCGCACGCCCGATTGCTCATCACCCATCACCCATCGCCCATCACCCGAAATGCTCACCCACCCCCAATTCGACCCCATCGCGCTCTCACTCGGCCCTATCGCCATCCGCTGGTACGGGCTGATGTATGTGGTCGCCTTCGCGCTGTTCTGGTGGTTGGGGCGGTCGCGCATCAAGGCGTTTCCGGAGCGCGGGTTCACGATGCAGATGCTGGACGATCTGCTGTTCTACGGCGTGCTGGGCGTGATCCTTGGCGGGCGCATCGGGTACATCATTTTCTACAAGCCGGGCTACTACCTCGCGAATCCGTTGGAAATCCTTTACGTGTGGCAGGGCGGCATGTCCTTCCATGGCGGATTTCTCGGCGTGCTTGTGGCGATGATTCTCATTGCGCGCAAATACAAGATGCCGTGGCTGAAGATCACCGACTTCATTGCGCCGCTGGTGCCGACGGGATTGGCGGCGGGGCGCATGGGCAATTTCATCAACGGCGAACTGCCGGGGCGGATTGTCGAGGCGAACACGATTCCCTGGGCGATGTGGTTCCCGCAGGTGGATCGCCTGCCAACGCTGCGTCATCCTTCGCAGCTCTACCAGTTCTTCCTCGAAGGGCTGGCGCTGTTCTTCATCCTCTGGTGGTTCTCGAAGAAGCCGCGTCCTGTGGGTGCGGTGTCTGCGGTGTTCCTGATCGGCTATGGCGCGTTCCGCTTCATCGCGGAGTTTGGCCGTGAGCCGGATTCATTCCTCGGCTTGCTGGCGTTGAATCTGTCGATGGGGCAATGGCTGTCGCTGCCGATGATCGTTGCGGGGATTGCGATGCTGGTTTGGGCGAATCGAAAGTCTGCCTGACGCGATCTTGTTGACCTCAATCACTTGACAGTTTGTGCAGCGCATAATCAATATTTGTTGAGGCCCTGCGGTACTCCATTCGGGCTGTCAAGACAGGGTCGCATTCATGATGTTCTGCATTTGCGGGCGCTGGTGCCATCGTCGGGTGCGCGCCATCAAGGAACCCGGGGTGGAGTAAATTGGCGCATGGCTCCTACCGCACTGCCTGACAATCATCCCCTTCGTCTCGCGCTGGCGAACGAGGTTCACGCCCGCCCGCCTGCGTCACTGACCACGCCGGAGCACGTCTCGTACATCGCCTTGCTGATGGACGACAGCCAGCGCGACGCCGAGGCCAAGGCATTGGCGGATCTTGGCAAGCTGCTCAATATTGCGCTGCCATCGGTGGATACCGGCCATCTCATCGTTGATGCGGGCAGCTTCCGGTTCAAATGGGAGCGCCACACCGAGTTCTCCAGCTATACGTTCTTTCGGGTGGCAACGGCTGCGGATCGTCCCGATGCGACCGCGCTGGATGCCGTCCCCGCAGATTGGGTGGGCGCACTCCCGGGCAAGATCATGGCTGCAGCGCATGTCATGTTGCGCGCACCGGAATACAACGAGCCGCGGGTCGTCTCGGAGCAGCGAATATTCGCAGGGGCACCGATCGGCGCGGAGATCAGTGAAGGTGCTGCGTGGGTGTTCACCGACTTCCGCATCGACGGCGACGGCTTCCTGCGCTTCCTGTTGCTGGACAAGTCGCTCACCAGCCGCCAGGCGGGGCGCGTGGTGCAGCGACTGCTGGAGATCGAAACCTACCGTGTGATGGCGCTGCTGGGGTTTCCCATTGCGCGCCAGGTCGGCGCCTTTCTCAACAAATCCGAGGAGGAGCTGGCCCAGCTCACGCAGCGCATGTCGCGCGCAGATCCGTCGCAGGACACAGTGTTGCTGGATGACCTCACGCGGCTTGCGGCACTGGTCGAGCAATCTTTATCCACCAGTGCCTTCCGCTTTGGTGCCTCGCAGGCCTACTACGATCTGGTGAAGCGCCGCGTACTGGAGCTGCGCGAGCAGCGCATCACCGGGCTGCAGACGATGGAGGAATTCATGGAGCGGCGGCTGGCGCCCGCCATGGCGACCTGCAGCGCCATCGCGCGTCGGCAGGAAGAGCTCTCGGCCCGCATCGCGCGATCGAGCCAGTTTCTGCGCACACGCGTGGATATCGGTCTCGCGCAGCAGAATCAGGAGCTGCTCACGCAGATGAACCGTCGCGCCAAGCTTCAACTGCGGCTGCAGCAGACTGTCGAGGGACTCTCCGTCGTCGCCATTGCCTACTACGCTGCAGGGCTGGTCGGCTACCTGGCCAAGTCGCTGAAGACGTTGGGTGTGCCAGTCGATCCGGATCTTGCCATCGGCTTGTCGGTACCGATCATCCTGGTGGCGCTGGTGTTGGGCCTGCGCAAGATGCGCCACCGTCTCGCCGACTGACCGGAGGATTGCTGGCTGATCCGGGCTACGCGGCTGCGAATATTCGCGTCTCGCCGGAAGCCCCCCTTTGACAAAGGGGGGTTGGGGGGATTTGCCTTAGGCTCCATGGCTGATCGAAATCCCCCTCGGTCCCCCTTTATCCAAAGGGGGAAGTCCTTCGCGCCACGGCTGCGAATATTCGCAGACAGTTCCCACCCAAAGCCTAACTGCCGCGAATTTTCAAAATCTGCTCCGCCTCACGCGCGAGCTGCTGCAAATGCAAACGCGATGACTCATCCGCTGCATTCGGTACTGCGGCCAGCGCCTGCTGCTGCAACACCTTGAGGCCGTTGATGGCCGCCGGACGCAAATCCACGGTTGCCGACGACAGCAGGCTGGCCAGCAAGTCGGCAAAGTTGTTCACGCGTTGCACCTCGCCGGAATAATTCTTCAGCTGGTTGAGAAAGCTGCGCTGCAGCTCGCGCCGTGTCACGTCGATGCGCGGCTTGGCCTGGCGGAGCTCGCTGAACACGCCCTGCTGCACCGTCGCGAGATAGCGTGCGGCAGTGAGACCCTGACCGGGATTGACCAGCTCCGCGTCCTCCAGCAGCCTGAATCGCAGTGGCGAAAGCATCTCGCGCAGCAGATTCTCCTGCGAGCGCAAGAGCGGCGCGCTGAGAAACGCGGGCTCAATGCGATTCAAGAGGCGCGGGTCCAAGAGCCAGCGCGGCGTGGTGAGCCCCTCCGATAGCAAGAGATCGAGCGCGGCCTGCTGCTCCTTCAAGGTCGTGCGCACGAAGCTATCCCCGCCGCGGCCACCCAGGTAACGGGTTTCGCGCACGCCGCCGATGAGCTTGATCGTGGAATAGAGGTAGTTGGCGCGCTGATTGATGATCGAAAAATAGGTCGTCCGCAGATCGTCATAACCCTCGCCCAGTTTCGTCGTCGCAGGCACCAGTCGCTCGGCTGCGCGTTGCAGCGATGCCAGCGAAAGCTTGGTGGCCAGCACGCGCTCGCGGCCGATGTTTTCGGACTGGACGTCCGGGTCCCACAGGGACGGCCAGTCCTCGCCGCCGAATCCGAGCTGCGGATTTTCGATCTGGCGTGCAGCCATCTTGTCGAGCAAGGGCTCTTCCGCCTCCGGCATGGACTTGCCGAGCGGACGATAGCCCCAGTCGATGGCGAAGAAATCGTAGGGCCCGAGGCGCGGCACAAAGCTCGTCACCCCATCGCCCGGCTGAGCCACCGAATTGAAGCGGCCATAGGACATGATGGAGGCACCTGTGCCCTCGCGGCTGGTGAAGGCCGGGTCGCGCAACTGCTTCACGGAATACGCGGTGGAGGCACGGTTGTTGTGGCGAAGCCCCAGTGTGTGGCCCACCTCGTGCGCCGTCACCGAGCGGAGCGCCTCGCCCAGTACTTCATCGGACAGCGGCAGCGCATTCACGCGCTTGTCCGCCGTGCCGGCCTGGATGTAGTACCACTGTTCCATGAGCCGCAGGATGTCGTGCCAGAAGACGATGTGCGCGGAGATCACCTCGCCCGAGCGCGGGTCATGCACCGACGGACCCATCGCGTTGGCCACTGGCATGGCGACCCAGCGGATGACGGAGAAACGTGCGTCCTCCGGGTCCCAGTCGGGCTGGGCCGTTTTGGATGGCGCATCGACTGCAATGATCGCGTTCTTGAAACCTGCCTTCTCGAATGCGGGCTGCCAGTCCTCCACGCCCTGCTTCATGTACTTGCGCCATTTCTCCGGCACTTCGGGTGCGATGTGGAACACGATGGGCAGGATTGGCTCGGATACGGCCGCGGTCGGATCTTTCTTGTCGAGACGGAAGCGGGTGATGAACTCGCGCGGGCGCACGCCGCTGCGATCACCGCCGTATTCCTGGAATCGCTCGGTGAAATAGCCCACGCGCGCGTCGGCATAGCGGCCCATCATCGGCATTGCTGGCAGCTCGGCAAGGCTGTAGTGCACCACGGCACTGCGGCTGGGATTGCGCGGCACGCTGGGCGCGAAGGGTTGCCCCGGTGCTGGCATCTGCGGCAGCGGCACCGAGGAAAACGTGAGCGTTGTACGGATCTCGACGTTGTACGGAAACACCTTGACCTGATTCACGAGACTGCGCGAAGGGTCGGTGCTCATCAGACCCGACGGACCCATCGCCCGCGAATCCACCAGGTCTGGCGAGGTCGTGGTGAGCAGACGGGTGACTTCAATAACGGGCCACTTTTCTTTCGCTGGCAGCACTTTGGGGCTGGCTTCCTTGGCGGTGGCATCTTTCGCAGACAGGCCAGCGCTGTCGCCAGCGGCTTTGTCCGAAGGCGGTTTGGTGTCGGCCGCTGTTGCCGGGGTCCCGGTGTCTGCCGGCTTTCCCGGGGATTTGCTGTCTTCCGATTTGGTCTCGCCAGATTTGTCTTCCGGCTTGGCCTGGGCCGGGTTTGCATTCGCAGCGTCGGGCTTGGTCTCGGCACTCTTCTCCGGCGGCTTGCCCAGGGCCAGCAAGGACCGTTCGCTGCCCTCGGCTTCGATGTTGAAGGTCATGAGAATGGGTGCCAGGCCAACCGCCTCTGTCGCCGCCTTGAGGTCTGCACTGCCGCGACGACCGAACGTCACGCCGCGAAGCAGGATGCGATTGCCCACACGCTCGAAACGCACCACCTTGTGGCCGAGCGGCATGCCGTTGAACGCATTGCCCTCCGAGGCCTGCGCCACTTCAACTGACCAGAACAGATCCTTGCCCAGGAGTGCCTCGGGAATCTCGAAGTAGTGGCGCTCTTTCACGTTGTGATGCAGCACAATGCCCTTGGACGTTTTCGCGTCGCGGGTGATAACGAGGTCATAGCGCCTCGGTTCCGGCGTGGCGCCGGGCATGCCGAAGGGCAGGGCACCGGGTACGGCACCCGTCTGCGGCACTACGGGTGGAATCTGCCCGGTTGCCGCGACAGCGGGCGCCTTGCCGTTGGCTGTACTGCTCGCTGCAGCAGAGTCAGCGCGTGCAGCCGCTGCCTCCTTGCCCTTCGCAGGGCTCGTCGTCTCGGCTTTCTCGCTCTTCTCACCCTTCTCGCTCTGCGGCGTCCGCAGAGGCAAGTCTGCACAAGCGGCGACAGCCGTGGCGATCAGTACAGCGACGATCGCGCTGACAGGCGTGCCCATGCCGCGTGATGCAAGTGGGCGAACAGTCGTGGGGTGACGTGACATGAAGTGCTTTCCGAAAGGGGTACAGCAGGATTGTATCCATCCCGGGCTGGCGGATTGCGCCACAGTTTGTCCGGCGGGTAGAATCGGCCATCGAACACGGGGATGTAGCTCAGCTGGGAGAGCGTCGCGTTCGCAATGCGAAGGTCGAGAGTTCGATCCTCTTCATCTCCACCAAACAAGAAGGGTCGCCAAGGTTTTCGGCGGCCCTTCTTGTTTGGTGGAACATCCGGATCGAACACTCGACCGACAGGGTAAGCCCGGACGGCAGAGCGTACCTGCGCACGCTTCGCCGCCTGGCGAACGGGTTGGCGCATGCAGGCGCCAACCCACGAGAGTTCGATCCTCTTCATCTCCACCAATCAAACGGGCCGTCAGGGTTGTGTGTGTTACATCGCGACCTTCATGACTTGCTCGGTCCAGTGGACGGGCTGACTCCACGTCCATGGCGCCATGCCGGGTGCGTGTATCTGGCGTTCGGCCACCTTGCTGCTTTCACCCAACTTGGCAGCCACTTCGGATGAGGAATGAAAACAGATGGTGCGTGTCAGCAAGGTGATCGACGGGAAGTCTGACGACCGGCCCATGTCCAATGCGTGTGCCAGCGACGGAGTATCTGCGGAAACCAAAGGTTTGCAGTCATGGAAAGTCGCATTAATGTCTGAGTGCAGACTCGGCTACCGCGGGCCGACTAGCCGAACACGCTTTGCGGAGAATGCGCGTCGATTTGACGTACTCCCTTAGCATACTCCCGCGAAATTTTCCCCATCAAGGATGGTGTGAAATGCAGAGAATATTTTTCGTCATTCTGCACAAGAACTTAAGTCCGGAATCGGGGCAGCTTAGCAGTTTCCCCTAGACGCTTTAAGGGAAGCCGGAAGTGACAACCAGAATTCACGCTGATACCTTGCGCGCACTTCCCGAATGCAGTTCAGCGATGCCGTCTAAATCTCATGCCTTACTGAACCAATGCATTGGATGTTCTGGTCGGCGTCCGCAGTCAATGTCAAGCAGCGCTCAGGCTATGCATCGCGTCGATGAGTTGTTGGTCAACGGTCTGGCTACCAATATCCTTTCTCACTTCTGTTTCCCTGCCAATAGAGTTCCCTCGGAATGACTTTCAAACCCCCAGTTTTCGGCATCCTGTTTTGTTTGTGCCAACTCATCTCACTCGGCTTGTCGGCTCCAGCTCACGCAGAGCGAATCGAGCTTGAACCCAAGCACAACTACTACATTCTGGATGGACGCCTCAACAGCCCAGTTTTCGGCTCGGCAGGAGACGCTTTCGCTCAAGTCCAAACAGACCTCCAGGCGCTGGTCAATGCTCCCGGTTCTGGTTGGTGTTCGTTGATTGCTAGTGGTCTTAGAGATGCCGAACCAGAATTGCTGCTGAGCCCACCAAGAGTGTATCGGTGGGACCTGACTTACCAGCAAGTGACGCAAGAGGGAGGGTGTACCGCACCACAAACGAGCTTCAACGTCGGCATCATTAGCCGGCTGTCGCCCTGCAATTCTGGATACACAGCTGCCACAAAGGTTGGCCACGATGGCAGGAACCACGCTTCCTGTTACCGCGATTTTCCCGAACCGCCGATCACATGTACCACCGGTTGCGGCGTCGGTAATCCTATCGTGAAGGAAGTCGGCGTAAAGGCGCAGACTGAGGTCGACTTCTCGGGCCCCTCGGGAATTCATTTTGGCCGCAGCTACTCATCGCAGAAGAACGGATTCTCCGGAAACTTCGATGTCTTTGTGCGCAGTTCTCCGTTGATGACGCGCAGCGGTGGTTGCATTCCGGGCACTTGGACTGATCCCGCAGGAGTGAAGCATCCGTACTGCTTCCCCATCATTTCCGGGGATAACAAGGTGAAGCTCGGCAAGCCGGGAATTTCCAGGGAAATCGCCTTTGATGGCACAACGCTGGCAAAGATGACAGGTGACATCCGCGACACCATTACCCGTCTGCTTGATGGTGGTGTGCACACAGGATGGCAAGTCCACAACGCCAGAAATGGAAACCTGGAACGCTTCAACGCGTCGGGCCAGCTTCAAGAAATCACGCTGCCTTCCGGGCAGAAGCAGCAACTTACTTACACCGGTGGGCAGTTGACGTCCGTGACGGACCACTTTGGGCGAGCCATCGGCTTCACCTACAACGGCAGCGGTCGATTGCAGACCATGACGGACCCTTCAGGGGGTGTGTACAGCTACACCTACGACGCCAAGGGCAACCTCGACACAGTCACCTATCCGGACTTGAATTTGCGCCGTTATCACTACGAAGACACGACATCCATCCATGCGCTCACCGGCATCACTGACGAGAACGGCACCCGATTTGCCACGTATGGATACGATGCTATCGGACGAGGCACGACTACCGAGCATGCGGGGAGCGTCAACAAATACACGATCGACTACATCGGCGCACCGAATGTCATCAAGGTCACTGATCCGTTGCTGACACAGCGCACGTACACCCAGCAGCTAGTGCAGGGAACGTATACGACCTATTCGACATCGCAGCCCTGTTCGGGAGCAGGCTGCGGCAGCAATGCAACGGAAGATTTGACGTTCGACGCCAATGGCAATGTCACGTCGAGAAAAGACTTCAATGGCTTCCGGACATGCTTCGCATTTGACTTGACCCGAAATCTTGAATCCTTCCGGGCTGAAGGAATGGGTGCCAGCAGTTGCCCCGGTACGTTGTCCTCCTGGACGCCAACTGCCGCGACGACGCAGCGCAAGACCACGATCACCTGGCATCCGACGTGGCGCCTTCAGAAGCAGATCGCTGAACCGAAGCGCCTCACCACACTGAAGTATCACGGCGAGTCGGGTGTTTCCTGCGCGCCGTCCGGTGCATCAACCCAACTTGTCTGCGAGAAGCGTGTCGACGCAACCACGGATTTGAACGGTGGATCAGGCCTCAGCGCCACCCTGGACACCGCCGTTCCCGCCCGCATCTGGAGCTGGACCTACAACGTGCATGGCCAAGTGCTCACCGCCACCGACCCGCGCAACAACGTCACTACCTATACCTATCACCCGGCCACCACGGCGCTGGTGACCCAAGGCGACCTCGCCAGCATCACCACTCCCTCCCCCACAGCCGGTCAACCCGCCCACGTCACCCAGTTCACCGAGTACGACGGCGCTGGCAGGTTGAAGAAGATGCTTGACCCCAACGGCCTGGAGACCACGCTCACCTACCACCCGCGCGGCTGGCTCGCCACCCGCACTGTTGGCAGCAACACGGGTACGCCGGAAACCACCACGTACACCTACGACAACGTAGGCCAGCTCACCCAGGTTACCCAGCCCGATACCAGCACCATCCAGTATCACTACGACGCCGCCCACCGCCTCTGGAAAATCAACGATGGCTTAGGCAACAACAACACATACACGCTGGACAACATGGGTAACCGCACGGCCGAGGAGTATCGCGACCCCGGCAACCAGCTGAGCCGCAAACTCACCCGTGAGTACGACGCGCTGAACCGGCTGAAGTACGACAAGAGCGGCTACACCCCCGCCGCCCCCAACACCGCCCAGTCCGTCACCGAGTACGGCTACGACAATCAGGGCAATCTCAAGAAGATCACCGACCCGCTCGCCCGCATCACCGACAACGACTACGACGGACTTAACCGTCTCATCAAAGTCACCGATTCCCAGAGTCCCACCCGCGGCATCACCGAGTACACCTACGACGGCCAGGATAACCTCACCACCGTTAAAGACCCCAAGCTCCTTACCACCACCTACACCTACAACGGTCTCGGTGATCTCAAGACCCAGGTGAGCCCCGACACCGGTACCACCACCTTCACCCATGACGTCGCCGGCAATGTCCTGACCAAGGCGGATGCCAGAAGTGTCACCGCTACGTATACGTACGATGCATTGAATCGAGTGGCCACGATTGCGTATCCCGCCGTCAGTACGGATCCCGCTGAAACGGTCACGTATACCTACGACACGTGCACCAACGGCAAGGGCCGTCTCTGCACCATCGTCGACAAGACCGGCACCACCACGTATGCCTATGACCTCAAAGGCCGGGTCACCACCAAGAGCCAGATCCATGGCGGCCTCACCCAATCGGTCGGCTACAGCTACAACGCTGCCGGTCAACTTGCCACCGTCACCTATCCGTCCGGCCGTGTCATCACCTACACCTACACCAACGGTCGTCCGGTATCGGTTGCCGTGAACGGCAAGACCGTTCTCAGCAATGCCGTCTACGAACCCTTCGGTCCGTTGGGTGGCTGGCACTGGGGCAACAGCACGCCCCAGGCAGTCAATGCACACCTACGCGTGTTCGATCTCGACTACCGTGCCATCTCCGTCCAGAGCGATCAGGTCGGCCTTGGCCCCCGCACTCGCGACCTCACCTGGAACCTGGCGAGTGCTATCACCGCGATCACCGAGCCGGGTAACCCGACCAACAGCTACACCTATGGCTATGACGCCGTGGACCGCCTCACCGCTGTCACCCCGTCCGGCCAGAGCCAGAAGTACGGCTACAGCTATGA
Organism: Betaproteobacteria bacterium; assembly: GCA_031394355.1. Classification (GTDB taxonomy): domain Bacteria; phylum Pseudomonadota; class Gammaproteobacteria; order Burkholderiales; family Usitatibacteraceae; genus JAEUMY01. The sequence goes on along the minus strand of JANNSU010000051.1, from coordinate 38,432 downwards.
CCTGAACGGCAACCGACTCAGCGCCACGGACACCGGTGCCACCACCAACTACAGCTACCCCAGCCCCTTCACCAGCCACAAGCTGACGGGTCTCACCGGTGCGCAGGTGAAGACCTTTGGCTATGACGCCATTGGCAACATGACGACAGACGGCAGCAACACCTGGCGCTATGGCGGCAACAACCGCCCATATGAAGTCGTGACCCCCGGCGGCACCGTCAGTGTCGTCATCAACGCGCTCGGTCAGCGCATCAAGAAAGCGGCCGGTGCCAACGCCACCCGCTTCGTGTACGACGAAGCAGGGCGCCTCATCGGTGAATACAACAATGCCGGTACCCGGCTGAAGGAGCATGTCTGGCTGAACGATCTGCCTGTAGCGGTGGTTCCATGAGCGCTACTGCCATGACCACCGACACGACCATCGTTCCCAAGACACCAAACACCTTCACCATGACCATCAAATCCATCTTGGCCAAGTTCGCTTTGGCGCTGACGCTTGCCCTCAGCCTGAGTGTTGCAACGCAGGCAGAGGCAGCACCCCAATACCGCGCCACCGCCAGCGTCAATGGCTCCGGCGGCACCATCACCTATCCGGGCACCGTGCAGACCGGTGATGTCATGCTCCTCTGGGTCATCTCCACGGCTGCCGTCACCACACCCGCCAACTGGACCGTGGTCACCTCGCACAACTGGGCCGCCTACGGTTACCGCTCTTACGTCTACACCAAGGTGAAGGCAGCGGACACCAGTGTCACTGTCACCACCAGCAATGGTGGCGCGCAGCTCGTTGCTTATAGCGGCGCTCGCGGTGTGGGAGCCATAGGCGCCTTCGCTGAAAGCCCGCACAGCGTCACCACTCTGGCACTTCCCGGCATCACGCCGCAAAGCGCCAAAAGCACCATCCTCGGCCTCGTTACTGACCGCGACGTGGTAGCCCTGACCCCGGCTACCGGCTTCACCAGCCGCGCCACAGTCAATCACTGGTACTTCGCGAATCAGGTGGCGGACAAGACTTTCGGCAGCACTGCACCGACGGGCAATCAGACCTGGACACAGGGCAACTACTATCCGGCAGCCGGATTGCTGCTGGAGCTTCTGCCCCCGCTGTCACCGACGCTGCAGGCGGCCTTCGCACCCCAGACCCTCATCAGCGGTGGCACCTCGACACTGACGTTCACGCTGACCAATCCCAACACGACGGCCCTCACCAACGTGCGCTTTACCAACAGTCTCTCGAACGTCACCGTGGCCAATGCCACGCTGGGTGGTAGCTGTACCGGTGTGACCTCCACACCGGCGCTCACTGTCGGGGCAACCAGCCTGGACCTCACCGTAGCGAGCCTCGCGGCAGGGGGGTGCACAATCACGGTTCAGGTGAGCAGCAGCACAACGGGTAGTCATGGCAACACCGCGACGGGGCCGACCAGCAATGAAGCGGATCAAGGGGCGGCTGCCAACACCGCCACACTCACCGTTGTAAGCCAGCCAAGCCCGCCTGCGGTCACGGCCAAGTTTGAGCCAGCTTGGATGGAGAGCGGCAGTCAGAGCACGCTCAGGATCATGCTAACTAGCCCGTTGAACATCGCGCTGACCAATGTGAACTTCACCGGGTCGATGACGGGGATGACGGTGGCGAGTACGACCATCGGGGGCACGTGTGCGGGGACGACGAACAGTCCGAGCTTGACAGTGGGGGCGACGAGTCTCAACCTCAGCGTGCCGAATCTGCCTGCCAATGGATGTACGGTCACTGTGAGTGTGACGAGTACCACCCAGGGATCCAATCCAGCAAGCCTGACGGGTGCGACGGCGACGGAGTCGACTGGAGCAGGAGCTGCTCCGCCGAGCATGCATCTGACGGTTGCGGAGGATCCGGGGTTCTTGTACGTGCATGCCGACCATCTGGGGACGCCGAGAGCAGTGACCAGACCCAGCGATAACAGCCTAGTTTGGAAGTGGGACAACACTGAGCCATTCGGCAACAACGCCGCGAATGAAAACCCTTCGGGCCTAGGCAGCTTCCTGTACAACCTGCGCCATCCTGGGCAGTACTCAGACGCAGAGACGGGGACGTTCTACAACTACTATCGAGACTACGACCCCACCACCGGAAGATATCGGCAAAGTGATCCGATTGGATTGGAAGGTGGGCTGAATACATTTGCGTACGCAAATTCGAGTCCGAACGATAGCTACGATCCCAACGGCCTTGCAGTATTTAAAGCCGTCAAGTGGGTTGTCAAGAATAGAAAAAAGATTGGCTGGACGACCGGAGGCGTAATTTCCCAAAAGACCGCAGCTCTCTGGAGAAAATTGGGTAAGGATGTTTGCGTCGAAGGCCCAGATGCCCTAAGTGCGGCGCAGAAACTTGAACTAAAGCATACAAGCCGGCAGGACTTGCTACACCACCCAAAGGATTCTCACGTAAGAAATGGAAATCAACCGCACTTTCAGTCTTCAAAGAAACCAGGCCATACGTTTTATAAAGTCGCGAGCTATTTTGCCGTGACGACCTATCTTGGTGATGGCTTGCTTGGGCAGGGACTGGATTTTTTCAATCCGCTATCAATACCCAAGGATCTATTCGATATTTACTATGAGATGGTTCCGCAGGAAGCATGTGAGTGCGGTCCGGAGAGCTAACACATGGCCAGTCGTTACCGCGTAGTTCTCAAGGCAATCAACATCCCGATTAAAAATCTGCAGGAGCAGCGCAGGGGCGGCATCTTTGCTACTCGATTTTTATCAGCGGATTCAAATGCACGAGCAGCTGAAATTGCGAAGTCCAACTTGCTAAATGAAGCTCGGTTGTCCGCAATCTCTGAGGTTGAAGCTGTCAGGGAGAGCCTGGAGGTGATCTGCGTGGACAAAGTGCCATGGTTTGAAGGCCGAGTCTTTGGTGGACGAGGATTCACAATTGCAATTGAGGAATAGATGCCCATCATCTCGGTTCACCGCGCGCAATAACACGACCCAGCGACAACCAAGTCGTCTGGAAGTGGGATGCGGTCGAGCCCTTCGGCAACAACGCCGCCAATGAAAACCCCTCCGGGCTTGGCAACTTCGGCTACAACCTGCGGCATCCGGGGCAGTACGCGGACGCAGAGACGGGGACGTTCTACAACTACTTCAGGGACTACGACCCAGCCACTGGACGTTACAGGCAGAGCGATCCGATTGGGTTGGATGGTGGAAGCAATACATACGGTTATGTCGGAGGCAGTCCTCTTGGATTCTTCGATGAGTTCGGACTTTCCCCAGGGCCTGCCGGTGCATTCAACATCTAAGTGCACCACTTGATGGCAGGTAGTAGCGGGTAGGACACGGAGGATGTTTTGGTAGTGTGAGCAGCGCGACCCACTCACCTGCCAGGAGCAAACTCCATGTCCTATGAACAGCTTACCTCCGAAGAGCGCTACGTGATTGCTCATCTGAAGATTCACAAGTTGAGTCTTCGGGAGATTGGGCGTCGACTTGGTCGTCACCACACCACTATTGCAAGAGAGCTGAAGCGCAATGGGCCGGGCCATGGCTGGGTCTACTGGTATACGGACGCGCAAGTGAAGGCCGATTCACGCAAGCGGTTGCCACGCCACTATCAGCGACGCGACCATGCCCCGTTGTTCGACTACGTCACCGACAAGCTACGTGAACGCTGGTCGCCTGAGTGCATTGCTGGCCGTCTTCCCATCGACTTCCCACGCCAACAGGCGATGCGCGTCAGCCCAGAGGCCATCTATCGCTGGGTGTATCAGGATGCATTGAATGGAGGCCAGCTCTACCGGTGTCTCGACCTCAGCCACAAACGTCGCCGCCGCCAACGCCGCTATGGCAGCCTGCGTGGACTGATTCCGGGGCGCATATCGATCACTGCACGACCCGCCGTGGTCGAGGATCGCACTCGCTTTGGCGACTGGGAGGGTGACACTGTTTATGGTCGGCGTACTCGGTGCTGTCTGGTGACCCAGGTTGAGCGCAAGAGTCGCTATCTGCTGGTGAGCAAGGTTCCCAACCGAACCGCAGCCGCCGTGGCGCAGACGAAGATTGCACAATTCAATCGCATACCCCAGTCGTGGCGGCGCACGCTGACGCTCGACAACGGCAAGGAATTCGCCGGGTTCAAACACGTCGAGCGCGCCACCGGGCTATCTATCTACTTTGCCAATCCCTACAGCGCATGGCAGCGAGGTGCCAACGAGAATGCCAACGGCAGACTGCGTCGCTACTATCCGAAGGGCACGGATTTCTCCAGGGTCTCAGACAGGGAACTTGCAGCGGTCGCGCAAGCGATGAATAATCGACCACGCAAATGTCTCGGCTATCAAACACCCGCCGAAGTCGCCCGAAAAGCTACGCGTGGTGCAGTTGGAAGTTGAATGCACCGCCGTTGGATCAATAAATGGGGTCAGACACCATTTAATTCATGCTAGCATCGGTCTTCCCTCACCCAAAGACCACCCATGGCCCGCCTCCCCCGCTACGTCATCCCCGGCCAGCCGCAGCACATCATCCAACGAGGCAACAACCGCCAGGTCATCTTTGCTGCCGACTCGGACTATCAGTTCTTTCGCGATGCCCTGGTCGAGGCTGCCGGCCGGTTCGGTCTTGCCATCCATGCTTACGTCTGGATGACCAACCATATCCATCTCTTGGCCACACCCACCCACACCGACAGCATCAGCAAGTCCTTCCAGTCTGCCGGCCGGAAGTACGTGCAGTACTTCAACCACACCTATCGGCGCAGCGGCACGCTCTGGGAAGGTCGCTACCGGGCTACTGTCGTCGACAGCGAGCGGTACATGCTGAGCCTGATGCGCTATATCGAGCTCAACCCGGTTCGTGCAAGCATGGTGACCCATCCCCGCGACTACCCCTGGTCCAGCCATCGGCGCTATGCCTATGGTCAGAGCGGTCCCAACCTGAATTGGCTGATTGAGCCCGACCAATACGTGCGTCTTGATCGAACCGATGAAGTCCGGCAGATTGCCTATCGGGATCTGTTCAAGGCGGACATTGATCCAGACGATCTCAAGGCCATTCGGGATACAACGCACAAGGGCTGGGCGCTCGGCGATGAAAGGTTCAAGGCGATGATTGAGGGATTGGGCGAGAGGCGCGCAGCACCGGCAGCGAGGGGCAGGCCAAAGAAGTTGGGGGAAAATGGTGTCTGACCCCATTTATTCGGCCAGTACCGTTCTGGGCCTCGTCACCGACCGCGACGTGGTAGCGCTGACCCCGGCTACCGGCTTCACGAGCCGGGCCACAGTCAACCACTGGTACTTCGCGAATCAGGTTGCGGACAAGACCTTCGGCAGCACTGCACCGACGGGCAATCAGACCTGGACACAGGGCAACTACTATCCGGCAGCCGGATTGCTGCTGGAGCTTCTGCCCCCGCTGTCACCGACGCTGCAGGCAGCCTTCGCGCCACAGACCCTCATCAGCGGTGGCACCTCATCACTGACCTTCACGCTGACCAATCCCAACACGACGGCCCTCACCAACGTCCGCTTTACCAACAGTCTCTCGAACGTCACCGTGGCCAGTGCCACGCTGGGCGGGAGCTGTACGGGTGTGACCTCGACACCGGCGCTCACCATCGGGGCGACCAGCCTGGATCTCACCGTCGCGAGCCTCGCGGCGGGTGGGTGCACAATCACTGTTCAGGTGACCAGCGCCACAACGGGAAGCCACGGCAACACGGCCACTGGCGCGACGAGCAATGAAACCGATCAAGGCTCACCAGCCAACACGGCGACCCTCAACGTCGTCAACCAGCCCAATCCCCCCACGGTCACGGCCAAGTTTGAGCCGGCGTGGATGGAGAGTGGCAGTCAGAGCACGCTCCGGATCACGCTGGCCAGCCCGTTGAACATCGCGCTGACCAATGTGAACTTCACCGGGTCGATGACGGGGATGACGGTGGCGAGTTCGACCCTTGGCGGCACGTGTGCGGGGACGACGAACAGTCCGAGCCTGACAGTGGGGGCGACGAGTCTCAACCTGACTGTGCCGAATCTGCCGGCCACTGGGTGTACGGTCACGGTGAGTGTGACGAGTGCCACGATGGGATCGAATCCGGCGACATTGACGGGGGCTACGGCGACGGAGTCGAGTGGAACCGGGGCTGCACCGCCGACACTGCATCTGACGGTGGCGGAGGATCCGGGGTTCCTTTACGTGCATGCCGACCACCTTGGTACCGCGCGCGCCGTCACGAAGCCGAGCACGAATCAGGTGGTGTGGGTCAATGAGAATTCGGAGCCGTTTGGGAATTCGATGCCGAATGGCAATCCGAGTGGGCTGGGGGCATTTGTGTACAACCTGCGGTTTCCGGGGCAATACGCGGATGTGGAGACGGGAACGACCTACAACTACTATCGAGACTACGACCCCACAACAGGCAGATACAGGCAGAGTGATCCGATTGGGTTGAAAGGCGGGATCAATACCTACGCGTATGTAGCAAGTCAGCCACTGATGCTGAGTGATCCGAGGGGATTGACTTGGAGTCTGGAATTTCCAGGTCCCAACGATGTGCCCCCTGATGAAGGACTTGCATGTGTTGCCAAAGTCAGCAATGAAACTTGGGCGAAGTCTGGAAAGGAAGGATGGCGCCGAAATGACAAACTTCTTCACTGTGTCGTCTCTTGCGAGGCCGCGAAAAAGTGCGGGCAGTATATCGCTCGGCAGGCAGGCAGAATTCGCGAGGCATATCAGCTTGTGGCGCAAGGTTACATATTTGAGGAGAAGTGGAGAAAGGACTCCGTAGATGATGAGATTGCAAACCGTTACGGGCGTCTATGTGAGCCAAAGAAGGATTGTTTAGCTCACTGCAGGACTGCATATTGATGGGATCAAAGGACAGACCTATGGGTGCAATTTTCAGAGGGCTCTTTTGCATTGTGTTGCTTACTCTGTTGGTGGCTTGTGATCGACTTGTTTTCAATCAAGGTGAGTTGGCAGCACGCGAAAAATTCATGTCCATTGAGATTGGGGCTACCGAATCTGCGGCTATCAAATTGTTTGGCCAGCCCCATGTCACTTTTACTCGGCAAACTGACGGTACGTTTGTGGCGTCTACACACAGCAAAGAGTTTGAGCCTCTTTCAACCCACTTCCAAGCACCAAGAGGCACCAAGACAGAGAGAGTAGTTTCCTACCTTGAAGGCTCTGTCCTTGCCTACTTTGAAATCTCTGATAGCGGTAAAGTATTGGAGCGCAAAGTCAAGATCTCCTAGTTGTTGCGCCGTTACGCCGATCATCTGGGCACGCCGAGAGCTGTCACCAAACCGAGTACGAATCAGGTGGTGTGGGTGAATGAGAATTCGGAGCCGTTCGGCAACTCAACGCCGGACAGCAATCCGAGTGGGCTGGGTGCCTTTACATACAACCTCCGGTTCCCGGGGCAGTATGCTGATGCAGAAACGGGCACGAGCTACAACTATTTCAGGGATTATGACCCCACAACAGGTAGATATCGGCAGAGTGATCCGATTGGGCTCAAGGGTGGGTTGAATACCTTCGCATATTCAAGAGCCTCACCATTGCGTTATGTAGATGCAACTGGGCTGGTTTCAGTCGGCGGTCCCGTTGACACAACAATTAACACAATCATGTGCGACGGAGATGGTGGAATGGAGCCTTCGATTTGGCCATGGCAAGAACCATGCATCGTCGAATGCACTCGTGAACATGAGATGGTGCACATTGCAGATGCTCTGAAAGAGAATCCGCGAGTCTGTGCCAACAAAGCCCGAGGTCTTCAGATCTACTTTACGGTGTTAACAGTGGATGCAACCGAATGTAGAGCGTCAAAGGCTTCTCGCGCATGCGCTATTAGGAAGCTACTAGAGCAAAAGTGCGAAGGTGGTTGCCGAGAAGCGCTTAGGTCATATTTGGACCACCACGAAACTCAAATCGTTGAGAGATGCATCATGCCCAATACTCCTCTTCCTAGGTGACTTGATGAAGCTACTGAGATTTTCTCTTCTGTTTTTATTGAGTTCATTTCTGAATGAAACACACGCTCTTGAAATTGAGGCTCGAAAGCTGGTTGCCAACGGAAAGGCCCTGCTAGAAATCCAAATTTCCAACAACAGCAGCGAGCGAGTGGGGCTGTATTGGGGGAATGAGCCCTGGAGGGGCGGAGCAAACATGCGAATTGAAGCGCGCAGCAAATCCTCAAATGAGCTTGGCCCCCCAAAATACGGGCATGTTGCAGTTGTCACTGGCGACGGCTCTTGTAGGTGGATTTATCCGAATGAAACTTTGATTGGCCGACTCCCATTGAATGACAGGCTTCCCGATGTGGATTTTAGGACGGCTATCTCAATTCGTTGGACATTCAATGATGTTTCCTGTGGCAAGGCACGAGTGCAAGCTTCTGGGGAAGTGCAATTTCCGTAGAAGAAACAAGAAAGAGTAACAGTGACCACCTTGGTACCGCGCGCGCCGTCACGAAGCCGAGTACGAATCAGGTGGTGTGGGTCAATGAGAATTCGGGGCCGTTTGGGAATTCGACACTGGACAGCAATCCGAGTGGGGTGGGAAGCTTCACGTACAACCTTAGGTTCCCAGGGCAGTATGCGGATCAAGAGACAGGTACTAGCTACAACTACTTCAGAGATTACGACCCATCAACAGGCAGATATCGGCAGAGTGATCCGATTGGGTTGAGCGGCGGTCTGAGTACATTTGGGTATGCAAATGGGAGTCCGTTGCGCAACACAGACCCCCTTGGGTTGATGGCAACAACGAGCGACAAACTAACTTGCATTTTGCATCCGGAAGCATGCAGGGTTGCCTATGACTGTATGCAAAAATCCCTAAACTTGACGAAGGCAAAATTTGGGAACAAGTGTGTTGATTTCCGTTTAAAACTGGGCCAAAGGTGCACCGTGCTCGAACTATGGAGTGAATGCCAAGCGCAGCCTTATGTGTCGTATTTCAATCCAACGGCACCCTTATGCGTCGTAAGTGGGCCCGCAATAAGGGAATTCCGTCATTTAAGGCGCAGCTTTATGTGTCGCTAAGTGGAATCCATATGTGTCGCGGCACAGTTTTCGGCGGCCCTTCTTGTTTGGTGGAACATCCGGATCGAACGCTCGACCGACAGGGATGAGGCCTGCGGCTCCAAGTGCGCCAATGCGCAGTGGGACAGGGCCGAGTAGGAGCCGCCTGCAGGCGGCGAGGTGGCAAGCCCTGCCAGCAGAACCCGCGCACAATGGAACCCCTTCAATCTTGCAGCGGACTTGTCGCCCCGGCGGCAATGCCGCCACCAAGGTTTTGCTGCCGACCCTGACACAAGCCGGTAACATGACGTCGAACTGTCCTTCGTGACGGTGCGACTATTCGGGGAGAAAAGACCGCATGTTTCAGACCGCACAGACGGTTTACATGGCCGCCGGGCTCACGGTGGCCTTGGCGCTCACGGGAATGCTTGTGCGGCCGGACGACCGCGCCACGTCGCGCTCCATGCTGCTGGTGGCGCTGGGCGCTGCACTGGTCGAGGTGGTCAACGGCAGTCTCGCGGGCTGGACGGGACCCCAGGTGTCGTCCTGGGTGCGCGACGTAATCGGCGTGGTGATATCCGCCACCCTGCTGCGAATGGTTGGCATGCTGTTCTTTCGTGGTCTGCTGCCGCGCCTGCGCTTGAATCCTCCGCGCATCATGGAGGATCTTTCTGTCACGGCGCTCTTCATCGTCTGGATGGTGCTGTGGTGGCGCATGGAGGGTGTGAATCTGTCATCCATCATGGCGACCTCGGCTGTGGTGACGGCCATCGTGGCCTTTTCCATGCAGGACACGCTGGGCAACATCCTGGGTGGTGTGGCGCTACAGCTGGACAACTCCATCCGCATTGGTGACTGGGTCAAGCTGGATGACGTGTCGGGCAAGGTGGTTGAGATTCGTTGGCGCTTCACGGCCATCGAGACGCGCAACCGTGAAACGCTGGTGGTGCCCAACAGCTACCTGATGAAGAACCGCTTTCTGGTCATGGGTTCGCGGCGGGACGCGAAGCCGGTGTGGCGCCGCTGGGTGTGGGTCAACCTGGCGACGGATCAGGGCGTGACCCGCGTGCTGAATGTGCTGGAGGCAGCGGTGGTGGATGGACACATCCCGAACGTGGCCAAGGATCCACCGCCCAACGCCGTGCTCATGGAGGTGTTGCCCAACGGCGGACGCTTCGCGCTCCGCTACTGGCTGGAAGATTTTCAGCGTGATGACCCCACCGACAGCGATGTACGGGCACACATCCACACTGCGCTCATGCGAAATGGCATTCCCGTCATCATGCCCATCGCCGAGCGCATGCTGGTGAATGATGACGAAAGCACGCGTGCCAGCGCAGCCGCGCGGGAGCATGCGCGTCGCATTGATATTCTCGGCAAGGTCGATCTGTTCCGTGGACTCACACCGGCCGAGATGGACAAGCTGGCACATCACCTCATTCCCGCACCCTTCCTCAAGGGCGACAACATCACTCGTGAGGGCGCGGTGGCGCACTGGCTGTATCTCATCAACAATGGTGAATGTGATGTGTGGCGCGAGCAGGAGGGTGGAGAGCGTCGGCATCTGGCCACGCTGCATGCCGGCAACGTGTTTGGCGAGATGGGGCTCATGACAGGTCAACCCCGGCGCGCGAGCGTGAGTGCCAGAACCGATGTGGAGTGCTACCGCCTGGACAAGGAAGGGTTCCGCGCCATCCTCACGGCTCGGCCGGATTTTGCGCGCGACATTTCTGCAGTGTTGGTGGATCGCAACAACGATCTTCTGGCCAAGCAGAATGCGGCGGAGCACGAAGTGCGCGCCCGAAGCCAGAATGATCTGGTGAGCCAGATCAAATCATTCTTCGCTGTCAACTGAGCTCGGCGATGAACGATGTGCTGCGCCTGCTTCTGCTGACCGGTCTGCTGCAGTCAGCCTCCGCAGGGGCGCAGCATGATGAGGTCCCCTTCATCACCACGCCGGACAACATCACGGTCGCCATGCTGGAGATCGCAGGGGTGGGCAAACAGGATTACGTGATCGATCTGGGCTCGGGCGATGGCCGCATTGTCATCACTGCCGCGCGGCGTTTCGGCGCGCGCGGGCTGGGTGTTGAGCTGGTGGCAGATCTGGTGCGGCAAAGCCGCGACAACGCAGCCAAGGCCGGTGTGGCGGCGCGTGCCAGGTTCGTGGAAATGGATCTGTTCCAGGCCGACCTGTCTCAGGCGACCGTCATCACGATGTATCTGCTGCCGGAGGTGAATCTGCAACTCCGTCCGCGCCTGCTTTGCCTCAAGCCCGGCACGCGCATCGTCTCGCATGACTGGGACATGGGCGACTGGCGGCCGGAGAAGATGCTGACGCTGCCTGCGCCAGACAAGGTCATCGGGTTGAAGAAGGAGAGCAAGGTGTACTTGTGGCGTGTGCCGCCGCGCGCGCCTGGCGAATCGTGCAGCCGGGTACCGACCAATTGAATGGTTGATGCAACACCTCGGACAAGCCGCCTGACGCTGACTCAGTCCGTTTCGATGGTGTACGTCCCGCGACCCGCCGACTTGGAGCGGTAGAGCGCACGATCGGCCATGCCGAGAAGATGTTCGAAGGTGTCGGGATGAAGGGCGAAGCCGACGCCGATGCTGACCTTGACTGGCAACTGCAGCGAGCCGATCACAACCGGCGCCTGCATGGCCGCCAACATTTTTGCAGCGATGGTTGCGCCTGTCACGGCCTCCGCCTGCTCGATGATCACGGCAAACTCGTCTCCACCCAATCGTGCGACCAGATCCTCCGCCCGCACTTGGGATCGCATGCGTTCGGCCACTTCGATGATGACGGCATCGCCTGCCGCATGGCCATGTGTGTCATTGATCTGCTTGAAGTGATCAATATCCAGGGACAGCAGGCAGATCGCAGTCCCGTGCCGTCGCGCACTGGCAATGGCCGCAGTCAATCGCTCGTCAAAGTGTCTCCGGTTGGCCACACCGGTCATGCTGTCAATCCGGATCAGGCGGCCCAACTCGGTCTGGGCCCGCTTCAGGTCCGTAATGTCGAAGGTGAGGGCGAAAAAGCCTGTGACCGCGCCATCTGGCCCGATGTCCGGTACATAGTGGGACCGGAAGTGATACTCGCGACCCGCAGCCATTCCCGTGCCCTCGAATTGAACGGCTTCACCCTTCAAGGCGCGAAGGACGTAGGGCTCGACGAATGAATAAATTTCCTCTCCCCGAGTCTCTCGCATGGTGCGCCCGAGGGTCGATTGGGGGTCGACGCCGAACACCCGGCCCATGAAGGCATTGGCAAAGGTGTAGCGCTGCGCCTGGTCAACGCGCGCAATCAGTGCCGGGATGTTGTCTGTGACCGCTCGAAGGCGGGCTTCGCTCTCCGCCAGGGCCATCTCTGCACGAACGCGGGCGCTGACGTCTCGACCGGCGTAAAGGATTTCAGGCTGTCCCGTGGCCTCGGAATGTTGAACCAGTGTCGCTGCGGCCTCGATCCACACATAGTGGCCATCAGCGTGCCGCGCGCGATAGACCACATTGGTCGAGCCGCCTTGCTCGCCCAATCGACGGAATTCGCTGGCCAGTGCCTCCTTGTCGTCCGGGTGGACCAGGTCCAACTTGCTTTCCAATAGCGCTTCCGGTTCCAGGCCCAGAAGCTCTCGGGAGGCGGGGGATACGTAGAGCCGGTGTCCGTCAGGGCGCATGCGCACCACAAGGTCGCGCGAGTTGTCGGCGAGCATGCGGTAGCGGGACTCGCTTTCTGCCAGCCGCCCGGTGTATTTGCGCTGCATGACAAACAGGATCGCGACGACCACGAGCAGCGTTGCAACCAGCACTGAAACCCAGACGGCAAGCTTCCTTTGCTCAGCGAGTGAGGCCACCCTTTCCTTGTCAATCGCGGCAACTTCTTCAAGCCGCTTCACGTCCATCTCCTGCTTGAAAAAATTGAGTCGCGCTTCAAAATCGTCGGCAGCAAATGTCCGGTCTTCAAGCTCGAGCTTCGATTCGAGCGACACCATTCGCATCATCAGACGATCCAGCTCGCCACGATTCGACTTTTCTTCCAGCAGGATGCCAAGCAAGAACCTGAGTACTCGCCGCTCATCGCGATACAGCTTCAAGTCCTGGAAGTACTGATGCGCCTTGGTGAGCTGCTTCTTTGCGGTGGGTCTGTCCTTGCGGTCGAGTGCAGCAAGCCCCAATACTTCGTGGCCCAGCCCGGTCACTTGCGTATTCTCAAGGCTCTTGGCCAACTCCAGAATCTTCCGGCCGTCGGCTTCCTGGGTCGCGACATCGCGTTCTGATCGTGCGATTCGGGCACTCTCCAGAAACAGCTCAGCGACCAGCTTCGGGTCATCCAATCCCTCGATGAGCCCGATGGCCTGCCGCAATGCCGCGCGTGCGCCCGCTGTGTCCTTGGTCTGCGCGAGCGCTCGCGCCTGATTCCTGATGAGACGGATGCGGATGATGAGCGATGGTCGATCTCCAAGTGCGTCCAACCCCCTTCGCGCGTATTCAGCCGCCTTGGCATGCTTGCCTATGGAATAGCTCAGAGAGGAATACGCCAGGTAGACATCAGCCAATGCCTCGGGATTTGGCTCTCGATTGAGGATCCGCTCTGCAGTCGTCAATAACTGCGACGTGCGGCTGAAATCCTGCAAAGCGAGTCTTCCGCGGCTTTCTATGATCAAACCGCGCACCTGCAACGAAACTTGGCCAGCCTGCTCAGCGGCCTGGTGTGCGCGCTGGCCGGCAGCAGCCTGGCATGCGAAGTTGCCCATGACTCTGCAGGCATTGGCCTCTGCCAGGTGGAGCAGGGCAAGCTCCCGAAAGTCTGCGCGCTGGCGGGCGGCCGCGATCTGGAGAGGCAGCTCGGCCAGTACCGACTGCGGGTCCTTCAGCGCACGAATTTCCTGCGGGTGCCGCTCTACATTCGAGTCTGTCGTAGCGCCCCAAGCCGTGCCGCACGCAACGCATTGCGCGAGCAAAATCAGGAATAAAACGCCTAGCCGTGATGCCATCTTTCCCTCGTTGCAGTGCCATTCCGTGCCGTCTTGCTCTTTCGAGCCAGCATCCCACACCATTGACTTGTCGGCAAGCTGCAGTGTTGGCGTGCAATGTCGGCGCGTCAGCGCCATTCAGAAGTATTGTTGAACAAGCGTCATCCCGATCAGACAGTCGACAAATTATTGCCTGGGTGCCGCTCGCTCAACCGATCAGGAATCGGGGGTGCGGCAAAACCGCATGACAGAAATGTTTCTTGCTGTTGCCCCGGCACGACATCGCCGCCCGGGATTGCTGTTTGCACAGCTTAGCGCGTCTTGCACAGCGCATGTTGCATGTTCACAATTCTTCACAACCTGCGCGGGTAATCCGAATCCGGGCCGCAATCTCTCTGCACACTCGTGACCGTGACATTGTCGCGGGAGGCAGTGCCTGCGGCGCTCCTCTGGTGCCCACCGCAAAGAAAAAGCCCGGCTGTACCGGGCTTTTCATGGCGGGTTTGCCGCGCTGACGGCATCAACCATTCACACGCCGCTTGTACTCAGCCGTGCGGGTATCGACTTCAATCTTGTCGCCCGTCTCGCAAAACAGCGGGACGTTGACTGTGAAGCCGGTGGTGATGAGCTTTGCGGGCTTCAGCACCTTGCCGGACGTGTCGCCACGCACAGCGGGCTCTGTCTCGATCTCGCGAACGACGGAGGTGGGCAGCTCAATGCTGATGGCCTTGCCGTCATAGAACACGACTTCGCACGTCAGACCTTCTTCCAGATAGTTGAGCGCATCGCCCATCATCTCGGACTCGATCTCGTACTGGTTGTACTCGGTGTCCATGAAGACATACATCGGATCGGCGAAGTAGGAATAGGTCACGTCCTTGCGCTCCAGCACGAGCACGTCGATCTTGTCATCCGCCTTGAACACGGTTTCGGTCGAGGAGTTGGAGAGCAAATTCTTCAACTTCATCTTCATCACGGCGGAGTTGCGGCCGCCTTTGTTGTATTCGGCGCGGATCACGACCATGGGGTCTTTGCCAACCATGATCACGTTGCCAACGCGCAATTCCTGAGCCTGTTTCATGCGAATGTCCTGAGGTGAGAGTCGGTGCGGCGAAGTGCGCCTTGCTGAAATGCGCTTCGCATCCATGCGTTCCCCTCTCCCCTCGTGGGAGGGGGTCAGGGAGAGGGGGGCAGGAGCTTGCCAGCCCGCCTCACGCCAAAAAAGCTCGCAATTATAACAACTTATCCACAAACCCCGCCAGTTTTGTCGCGAGCGAAGGCTGGACGGCCAACGTATTCGCCCATTCCACGCCATGGCTGTCGAGCGCATCGCGGCCAGCGACGAAGGCACGCCAGGCTGCCCGCATGTCCTGGCCCCGGTTCCAGTGATGCCATGCGACCTTCACCCGCGCCAGCGTGGCCGGGTCGAGTTGGGCGGTGTACAGGTCGAGGAAAGCTTCGAGCTTCGGCCAGTGCGCCTCGTCCGCCTGCGGATAGATGTGCCAGATGAATGGCTTGCCTGCCCATTGCGCGCGCAGGAAGGAATCCTCGCCGCGCACGACGTTCACGTCGCACAGCGCCAGCAGCTGATCGTAATCATCCTGTGGCATGAAGGGCAGGGCTTGCAGCGTGAGTTTTCCACGCTGCAGTCGCCGCTCCTCGCGGCCGAACCATGACTGCGCCTGCGCCAGCGACGGCCCATCAGGCACCAGACACAGCATCGGGTTGCCGCCTTCTGCCCACGCATCAAGCAGCGACGGCAGCGCGGGGCTGCGGTAGGCAAAAAGCGACACGCGAATCTCGTCGCCAGTGTCCGGCGCGATGCCGATGCGCTGCCAGAATTCCCGCTGCGCCTTAGCGTCTGCCAGCAACGCATCGCGGCGCACGATGACATCCGCCTCGCGCAGCAGGCCGCCGGTGCGCTCGTTGAATCCCGGAAAGAAGAAATACTTGGTAAGCGGCAGCTGCGGATGTGGTGAGGGCAACGCATGTGTCTCTTCGACCCATTTCTCCGCGCAGAGGTATTCAAGATTGATCCAGGCGGCGCGCGGTGATTGCCTGGCCATGCTCATGATGTATTTCTCGGGCAGATGGCAGGCGAACGCTTCCACCACCACGTCGGCCGGCTCGATGTCCGGGAATGCTGCATGCCACCTGCGAATATTCGCACCATCAATCTGTTGGACTTCGAGTGACGGATCAATGCGATGCTCGATCCGCGCAAAACTTTCCAGGTCGTCCACCCACAACGTGACCTGGCGGTGGTGCTCGTGGATGAGTTGGCGGGTGAGCCGCCAGGTCACGCCGATGTCGCCGAAGTTGTCGACGACGGTGCAGAAGATGTCCCAGCGTTTTCTCACTTTTGTCCCGTAGAGGGGTTGCCAGTCAGTGCCGAAGACTCACGCATAGTCCAGCGGCAGCGCCGTCGTCGACTTCAGCTTCTCCATCGCAAAGCTCGAGCTCACGTCGGTCAGCTCCACACTCTTGATGAGCTTCTTGTACACCGCGTCATAGCCCGCGATGTCGGGCACGACCACGCGCAGCAGATAGTCCACGTCGCCGCTCATGCGATAGACCTCCACAATTTCCGGGATGCTGCCGACCGCCTTGGCGAATTTCTCCAGCCAGGCGGGGTTGTGCTGGCTGGTGCGGATGGCAACGAATGCGGTCACGCCGAGGTTTAGCTTCGATGCATCGAGCAGCGCCACGCGGCGCTGGATCACGCCTGCCTCGTCCAGCTTCTGGATGCGCCGCCAGCAGGGGGTGACAGACAGGTTCACCTTCTCCGCGATGTCGGCCACGGATAGGCTGGCGTCCTGCTGTAGCAGGGTAAGTATTTTGCGGTCGGTGGCGTCCAAGGTCATTGTATTGCTGCAAATATTCGCATTAGTAGAAAAATATTCTCTACTTTAGCGATTGTTGAGGCAAATAAGCAAACATCTTTTCCTCGCCAAGGAGAATAATCTCTCCTCGCTCAACGCCAAACACCCAACGCCCAACCATGAATCTTTTCACCGAACACCCCGCCAGCGTCAACGAGACCTACACCGAGCACGCCGGGTTCGCCTTTGGCTTCGGGCTGCGCATGATCGCGGGTGGCCTGGCTTGTTGCCTGCATGGCCTCTTCCCCTTCCTCTTCGAGCGCACGGGCAGCCGCATCATCATCAGCCTGCACCAGCGCTTGGCTGCAAACCGCCGGCCAACGGCGTTGCCGGACGAAAACACCGCTCCCCGCACGGCCTGAGCCCGCCTCTGCATCTTGGCTTGCATCAATCGGCTTCAGTGAGGGCTGTGGCAGCATGAGGATCGACGTCTTGGCGTCTTCCCTCATTCCAGCCCTCGACATGAAAATCCATTCCAGAGTCTCCTTCATCGGCCTCGGCGCCATGGGCGGTGCCATGACGCGCCATCTCATGAACGCTGGCCACCCCGTCACCGTCCACGCGCGACGGCCCGAGGTCATGCAGCCCTTTGTTGGCGACGGCGCGCTGGGTGCGTCATCGCCAACCGAGGCGGCGAAGAACGCCGACTTCATCTTCACCAACGTCACGTCCACGAAGGATGTGGAAGAGGTGTTGCTCGGCAAACACGGGGTCATCCACACCGCCAAACCGGGCGCCATCGTGTGCGACATGAGCACGATTTCCGCCGTGGCCACGCGCGATTTCGCAGAGAAGCTCGCGGCCAAGGGCATTCACTTGCTGGACTGCCCCGTGTCCGGCGGTGCCAAGGGCGCTGCGGCCGCCACCCTCACCATCGTCGTCGGCGGCAAGGCCGACGTGCTGGACAAGGCGCGCCCGCTACTGGAGCGCCTCGGCACCAACATCTTCCATATGGGTGACCACGGCGCGGGTCAGGTCACCAAGGCCTGCAACCAGATCGTGCAAGTCATCAACATCCAGGGCATCGCGGAAGCCATGCTGTTCGCGCGCGCCAATGATGTGGACTGCAACAAAGTCGTTGAAGCACTGCAATCCGGTTTCGCCGGCAGCAAGATGCTCGGCCTCATGGGGCCGAAAATGGCTAACCGCGATTTCGCCGCCGGGATTGAAGCGCGATTGCATCAGAAAGACTTCGGCCCCATCGTTGACATGGCGGAAAGCCAGGGACTGCCCATGCCTGCCGTCAAGCTCGTGCACGAGCAGCTTACCGAGTTGATGGAGCACGGGTGGGGGACGATGGACACGTGCAATTTGCTGCGGGTGTTGGAGGAGAAGCAGAAGGGTTGACCACGTTTCGTAGCCCGGATGCAGCGCAGCGGAATCCGGGGTTCATCGGGTGATGCGAATATTCGCACGCAGCACGACCCCGCTCGTAGCCCGGATGCAGCGCAGCGGAATCCGGGAACCAAGATCCGTCATTCCCGCGAGTTCACGTATGCCCGAGAGAACCCATTGGCGCGTTGCAGTGCCCCCGGATTACATTTCATTCCATCCGGGCTACAGTGATGCTTTCCCTGTGCCAGCAGAAACATGAATCTCCACAAACTTCTCCTCCAACGCGCCGCCGCAAACAACCCCGTCCGCGTCGGCCTCATCGGCGCAGGCAAATTCGGCTCCATGTTCCTCTCGCAAGTGCGGCGCACGGCGGGCATGCATCTGGTCGGGATTGCCGATCTCAATCCGGCGCGTGCCAGGGAATCGCTGACGCGCGTAGGCTGGCCGCCGGAGCAATTCGCAGCGGGTTCATTGGAGGCCGCGTTCAAATCCGGCGCCACGCATGTCGGCGATGATGCCGCCGCACTGATCGCATTCCACGGCATTGAAGTCATCATCGACGCCACCGGACATCCCGCCGCGGGCATCAGCCATGTGTTGCAGTGCTGCGCCGCGAAGAAGCACATCGTCATGGTCAATGTGGAGGCCGATGCACTGGCCGGCCCGCTGCTCGCCAAGCGTGCGGAAGAGGCGGGTATCGTCTACTCGCTGGCGTATGGCGACCAGCCCGCTCTCATTTGCGAAATGGTGGACTGGGCGCGCGCGTCCGGCTTCGAAGTCATCGCCGCAGGCAAGGGCACCAAGTATCTGCCTGCTTATCACGCCTCCACACCCGACACCGTCTGGGGCCACTACGGCTTCACGCCGGAGATGGTGGCGGGCGGGGATTTCAACGCGCAGATGTTCAACAGCTTTCTCGACGGCACCAAGAGCGCCATCGAAATGGCAGCGGTGTCCAACGCGGCGGACCTGACGCCTGCACCGCAAGGCCTGGAATTCCCGCCCTGCGGCGTGGACGATCTCGCACGCGTGCTGCGCCCGAAGAGCGAGGGCGGCATGCTCCATCATCGTGGCCAGGTGGAAGTCATTTCCAGTCTCGAACGCGATGGCCGCCCGGTGTTCCGCGATCTGCGCTGGGGCGTGTACGTCACCTTCGCTGCCGGCAGCGATTACGTGAAGCGCTGCTTCAAGGAGTACGGTCTCATCACCGATTCCACGGGCGAATATTCGTCCATGTACAAACCGTTCCATCTCATCGGCCTGGAGCTCGGCATCAGTGTCGCCAGCGCCGCGCTGCGTCGTGAAGCCACCGGCGCGCCGACGGGCTGGCGTGGGGATTGTGTCGCCACGGCCAAGCGCGATCTCAAGGCGGGCGAGATGCTGGATGGCGAGGGTGGATTCACGGTGTACGGCAAGCTCATGCCTGCGGCGGATTCGCTGAAGGCCGGCGGCTTGCCCATCGGGTTGGCTCACAAGGTGAAGCTCGTACGGGATGTGAAAGTCGGTGCGCCGGTGAGTTGGGCGGATGTGGATGTGGGGGCGCTGTCGGGGTTGGCGGCGGAGGCGGTGAGGTTCAGGCGGGAGATGGAGCACCTTCTTTCCATCGGATCGTTGACCTCATGAGCGACTGGCTTTCAGCTCTGGTCGTCATCGTGATCGCGCTGGCGTGCCTTCCACAATTGTTGCCGGTGAAATTGGTCGGAATGGTTCTCACTTGTGTGATCGGTTCTCTCTTCGTGGTACTGGCATACCTGTTGTGGCGATCTGGCGTAGCGTTCTGGATAGCCGCCTGTCTTGCTTGTGCTGGGGTCACGATGATCATGCTGCTGGTCGCAAAACGGCGAACAGAAAAGAACGACTCGACGTCAACATGAGTAAGTCCACCGGAATCCCCCACACCGACGTCGACAACCCCTCCACCTTGCACAACGGTAACCAACCTTTCAGGTGCAGTCTGAAGATATGGAAAACTGGTTGATCATCGGCGCTTTGGTATTGATCGGTCTTTCATGGCTTGCGCTCATCCTGCCTCCTGGCTGGGTTCAAAACCTGGTGGGGCTGATTTTTGGCTTGGGAATGTTGGCTACGGCGTTCGTTGGTTTGTTTATTGGGGCGTCGATCTGGATATGCTTATGCATCGGTTTTGCGGGCGCCACATTGATGACACTGTCGATTGTTGTAATCAGAAAGGATTTGCGATGACGTCAGCGCAGAATCCAGTGTGAAGAAAACCACCCAACTCCCCCACGCCGGCGTCGACAACCTCTCCACGCCCCACATCGTCAACCCGCCCGTGCACCGTGCCTCCACGGTGCTGTTCGACAGCGTGGCCCACATGCACGCCGTGCAGGCGCAGTGGGAAAAGGACGATCCACGCCAGCCTTCGCCCACCTACGCCATCACCGACATGCCCAACCAGGTGGCGCTGCAGAATGCGCTGGCGGAACTGGAAGGTGGCTATCGCGCGCAGATCTATTCCAGCGGTCTCGCCGCAGTGACGGGTGCGCTGCTCGCTTTCACCAAGGCGGGCGACCATGTGCTCTACACCGACAGCGCCTACGGCCCCGGTCGGCGTTCAGCGTTGCGGCTGCTGCAACGCTTCGGCGTGGAGATCGAGCCCTACGACCCGCTCATCGGTGCGAATATTCGCAAGCTCATTCGCCCGAACACAACTGTCGTCTATTGCGAGAGCCCCGGTTCCTACACATTCGAAATCCAGGACGTGCCCGCCATCGCGGAGGTGGCGCATGCCAATGGCGCGACGGTGCTGATCGACAACGCCTGGGCCACGGGCTTCTACTTCAACGCCTTTGCTCACGGCGCGGATGTGGTCATCCAGCCGGTGACCAAGTACATCGCCGGGCATTCCGATTTGCTCATGGGTGCGGTCATCGCCAACGAGCGCGCCTGGCCGCGCCTGCGCGAGACCACGCTGGATCTCGGCCAGACGGCCGGCCCGGATGATCTCTTCAACGCGCTGCGTGGATTGCGCACGCTGGGGGTGCGCCTGCCGCGCCACTTTGAGACAGCGATGCAGGTGACGCAGTGGCTGCAGTCACGGCCGGAAGTTGCGCGTGTGCTGTATCCCGCGCTGCCGAGTGATCCCGGCCATGCGCTGTGGAAGCGCGATTTCACCGGCGCCACGGGATTGTTCAGTGTGGAGCTGAAGCCATGCAGCGATGCGCAGGTTGCTGCGATGGTGGATCACTACGAACTCTTCAAGATTGGCTATAGCTGGGGTGGCTACGAAAGCCTCGTCATGCCAGCGCATCTTGCGAATATTCGCTCCATCAACAAATGGACAGGCGGCCCGCTGGTGCGCTTCCATGTCGGGCTGGAAGACGCGGACGATCTCATCGCTGATCTCGGCGCAGGTTTTCGACGATTGGCGGCGCACAGTACATAATTGCGCCACCCGGTGTCACCGTATGCAGCAGGGTTCAGCCTGCACGTGAACCAGACCCGTCAACCGTGCAAAGAGGCATCGAACAATGAGCGTCTCAACGCTGTGCTGCAATGTATTCAATGCGCTGTTGATAGGATGCCTCGTGCTGTGCACGAACCCGGCCTCCGCGCAGAGCGATGAACTCTCCAAGCTGAATGCCTCGGCAGCCGAGCTGTTGCGAGCTGGCAAGTACGCGCAAGGTATCGAGGTCGCAGAGAAGGCACTCACGCTCGCCGAACAGGAGTTTGGCCCTACCCATCTGCAGGTCGCCGTCAGCCTCAACAATCTGGCGGAGCTGCTTCGATTCCATGGTCAGTACAACAGGGCGGAACCGCTCCATGCTCGCGCACTGGAGATTCGGGAGAAGGCGTTGGGTCCGAATCACCCGGATGTCGCCGTCAGCCTCAACAACCTGGCTGAATTGTTCCGAGTGCAGGGGCAGCTCGCCAAGTCAGCGCCGCTGCATGCGCGCGCACTGACGATTCGCGAGAAGGCCTTGGGTCCGGATCATCCCGATGTGGCCCTCAGCCTGAATGGTCTCGGCAACCTGCTGCTGTCACAGGGTCAGCTGGACAAGGGTGAGCCGTTGCACGCCCGTGCGCTGGCGATTCGGCAGAAGGCCTTGGGTCCGGATCATCCCGATGTCGCGGCCAGTCTCAACAATCTGGCGAACCTGCACGTGTCCCGGGGGCAATTCGCGATCGCAGAGCCGCTTTATGCAAAGGCGTTGGCGATTTGGGAAAAGGCGTTGGGTGCTGAGCACCTCAGTATTGCCTTCGGCCTTGACGGCTTGGCTAGAGTGCATCGATCCAGGGGCCAAAACGACAAAGCCGAACCCCTCCATTTGCGTTCGCTCTCCATCCGTGAAAAGGCGCTCGCCGCCGAGCATCCCTTTGTGGTCACCAGTCTCAATAATCTGGCTTATGTGTATCAGGTCCAAGGCCAACACCTGAAGGCTGAGCCGCTCTTTGTGCGTGTGCTGGCCATTCGAGAGAAAGCGTTGGGAATGGAGCATCCCGATGTTGCGACCAGCTTGAGCAGCCTTGCGGACGTTTATGCTTCCCAGCGACTCTTTGCCAAGGCTGAGCCACTTCATGCACGAGCGCTGGCGATTCGAGAGAAGGCTCTGGGGGCAGATCATTCCAACGTTGCCACCAGCCTCAACAATCTAGCGAGCCTGTATAGCTCCCAAGGCCAATACGCCAAGGCTGCGCCGCTTCTTGAACGCGTACTGGCGATTCGGGAAAAGACGCTGGGGCCAGCGCATCCCGACTTGGCTACCAGCCTCAGTAACCTGGCTCAGCTGTTTCAATCCCAAGGCAGCTACGCAAAGGCTGAGCCGCTCCATGCACGCGCATTAGCGATTCGTGAGAAGGCATTGGGTGCGGAGCACATCAGTATTGCCTTCAGCCTTGACGGCTTGGCCAATCTCTACGAGGCGCAAGGGCAATATGGCAAGGCCGAGCTGCTCCATGCACGCGCACTGGCGATAGTTGAAAAGGCGCGGGGGCCAGAGCATCCCAACGTTGCCGCCAGCCTCAACAACTTGGCCAATCTCTACCAGGCCCAAGGCCAACACGCCAAGGCTGAGCCACTTTATGCACGAGCGCTGGCGATTCTTGAAAAGGCGCTCGGGCCAGAGGATCCCAACGTTGCCGCCAGCCTCGGGAACCTGGCCAATATCTACTGGGCCCAAGGCAAACACGCCCAGGCTGAGCCACTTTATGCACGAGCGCTGGCGATTCTTGAAAAGGTTCTGGGGACAGAGCATCCCGACGTTGCCGCCAGCCTCAACAACCTGGCCAATCTCTACCAGGCCCAAGGCCAACACGCCAAAGCTGCACCGCTGAACGTACGCGCATTGGCGATTCTTGAAAGGGCGCTAGGGCTAGTGCATCCGAACGTCGCTACCAGCCTCAACAGTCTGGCGAGCCTGTATATCTCCGAAGGCCAATATGCCAAGGCTGAACCGCTTTCTACGCGCGTAGTGGCGATACTTGAAACGGCGCTGGGGACAAAGCATCCCCGCGTTGCCGCCAGCCTCAACAACTTGGCCAGCCTGTCTCAAGCCCAAGGCCAACACAGCGAAGCACTAGGGTTTGCGCGACGTTCAACGGCCATCAATCAATCCCGCTATGTCGATGCATCGATGCAGTTTGAGAGTGACCGCAAGGATGCGGGCCGACTAAGCGAGCTCAATTCGCAGCGCAGTCAATTTCTCGGGCATGTCGCGGCGGCGTACGGCGTTCTGCAACGTGATCAGCCAAGCAGAAACGAGCTGAGCGCCGAAGCCTTTGAAGTCGCCCAGCTTGCACGCGCCAGTGACACCGGTGCCGTGCTGGCGCAGATGGCAGCCCGCTTTTCCTCAGGCGACAGCGAACTCGCCAAGCTGGTGCGCGAGCGTCAAGACCAAGCCACGCGGCTGAAAGTGTTCGACGCAAACCTGGTCGCGGCCATCACCAAACCGGCTGACCAACGCGACGCGGCCCTGACCGATCAGGTGCGGAAAGACATTGCCGCCGCGCAGGCAAGCCTCGATGCCATCGATGCCACGCTGAAGCAGCGCTTCCCGGACTATCAGGTTCTGGTGAGCAAAGCGCCCCTGCTGCTGCCGGAAGCCCAGGCGTTGCTGGAGCCGAAGGAAGCGCTGCTGTCCTATCTGGTTTCCGAGAAGGAGTCCTACCTCTGGGTCGTGCGTCGTGACCGCCAGGCATTCATCAAGCTCGATCTCGGCAAGGAGGCGCTCGATCAACGCATCAAGACATTGCGCCAGTCACTGGAGGACAGCCGGGTAGTGCGCTATCCGCTGGTGGCCGCGCACGAGTTGCATCAGCTCATCTTTGCACCGGCCCTGCCGCACCTGGAGGGCGTGACCTCGCTGCTCATCGTTGCCGATGGCGCGCTGCAGAGCCTGCCATTCGGTGTGCTGGTCGGTGCCAAGTATGCTGGCGATCCGCTCTTCCCGATCTATCGCAATGTCGACTGGCTGGCTAAGCGTTACGCCATGACCACGTTGCCGTCGGAAGCCTCGCTGAAGGCATTGCGCCAATTCGCCGGCCGCGCCACCGCACCGGACCCCTTCCTCGGGTTTGGTGATCCGGTCTTCGATGGCGGCGGCAGTGGCGTGGCCCGTGGTGCCCATCGCAACTTCGCCTCACTCTTCAAACACCGTGGCGTGGCCGACGTGGCCGAGCTCGCCAAGCTGGATCGTCTGCCTGAGACCGCAGATGAAGTGCTCGGCATGGCCAAGGCGTTCGGTGCTGGCCAACAGGCCGTGCGGCTGCGCGAGCAGGCCACCGAGACCCAGGTGAAACAACAGGATCTCACCCGCTACCGCACGCTCGCCTTCTCCACTCACGGCCTGGTCGCGGGCGAGATGAAGGGGGTTGTTGAACCCGCATTGGTGCTGACACCACCTGCGACAGCCACTGAGCTGGATGACGGCCTGCTCACCGCCAGCGAGATCGCGCAGTTGAAGTTGAATGCCGACTGGGTCATCCTCTCGGCCTGCAACACGGCAGCGGCAGACGGCACACCCGGTGCAGAGGGACTCTCCGGCCTGGCCCGCGCGTTTCTCTACGCCGGCAGCCGCTCAATGCTGGTCTCGCACTGGCCGGTGGAGTCACTGGCCACGATGCAGCTGGTGGGCGATACCGTGCGATTCGTAAGCGAAGATGCAAAGCTGGGCCGCGCCGAAGCGCTGCAGAAGGCCATGCTGGCGTTGATGACTGACAGGGCTAACCCCGTGCGCGCACATCCCTTCTTCTGGGCACCGTTTGTGGTGGTGGGTGAGGGGAGGCGGTGATGCTGTGCTACGAACGACTGGCGGGCTGAGGTGATTGCCTCACGCTACGTAGGCGGTTTGCCATTGATCCCAAACACCTTCCGCACAACAGCCCCCGCACTTTCCGCCTCGTCTTCCGTCATCCAGGGAAAGTGCGACGCCTGCTTGTTTTTTGACAAGCTCCCGTTGTTTTGATGTATCAGCCGAATGAACAAGTCCAGTGAATGGGCCGGCCAGTCCAGTTCATGCCGAAGTTCCTTTTCCGCAGCATCAAACCTCAACAGGTAATCGATCTCCTCTTGCAGGTCATGCGTGACAGTGCGTTCCAGCGCCCAGTGCAGGAAGGTTGCCTGATCCGTGGCATCGAAGAATCGAAAACACGTTGCGTCGTTGCCTGTGGCGGGCGCGTCCGGTACGCCCGGATCGTACTGAGTCAGCGCCATGACTGATTTCGAGAAGCGTTCCAGCGTCTCCACGTACTGGTCGAGATTGGCAAGAATTACCGCCGAGACAGGCAGGACAATTCCCTTGGGGGTGAAGCCGCCAGACGACAGAACATCGTGGATCAGGAAACGGTGCAGGCGCCCATTGCCATCCATGAATGGGTGGATGAAGACAAAACCGAATGCGAGCATGGCCGCAGCCATGACGGGATCAAGATTCTCCGGTGAGGCATGCAGTGCATTGGAGAACGCAGTCAGCCCATCCATCAAGTCGCGTACATCCTCGGGACGTGGCGGAACGAAGTCCACCTGCTGGCGATAGCGCAGATCTTTGCCGATCCAGTTTTGCTTGGTGCGGTAAGAGAACTCGGCGAAACGCGGATCGACCACAGCGTTCTGCAGTTGGACCAGGCGATCCTCCGACAACGCAATACCGCCTTCTGCCTCACGGAGCAGGTCGGCAAAGCGCTGTGCACGCGATGGGCTGGGCTTCTCGCGCTCGACTTCGAATGAGGAGTGGGTCTCCTTGAGGTAGAGGTAAGCTGCCGCCCGGCTGAGCAATGCCTGGTCGTACTTCGCCAGTGTTTCAGCCGTGCGCTGCTTCAGGTTCTGGTCCACCAGCGTTTGCAGAGTCGGCGTCTTCCGCACCATGGGGCAGAACTTCTGGTTGCCCGGCAGGTTGTTGATGACGCGGAACTTGCCGTCCTTTTTGCCCGCAGAAAGGCCGAACTGCAGTTTTTCTTCGACGACTTTGACGTATGCAGCACGCGGAGACGCCCGCGCATCGAGCTCCTGCCCAGTCAGCCATTCATAGAGGAATCCGATGCGTCGGGCGTAGATGGATTCTGGTTGCGCGGCCATCAGCGCCTCGATATCGGCGGCACCTGTCTTGGCAAACAATTGATGCAGGACCTCGAGATTCACACCCTCATAGCGGAGCGCAAACTGCAGGTGTGCGGTGAGGCTGGGTGCGGGTCGGTACCTGGTTTCAAATGCCAGTTCCGTATAGCCGCCAGGCCGTATTGTTGCTTGGCGACCTTTCGCGGTGGTGTCGATGATCGCCTGTACGGCCAATTGCGTAACTCGCAGTTGGTAGCTGTCGATCAGATGGACGTATCCTGCAGCTTCGCGTGCCATTGCAGTTTCTCGGGCTCAGATGGGTGCAATGCTACGCCTGAAGTCCAGTATGCGGGTATTGTTCGGATAGAAATGTATTTTCCGGGCATTTTGCGGAAACAGCAGGCCATTTTCGGATAAGTTGAAGTACCTAAAGGCAATCTTCATTCCCGGGCTGTTTTCGGAGAAGTATGGCTAACCCGGACATTTTGCGGAAACAGCAGGCCATTTTCGGAGAATTGTCCGAGTCCACAACCCTGTGACAGTGTGCCCAACCAAGTAGCAGACCTGGGATACAAACATGACGTCGGTGGTACAGATTCCAACGCGTGCACTCATGTGATACCTCTCCAAACCCTAGACGCAGAAAACATGCAAGAAAAGCGCTTGTCCGACCTCATCTCTGCTGCAACCACTCTGCCCTTCAAGGTAGACACCATCACGCCCATCCCCGGCGGATCGGCTTGGCAAACGCTCTCTATCGACAACGCCCGCACCGGCACGCCATCGCGAATATTCGCAAAGGTGGGTGAGCCGGAACACATGCGAATATTCGCAGCGGAACAGGATGGCCTGCAGCGATTGCACGCAGCTTCAGATTCGCTGCACATCCCGGCGGTCATTGCGCGCGAGACCATCGGCGAGCAGGCGGTGCTGCTGCTGGAGTGGATCGATCTCCATCCGCTCACGCCCACCAGCGCTGCCGCAATGGGCGAGGGCTTCGTAGCGCTCCATCGCACGACTGGCGAGAAGTTCGGGCTGGAAGTCGACAACTTCATCGGTGCCACGCCGCAGGCGAACAAACCTGATGCGGACTGGGTCACGTTCTGGCAGCACCAGCGCCTGGTGCCGCAGTTGCAGCTTGCGGCGAAGCATCGCTATCCCTCCAAAATGATCAGCCGCGGTGAACGGCTGGCGGCGGACTGTGCCGCATTCTTCTCCAACTATCGCCCCGCCGCATCGCTGCTGCATGGCGATCTGTGGTCCGGCAACGTGGCGGCGGATGAAGACGGCAGACCCGTCGTGTTCGACCCCGCTGTTTACTACGGCGACCGCGAGGCAGACATTGCGATGACAGAGTTTTTCGGCCGATTCCCGGCGGAGTTCTACACGGCCTACAACAATCTCTGGCGGCTGGATGACGGCTACCTGGTGCGCAAGAATTTCTACAATCTGTATCACGTTCTCAACCACGCCAATCTGTTCTCCGGCGACTACGTGCTGCAAAGCGAGAAGATGATCGAGCGATTGCTGGCGGAGTTCTGAGAATGCGCGTACTGGACAAGCGCTTGCCGATTGAGCGGCGCGCGCGCCTGATGCACGAGGTGCGTTCATTTCGTCTCAATATGGCAAGAAAACAGTGGTGTGATCTGTGGCACACGCACTTCGATTGGAACGGCGAGGGCAAAGCGTCAATTCACATTCATCGAGAGTTTGTTCGGGCGCACTTCATCGCTTTCAGAAATGCAAGAAAGGAACTGATTCGACATGGCGCCGCTTACCAGCTTTTCTTGGCAATCTATCCTACTGATCCCGAGAGCGATGCTCTCTATGTGCATACCAAAAACCCTCAAACCCCGTTCCCCCATGACTTCGGAGAAGTGACGGAACTCGTCACGACACCTTGGCTGCTGAGACACTTCGTGAATCCTGTCATCCATCAGTTGCTGTTCAAGGATGACCCTGATCAACCTGGCTACATCATTCAGTACAAATGACTCATATGCATACATCCCGCGCCACAGCCATCTCCGCCGCCGAACACTACTTCGACTCCCGCGCCTTCCATGCCGATCTCGCGCGCCGTGTCGCCATCCCCACCGAAAGTCAGAACCCGGATCGCCTGCCGGACTTGCAGCGCTATCTGGAGGACGACCTCATCCCTGCGTTGAAGACGTTGGGATTTGCCTGCGAGGTGTTTCCCAATCCGGTCGCGACGGGGGGGCCGTTCCTCATTGCCGAACGCAAGGAAGCGGGTGCGGCGCTGACGCTCTTCTCCTACGGCCACGGCGACGTGATCCGCGGGCTGGAGCCACAGTGGCGCGCAGGCATCACGCCGTGGGAGATGAAAGAGGAAGGCACGCGAATATTCGGAAGAGGGACGGCGGACAACAAGGGGCAACACACCATCAATCTCGGTGCGCTCGCGGCGGTGCTGCAAGCGAAGGGCTCGCTCGGCTTCAACGTGAAGCTCCTGATCGAGATGGGCGAGGAGGTCGGCTCCATCGGGCTGGAGGCGTTCTGCAAACAACATAAGGAACGGTTGAAGGCGGATGTATTCATCGCCTCCGACGGACCGCGTCTGGCACCGGATCGGCCGACGATTTTTCTGGGGTCGCGCGGTGTGATGAATTTCGATCTTGAGCTGGTGTTGAGGAATGGCGCGCACCACTCCGGCAACTGGGGCGGCCTGCTGGCGGACCCGGGCATCATCCTTTCGCACGCCATCGCGAGCATCACCGATGCGCGCGGCACCATCCGCATTCCTGAATGGCGGCCGGATACGTTGACGCCTGCCGTGCGCGCCGCACTGGCGGACTGCGAAGTGTCGGGCGGCAACGCGGAGGAGAACGAGTTCGCACCCAATATTGATGTCAATTGGGGCGAGCCATCTCTGACACCCGCCGAGCGGGTATTCGGCTGGACCAGCTTCAGCGTGCTCGCGATGAAGGTGGGCAATCCGGAGAACCCCGTCAACGCCATCGCGCCGCGTGCCTGGGCGCGCTGCCAGCTGCGCTTTGTGGTGGGCATCGATGGACCGGATATCGTGCCTGCACTGGAACGCCACCTTAAACGCGAAGGCTTCGGCGAGATCAAGGTCACCATCCCGCGCGAAGGCCGCATGTCTGCCACCCGCCTAGATCCGGATTCACCCTGGGTGCGCTGGGCGGTGGCGAGCATCACCGAGACCACCGGTGCCAAGCCCGCGATCCTGCCGAATCTCGGCGGCTCGCTGCCCAATGACATCTTTGCCGATTTGCTTGGCCTGCCGACGATCTGGGTGCCGCACTCCTATGCCGCCTGTTCGCAGCACGCGCCCAACGAACACATGCTGGCGCCCATTGCGCGTGAGGGGCTGCAAATCATGGCGGGTTTGTTTCATGATCTGGGGGAATTGAAGGGCGCACCGGTCTAGCTGTCATCAAAGCGACTTTCACGAGAACAGATCAACGACACTGGGTCCCTGCGGGGTTACGCAAACTCGCAGGGACGACGGATTGAGCGAATATTCGCACTATGAACCCCATCATCCGACCCTCCCGCGACGAAGACGCTCCGTTCCTGCACGCGATCTACGCCAACAGTGTAGCCACCGAAACGGCGTCCTGGGAATACGAGCCGCCCACACTCGCGGAATTTGCCGAGCGGCGCAGGAAGATTCTGGAGCAGGGCTTCCCGTATTTCACTGCAGAGCTGGACGGCAAGCCGGTGGGGTACAGCTATGCCTCCAGTTTTCGCGCGCGCATCGGCTATCGCTTTGTCGTGGAGAACTCGGTGTATGTCGCGCAGGAGGCGGCCGGTCGCGGCATTGGCCGGAAGCTGATGCAGACACTCATGGACGAATGCGCGCGGATGGGATTCCGCCAGATGATTGCCGTGATTGGCGACAGTGCGAATATTCGCAGTGTGAAACTGCACGTAGCCTGCGGCTTCAAGCAGGTCGCCGTGTTCAAGAACATCGGCTGGAAATTCGGCCGCTGGCTGGACAGCGTGCAGATGCAGCGCCCGTTGGACGATGGCAGCAACTCGCCGCCAGCGCAGATGAAGCAGCAGATGAAGAGTAGCCCGGATGCCGCGAAGCAAAATCCGGGAACCTCAATGTGATGGGCAAACCCGGATTCCGCGTTGCTGCATCCGGGCTACGGCACTGGCATGGCGGGAGGCGATGTTCGTCTGGCAGTGATGCCACTTGAAGTGCGATTGCGCATCCCCCTTTGAAAAAGGGGGACCGAGGGGGATTTGCTTTGATGCGGTGCGCTGAGAAATCCCCCCTGCCCCCCTTTTTCAAAGGGGGGAAGACCGATGAACCGGGAAGAGCGGAACCGCTGATGAACGCGGATGAACGCAGATGAAAGGCAACCTTGAATCTGCTTGGAGGTTATCTGCGTTCATCCGGCCTTTCATCCGCGTTCATCTGCGTTCCCCGCCGTTGACTTGATCTCGCGAATATTCGCATCCATTCGAGCCAAGAAAAAAGCCGCCGAACTCACGCCCGGCGGCTTGTTTGTTGCAGCGATGCGGTGAATCAGCCGATCAGACCTCGAACCGATCCGCGTTCATCACCTTGTTCCACGCTGCCACGAAGTCACCCACGAACTTCGCCTGCGCGTCGTTCGAGGCATAGACCTCTGCAAATGAGCGCAGCTCGGAGTTGGAGCCGAACACCAGATCGACGACCGTACCTGTCCACTTGGCAGCGCCCGTCTTGCGGTCGGTGCCTTCGAGGACATTCGCGTCGCCCGCCGAGGGCTTCCACGCGGTGCTCATGTCGAGCAGGTTCACGAAGAAGTCGTTGGAGAGCGTGCCGGGACGCTGGGTGAAGACACCATGTGCGGCGCCACCGGTGTTGGCGTTCAGCACGCGCAAGCCACCCACCAGCACCGTCATTTCCGGCGCGGTCAGGTTGAGGAGCTGCGCCTTGTCCAACAGCAGGCTGGGGGCGGATTCTGCAACCACCTTCTTGGCGAAATTGCGGAAGCCATCTGCCACCGGCTCCAGCACGGCAAACGAGTGCGCGTCGGTCTGCTCGGGTGTTGCGTCCGTGCGTCCCGGTGTGAACGGCACCGTGATGCTCTGTCCACCCTTCTTGGCTGCGTCCTCGATGGCTGCTGCACCACCCAACACGATCAGATCGGCGAGCGAAATCTTCTTGCCGCCGGCGTTGAACTCCTTCTGCACCGCTTCCAGCTTGGCCAGCACCTTCGCGAGTTCAGCCGGGTTGTTGGCTTCCCAATCCTTCTGCGGGGCGAGACGGATACGTGCACCGTTTGCGCCGCCACGCTTGTCGCTGCCACGGAAGGTGGAGGCGGATGCCCAGGCCGTGTTGACCAGTTGCGCTGTTGAAAGGCCGGAGGCGAGCAGCTTGGCCTTCAGTGCAGCGATGTCGGCATCGTTGACCAGCGGGTGATCCACAGCGGGCACCGGGTCCTGCCAGATCAGCACTTCCTTCGGCACCTGCTTGCCGAGATAGCGCGCACGCGGGCCCATGTCGCGGTGGGTCAGCTTGAACCAGGCGCGGGCAAAGGCATCGGCGAACTCGGCCGGGTTGGCGTGGAAACGGCGGGAGATCTTCTCGTAGGCCGTGTCGAAGCGCAGCGACAGGTCTGCCGTTGTCATCATCGGCGGGGCCTTCTTCGCCGGGTTGTGCGCATCGGGGATCATGTGCTCCGGCTTCACGTTCTTCGGCGTCCACTGATGCGCGCCGGCCGGGCTCTTGGAGAGCTCCCATTCATAGCCGAACAGCATGTCGAAGTAACCGTTATCCCAGGTGGTGGGATTCGGCTTCCATGCACCTTCGATGCCGCTGGTGATGGTGTGCTCGCCCTTGCCGGAACCAAACTTGTTGATCCAGCCGAAACCCTGCTGTGCAATAGGCGCGCCTTCCGGCTCGCGGCCCACATTGCTTTCCGGCGCCGCACCGTGTGCCTTGCCGAAGGTGTGGCCGCCTGCGACCAGCGCCACGGTTTCTTCATCGTTCATCGCCATGCGGGCAAACGTCTCGCGCACATCGCGGCCCGAGGCCACCGGGTCGGGATTGCCGTCCGGGCCCTGCGGGTTCACGTAGATGAGACCCATCTGTACCGCGCCAAACGGATTGGCCAGCTCGCGATCACCTGAATAGCGGCTGTTGGGCTTGTCGCTGGTGGAGAGCCACTCGGTCTCTGCACCCCAGTTGATTTCCTCAGGCTCCCACACATCGGCGCGGCCACCGGCGAAGCCAAAGGTCTTGAAGCCCATGGATTCCATGGCGACGTTACCGGCCAGCACCAGCAGGTCGGCCCAGGAGAGTTTCTTGCCGTACTTCTGCTTGACCGGCCACAGGAGACGACGTGCCTTGTCCAGATTGCCGTTGTCCGGCCAGCTGTTGAGCGGCGCGAAGCGCTGCATGCCCGTGCCCGCGCCGCCGCGGCCATCGGAGATGCGATAGGTGCCAGCGGCGTGCCAGGTCATCCGGACGAAGAGGCCGCCGTAATGACCCCAGTCGGCCGGCCACCACTCTTTCGAATCGGTCATGAGTGCGGTCAGGTCCTTGACCACCGCGTCAAGATCCAGCGTCTTGAATTCTTTTGCATAGTCAAAGCCATCGCCCATCGGGTCGGATTTGGCGGACTGTGCATACAGCATCTTTACATTGAGCTGGTTCGGCCACCATTGGGCGTTGCTGCGGGTGGCGGGCATGGTGATGCTGCCTGCCGCGAACGGGCACTTCATATCGTTAGGCATGTAAATCTCCTCTTCAGCGGTGAAAGATGAAACACGAAATCAGAATGCGAGGGGCACACTGGCGAACCATTCCATCCAATCTTGACGGGATGGTGACGGTGCCGTGACGGGTTTTGGGGTGGGGCGATGAGGCATGACGAAATCCATTCCGTAATCCCGGATCGCAGAGAGTAGTCCTGCTTGGGCCTACTGCAAAGTAAATTGTTTTTACCGGCACCATTGGAAAAATCAATGGCGCCCGGCAACCCTGTTTGCCCGAACGCGGCGTTCAACGCTGGTATCCCCCATTTCGAGGAGTTGCCATGCGAACCATCCCCCGCGCCATTGCCGCCCTGCTGGTGGCCTGCTCACTGCAGCCGCTATCTGCCGACGCCATCGGCCGCCTCGCCACGGTCAGCGTGCACGATCGTACAGAAGGGCGCTCCCTGCCCATCCACTGGCACAACGGCCAGGCCTGGGTGGTCGGCTCACCCGGCAATGAATATCAGGTGACCGTGCGCAACGCGGCCGGCGCGGATGTGCTCACCGTCGTATCGGTCGACGGCGTGAATGTCATCACCGGCGAGACCGCCTCATCCAGCCAGACCGGCTACATCGTCGATCCGTGGCGGCGGCTGGACATCAAGGGCTGGCGCAAGGACACCTCGCGCACGGCGGCGTTCTATTTCACATCCATCGCGGATTCTTATGCCGGTCGCACCGGGCGGCCGGACAATGTCGGCGTGATTGGTGTGGCCGTGTTTCGCAGGAAGCCGGAGCCGGTGGCTGTTGCTCCTCATGTGCCAATGGTGTCTTCTGCGCCGAAATTCACTGAGTCGCGTCCGCTGTTGGGGCAGTCATCCAGGGCGAACGAAGCGCCCGCGGGCAATGTACCCGTACCCGAGATGCTTGCCCAATCTCCAGCAAGACCCGCGGAGCCCTTGTCCGACACAGCCACCGCCCAGGCACCGCGGGCGTTGGGCCCATCGTCCGCACGCACCGAGTCTTCCGCACGCGACAACAGCACTGCCGAACTCGCCAAGCGGGAGAGAAGCCCCATCCCCAGCCGCCTCGGCACCGGCCACGGCCGCAGCGAATATTCGCAGATCACCATGGTCGATTTCGAGCGCGCCACGCGTGAGCCGGAAGAGACGCTGACCATCCGTTACGACAGCTACGCCAATCTGGTCGCACGCGGCGTCATCGTGGCGCGTGCGCCGGAGCGCTGGCCCAATCCGTTCCCCGCACCGCAGGGATTCGTGCCGGACCCGCCGCGCTACTGAACCACGCAATGATCGGTTCCGGCCCCGACTCGACAAGCGTCGTCCCGCTGCGTGCGGTGGGACGGCGCTCGGCTACACTGCGAGGTATGTCCGACAGAGACACTGTCCCAACCGTCGATGCAGCCACCGGTGATAGCGATGAATCGCTGATGCTGCGCTACGCCGCCGGTGATGCGGCAGCCTTCGATCAGCTCTACGCCCGCCACAAGAGCGCGCTCTACCGTTTCATCCTGCGCCAGTGCCGCGATGCCGGCCGTGCGGAGGAGATTTTTCAGGACGTGTGGATGAAGGCCATCGGCGCACGCGAACGCTATCGCCCGGAGGCCAAATTCCGCACCTGGCTTTTCACCATCGCGCACAATGCGTTGATGGATCACTTCAGGAAGCAGTCGCATTCGGACGCGCCCGCCATGGTGGATGAAGAAGGAGAATCTGTCGTCGTGCATCTGCCCGCCTCGCGCACGACGGAGCCGCTGGTAATGGTGGCGTCAAAGCGGACAGGCGAGGCCATCCTGCGTGCTCTGGAGCAGTTGCCCGCCGTGCAGCGCGAGACCTTTCTGCTGTATCAGGAGGGTGAGTTGTCGGTGGAAGAGATTGCAAAGGCCACAGGTGTTGGATTTGAAGCCGCCAAGAGTCGGCTGCGCTATGCCGTGGCCAAGTTGCGAGAATTGCTGCGGGGCGAACATGCAATATAGAAGCCTGTTGAACATTGATGACGCAGCTAGAAAGCGCGCTCTCCGCAAAGCACTTCCCCCTTTCAAAAAGGGGGATGGAGGGGGATTTGGGGTCATGGCACGCTCGCCATCCCGTGAGATTCAGTCTGATGTTGGTATTTCGGGTGTTGTTGGCGCGTGTGTCGCTTGCGCTGCGTTGGCCGACCCGTTTGAGCAAGAAAGGGGGTTCGCATGAGCGCACCTCAAGTTGAAGATGATGTGATGCGCGATCTGAAACGTGACCTGCAGGCGCTGGGTGCCGTCTACCCCGACGATATCGAGCCGCCGGCCCAAGCCGACGATGCCATCCGCGCCGCCGCGCGCCGTGCTGTCCGGGCGAAGCCGGGTACCGAATCATTCTGGTGGCCGCACACACCGCCGCTCGCCGCCGCCGCCGTGCTGGTGCTCACCGTGTCCATCGCCTTTCTTGCGATGGATGATCCGCAGGTACAGATGCAGGTGCCGGTGCAGGAGTCCGGTAACAAGGCGCCACCGGGCGTGGTCGTGCAGATCGCGCCGCCGCAAGATCCGCCGGCTGCTGCCGTGGTGCCAGAGCAGTTGCCCAAGGTAGCGGCGCGGGCCGAGTTGCGGGCAGATGCAAGCGCTTCCGTGGGTGCTGCCGCCACGACGGCCACCACAGCGGCTGCCAACCCCGCCGCCAACCCCGCCGCCAACCTGTCTGCACGGGCAGTCGCGAAGCCGCAGGAGCCTTCGCAGGTAGCCGCGAAGCTGGAACGCAGCCCGCTCGCCAGCGATGTGATGCCCCGTGCGCGCGGTCCCGTGTCGCCGCCAGTGGGCTACGCGGCGAGCCCGCCTGCACTGCCTCCGCCTGCTGTGTCGAATGCGGCACCGGCTGCACCTCGCGCAGAGGCTGCACCGTCACCGCCTGTCCTGCCTGCGTCGCCCGCATCGCCGGTTGCTGCTGCACCGATGCCTGCGCCCGCTCCCTTCCCTGCGCCTGCCGCTTCCGCCAGCACGCCTTCACCTGTCTCTGTTGCACGCGCGCCGCTGGCGAGCGAGACCGTTCGTGCTGCACCCGATGATCCGAGGCTGAAAGGTCTGGAGAAGCGCGAGCGCTACCAGGAGCCGTCTACTCAGGCGCAAGCAGCACCCGCCAAGCCAGCAATGGCCGCCGCACCGCAGCGCGCACCGCTTGCCTTCGCGCCCGCGCCGCAAACTGGTGAGGTGAAAGTGGAGAGGAGCAATGCAGAAAAGTTTGCCGATACGGCACTGGCGGCTGAGTCACCGCGCCCGACAGTGGCTGCCACACCTGTCGTGCGTGCCCCGGCCAGGCTGGCTGATGCACCACCCGTGACGTCGAAGCTGGCACCGCGCATGCTGCAGGAGGATGTGGTGTTGATGCCCATGCTGTGGGCAGGCAGCATTCGCAACATGCAGTCGTCCGGCAAAACGAAGGAGGCCGAGCAGGAGATCGCGCGCTTCAAGCAGCGCTATCCCGTGTATCCGATCGACGAGGTGTTGCAGACGCCGGCGCTGTTTTCAACCAAGGCAGATATCGAGGCCACGCCCGCCGCGTGGGTGCTGCAGATTCGCTCGCTCCGCGCGATGGATCAGCAGAAGGATGCCGAGGCGGAGTTGGTGAGGTTCAGGCAGCGGTATCCGAACTATTCGCTGCCGGAAGCGTTACGCGAAAAGAAGTAGCGATCAGCAGGGCACGGCCTGTGCTGCCGAACCGATGGCCTGAAAGATGAAGTTCAGGATGGTGGTGGTGATGCGCGCGCGATTGAAGGCGATGTCGGCGAGGAACGCGAACAGCACGCTGCTGTAGGCGAGATAGCCGAAGCCCACGAAGTCGTTGTGCAGCAGCGTGAAGAACCAGTTCTGGCCGAATAGGTAGATCGCAGCACTCGCCAGAGTGGAAACTAGCAGCACGGCGCCGGGCAGGTATAGCTGCAGCGATGCCCGTGGCTTCACCCAGGACAGCAGCGTGACGAATGCGAACAGCAACGCATTGCTGCCGAGGAAAATTCGCGCATCCCGAGTGAGGTTCGAAACGATCTCAAGATAGCGACCCTCGATGAACTGCCCCAGTCTTGCAATCTTGCCTTGTGCGCCAGCGATCTGTGCCCGATAGCCATCGCCGATGCTGCGCTGCAGATTCGTCTTCTGCTTGCAATCGAGACGGCACATGGCCGCGATGACTTCAGCAATCTTGCGCGGCAGATCGTCGGCGAGTGCCTTGTTTGCCTCCGCCAATTCAGTTTGGTACTTGCCCTTCAGGGCACCGAGTGCCTGCTGAAAGTCTCCGGCCTTGCCCTGGCCGAGTTGCTTGCGCACCTCACGCTCGATCCGGTACTTCACGAATGACTGCGCGGCGCGCTCCACAGCGTCATCAAACAAAACAACCCAGATGAACAGCCCGGCGCAGAGTGAAAATCCCGCGATCCCGATCAATCTCAATACGACGCGCCCCGCGGTGTGGACACTCTCCATGGCGTCAGGGAACGATCACAGCCGGATCATCCCCGACCACCGTCGTCCACTCGCGCACGCGCCAGGACTTCACCAGTCCGTTGATCACATAGGGATCGGTCTCTGCGAATATTCGCGCGGCGTCGGGTGATTCGCCCTTGAAGATCAGCACCGCGCCATCGACCGGGTCGGCCAAGGCGCCGGCCAGCACCAGCTCGCCGCGAGCGTGCGCGGCGCGGGCGTGGGCGAGATGGACGCTGCGAAGTGGAACACGGCGGGTGAGGTAGTCGTCGGCGACGTCGTAGAAGAGGATGTAGTGCATCAATGATCCTTATCGGGATTCCACATTGGGGTTCCAGCAAAAACAATGTACTCCGTCATACCGGCGAAAGCCGATGGAATGGACGCCCCCTCCCGCGACGGCATCGCGTTGTGCCAGAGTGGATGCGTTACCAACCAACTCAAAGCGAGAGGGGTGTCCACCATGAAGATTACGACGATAGGTCTGGATTTGGCAAAGAACGTCTTTCAGGTTCACGGCGTGGATGCTGCGGGCAAAGTGGTGCTGACCCGGCAATTGAAGCG
>JANNSU010000041.1:0-2690 GCA_031394355.1 Betaproteobacteria bacterium | reverse complement strand
CTGCCACCCAGTTCAAACGAACCGAGCAGGGTGGAGCCGTTCATCAAGTACAGGATCGCCCGCCCGGTGGAGGCTTGGCGCCAGACGATGTCGCTCTTGCCGTCGCCGTTGAAGTCGGAACTGGCTGACCAGGCCGAGTGCGCTGGCACCACCAACCCGAGAACGAGGAGGCATCGCAACAGAAACGCATGCATCGAATTTGCCTCTCGTTCAAGTGCTCAAAACCGGTGGGCTGAGTGACAAGCGTGGCCGCAATCCGGCATGGCGACGCAGAGCCGCTCAGTTGATACCCAGCGCGGCGCGCATCGCGCTGAATGCGGCAGCGTTGAGGCGGATCGAGTAGGTTGGTCCGGCCGGAACGACATCCTTGCCCGCATACCAGACGGCGCTGTCACGCTCAGCGAACATACGCTGGAAAATGAACTCGTCTTCAAAACCCGCTGGCAGCGCGACGAACTTCAGAACCTTTACCGCACCCAGCGTCTCGATGGTGTACGTGGTGTCAAGCAACCTGACGAAATTTGTCGTGCCACCGGTGGCCGTCAGAATATTGTTCTGCCAGAAACGCGCCCTGTTCCCTACGGCGTCGAAAGCGACGCGGATCTGAACCAAGCCCGACAATCCTGGCGCCGGCGCAGTCGGCAAGATGCGGCTCACTACCAAGATTGCAGTGGCCTCGTTGAGCGCCCCACCCAAAAGATCCCCGGGGTATTTGGCGATGAACTCGTCCATCGACACCGCGAACGGCCAAGTATTGAACGGGACACTCGCATCGGCAGGCGGCACACGCATCTTGTCGCTACTTGGGTTGGTGGCAATGAAAATTGGCGTGGCCACCGTTGCCATGCCGCGATAGTTCATCGTCGAGCCCGCCGGGAACAGCGTGGTCGAAAGCACAGCGAGGCCTGGGCTAGGGCCCCAACCACGGTAGTCGAAGCTTCCGTCCTTGGTGCCGTAGGCACGAATGTCATTGACCACATCGACCATGCGCCGGCCGGCAAGTGTCAGCGTCACGTCGGTGGTTCGCTCGTACGAATAGCCCTTGCAGTAGGTGCTGTCGAACGGTGCAACGCTGTTCACTGGATTGATGCCGATCCCGTCGGCCGGGCAGTCGTACCACTCGGTCCCGGTCCAGTAGAGGCGGTTGCGAACAAAGGGAAGCAACACACCTGCAGACCTCGTCTGGCGAACCTCGTTCGCTTGGAAGTAACCCCGCGCATCGAGCACGCTGCTGTCGCCGTCGAACGTTCGGAATGAATAGTTGCCGGCATCGGCGAAAGTGAAATTGCGCAGCGTACTGAACGGGCCAGCCAAGACAGGCGCGACGGGCTCGGTGTGAGCGGGGATGCCGAGTGCCGAGCGCAATACCGCCCACGCCGTAGCGTTCAGCCTTTGCTCGTAGCGCGTGTACTCCAGGTCCGTGGAACCGCGGAACACCGTACCGCTGCGCTCGACCCAGAAGCGACGTGTCTTCAGGCGTGACTCCAACTCTGCAGGGTAGCCGGTCGCGACGCGCATCACGCGTGAGCCGCCTTGTGTGCCGATTGCCAGCGTGCCATCGCCGGCTGTGCTGCAGTTGAGCGGCGCACCGCTGGTTGTCGAATCGCACTTGTAGAAGCGGATCTTCAGGCCAGCCATGTCGAAGCCGGCAATAAAGCGGAAGAACGGCGCCAACGTTGCGTCGGCGGGTTGCGGTCTGGGCAGGTCGGCCACGTAGACGGCGTTGGCAAAGCTGGGCACCGCAGCGCTGTCAATCAGGTTGCCCGGCATGCCGCTGTACTGTTCCAGCGTAACGGGTTGGCGGTAAAAGGCATCGGGCCAGCGTACGCCGTCCTTGTTCGCGAGATCCATGCGGTCGGTTCCGCCTATATCTACTCGCGTGGTGCGGAAACTGTACTGCGAGCCCGCTGGGAAAGTGGCGCCAGCGGGTAGCAGGGTGGGTTCGGGCCCCCAGCGAGTTGGCAGGCCCGTGATCGGATCGGTGTGAGGGCCAACGCTGTCGGGCAGTGGCAGGTTGCGGATCTGGGTCACAACTTCGCGCAGCGTCCTTCCGGCCACGTCCTCGACTTCGATCCAGCTTTCGATCTTCGAGGCACCGCAGTAATCGCTCGTCTGTGGTGTTGTAGAGGTTTGTGCTTTGGTCTTGGCGACATCCCATTGCAGCGGGCAGACCACCCAGGCGCTGCCGGTCCAGTATTCCTGGTTGCGATTGAAGGGCAAATCTACGCCCGCGCTCTGGGTCTTGCGCACCTCATTGACAGCAAAAGCGCCATTCGCGTCGGTCAAGCTGCTGTCGCCGGACAGGAGGAAGTAGCTGTAGTTGTTGGCGTCGGTGTAGGCAAAGCGCCGAACGCTGACGAACGGTCCCGGGGCGTCCAGCCGCGCCAAGGCCTTGTTCACGGGAGTCCAGTCCGCGCTGCCTCCAAGCGCAGCCGTGCTCAGAATGGTCGGCCCATTCAGCAGGTACTGCAGGACACTGCCCGTGGAGACTTGCCTCCACAGAATGTCGGCCTTGCCGTCGCCGTTGAAGTCCCCCGTAGCTGCGGGGCTCCAGTCGGTGTTGCCACCCAGGCTGGCCGTGCTCACCACGCTGCCACTGTTCATCAGGTACTGGAGCACGTTGCCGGTGGACGCCTGGCGCCACAGGATGTCGGCCTTGCCGTCGCCGTTGAAGTCAGCCGCGGCCACCG
>JANNSU010000029.1:0-57392 GCA_031394355.1 Betaproteobacteria bacterium | reverse complement strand
CGTGATGGCCATTAACATTGAAGTCATGAGCGCTACTCTACAATATCGGGTGAAGGGCGATGGGTGATGGGTGATGGGTGACGCGGCGGCGAGATGAAAATCGCTTTGCGAATCGTCGCCATCCAGCCACAATCCCCGCATCACCCATCACCCATCACCCATCACCCATCACCCATCACCCATCGCCCTTCACCCGATATTGTAGAGTAGCGCTCATGACTTCAATGTTAATGGCCATCACGGTCGGCTACTTCATCGGCGCCATACCCTTCGCCGTGGTGGTGAGCAAGGCCATGCGCCTGCCGGACCCGCGCACGTATGGCTCGGCCAATCCCGGTGCCACCAACGTGCTGCGCTCGGGCAGCAAGTTGGCGGCCATCCTCACGCTGCTGGGTGATGCCGTCAAAGGCTGGGTGGCCGTGGTGCTGGCACGCCACGTCGCGCAGCAATTCGGGCTGGATGCGCCGACCATCGCGCTCGTCGGACTTGCCGCCTTTCTGGGGCATCTCTTCCCCGTGTGGCTGGGCTTCAAAGGCGGCAAAGGGGTTGCCACGGCGGCCGGTGTGCTGATTGCTTTCAATGGGTGGCTGGGGCTCGCCACGCTCGGTGTGTGGCTGGCAGTCGTCGTGCTGTCACGCTATTCGTCGCTGGGTGCCATCGTCGCCGCCATCTTCGCGCCCATCGGCGCGGCCTACTGGCTGGATCAGGGCGTGTATCTGCTGGTCGTCATTCTCATGTCGGCGCTGCTCATCTGGCGACACGCTGCGAATATTCGCAAGCTGGCTGCAGGCGAGGAAAGCCGCATCGGCGCGAGCAAGGAAGCAGCCAAGCAGCCTGCAGCCCAACCCGTCGACGCGCCCGAACAGTGACCGTCCCGGTTTCCGACGCGATTGCCGCCATCGAGCGGCCGATACGCAAAGTGGCATTACAGCGTGAAGTGCTGCTCATCGGCAACATCGGCGACCTCGGTGAGAAGCTGCTGAATCGGCTGCTCTCCGCTGGCGAATATTCGCATGTGCGGGTCGCAGCACGGTCACCGCTTCGATCTGCCCATGCCAAGCTCATTGTCGAGCCACTCGGCGATGGCGCGGCGGATAGCTGGCACTGGTCGGACACCGTGAAGGATGTACTGGTGTGCATTTCGGGCAAGGAGAATTACCACAAGCGCGATCAGGCTTATGTACTGGTGCGCGCCGAGGACGTAGGTGTCATCGCAAAGGCGGCACACCGTGCAGGTACAGAACGCTTCCTTCTCGTGTCACCGATGACCGCCTGGCAGCAACTCTCCGCCATCGACGCGGCCGCATTCGGCGAAGTCGAACTCGATCTCAAGCAGCACAGCCTGCCCGCGACTGTCGTGCTTCGCCCCAGCCGGGACGACGACACTCAAGCGGGCGGCACGTTGCTGGATCGCTTTGCGGCGGGCTGGCTGTCCATCCTGCAAGGCTATCTCACGCCGCAATCCTTCCAGCATGTGCGCAGCGAACTTGTCGCCAAAGCTGCCGTGCATTTTCTTGCCCACGCCGAGCCGGGATTTCGCGTGATCGGTGCACGGGATATTCATGCCTGGGCGCATCCCGCAGCCGGGCCACGCCGCGGTATCTGACTCGAACGGAGCCCCGATGCTTGAATTCCGCCCCACCTGTGAACATTGCAACGCCGCCCTGCCACCAAACT
The DNA here is from genome assembly GCA_031394355.1 of Betaproteobacteria bacterium. Taxonomy (GTDB): domain Bacteria; phylum Pseudomonadota; class Gammaproteobacteria; order Burkholderiales; family Usitatibacteraceae; genus JAEUMY01. The sequence goes on along the minus strand of JANNSU010000029.1, from coordinate 55,715 downwards.
CGGTCGACGCCTACATCTGCAGCTTCGAGTGCACCTTTTGTGCGGAGTGCGTGGAAGACGTGCTGCGTGATGTGTGTCCGAATTGCGGCGGCGGCTTCATGCCGCGCCCGGTCCGACCCGCGGTGGATCGCATTGGGGGCAACTCGTTGGGCAAATATCCTGCCAGCACGACCATCAAGCACCACCCGGTCGACCCGGCAGCGCAGGCGATTCTGGTTGCGCGGTTGCGGGGCATTCCACCGGAGAAGCGTTGAGTTTGCTTCAACCCTGAGCTGCGTTCATCGGCTTTTCATCTGCGTTCATCGGCGTCAGGTATTTTTCTCCCGCCCGGCGTCGAGTCATACCTTGCGCTCCGGCCGCACAACGAACCACGTCAGCACCATCAGCCCAAACCACGCGACATAGCCCATCACGAACACCCACGGCGGCGCATTCCAGTAGAGCAGCGCTGCCGCCCAGCGCGCGATGAAGCCACGCTCATCCACGGTACCGCGCAGCGCATCCTCCCAAATGGTCAATGGACAGATCTGGCCCACTACCGCCTGCAACGCGATGTAGCCCATCAGCAGGATCTGCGCGATGCGCAGTGCGAATATTCGCACCCAGCGCCAGCTGAGCGCCGCGCCGATCCACACCAGTACCAGCCCGATCGTGTTGAAGAGCACGATGGCGAGGTGCAGCAGAAGGATGATGTCCGCGAGCATGCGACGATTCGCAGAGGTTCGGGCGCTACGGCCGCAGCAGCGTCTGCTCCATGAACTTCACTTGGGCATGGAAGCTGAAATCGGCGTTGGCCTTCTTTGCGAAGCCGTGGCCCTCGTCGTTGGCCATGAGAAACCAGACCGGCGCCTTGCGCTTCTTCAGTGAATTCACGATCTGCTCCGCCTCGGTCCACGGCACGCGCGGATCGTTCTTTCCCTGGATCACGAAGAGCGGCTTCTTGATCTTGTCTACCCGCGTGAGCGGTGATATCTCGTCCAGGAACTTGCGCATGTCGGGCTCGCGCTCGTCCCCATACTCGGCCCGACGCAAGTCGCGACGATAGCTCTCGGTGTTCTTCAGGAATGACACGAAGTTGGAAATGCCGACCGAGCTGATGGCGCCGGCAATGCGGTCCGGATAGAGGCTCGCCACAGCCAGCGTCATGTAGCCGCCATAGCTGCCGCCCATGACCAGCACGCGCGCGGGGTCCAGATCCGGCTGCTGCTTGATCCAGTCGAGCAGCGCGCCGATATCCTTGACGGAGTCCTCGCGCTTTCTGCCATTGTCGAGCTTGAGGAATGTCTTGCCGAAACCTGACGATCCGCGCACGTTGGGATAGATGAGCGCAATCCCAAGCTCGTTTACCAGATAGTTGCTCCGGCCGATGAAGCCGGGACGCGCCTGAGACGCCGGGCCGCCATGAATATTGATGATGACCGGACGCTTGCCCTTGAATTTGTCACGCGGCGGCTCGTAATGAAGCCCCGTCATGCCGAGGCCGTCAAAGCTCTTCCAGCGGATGATTCTGGGCTCGACGAATTCCCACGGATTTGCGCCCGGCGCGGCACCGTTGGTCCAGCGCGTCATGCGGCCTTCCTTCAAGTTCCAACTGAAAATGTCTCCTGCCGACCGAGCCGAGGCGTGTGTGAAGGCCACCTCTTCCCCGTTGCGGTTCCAGCGCAGCGTGGTCAGCACACCCGGTACCAGGGGTGGGCGATTCAATTCTCGACCTGCCTCGATGTCGTAGAAGCGAAGAACGTGCGCGCCCTCCTCATTGGTCACGAAAGCGATGCGGTTGGTCTTCCGCGACAGCGCGAATTCATCAATGTCGGCATTGAGGTTTGGCAAGAGCGGCTCTTCGCGCCCCGTGGCCAACTCGATGGCCACGAGGCGGCGGAACTCGCTGCCGCGATCCGATGTTGCGAATATTCGCATGCCATCATTGGAGAAGCGGGCCTCGGCGTAGCGAACCTCTTCGTCCTTGCGATCCATGGTCAGCCGGCGCCGATCACCCGTGGTGATCTCCATGATCCACAAGTGTGATTCATTGGTCGACTGCGACTCCACGAACACCAGTCGCGCATCGTCCGGAGACCAGCGGAATCCACTCCAGCCGCCGCCATCCAGCGTGGCAATCACGCGTTCGCTCTCAGGACGCTCGGGGTCAACGAGACGCACGTCAGTGCGAACCTCGCGGCCCGGATTGTTGCGATCCAGCTGCACGGTCGTATAAACCACGCGCGTACCATCGTTGTTCCACGATGGGGCGCTCGCGCGTTGCCCGCCGGGACTGATGGGTGTGACGACACCGGACTCCAAATCGAAGCGGGATATCTGATAGGCCTCGTCGCCCCCATCACCCTTCTCGAAGAGCATGAATTCACCGGATCTGGGCTGGTAACTGGCACCTGCAACCGGATCCTTGAAGTCAGTTACCGGATCGAGCTTGCCACCGGGTTCCGACAAACGAAAAATCTGGTTGCTGTTTTTCACCCGTGTACTGATGAGCATCTCCCGCTTGGTGGGATGCCAGGCGGTCACGCGAGCGGCACGGAAGTCGGTGTAGGGCGCCGTCTTCTTGGGCAGATCGGCCGGAATGGGCGGAATGCCCTGCAACACCAGCGCATGAGGCGGGCGAATGACATCGCCGCTTTGCGCAAACGCTGGCAGCGCAGCCAGCAGTGTGATGCCGAGGATCCGAATCATTGGGCGTGGCCGATGCATGATGTTGCCGGACATGAAAATCCGCAGATTCTACGCTGCAAGCCGATTTCGCCCGCCGCTCAGCCGCCCCTGGCGACAGGACGCGATGGATCAGCCACCCATTCACTCCATGAGCCCGGATAGAGACGCGAACCGGCGAGCCCCGCCCATTCCATCGCGAACAGGTTGTGGCAGGCGGTGACACCCGAGCCGCACTGATGCACGACGGCAGAGGGCGGACGACCGGCCATGAGTTGCGAATAGTCGCGATGCAGGTCCTCACGGTTCTTGAATGTGCCATCGGCTGCGAGATTGGCTTGCCAAAAGCGGTTGATTGCGCCGGGGATGTGGCCCGCCACCGGGTCGAGGGGCTCCACCTCGCCGCGATAGCGCTCGCCCGCGCGGGCGTCAACCAGCAGACGGGATGCGTCCTTGAGATGGCCCAACACGTCAGCCGCATCCACGGTGAACCCCGCCGCCGACTTGAATTCGTTGACGACAGATGCTCGTACCGCTGGTATCTCAGCGGTCACCGGGCGCTTCTCAGCCACCCATTTCGCAAAGCCACCATCGAGGAGTGAAACCTTTGTGGCACCCAGCCAGCGCAACATCCACCACAGTCGTGCTGCATACATGCCGCCTGTGCCGTCGTAGATCACGAACTGCATGCCTGGCGACGCCCCCAGCGCGGCCATCTTTTCAGCAAAGACACCCGCATCGGGCAGCGGGTGACGACCATTGCGTCCGTTCTTGGAAGCCGACAAATCGTGGTCGATACTGAGGAAACGGGCGCCCTCAATGTGCCCCTGCGAATATTCGCGCGGTCCCTTGTCTGTATCGATGAGGTCGTGGCGCGTGTCGAACAGCATCCACGCGGGATCGTGCAGGTGATTGGCGAGTTCGGCGGTAGTGACTAGCATTTTGGCGTTGGGCGTTGGGCGTTGGGCGTTGGGCGTTGGGCGTTGGGCGTTGGGCGTTGGGCGTTGGGCGTTGGGCGTTGGGCGCATTGTGGCTTAGTTGCAAATATTCGCAACTTGCCCGTTCCACCTGAGTTTCGCTCAACACCCAACGCCCAACCCGATCATTCCTCCACGACCACCTTGCCATGCGCCTTTGTTTCCACTCTCGTCGCCAGCACGCCGCCGATGATGATGATGCCAATGCCCAGCCAGCTCATCACCGGCAGGATATCCTGCCAGACGATGAGACCCGCGATGCAGGCAAACACCACGGTTGAATAGGACAGTGCGCCGACGACGAGCGTGTTGCCGGTGCGGTAGGCGCGCGTCAGCGCCAGCTGTGCGCCGGTGGCGCAAAGACCCATGCCAGCCAGAATCCATACATTGTCAGGCGTTATGGGATTGAAGTGCGAAAACGCGACCTGCCAGAGCGCAGCACCGAGGGTGGAGATGAGCGAGAAGTAGAAGACGATGCGCCAGTCAGGCTCGCCCGCATGGCCCAGCTTGCGCACGTTGAGATATGCCCAGGCCGCGAAGAAGCCCGATCCGACCGCCAACAAGGCGGGCAACATGTGCCCGTCCGACAAACTCGGGCGAAAGATCAGCGCTGTCCCCGCAAAGCCAAGCACAATGGCAGCAATGAGCAGTCCCGGAAACTTCTCCTTGAGCAGCAATGTCGTCATGGCAGCGAGAAAGAGCGGCGCCGTGTACGACAGCGTCATGGCGGTCGCCAGCGGCATCTGCGTCACAGCGTAAAAATACGCGAGCAGCGATATGAACCCCACCGAGCCGCGCACCGTGTGCGTGCGCCAATGCACCGTCGCCAACGTCTCGCGCCGCACCAGCACCATGCTGCCAATAAGCAGAAGGCCGACGACGGACCGATACATGGCGAGTTCTGCCGCAGAAAAATGCGCAGCACCAAGCTTCACGAAGACACCCATGCAGGCGAAGAGGGCGCCGGCAACGATCATCCATGAAGAAGTCATGCGCACTCTCCGCCGGCGCTATCGCGAACGCGCGCCGTCGCATCCCCGTATACGGGGCCCCTGCTCTTGGCTTGCATTCGCCCGGCAACAATCATCCAGGAAGACGTCATGCGACAACCCCGCCGGCGCAATCGCGAACGCGCGCCGTCGCATCCCCGTAAACGGGGGGCTCGGGCAGAGCCTCGCCCGCTTTCACGGCGCGGGAGCGCGCAGGCGCTCCCGCGAAACCCCGCAGAAGCCCCCTGCTCTTGGCTTGCATCCGCCCGGCAACAACCATCCACGATGACGTCATGCGACAACGCCGCCGAAGCAAACTACGTCGCGCGACACCTTGAGGTGCCCAAGAACCCGCGACGGCGACAGAATCTTGTGAAACATATTTTGGAATTGAACTGAACAGGGAACAGGGGACGGACACCGACCGGCACCCTATCACAGCTGTTCCACGGGACTTTTCTGCGGGCATTTGCAAGCCCTGCCACATTGAGGCATATTCAAATGACGCGCCGGCCGGAGCTGCTGCCAGAAGAGCGCCAAACCAAAACGACATCAAGGGAAATTGCCGACATGATCGATTTCGACCGAAGTGACGCCAGCTTGGCGCGTAGATGGCTTGCCATAGCGCTTGGTGCAAGCGGGGTTCTGCTGACATCGGGCATCGCTACCGAAGCAGCGGCGCAGGCTGTCCAGCCCTCCGTCGCCCATGGCGAGTATCACGCCTGCGGCGTCAATTCCTCGGGGGCCGTACTTTGCTGGGGCTTCAACCTTTCAGGCCAATTGGGTAACGGCACCAACACCAATACTACTGCGCCAGTCGCCACGAATGGCCTCACCAGCGGTGTGATCCAAGTAACAGCCGGTACCATTCACTCCTGCGCGCTGACCGCAAGCGGATCCGTTTTGTGCTGGGGCTACAACGGAACGGGCCAGCTGGGTATCGGCAACAATGTGGATCGCAATACGCCCACACTGCTGACCAACCTTTCGTTCGGCGTGAGTGCAATCTCTGCCGGCTGGGTCCACACCTGCGCGCTGCTCACGTCCGGCGGCGTACGCTGCTGGGGCAACAACAGCTTTGGGCAACTTGGAAATGGCGTAAATGCAGACAGCAATCTGCCCGTTGACGTGACGGGCTTGAGTAGTGGCGTAATCGCGCTCTCGTCCGGGGGCTATCACACTTGCGCACTCATGACCGATCGCAGCGTGCGCTGCTGGGGCAGGAATTTCAATGGCCAGCTCGGCGATGGGAATTTCAATGACACCACCGCTCCCGTGACCGTGTCCGGTCTGAGTGGCGTAGCATCGCTTGCCTCAGGCGGGCTGCATAGCTGCGCAGTAACCCAGGCAGGCGGCGCAAAGTGCTGGGGTTTCAACAACTTCCTTCAGCTGGGGGATGGTACTGGCAACACCCGTTCGCAGGCTGGCGACGTGTTGGGCCTGACCAGCGGCGTCTCGCGCATGGCGGCTGGGCGGCATCACACCTGCGCGCTTTTGACGACAGGTGCAGTGAAGTGCTGGGGCGACAATGACTTCGGCCAGTTGGGCGATGGCACCTTGATCGATCGATCTGTCCCCGTCGACGTGATCGGCCTGTCGTCCGGCGTAGCCGGCATCACAGCAAGCGATGTGCATACCGGTGCGCTGACAAGTGACGGCGGCGTAACATCATGGGGCGGCAACCTCGGGGGCCAGCTCGGCGAGGGCACGTTCGCCACGCGTCTGCTGCCACAGCAGGAGCTCGGCCTCAATGGCAGCGGCTTTCTCGATCTGTCGCCCGAGAATGGCCTGATCCTGCCGGCTTCGCGCACGCCTGCATTCAGCGCGCTTTCGACAGGCTTGATCAACACGAGCACCACATCTACCGTCACCACAGAGATTCGGTTCCGCCCTCAGGACGTGGGTACCACCGGCAGCATCTATGTCTTCGTACTGGCGCCTGCCAATCGCGTTTCGGGTCTCGCGGCACCACCGGAAAACTCCAAACACGTCGGGCTGAAGACCTCTGGCAAGGCGGAGCCGCTGGCGTGCGTGCTGGCACAAATCAGCGGAACGGGTCAGCTCACTGCAGCGACCGCAAGCACCTTGCAGGCGTTTTTCACCGGTGTACTCAGCAGTCAGGGCCGATCGGTCGCCGTTCTGAACAACATCAGTTCCGCAATCCTGTCAGGTTCGGTGGTCTTCGTCGGCTATGGCCCCAACGCAGCGGCGGCTCTCAACAATCTCAACCGCCCGGTCGCCACCGTGCCCGGCAGCGAGACCTGCCAGCCGCAGGCGCCTCAGACCGGATGGTGGTGGAATCCAAATGAGTCTGGACGCGGGTTCAGCATTGAAGTCGTCGGCTCCACACTGGTGCTTTCCGGCTACCTCTTCAACCAGACCGGCCAACCGATCTGGTTCATCTCCGCTGGCCAGTCCTCCCAAGACGGGTCCTTCTACAATGGCAACATGGATACGTACCGCGGCGGTCAGACACTGGGCGGCACTTTCCGCGCGAATTCGCCCTCCTCCTCTTTAGGCGCGGTGACATTGGCGTTTAACAATGCGCGCAGGGGCACACTGATATGGCCGGGCGGTTCGGTGCCAATCGAACGACTGGACAGCATCATTCCTGATCCGATAGGTGTGCCACCGGTCCTGCCTGAGAGCGGCATCTGGCACAACGCACAGGAAGCCGGCCGCGGCTTTTTCATGGAGTTCAAGAACAATTTCGCGGCGGTGACCGGCTACATGTATGACAACAGCGGCAATCCAGTCTGGTATCTGGCCAACCAGAACATGGCGAATACCACCCTGCTGCAGACCAACTGGAATCTCTATGCCAATGGCCAGGCCATGGGTGGCGTCTATCGCGCGCCGACAGGGAGCAGCGCTGGCTCAATGAGTATCCAGTTCACGAGTCGGACTTCTGCCGTCATGACCTTCCCCAACGGCACGCAGACCAACCTTACCCGTTTCAGATTCTGATCCACCCTGATCGCGCCTGAAGGAGGGCCGACACATGCCGCGGATAATTCGCGACACCGGGCTGGCCTTGCTGCTGGGTCCGTTTTGCATCATCGCCCCGACTGTGCACGGTCAACAGGCTGCCGAGATTGTGAGTATCGAGGGCACAGGCCAGTATCGCGAGCCGCAGCAAGCCGACTGGTCGACCGCGAGAGTGAAGCAATCGCTGAAGCCGCTGCAATTCGTGCGCACCACCGACCTGTCGAAGATGGCGCTCCTGTTCTCGGACCGCACGCAGATCCGTCTCGCACCTAACAGCGTGCTGCAGATCAAGGAGGCGGCCAACGCCAATGGCGGCAAGACGGTTGTCGACCTCAATCGTGGCCGCACGTGGATGCAATCAAAGACCGCGCCGGGCGGATTGGTCGTACAGACACCCTCGGCACTTGCATCCATCCGTGGCACGGACTGGGAGATCGAGGTCGGGCCCGACGGCCGCTCCACGCTCACGGTCTTGAGCGGGGAAGTGGACTTCAGCAATGCGCAGGGCAGCCTGCGCGTGCAGCGTGACGAACAGGCGGTCGCCTTGCCCGGCCAGGCGCCTACCAAGATTCGTCTCAACAAGTCACGCACTCGGGTGCAGTGGGTGGCAGCCAATCGCATCGATGCCAATCTCTATCGCGACACTACCCTGACCCCTGCGCGGCGCACACCGCTGGACCGCGCGATCGTGCTGGTCGAAACCAATCAGTTTGCCGAGGCAGCAGAGACTCTGCGTGCGGCAGACAGCAGGGCGGATACCGCGTCTGTCCCTGCAAAGCTGCTGCGGTCGGAACTCGAGCTTTGGTCGGGGAACATGGGCGAGGCGGTGACCTTGTTGGGCTCGCTGTCACCTGAAGATGCATCCGATGTCAGGGCATCTCTCCTTCGTGCGCGAATTGCGCTCCAGCAAGATCGCATGTCGGATGCACTGGCGCTGTCGGATGTCGCGCTGGCGAAATATCCGGCCAATATGGAGGCGACTCTCCTGAGAGCTGACCTGCATCGACTGGATGGACGTCAGGCGGATGCTGAGGATGGTTATCGTCGCGCGCATGCACTGGCCCCCGCGGATCCTCGCGGCCTGGCCGGACTGGGCTTGATTGCGGCCGACCGTGGTGATTTGGGGCAAGCGGATCAACTTTTCGTGGAGGCACTAGCCCTCACCAGCAAGTCAGCGGTTGCGCGGAGTTTGCTGCAGGCGGAGCAGGGCGCCGTTGCCACCGCGCGACGTGACCTTGCCTTGGCAGAGACACGCTTCCGCGATGCTCTGGAGACAGCGCCTGACAACTATGTTGCGCTGACAGGTCTTGGCATCATTGCCCTGATGCGCGGCGACAATGAGGCTGCGCTGGAAGCGCTGGCGCGGGCCACGGTCATTGAGCCCGGGTACGCTCGTGCGCTGCTGTACCAGGCGGTGGCCTATCACCGCGCCGGGCGCATGGATCGCGCGACGGAAATGCTGCAAAGAATGTCTGAGCGCGACCCACGCGATCCCTTGCCACACGTGTTCGGCGCTCTGATCGGACTGGATGTCTACGCTCCGGCATCCGCACTGAGGGAAGTCGAGACCGCACTTTCAAAACTGCCCTATCTCAAGTCGCTCAACGCGGTCGCCAGCAACCAGGCGGGCACCGCAAATCTGGGTAGCGCATTGGTTCAGTATGGCCTGGAAGGCTGGGCTCGACACCTCGCGCAGGAATCAACGCTGCCCTTTTGGGCACCCAGTCACCTCTTTCAGGCGGATCGACAGCCAGGCACTTTCTCCCGCCGCTCGGCCCTCATGCAGGGCTTTCTGGTGGATCCACTGGTCTTCGGCGCCGGCAATCGTGCGCCAACATTGGTGGAGCAGTCCGGCCGGTACGGCAGTCTTTCCCTTCGGTTGGGTCATAGCGATGACCAGTCCCTGATCGAACCGGTGCTCACGTTCAACGGCCTCGTCTTGCCAAAGGAAAGCGGTGGCTGGCCGCTGGCCTGGTTCGCGGAGATGATCGAGACACAGGTGCGCCGACGCAACACGCCACTTGATGCAGATGCGCGCACGTTGACAGTTGGCGTCGGCATAAAGCCCCGTTGGAACATCGGTCTGTTTCTCTACGCGGCCGAGCTCTCGGCCGAGGTCGAGAGCGGCACGCGCGGTGTGACCGGTCTCAACCAAGTCGTGGACGGCCACAACCGCCGCATCGATGCTGGCATGCATTGGGCCCCCGATTCACAGGCGCAATGGTGGCTGAAGGTGGGCCGAAGCCAGGAATCGTCGCAAGTCGGAGAGCTCGCCAGCATCGTCCTGCCCGGCCTCAATCTGGCGCGCGCCACTGACTTCAGCACGCGGCCCACTGCGGATGATTTGCAGGTTCGCTTCACGCGAATATTCGCAAGGCGATTCGAATTGCATGCCGGTGCCGAACGGGCGCGCATGCGCACGCCCAACGACCTGACCCAGGAACCGGGACTCGGTGCCCCGGGCAGCGGCGCGCCGCGCAACCGGCTGATATCCGTGGACACCGACCACTCCTCCCTGATGCGTGCAGGTCTGCGCTGGACAGACAATGCATGGATCATTGAGGCAGGTGCCGGGCATACGCGTTACACCAAAGACCGCGCGTTCACCGCCACGCTGGTCAATCCGCCGACGACGCAAAACATCGACGATGACCTCTCGCGCAGCCGCGCGACCTGGGCCATAGGCGCATCACGGCGGTTCAATGCGGGTGCCGTGATTCGCGCCGCCTGCGAGGACTGGATGCGCCCCGCATCCAGCGGCAGTCTGATGCCGCTCGGGACTGCCGGCATCATCTTCGACGATCAGCTCGTGTTCGCGGGCGGGCGCGCCGAACGCTGCCGTGCGCAGCTTGACTGGCCGCTCTCGCGTGCGACCTTCGTGGGTGCGCACATCCAGCATCAACGCATCGCCAACCTTTTTTCGCTGCTTGACGGTGTGCTCAACACCCGCGCGGATGTGAGCAATCTTGATCGCTTGCGCAATCGCAACCTGCCCTTGCCATCCAAGCCGGATGCGCTGGAGGACATTGCCGTGTTTTCGCTGGCCACACAGCGCGGAGGCGGCATCAATCTCGCGCACATCTTCACGCCGACCATCGCCGCCCAGATCGACTATATTCACTCTGCCAGCCGCAACACCGGGCCGGCGTTCCCGGGAAGACAGATTCCCTATTTGCCGCGCCACCGCCTGCAGATTGGCGCCACCTGGTCGCTGGAAGGACTGGGTCAACTGGGCGGCTCGGCGATCCATCGCTCGGAACGCTTTGCCGACGAAGCCAACCTGCAACGCCTCGAGGCGGACTGGGATGTGCAGCTGCGCTGGTTGATGGAGTTTGATCGCAAGCGCTGGACTGTCGAGGCCTTCGCCGCGAACCTGTTGCGCAAAGGCGCTTCCGACAGCGCCGGGTTGATCTTCACCTTCCGCTTCTGATTCTGCGCATGCCCTTCCGGCCAGGCCGCGCGCCAGCGTGGCGGATTCTGCTCTCCCCCGCGGTCCAGGCCGTGCTGCTGGCCTGTGCGGTCACCACGTTGTTGTCACTGTGGGAAGGCTGGCAGCGCATCGAGCTCAGGGTTCACGATCTGCTCGCAGTGCAGGCAGCGCCCGGGCGCTCACAACTTCCCATCACCATTGTCGGCATCGACGAAGCCTCGTTCCAGCAGATCGGGCGTCAGTGGCCCTGGCCGCGGCGGATGCATGCACAGCTTATCGACCAGGCGCACAAGGCCGGCGCGCTGGTGATCGCGTTGGACATCATGCTGTCCGAGGCCTCGCCCGACCCCGAGGACGACAGACTGTTGGCCGAAGCCATCGCCCGCGCCGGCAATGTAGTGGTCGCGGCGGGCATGCAATACCAGGAGTCGCAGTACGCGCGGCAATGGCTACGGGTCGATCCTCTGGATGTTTTCCGCAAAGCAGGCCCCAGCGTCGGCCTCACCAATATCATTCTGGATAGCGACCTGGTAGTGCGACGCATGTCTGAAGGACAGGATGTCTTCTGGCGCGCCATCATTGATCGCGCCAACCAGCGCGCGCCGGGTCTGCTCCCCAGTCCATCTGACCAGAGAGACCGGATGGTGGGCTATGTAGGCCCAGCCCGCACCTTCCCGTTCGTGTCCTACTATCAGGCACTGCAGGCGGACACCGACCTGCCGCCTGCCGTTTTTCAGGACCAGATCGTCATTATTGGCTTGGAAGCGAAAGCGTCCGCCAATGCACAGGCCGTGCAATCTGACCATTTCGCCACGCCCTTTACCAGCGTGAGTGAATGGCTGACCCCAGGCGCGGAACTACACGCCAATTTCCTGGAAAGTGCTTTGATCGGGCGCGGTGTGCAGCCGCTGGGCAAATTCTGGGGCTGGGTACTCGCCATGGTTTTCATTCTGATCGCGGGCGTACTCATGCGCGAATGGCGCCCCTTGCGCAGCGGGCTCGTGGGCGTGGCATTGCTCGCCAGCATCACCGCTCTTACAGCCGCGCTCTTCCTCTACCAACTCATGTGGCTGCCCTGTCTTGCAGCCATGCTGGGCGTGACGCTGGTTTATGCACAGCGTGGCACGCATGCCTATCTCGCGGAACGGCAGCAGCGTCAGGAGACCCGCCGCGCGTTCTCGATGTACTTGGCACCCGAGGTGGTTGACGAGATCATGGCGCATCCCGAAAAACTGAAGTTGGGTGGCGAACGGCGCGAAGTAACCCTGCTCTTCACCGATCTCGCCGGGTTCACCACATTATCGGAGATGCTTGGCCCGGAACAGGTTGCGCAGTTGTTGAATGAGCATTTCTCCCGGGCCACTGCAATCATCAAGAAGCGAGGCGGTACCGTGAATCGCTTCATTGGCGATGCCATCATGGCTTTTTGGGGCGCGCCGTTGGCAGATCCCGAACAGGCACTGCATGCATGCGAATCCGCCATCGAGATGCAACAGGACATGCGTAATTTGAGGGATGAGCTGGCGCTGCGCGGCTTGCCGCCACTGCGGATGCGGGTGGGTGTCCATTCCGGGCCTGCAATTCTCGGCAACCTGGGATCAGTGGACCGGTTCGACTACACGGCCATCGGCGACTCGGTGAATCTCGCCGCACGACTGGAAGGGGTAAACAAGCTCTACGGAACGGAGATCCTGCTATCCGCGGAAACAGCGAAAGCCCTGCGCGGACGCATTGGCCTGCGTCGCGTGGATCGCGTGATCGTCAAAGGAAAGACCGAAGCAGTGGACATATTCACTGTGTGCGATGACACAGAATTAGTGAGGCTCACTGAACTTGCTTGGGAAGCCTATCGGGTTGGAGACTGGGCCACCAGCCAGCAGGGCTGGGCCACAGTGCTCGCACATCGACCCGAGGACACAGTGGCGCTCCTGTACCTGGAACGACTCTCTGAACTCAGCGCAGCTCCCACCGACTTGGCATGGCAAGGTGCCGTGGCGCTGGAGAAACTCTGAACCTTGGCTTGGCACTCTTCGTCAGGCTGTCGTAGTCTGCTTGACTGCCTTGAGCCCGGCGCCCACACCCAGCTCCCGCCACATGAATTCGTGAAAGTGCACCATGCCATCCTCCATCGGCGACTGATACGGTCCGTGTTCCTCGCGCCCCTCCAACCATAGCGCGCGGCGACCCTGGGTCATGCGGTCGCAGATTTCCTTGTCCTCGACCGCCGTCTCGTCATAGGCCTTCTGCTCGGCTTCAACGAATTCGCGCTCGAACCACGCGATCTCCTCGGGATAGTAGAACTCGACCACGTTGCGGCACTTTTCCGGCCCCATCGGCAGTAGCGTGGAGATCACCAGTACGTGCGGATACCATTCCACCATCACGTTGGGGTAGTAGGTGAGCCAGATTGCGCCAAAGGGAGGCGGCTCGCCACCACGGAACTTCAGCACCTTGTCGTGCCACTGCTTGTAAATTTCCGTACCCGGACGGGTCAGCGCCTGATTGACGCCCACGGTCTGCACGCTGTACCAGTCGCCGAACTCCCAATTGAGCGAATTGCAATCCACGAATTGGCCGAGCCCGGGATGGAAGGGGGCGACGTGATAGTCCTCCAGATAAACCTCGATGAAGGTCTTCCAGTTGAAGTCATAGTCGACAATATCCACCTTGTCCAGCACATAACCGTCGAAGGAGAGATCCTTGGCGCAACCGATCTTGCCTAAGTCCGCGAGGATGTCGCGCTTGCTCGCGAACAGCATGCCGTTCCACCGTTGCAGTGCCTTCCTGGGCAGGTCAAGACAAGGGTCGTGGTCGAAGTGCGGCGCGCCGATGAGCTTGCCGTCGAGATCGTAGGTCCAGCGGTGCAGCGGACAGACGATATTGGGGCTTGAAAGCTTGCCACGGCCTTTCAGCATCACGGCCTGACGGTGGCGGCAGACGTTGGACAGGAGTTCGACACCTGCATCTTTCCTGACCAACGCCCAGCCCTCGTTCATGGCAGGGAGCGCATAGTACGAGCCCGGCTCGGGCACCATGAGCTCATGGCCGACATAGCCGGGGCCGTTGTCGAACAGGAACTTCTTCTCGAGGTCCGCGATGGCCGGGTCAAAATACCAGGACAGCGGCAGATGGGTTGTAGGGCGCGAGAGCTCTCGCTCGCCCGGCAGCTTGGACATAGTCCTTACCTCCAATCGATGCGCGCGTAGCTTTTAACTCCCGCACATTAACCAAAGTAAAAACAATCTCCGGGCAAATCGAGTCAGCCAGCTTTGAACTCTGCAGCTCCGTCCCGATACACGTTTATTACACCGCCCACAGAGTGAAAAGCCGCCTGCACAGTGGGACGCGAAGTGTGCCCTATCGGCCCCTGAAAGGCAAGCTGCCCATGGCCCATCCATACGCCACACGCGGCCCTCCGGGCATGACGAGAGCCGCCGGGGCGGCACCCCCCCAGGGCACGGCTGCATGGCGTCCCCGGCCCGGTATAATTACGGTCTTGTTACCTCCTGCCCACGCGCCCGGAACCCGATGCCCGCCCCAAAGGAACCTGCCAACTTCGAAACCGCCATGACCGAGCTGGAGACGCTCGTGGCGCGCATGGATGCAGGCCAGCTGCCGCTGGAAGAGTCGCTGAAGGCCTACCAGCGCGGCATCGTTTTGCTGAAATACTGTGAAAAAGTGCTGGCCGATGCGGAGCAGCGTGTGAAGGTCCTTGACGGTGGTGAACTCCGGGAATTGCATGACGATGACATCGCCCGCTAGGGTCGCTCCGGCGGCCCGGAGCACGAACACCTCGTTCGAGGACTGGTCACGCGAGGTTGCCATGCATATGGAAGGGGCGTTGGCCAGCCTGCTCCCCGCAGCGACCGCGACACCGAACCGCCTGCACGAGGCCATGCGCTACTCGACACTCGGCGGCGGAAAGCGCGTGCGGGCCATGCTGGCCTTCGCTGCCGGAGAGCTCACCGGTGCACCCCGTGGTCGGGTCGACATCGTCGCCTCGGCCGTGGAAATGATCCACGCCTATTCGCTGATCCATGACGACCTGCCTTGCATGGATGATGACGTGCTGCGCCGAGGCAAACCCACCTGTCACATCGAATTCGACGAGGCCACGGCACTGCTGGCGGGAGATGCCCTGCAGGCGCTGGCGTTTCAGCTCGTGACGGCTCACCAACTCTGTGACGACGCGGCGACCCAGCTCAGGCTCGTGGATACTTTTGCCCATGCCTGCGGCTCCCGCGGCATGGCCGGCGGTCAGGCCGTGGATCTCGCGAACGTCGGCAAGCAGATCAGCCTGCCCGAGCTGGAATTCATGCACATCCTGAAGACCGGCGCGCTCATCCGAGCCGCCGTGCTGATGGGTGCGGCGTGCGGTCAATCCGCAGGCCCGGAACAGCAGTCCGCGCTGGACCGCTACTCACAGTGCGTCGGATTGGCGTTTCAGGTGGTGGATGATATTCTGGACGAGGAATCCAGCACTGAATCGCTCGGGAAGACTGCGGGCAAAGACAAAGAGCAGGGCAAGCCCACGTACGTGAGTCTGCTAGGACTGTCGGCCGCGAAGTCCTTCGCTGCTGAATTGCTGGCCGATGCCGAGGCCGCGCTGGCGGACTTTGACGGGCGTGCTGTCCGGCTGAAGG
The DNA here is from genome assembly GCA_031394355.1 of Betaproteobacteria bacterium. Taxonomy (GTDB): domain Bacteria; phylum Pseudomonadota; class Gammaproteobacteria; order Burkholderiales; family Usitatibacteraceae; genus JAEUMY01. The sequence goes on along the minus strand of JANNSU010000029.1, from coordinate 40,024 downwards.
AGCTGGCAATGTTCATCGTCAATCGACACAACTAGCCGCGCCCAACGGAATTCGCATGACCGCCACTCGACATCCCTACGCGCTTCTCGAAAGCATCGACGACCCGTCCAAGCTGCGCAAGCTGGACCGCAGGGAACTGCACGGACTCGCCAAGGAACTGCGCGAGTTCATCGTGCAGAGTGTGTCCTCCACGGGCGGGCATTTTTCATCAAACCTCGGCACGGTGGAGCTCACCATCGCGCTGCACTACGTGTTCAACACGCCAGATGACCGCATCATCTGGGACGTGGGTCACCAGACCTATGGCCACAAGATTCTCACCGGACGTCGCACCAAGATGGGAACCTTGCGCCAGAAAGGCGGCATCGCCGGCTTTCCGCGTCGGGAGGAGTCGCCGTACGATGCCTTTGGCACGGCGCATTCCTCCACCTCGATTTCCGCCGCGCTCGGCATGGCTGTCGCAGCACGTCAGACCGGCAGCGTGCGGCACTGCATCGCGGTCATCGGTGACGGCGCCATCACGGCCGGCATGGCCTTCGAGGCACTCAACAACGCACGGCCGGACCAGAATGTCATCGTGGTGTTGAATGACAACGAGATGTCCATCTCCGAGAATGTCGGCGCGCTGTCCAACTATCTCGCGCGTCTGATGTCGGGCCAGTTCTACGCCCGGACCAAGAAGACGGCGGAAAAGATTCTGTCCGTCACACCCACCTTCAAGGAAATCGCCAAGAAGGTGGAAGAGCACGCCAAGGGCATGATCACGCCTTCCACGCTGTTCGAGGAATTCGGCTTCAACTACACCGGCCCCATCGATGGCCACAATGTCGACGTGCTGGTGGACACTTTGTCCAACCTGCGCAAGCTCGACGGCCCGCAATTCCTGCATGTGGTCACGAAGAAGGGCCAAGGCTACAAGCTGGCCGAGGAAGACCCGATCAACTACCACGGGCCGCCGAAATTCGATCCGACGATCGGTATAGTGCCCAAGGCCGCATCGAAGCCCACCTACACGCAGATTTTTGGTGACTGGCTCTGCGACATGGCAGCACTCGATCCACGTATGATCGGTATCACCCCCGCCATGCGCGAGGGCTCGGGACTGGTGAAATTCTCGCAGCAATACCCGGATCGCTATTTTGATGTCGCCATCGCCGAGCAGCACGCGGTCACGTTCGCGGCCGGGATGGCCTGCGATGGGCTGCGGCCGGTTGTCGCCATCTACTCCACCTTCCTGCAACGTGGTTACGACCAGCTCATCCACGATGTGGCCCTGCAGAATCTGCCGGTCGTCTTCGCGCTGGATCGCGGCGGCCTGGTCGGCGCCGATGGCCCGACTCACCACGGCACCTTTGACCTGTCCTTCCTGCGCTGCATCCCCAACATGACGGTGATGACACCCTCGGACGAGAATGAATGTCGACAGATGCTTTACACCGGCATGCAACTGGACGGGCCGAGCGCGGTGCGCTACCCGCGCGGCGCGGGGCCGGGTGTGGTACCGCAGCGTGAGATGAAGGCGCTCGACGTCGGCAAAGGCGAGGTCCGCAGAGAAGGCCGCAAGATCGCCATCCTCGCATTCGGCGCCATGCTCACGCCGGCGCTGGCCGCTGGTGAGTCATTGAACGCGACCGTGGCCAATATGCGCTTCGTGAAGCCGCTGGATGACGAGCTCGTATTCAAACTTGCCACCACGCATGATTTCCTGGTGACGGCTGAAGAGAACGCCATCATGGGCGGTGCCGGCAGCGCCGTGCTGGAGTCTCTGCAGGCACAGGGGTTGGCGGTACCGGTACTGCAGTTGGGCTTGCCCGACCACTTCATTGAACACGGCGACCCGGCGGTGCTGTTGGCCGATGTCGGCCTCAATGCAGATGGCATGACCCAACGCATCCAGCAGTGGCTCTCCCGATTGCAGCCCCACCACAAGGCGGCAGGCTGAGGTCGGCTGTCCACCCCTGACTCCCCGAGCGCGTTGTAGGGCCAGACGCGCCTGTTGCAGCAACACAATTTCTGAAGCTGACTCTCGTTGAAAGGAACCCACATGACCAAGACTCTCGTAGCCATATCCGCATTCATCATTGGCGTGTTCGCACTGAATGCGAGCGCACAGGCACCTGCCTCGGAATCCATTCCCGCACCGTCCTGTGAGCAGCCGCATTATCCGGGCCGAACCGCACCGGAAAAGCAAATGACGAAGTTCAACAAGCAGATCACCGACTACCAGAAATGCATGAATGACTACATTGAAGGCCAGAAGAAAGCCGCCGAAGGCACGGTCGAAGATCAGAAGAAGCACGTTGATGAACTGAACGCCCTGACCGTCAAGCAGACGGAGCTGAAGAACAAGGTCACCCTGTCCATCGACAAGCAGAAGCGCCATGTCGAGGCGCGCAATCTGGCCGTGGGCGAATACAACACCTTGATGGCCAAGCTGAAGAAGGATGCGGGCCAGTAAGCCGGCACTAGCTCAACCCATTTCACGTAACGAGGATTCCATGAAAGTCACCGTCTCATCCCTTCTTCTCGCCGGCCTCATCAGCACCGCCAGCGCACAGCAGCCTGCCGCACCCGCAACGCCGGCCACGCCCTCCGCGCCCGAGATCAAACACACATGCGTCAAGGCAGAGTGGCCGGGGCGCGTCTCGACCCAGACTGCCAGCAAGCGCTTTGACACGGAGCACAAAGCCTACAGCGACTGTATCCGCGCCTTCGTAGCCGAGCAGAGCAGGATGAACCAGGAAGCGGTGGCCAAGGCTAACGCACATGTCGCCGCTGGCAACGCCGCGATCGCAGAATTCAATGAGCACATCAAGGACTTGAACAAGGCGAGCGGCAAGGAAGAAGAGAAGAAGTAGTCTGCGGACAATTGTTCAGCAGGTCGTCCGTCTTAAGGCTTGAATGCAAACGCCCGCCGGTCTCCCGGCGGGCGTTTGCACGTTCAACTTGTTCAGTACGCGTGGCAGTCGGTCAAGTCAGAGACGAATCCGACGGATCAGCGCGACTCACCCCCCTTGCTGGGGCGACCCGCCAATGCGAATGGTGTTCTGGTCCTGGCTGAACAGCAGCTTCTTTTCCTGCTCTGTGAGGGGCGTCGGTGCGGGATTGGCCTCGCGCGCCTTCGAGTAGGCTTTTGTGGTCGCAGGACGGGCCTTGATCAAGGCATGCCAACGGGCGAGATGCGGGAAGCTCGCCATGTTCTGTCCCTGCCGGTCAGGCAGGATCCAGGGATAGCAGGCCATGTCGGCAATGGTGTACTGGTCGCCGCAAATGAACTTGCGTTCCTTGAGGCGCTTGTTGAGCACGGCATAGAGACGGGCGGTCTCTTTCACATAGCGGTCGATGGCGTAGGGAATCTTTTCCGGCGCATAGTGGTTGAAATGGTGGTTCTGGCCCAGCATGGGGCCGAGCCCGCCCATCTGCCACATGAGCCACTGCAGGCAGTCCACCTGGCCACGCAGATCCTTCGGTATGAACTTGCCGGTCTTGCCAGCGAGATACAAAAGGATGGCACCCGACTCGAATACGCTGATCGGCACACCTTCATCCGTCGGATGCTGGTCGATGATGGCCGGCATGCGATTGTTAGGGGAAATCTTGAGGAAATCGGACTGGAACTGATCACCCTTTCCGATATTCACCGGCCGCAGGCGATAAGCCACCTTCGCCTCTTCCAGAAAGAGGGTGATTTTGTGGCCGTTCGGGGTGGGCCAGTAATACAGGTCGATCATGACGCCCCTCCATTTCCAAGGTTAAAAGGCATTATGCGCCTAACCTGCGCAGCAGGAGCTTTGCGGCGTCGTCCGGATCGCGTACGGACGCGGTAAACCATCAATTCCCAGGCTATCGACCGAGCGGGCCGACGACTGCGCGCTTGTACTGGTCCGGCCACTCCACGTTGACACCCAGCTGTGCCGCCGCATGCAGCGGCCAATACGGATCGCGCAGCAGGGCGCGCGCAAGGCTCACGCTGTCGGCATGGCCATGCGCCACGATCTGCTCGGCCTGCACAGCGTCGGTGATGAGGCCGACGGCGGTGGTGGCAATGCCCGCTTCATTGCGGATGGTTGAACTGAAGGGCACCTGATAGCCGGGGCCAAGCACGATCTGCTGATCCGGAACATTGCCGCCCGAAGAGACGTCGATGAGATCGACCCCCAGCGCCTTCAATCGGCGGCAGAGCTCGACCGATTGCACGATGTCCCAGCCGCCCGCTTTCCAGTCGGAGGCCGAAATGCGCACGAACACCGGCAGATGCTCGGGCCAGACCTTGCGAACGGCTGCGCATACCTCGATCGGAAAGCGCATGCGGTTCTCCGACGAGCCGCCATACTCGTCAGTGCGAATATTCGAGAGGGGCGACAGGAATTCGTGCAGCAGGTAGCCGTGCGCAGCATGTACCTCCACCACCTCGAAACCCGCCTGCAAAGACAGCTCGGTGGCGAAAACGAAATCATCGATGCACTTCGTGAGGTCAGCGGCTGACATGGCATGCGGTGCCGGGTACTTGTCGCTGTAGGCCACGTCGCTGGGGCCGACCACCGGCCAGCCGCCACATCCCTCGGGCACGGCACCTTGACCCCGCCAGGGTGCAAACGTCGAAGCCTTGCGACCCGCATGGGCGAGCTGCATGGCCGGCACTGCACCCTGCGCCTTGATGAAGCGCGTGATCGGCGCCCAGGCCTCTACATGAGCGTGATTCCAGATACCGGCATCCTGCGGCGAGATGCGGCCCTCTGGCGCCACCCCTGCCGCCTCGCACATCACCAGGCCCGCGCCGCCCACCGCCCGGCTGCCAAGGTGAACCAGGTGCCAGTCATTGACGAGGCCATCCTTGGCCGAGTACTGACACATGGGCGACACGAAGACGCGGTTGCGGATCGTGAGATCACGAAGTTTCAGGGGCGAGAACAGGGCTGACGGCGATGACATGGCGGGTCCGGAAGGGGAAAGTCGGTCGGGATGGCAAAATAGCGCCGAAACATATCATGGAGCCGGGTGCAAACCACTGGAGCACACTTGTTCTCCGGAAGATAAAGGTTGACGATGAATTTGATGCCCCTCGCCGATTGGCGAAATGGTGGTTCGTTCTTTGAACACAACGGCTTGCGAATATTCGCAAGACAGGAAGGCAGCGGCGATGCGTTGTTGCTGCTGCATGGATTCCCCACCGCGAGCTGGGATTGGTCTGCGGTCTGGGCACCGCTCGCCAAGCGCTTCCACGTCTACACGCTCGACATGATCGGCTACGGCTTCTCGGATAAGCCGACAGACTTTGCCTACCGCATCGAGCAACAAGCCGATCTGGTGGAGGCGTGGCTCGCGAAGGAAGGTGTGACCGACTATCACCTCCTCGCGCACGACTATGGCGACACCGTCGCGCAGGAATTGCTGGCGCGACATCTGGAGCGATCTGCCAAACAGAAGCTGCGCTCTGTCTGCTTTCTCAATGGCGGGCTGTTTCCGGAAAAGCATCGCGCCCGGCTGGCGCAAAGGCTGCTGCTGACACCGCTTGGCTCCCTTTTTGCAGGCTGGATGACGCGAGACAAGCTGGGCCGCTCGCTGAACGCGATACTCTCCGTGCCACTCACGGAAACAGAGATCGACGCGTGCTGGACACTGCTGGAGCACAACAACGGCCGAGACGTGCTGCCGAAGCTCATCCGCTACATCCCGCAGCGGCGTGCCAACCGTGACCGCTGGGTGGGTGCCCTCGAGAATCACACCATGCCGATGCGATTCATCAACGGCGCAGAAGACCCGATCTCCGGCGAGCACATGCTCTACCACTATCGCAAACTGGTACCCCGGCCAGACACGATCCTGATGCGCGGTGTCGGCCACTATCCGCAGATCGAGGCACCAGCGGATACGCTGCGGCATTTCCTCGAATTCCACGACATGCTGCCTTCCACGTTGATGCACTTTCTGGAAGACGGGAAGCAGTAGGCAGGATGCAAACGTTAAGGATTCAAGCCGGCCCCAAGGCCCTTGCGAATATTCGCAAGCATGGTCTCTCGCCCGCGGATGTCGCCGTCATACCCGGCGCAGCAGGCGGGCCGAAGGCGCTGGGCATACACGGGCTGGACCTCGCCCTGTTCTGCGACTGGTTGCCGACGGCACCGCGTACGCGAGACTTGATCGGTGCCTCCATCGGTGCATGGCGATTCGCCGCCGTCTGCCGCGGCGATGTGCGCAACGCGCTGAATGATTTCGGTGACATCTACTGCGGGCAGAAGTATCCACCCAAACCCACGCCCCGAATGGTGAGCGAATCCGCGCACATGAACATGCGGGCACTGGTCGGTGGTCGCGAGGCGCGCGTGCTGAATGACCCGCACTATCGGCTGCACATCATCGTCATGCGTGGCCAGCGTCTGCTCGCGCGGCAGTCGGGGCTGCGAACGCCTGCGGGCTTCGCTGCAGCAGGGTTGGCGAATGCATTCGGCCGCAAGCACCTGCGAATATTCGCAGAGCGCATGTGCTTCCACGATCCGCGCGGCCTGCCGAACTTCCTGCTCTCCGAGCCCGTAGACAGCGGGCCCGCCAGTTACCAGTTCGACAACTTCCGCACCCAGGCTATCCCGCTCAACGTGGACAACTTGCACCAGTCCCTCTGGGCCACGACTGCGATCCCGATGGTGATGGAAGGGGTGGAGAACATTCCCGGCGCACCGGACGGCACCTATTGGGATGGCGGCATTGTCGACTATCACCTGCACCTGCCCTATCACCGCGCAGATGGCATCACGCTGTATCCGCACTTCACCGACAGGATCGTGCCCGGCTGGCTGGACAAGAGCCTGCCTTGGCGCAAAGCCAGCGGCCCGTGGATCGAGAATCTCGTGCTGCTGTCACCGACGAAGGAATATCTCGCGTCACTGCCCTACGGCAAGCTGCCCGACCGCAAGGACTTCACCAAATTTGGTCAGGACTACGAAGCACGCCACCGCTACTGGCGACAGGCCATGGCGGAGAGTGAACGGATGGGGGAGGAGTTTTTGAAGCTGGTGGAGACGGGGGAGATCGGGGCGCGGCTGGAGGCGTTGTGAGCCAGTTACTTGAACCACCCCAACCTGCGAAACAGGCTGGTCACCAGCGCAAAAATCGTTACTGCCAGCACCATGCCCACGAACACCGTGACCAGCGCCGCCAGAATGCCCTCACCCATCATCCTTGAAATGGCGAGATGAGACAGGAAGATGGCCGGAACGGCGGACACCACGATTGCCACGATGCTGAGAACGACTTTCATGCGGGACCCCGTTTGCTTGAGCACATCGACAACGTACATTTCCCCTCCGATTGTTATTGGACTGCCTGTCCGGCCTTGGTATTGCCAGTGATGCCGGATCAGCTCAGATTCGGTGCCAACCAGCGTTCTGCGATTGATGTATCCCACGACTTCCGCCGCGCATAGTCTTCCAGCTGGTCTTTGCCAATTTTACCCACTGCAAAGTACTTTGCCTCGGGATGCGCAATATACAGGCCCGACACCGCAGCCGTAGGCAGCATGGCATAGCTTTCCGTCAGCGTGATCGCCGCGTTCTCCGGCGCGTTCAACAGCCGGAACAACTCGCCCTTTTCCGTGTGGTCAGGACACGCGGGATAGCCGGGCGCAGGACGGATGCCGCGATATTTCTCGGTGATCAACGCCTCGTTGACCAGCGTCTCGTCCGCTGCGTAGCCCCAGAACTCCTTGCGCACGCGCTCATGCAAATGCTCGGCGAAGGCCTCCGCCAGCCGGTCCGCGAGCGCCTTCAGCATGATGGCGCTGTAGTCGTCCTGCTTGTCCTCGAACGCTTTCACGTGGGCATCGATGCCGATGCCGGCCGTGACAGCAAACGCGCCCACGTAGTCATGAGCGCCAGCGCTCTTGGGCACCACGAAATCCGACAGACACAGGTTCGGGTTGCCCGCGGGCTTCTTGTTCTGCTGGCGGAGTTGATGCAGCGTGCCGATCACGTGCTGGCGCGAGTCATCGGCATACAGTTCGATGTCATCGCCCAAGCTGGCAGCGGGCCACAGGCCATAGACCGCATTGGCAGATATCCAGCGGCCGTCGACGAGGCGCTTCAGCATGGCCTGACCATCGCGATAGACGTTGCGCGCGGCTTCGCCCACGATGGCATCGTCGAGGATCGCAGGGAAAGGCCCGGCCAGGTCCCACGACTGGAAAAACGGCGCCCAGTCGATATACGGTACGAGCTTTTCCAGCGGATAGTTCTTCAACGACTTCACGCCCAGCGCTGCGGGCTTCACTGGCGAATATTCGCGCCAGTCGATGGCGGCATGATTGGCACGCGCATCGGCCAGCGACACCATCGCCTGGCCTTTCTTGTTGGCATGCTGTTCACGCACCTTGACGTAATCCTCGCGCACCGCCTTGAGATAGGGCTCGCGCAAATCGTCCGACAGCAGGTTGGAACATACGCCGACTGCGCGCGATGCATCCGGTACCCACACCACCGGCCCGGCATAGTTGGGCTCGATCTTGACCGCAGTGTGCGTGCGTGACGTGGTGGCGCCGCCGATGAGCAGCGGAATGGTGAAGCCGAGGCGCTGCATCTCCTTGGCCACATGGGCCATCTCTTCCAGCGACGGCGTGATGAGGCCGGAGAGGCCGATGATGTCAGCCTTCTCCTTGATGGCTGCATCGAGAATCTTCTCGCAGGAGACCATCACGCCGAGGTCGATCACTTCGTAGTTGTTGCATTGCATGACTACACCGACGATGTTCTTGCCGATGTCGTGGACATCGCCCTTCACGGTGGCCATGACGACCTTGCCCTTGGCCTTGGCGTCAGCGCTGCCGGCAAGGCGTTTTTCTTCCTCGATGTAGGGCACGAGGTGCGCGACCGCCTGCTTCATCACGCGGGCCGACTTCACCACCTGCGGCAGGAACATCTTGCCTGCACCAAAGAGATCACCGACGACATTCATGCCATCCATGAGCGGGCCTTCGATGACATGGATGGGGCGGGGAAACTTCTGCCGCGCCTCTTCTGTGTCCTCAACAATGTATTGCGTGATGCCTTTCACCAGCGCATGACTGAGGCGCTTCTCCACCGGATCGCTTCGCCAGGCGGCATCTTCGATGGCATCTTTCTTCTGCCCCTTGAACTGGTCGGCAAACTCAACGAGGCGCTCGGTGGAATCTGCGCGTTTGTTGAAGAGCACGTCCTCGACCCGCTCCAGCAATTCTTTGGGCACATCTTCAAACACGCCGAGCTGGCCGGCGTTGACGATGCCCATGGTCATGCCTGCCTTCACCGCGTGATACAGGAACGAGGTGTGGATGGCTTCGCGCACCGGGTCGTTGCCGCGGAACGAGAACGAGATGTTGGACACACCGCCGCTCACCTTGGCGTGTGGCAAATGCTGGCGAATCCAGCGCGTGGCTTCAATGAAGTCGATACCGTAGGTGGCGTGCTCTTCGATACCGGTGGCGATGGCGAAAATGTTGGGGTCAAAGATGATGTCTTCCGGCGGGAAGCCCACATCCTCGGTCAGAATCTTGTAGCTCTTCCGGCAGATCTCGATCTTGCGATGCAGCGTGTCCGCCTGGCCCTTCTCGTCAAACGCCATGACGATGACGGCCGCGCCATAGCGCCGCACCAGCTTGGCGTGCTGGATGAAGGCCTCCACACCTTCCTTCATCGAAATCGAGTTGACGACGCATTTGCCCTGCGCGCATTTCAGGCCGGCCTCGATGACACTCCACTTGGAACTGTCCAGCATGATGGGCACGCGCGAAATGTCCGGCTCGCTGGCAATGAGGTTCATGAACTTCACCATGGCGGCCTGCGAATCCAGCATGGCCTCGTCCATGTTGATGTCGATGATCTGCGCCCCGTTCTCAACCTGCTGCCGCGCCACGGCCAGCGCCTCGGCATAGTCGTCGTTCAGGATCAGCTTTGCGAATATTCGCGATCCGGTGACGTTGGTGCGTTCACCCACGTTCACAAACAGCGAATCGTCACCGATGTTCAGTGGTTCCAAACCAGACAGGCGGCAACGCTTCTCGATCTCCGGCGTCACGCGCGGTGGATACTTGGCCACGATGTCGGCAATGGCCTTGATGTGTGCAGGCGTGGTGCCGCAGCAGCCGCCGGTGACGTTGAGCCAGCCTGCCTCTGCCCACTCGCGGATGAACGCTGCGGTTTCTGCGGGCAGCTCATCGTATTCCGCCATCGCATTGGGCAGCCCGGCATTGGGGTGCGCCGACACGCGAATATTCGCAATGCGCGACAACTCTTCCACGTGCGGGCGCAACTCTTTCGCCCCCAGTGCGCAATTGAAGCCGATGGAGATCGGGTTGGCGTGGCGCATCGAGTTGTAGAACGCCTCCACCGTCTGGCCCGAAAGCGTGCGGCCGGAGGCATCGGTGATGGTGCCCGAGATCATGATGGGCAACCTGAATCCGATTTCCTCGAAATGTTCGTCGATGGCGAACAGCGCCGCCTTGGCATTCAGCGTGTCGAAAATGGTTTCGACGAGAATGATGTCGGCGCCACCATCGACCAGACCCCGCGTGGCCTCGCGATAGGCGTCCTTCACCTGATCGAAGTTCACCGCGCGGAAGCCCGGGTCGTTCACGTCCGGTGACAGGGACAGCGTGCGGTTCATGGGGCCGAGCACGCCGGCGACAAAGCGCGGTTTGCCCGGTTGCGACGAGGCAAAGTCCTGTGGACTTTGACCGGACGCCGAAGGCGGTCCCGAAGGGATTCCTTGAGCGCCTCCAGCGCTCAAGGAACAATATTCGCGCGCGACGTCCGCAGCCAGCTTGGCTGCCTCATAGTTCAACTCATAGACCAACTCTTCCATGTGGTAATCCGCCATGGACACCGAGGTCGAGTTGAAGGTGTTCGTTTCGAGAATGTCTGCGCCAGCGGCGAGATACTGGCCGTGAATTTCGCGGATGACCTGCGGCTGCGTCAGCGTGAGCAGATCGTTGTTGCCGCGTAGCAGATGCGGAAAGTCCTTGAAGCGCTCGCCGCGATACTGCTCCTCGGTGAACTGGTACTGCTGGATCATGGTGCCCATGGCGCCATCCAGCACGAGAATGCGCGTCTTCAGTGCCTCCTCAAGGCTGGCGGTTCTTGCCGCATGAGGCGCGGGACGATCTGAATTACCGTGGTCCATGAATGCAGTTCTGGAGATTTACATTGTCGAGGTCGCGCCTGCGCCACGTGGCAGCACCGTGGTGGTGAGCAGCAATGGCGTCAGCAAAGCAAGTCGCGACATGAACAATATCCTTCAAATGAAAAAACCCGTCCGCCGATGGCGTGACAGGTTTTCGATCACTCGTTGACTGTCTCGCTTTAGCGGGATTTAGGTGCCGTGGACGATTGCGAATATTCGCAAGACCCTGCCGACACCAGCGCTCGCAAGCTGCGAAGGCCCGAGAGCCTTCTGGATCAAATCAGCGCAGGCGGAATTTTACTCCAGTTCTGCCCACCACGGGCAGGGTCAGCTTGGTGGAGCCTGGGCTATCCGCCCATCGACCAACTCGACGGTGCGGTCACAAAGCGCCGCCAGCCGTGAATCATGGGTCACGATGAGAAACGTGGTCCCACGCTCGCGATTGAATTCGCGCATCAGGGCGAACACTACATCGGCGCTTTTGGTGTCGAGGTTGCCGGTCGGCTCATCGGCCAGCACCACGGCTGAAGAGCGCGAGAGCGCGCGGGCGATGGCCACGCGCTGCTGCATGCCGCCAGAAAGCTCGCCGGGCTTCTTTTGCATCGCGTCGGCCAGACCCACGCTCGCCAGCAAGTCGCGACCTTCCTTCAGCGCGATGTCACTGACACGTCCATCGCGGATGAGATGCGGCATGACCACGTTCTCCAGTGCAGTAAAGGCCGGTATGAGGTGGTGGAACTGGAAGACAAATCCCAGCATGTCGCCACGCCGGGCGGTGATCTCATTGTCCGGCAGATCCTTCACCGACGTGCCACCCAGCAAATACTCGCCTGCCGTCATCGGCTCGAGCAGGCCGATGATGTTGAGCAGCGTGCTCTTGCCCGATCCGGATGGCCCGATGAGCGCCGCGAACTCGCCTGCCTGCAGGGTGAGATCGATCCCGTGCAGCACCTCCGCCTCGACCGGCGTGCCGATGCCGTAGGACTTGCGGATACCCTGCATCCGGATGACCGCAGCCTTGGCATTCTCGGCGTTCAAGGGCTCAGATCCGGATGGCTTGCGCAGGCTCGAGGCGCGAGGCCCGGATGGCCGGCAGCACAGCGGCCAGAATGCCGCACACGGTGGCACCCACTGCCACGCTGGCCGCGAGATTGAATGTGAGAGTGATCACGAAGAGTGGCTGGCCGTCGCTGCCCTTCACGAACGTGGAGAACAGCCATAGCAGCACGTAGGCCAGCAGCGTCCCAGCAATCGACCCGACCAGCCCCACGATGGCGCCCTGGGCCAGAAACACGCGCGTCATCTGCTGCCGCGTGGCACCCATCGCGCGGAGGATGCCGATCTCCTTTCGCTTCTGCACGACCGATACCACCAGCACGCTGGCGATGCCCAGCACTACTACGATGCTCGTGAACACACGGATGAGCAGGGTGCTGACTGTCTGCGCATTCAGCGCGGACAGCAGCTGCGCGTTGGTCTGCATCCAGCTCTCCACCTCCAGGTCCAGTTGGCGGCGCAACGCGACCGCTGTGGTTTCGGCCTGGAACAGCTCGGCCACCTTGAGATCGATGTTGGTGACACCACCCGGCACATTCAGCAGGCTCTGTGCCGCCCGCAACGTGATGAACACCTGGCGGCGGTTGAGTTCGCGATTGCCCAGATCGACCAGCGCGGAGACCTTGAGAAATTCCGTCGCGCCCTGCGCGGTCTGGATCGAAAAGCGGTCGCCCACGCCCACGCCGAAGTCCCGTGCAAGCTCGGTGCCGATCATTGCTTCGCCGGCGACTAGCCGCGCGTCACCCTTCACGACCTTGGCTGACAAATCGACGATGCGGTCGTAGCGGTCGAGGTCCACACCGACGAGCGCGATGGACTTGCTGGCGTCGCCGCGCAGCGCCAGTGCCGCGCCTGTGGCCATGGGCGATGCCGCAACAACATTCGGTGTGCGTTCCAGAACCGGAATGAGTGCGGACCAGTTGTCGATGGAGCGCAGTCGCTGCGCACGCGGTTGAATGTCGCGCGCCACCGTGCCCGCATCGGGCAGTGAAGGGCGTGCGAGCTCTTCCCGGGGCTTCACGACGATGTGCGCCTGATTGCCGAGTGTCTTGGCGATGGTGTTGCCCTGCAGGCCCTCGACCAGCGCGGAAATGTAGGTGACCACCGCCACTCCTGCGGCCACGCCAAAGATGATGAGCAGCGACTGGAACCGGCCTTCCCGAAGAAAGCGCAGGGCAACGGTGAGCTCGAAGCGCATGGCTCAGGCCGCCAGGTCAACGTGGCAGGATGGGGCATGCATCCTGCACGCCCAGTCAACGCGCGCCGAAGGCACGGGCACTCTCGGCGACTTCGGCGGATACCTTCGGTCCGCCGGCCTGACCCTTGGCCACGGCCCGGACACGCGTGCCCACTGCCGCCGCAGCATCGAGCAACACCGAGTCGCCCTCCTTCAGGCCCTCAACGATCTCGATAGCCGTCAGCGTGCGCAAGCCGGTCTTGACCGCACGTCGCTCCACCACCCCGTCGTTGACCACCAACACGGCAGGCGGGTCGCCGGGCAGCACGGTGGCGGCGGGCACCGAAAGCACCTTGTCGCGTTTGCCGGTTTGCACTTCGATCGACAGCGTCATGTCGTTGCGCAGGTAGGCGGGCGGTTCCTGCACGGTGAATTTCACTTCTACCGATCCCCGTTGAGTATCGACAGTGGGAGAGATGCTCTGCACGCTGGCCGCGAAGCGCTGCGCGGAATAGGCATCTGCGCTCACCGAGGCGGCCAGCCCCACGGAGAGCTGCGCGAGGTACTTTTCATCGACCTGTGCCACGAGCTGCACGGGACCCGCCATCGACAGCGACATCAGGCGTGTACCGGCCTGCACAATCTGCCCCGGCTCCGCCAGTCGCTCCAGCACCAGCGCATCGGCAGGCGAGACGATGCGGGTCTGTGCCAGACGCGCTCGGGCCGCCTCCACGGCGGCGCGAGCCTCGGTGACGCGGGCTTCAGCGGTGACATGCTCGGCACCGCTCTTGTTGGATGCGGCCAGTGTCTCGGCCGAGCGGAGCTGTGCCTTGGCCACCTCGGCGGCGCGGCGCGCCTCATCCAGCTGCGACTGGCCGAAAAAACCCTGCTTGAAGAGCTGCTCCCGCCGTGCCAGTTCGCGCTGTGCGGTGTCGGCATTGGATCGTGCCTGCAGCACTTGCAGATCGGCAACCGGCGCCGTCAATTGCATCTGGCTGTCGAGCCGGGATTGCGCCGACAACAACGCCGCCTCGGCCTGGGCCAGCGCGGCACGCTGCTCGGTATCCTCAAGCTGGATGAGAAGATCGCCCGCCTTGACCCTCGCTCCTTCACGCAACGGCACAGCGCGGACCCTGCCGGTGATGACCGACCCGACCGTGACCCGCGACTCGCTCGACACCCGCCCGGTCACCACCACGCTTTGCACCAGCGTAGTCCGCTGCACGGTGTGCGACTCTGCGGGCTTGCCGCGCAGCATCTGAAAGACCACCCAGCCGACAACCACCACGCACAGTGCCAGTGCACCCAGCACCCAAACGGGAGGACGTCCGGTCAATTTCACGCGGGACGATCTCGGTGCAGGAAGTCCAGCACCAGCCCGGCCAGCGACTTCACGCCCAGCTTCAAGCCACCCTCATCGACAAAGAAGCGCGGCGAATGATTGGGTGCGGCATAGCGCGGGTCTTTGTCGGTCGGCGTGCAACCCATGAAATAAAAGAAGCCGGGAACGACCTGCTGGTAGCAAGAGAAATCTTCGGCGCCGCAAACCTTGCCCATGAGATTCACGTTGGCGTCACCGGCAATACGCTTTAGCGTAGGCACGGACCATTCGGTAAGTGCCTCATCGTTTGAGGTGACGTCGTAGCCCCGGTGGATATGGACGTTGGCCTTGGCGCCGCCGGACTCGGCGATGAGTGTGGAAATCTTCTTCACGAACTCATGGATGTCGGTGCGCTGGGTCTCGTCGTAGGTGCGGATGGTGCCTTCCATTTCCACACTGTCCGGAATGATGTTCTGGCGCAGCCCGCCCTTGAACATGCCCACCGTCACCACTGATGGCTCATGGGTGATATCCATCTTGCGCGACACGATGGTCTGCAGGCCCAGCACGATCTGCGAGCCGACCACGATCGGGTCCACGCCGCGCCAGGGCATCGCACCATGGGTCTGTGTGCCTTGCACAAAAATCTTGAACTTGTCCGCACTCGCCATGGCCGGGCCGGGACGGAAGCCGATCTGGCCCGCATTCATCATGGAGGTGATGTGCAGGCCGAAAATTGCATCGGGGCGAGGATTGTCGAGGCAGCCCTGCTTGATCATCAACGCAGCGCCACCTTCTTCGCCGTCCGGCGGCATCTCCTCGGCGGGCTGGAAGATGAAGACCACAGTGCCCGCGATCTCCTTGCGAATATTCGCAAGCACTTCAGCCACGGTCATGAGAATGGCGGTGTGCGCATCGTGCCCGCAGGCGTGCATCACGCCGGTGTCGGTGCCGTTCCAGACCGTACGCACCTTTGAAGCAAAGGGAACATCCACTTCCTCGGTCACGGGAAGTGCGTCCATGTCCGCGCGCAGCGCGATACAGGGGCCAGGCTTGCCACCCTTCAGCACGCCGACGACACCGGTGTAGGCCACCTTGTCACGCACCTCGTCAAAGCCGAGCTTGCGCAAATGCTCGGCCACGATGGCGCCAGTGCGCACCTCGCTGTTGCCAAGCTCCGGATTGGCGTGGAAGTCGCGTCGCCAGGCGAGCAGCTTCGCTTCCAGTTGATCGGTCAGCGCGGCAATCTGCGCATCGAAGGCCGTATTGCGAATATTCGCATCATGCGGTGCGTTCATTGTGTCACTCCGGGAAGTCTCTAAACATTATTGCACGCAGCCATCAGGCGACGTGTTGCGAAGCATCAAAGCAAAGCGGTATCAAGGCTGTTCCGTCGGAGGCACCGGCGCACCGTTGCACACCGCTATAATCCTCTGCATGGAACATCTCAAACCCAAGGCAGCTCACGACTTCCTGCACAAGAACCCGAATGCGGTCTTCATCGACTGCAGGAGCGAAATGGAATTCCTGTTCGTCGGCCATCCGGTCGGCGCGATCATGATTCCGTGGAACGACGGTCCCGACTGGGACGTCAATCCGCATTTCGTGGGTCAGGTGAAGAAGGCGGCGGGCAACACCACGACGCGCCCCATCGTGCTGATCTGCCGTTCGGGGAATCGCACGCTGGAGGCAGGCGCTGCGCTGGAAGGCGCGGGATTTACCCAGGTCTACAACGTGCTGGAAGGGTTCGAAGGCGATCTGGACGACGCCCACCGGCGCGGCAACCTGGGCGGCTGGCGCAAGGAAGGGTTGCCTTGGGAGCAGTGTTGAACGCAGAGAAACATATCCCATGCCGGAGCTAGAGAACACCAACCAAGAGCCGCCGTTCAAGACTCCGTACCTGGTCCGATTGTTGCTCGGACTGAGTTCGGCATTCCTGATTCTGTTCGGTGTGCTCATGGCAGAAGCAACGGGGTCGGCATTCCGGCTGCTGACGCTACTTGGCGGCGCAACATTGTTTGCATCCTATGCGGTCGACCCGTGGCCCTTGATCGATAGACTGTCTTCCCATAAGCCGACACCAAGAGGGCCTCATGCGGCCTTGGCTAGGCGCCTAGAATTTTTCGGCTTTCTGCTCATTCTTTCGGGATGCGCTTGGCGAATGTTCGCCTCATGACTACTGCTGTCTGAATGAAGCCCTTCTATCTCGTTCTCGCCATCCTCGGCGCCATCGCCCCCTACGCCGTCTACTTCGGCTATCTCGAATGGGTGCCAGGCAGCAGCAGCGCGCTAAGCCTTGCCTGGGGTAACCCCATCGCGGCCGCCACGCTGACTGACTTCACCATCGCCTGCATCGCGTTCTGGCCATTCGTGTTC
The DNA here is from genome assembly GCA_031394355.1 of Betaproteobacteria bacterium. Taxonomy (GTDB): domain Bacteria; phylum Pseudomonadota; class Gammaproteobacteria; order Burkholderiales; family Usitatibacteraceae; genus JAEUMY01. The sequence goes on along the minus strand of JANNSU010000029.1, from coordinate 22,949 downwards.
ACCGAATCGCGCCGCCTCGGCATGCGCCATTGGTGGCTCTACATCGTGACCAACATCTTCATCGGACTCTCCTTCGCCCTGCCAGCGTTTTTGTACATGCGTGAGCGCACGCTGGACCGGCGTGGCTAGTCCTGTTTTGCCCCCACTGTCGACCCGACAGCTTCCGCCCGTCTCGCTGGCCTGGACCATCTGGGGTCTCGGCGCTGCGTTGTATTTCATCGCGTTCTACCAGCGCGTGGCACCGGCGGTCATCGCCAATGAGCTGACGTCCGAGTTTGCGCTGACCGCGACATCGCTCGGCAATCTTTCCGCGTTCTATTTCTACAGCTATGTCGGCTTCCAGATTCCCACCGGGTTGCTGGTGGACCGCTGGGGTGCGCGGAAGCTGCTGACGCTGGGCTGCGTCATGGCGGCGCTGGGTACACTGGTGTTCGCGATGGCGCCGTCGCTGGCCTGGGCCAATGCCGGTCGCTTCCTCATCGGTGGCTCGGTCGGCGTGGCATTCGTCTGCATGCTGAAGCTGGCGGCGCACTGGATGCTGCCGCGACAGTTTGCGCTGACCAGCGGCATCGCCTTGACGGTGGGCGTGGTGGGCGGCGTGCTGGCTGGCGCGCCGCTTCGCTGGATGGTCGATGGTTTCGGCTGGCGCGAAGTGATGGTGGCAAGTGCCGTCGTCACCGGCGTGCTGGCTTTCGTCATCTGGTGGCTGGTGCGCGACGATCCGATGGAGCGGGGTTACGCCTCGCACTTCACAGGGCATGAGAACGATGCGCCCGCGATGTCGATGATGCAGTCGTTGAAGGCAGTCTTCAGCTATCGCAACACGCTCTTGCTCTTCTTTGTGCCGGGCGCCTTCTCGGGCATTGTGCTGTCCTTCGCCGGGCTGTGGGGCGTGCCTTTTCTCACCACGCACTACGGGCTCACCAAGGCGCACGCGGCAGGACTTTGCTCGGTGATGCTGGTCGCGTGGGCCATCGGCAGCATGATCTACGGGCCGCTGTCCGAACGTCTGGGACGCCGAAAGCCGCTGTTTGTCTTCGGTGTCATCGTGACCATGGCGCTGTGGGCGCTGCTGGTGTTCGTGCCCGCGCTGCCCTACGTAGCATTGGTGGCACTGCTGTTGGCAACCGGATTTCTCGGCGCCGGCTTCATCATCGTGTTTGCCTACGCCAAGGAGTCCGTTCCCTCCGCTCTCGCGGGCACGGCATCGGGCATCGTCAACATGGGTGTGATGACCGGCGGCATGATCATGCAACCCGTCATCGGCTGGATGCTGGATCGCAACTGGGACGGCGCGCTTGTTGAGGGTGTGCGCGTCTACAGCCTGGCTGCGTATCAGCAGGCGTTCTCGCTCATTTTCGTTTGGGGGCTGCTTGCCCTGGTGTTGCTGTCGCTGGCCAGGGAAACCTACTGCAAACAGTCTGCGTGATCAGTGACCGCCGGATGTAGGCGTGCCGCGCAATTTGCCGACAATGCCCTGCGGAAAGAAGTACACCGCCAGCACGAAGAGTACGCCCAGCCACAACAGCCAGCGGTCCGGCGACAGCAGCGCAGCCAGCCAGGGCAGGCCACTCGCTGCCTCACTGCCCAGCTTCAGCAGATCCTGCAGGTAGCCCTGCGCCAGCACGAACAGTGTGGAGCCGATGACCGCCCCGTAGATTGTGCCCATGCCGCCAATGACGAGGATGAGCAGGATGTCCAGCATGATCTCGAACGATAGAGATGTGTCCGGCCCGTTGTAGCGCAGCCACAGCGCCAGCAGCACGCCCGCCAGGGTGGCGAAGAGCGCGGACAATACTGCAGACAACGCGCGAAAGCGCACCACCGGATAGCCCAGCGCCTCGGCACGGAATTCATTCTCGCGGATGGCCTGCAGCACCTTGCCGAACGGCGAGTTGACAATGCGAAGCATCACCAGAACCAGCACGAGTGTCACGAAGAAGAGCAGGTAGTAGGTGACAAAGCGGCCGTCAACAACCGTCCCGAACAATCCGCCATCCAGCCAGATTGTCGTGGGCGACAACGCCTCCGGCACCTTGAAATTGAGCCCGTCTTCTCCGCCGGTCCATTCCGACAGCTGCGAGGCCAGTGTCTGGAAGGCAGACGCAATGGCCAATGTGATCATGGCGAAGAAAATGGCGCGAACACGCAACGAGAAGAGTGCGATGACCAGCGCCAACACAAGTGAAAGCAGCAGCGCCAGCGCGATGCCGATGAAGATCGACGTCCAGTCGGCACCGCCGCGCGTGGCGGCGATCGCTACACCGTATGCGCCGATGCCGAAGAACATGGTGTGGGCAAAGCTCACGATGCCGGTGTAGCCCAGCAGGAGGTCGTAGCTCACCACCAGCAGGATGAAGATGAGCACCTTGGCAGCGAGATTCACGATCTTGACGCCAGGCATGGCCACCGGTGCCACGAAAAGGCCCACCAGGATGACGGTCAACAGAATAGCGAGCCAGCGGCTTCGCGGCAGGTCGCCCGACAGGATGCGGTTCAGTGCATTCATCGCTGCGCCACCGGATACAGGCCGTTGGGCCGCCAAAGCAGGACGATCACCATCAACCCGATGTTGGAGAACAGCGCTGCCTTCGGCTCGATGAAGCCGGCGTAGTTGGCCACGAGGCCCACCAACAACGCGCCCGTCAGCGCGCCCGTGACCGAACCCAGACCGCCGATGATGATGACGATGAAGATCAGCACGTTCAGGTGCGAACCGATCTGCGGCACCACGCTTTGCTGATAGAGCCCCCACAACACGCCGCCCAGGCCCGCGAGCGCGCTGCCGGCGACGAACACGCCGACAAAGAGTCGGCGGATGCGATAGCCCAGTGCCTGAACCATTTCGCCGTTCTCCACGCCCGCACGAACGAGGAGACCGATCTTGGTGCGCTGCAGGGTCCACGCCAGCGTGATGAACACGGCAATGCCGATCAGTGCTGCGAATATTCGGAAGGTCTCGATGCTGGCGTCACCCAGCATGAGTGAGCCGCGCAAGCTCTCCGGCAGCTCCAGCGGCACCTGCTGCGCACCCCAGAATGCCTTGATCAATTCCTCGCCGATGATCATGCCGCCCATCGTGATGAGGATTTGCTTGAGGTGCTGGCCATACACAGGCCGCACAAGCAGACGCTCGAACACCAGACCCGCCACGGCGGCAGCCGTCATCGCGGCCAGCATGGCGGCAAATACGACGGCGTAGTGCTTCCATGCATCCGGCGATGACGTCCAGCCGCCCAGTGCCGCGAATACCGAAGTTGCAATGAAAGCCCCCAGCGCGATGAAGACGCCATGGCCGAAATTGAGTACATCCATGAGACCGAAGACCAACGTCAGACCGGACGCGATGATGAAGATGATGAGACCCATCGAGAGCCCGGCCAGGGTGAGCGTGAGCCACACCGGGAAATCGCCGACCAAAGGCAATGCCAGGCCTGCTGCCGCAGGCAACAGCAGCAGCGGCCGATAGTCGAACGGTGTACGAAGCTTATCCGCTGCGATGGCCGCAGCCGCGTAGGTAGATGGGGCAATGGTTGGGGTCGGGGGTGCGGTCACAGGGCAAGTCCGAGGTGCTGCTGTTGAAGGACGGCGTTCGCGGCGAAGGCATCCATGCCGCCCTCATGGACGACGCGGCCATCACTCATCACCGCCACATGGTCGCCCAGGCTCTTGGCGAACGACAGATTCTGTTCCACCAGCAGGATGGTGCTGCCCTGGCGCTTCAGCTCGGCAAAGGCATCGCGCATGTTGGCCACGATGGCTGGGGCCAGACCCTTGCTGGGCTCATCGACGATGAGCAGTTCACGTGGCTCGATCACGGCACGCGCCACCGCGACCATCTGCTTCTGCCCGCCGGAGAGCTTGCCTGCCGGGTAGTGCCAGAACTGCTTGACGGGTGGGAACACGTCTTGAATCCAAGCGAGGCGGGCCGGATCGAGATCCTCCACGCGACGTGCACCGCGCGCGGCAAGCAAGAGATTTTCGGCAACCGTGAGATCCGCAAACACGGCCATGGTCTCGGGTACGTAGCCGATGCCCTGACTGGCGATCGCCGCAGTCTCCATGCCGGTCAGTTCACATTCACCAAACTTGATGGACCCGACACTCGCGCGCCACAGCCCCATGATGGTGCGCAGCGCCGTGGTCTTGCCTGCGCCATTCCGGCCAAGCAACAGGGTCACGGCAGCACGCGGGACCGTGAAGTCCACACCGTGGAGGATGTGATATGCACCGATATGTGTCTGCACGCCAGACAGAGTCAGCAGCGCGCTCATGCGGGTTCTGCCTCTGCACGAGGTATGCCAAGATAGGCTTCCTGCACGATGGGTGATGCGATGACGGTCGCCGGATCACCATCGGCAACCAGTTCACCCTGATGCAGCACGATGATGCGGTCAGCCAGTTCGCGCACGACATCCATCTTGTGCTCGACCAGCAGGATGATGCGCGACGCATCTTTCCGAAGTGCACGCAGCAAATCGAGAATCGCCGGGGCGTCGTCTGCGCTCATGCCAGCGGTGGGCTCGTCGAACATGTACACGGCAGGATCAAGCGCCCGCATGAGGGCCACCTCCAGCTTTCGCTGATCGCCATGCGAAAGACTGGCGACCAGGGCCGATGCTTGGTCTTGAAGTGACACTTCCCCAAGAATGGCCTCTGCAGCATCGACCAGCGACGGGTGATCGCTGGCCAGGCTCCACAGGTTGAATCCATGGCAATGTGCGCCTGCCTGGCGCGCCTGCACCGCGAGCCGCACGTTTTCCAGCACGCTGAGGTTGGGAAAGAGATTGGTGAGCTGAAAGGCACGGCCGATGCCTGCGCGCGCCCGCGCCGATACAGAGAGTCCGGACAGGTTTTTTCCATTGAGCAGCACTTGCCCGGATGTGGCAGGGACCTGGCCCGATATCAGATTGAAGTAGGTGGTCTTGCCCGCTCCGTTGGGCCCGACGATGGCCGTGAGCGTGCCAGGCTGGAACGTGCAGCTCACGTTGTTCACCGCCTGATGCCCGCCAAAGCGCACCGACAGGCCGCGTGTCTCCAGCATCCGGTGCCCTGCTTCGCGTTGAGCGGTCATCGAACAGCTACTTCGCTGCCGGGGTGTTTGCGAGGCGGTCGATAGTCGCGAGAATCGCTGTCATCTGCTTTGCGCCACGGCGGGCATAGTCTGCCCCCGTGTAGCCCCACCAGTCCCAACAGGCATTGACCGCAGCCTTGCCGGTTTGCGGGTAGAGGATCACCAGCCGGTTCGTATCGGCCCAGCGGTTGTAACCCGCATTGCGGGCAAAGGCCTCACCGATGGTTGCCGCGTTTTGTCGGCAGCCGTGGAGCGCGACATGCAGGCGGCAGCTCCTGCCACCCATACAGTCGACCGGGATGTACACCATGGCCTGCTCCGCGAGGCTGGGCACGGATGCATCCGCCTGTGCCACAACGTGAATCGCACCGGCAGGTTTGTCTCCACGTGGCTTGTCATCGGGCTTGTTGAGCGGGCCATACAAATGCGTGAGCAGGGCACCGGCAAGATCGAATCCGCAGTTGTTGATGAACGGCAGGTCCTTCACATCGCAGGCTGCACCATGATTATCGGTGACAAAGGCGTGCTCGACAGGGACATCCTGTTTCAGGACCATCGCATCGGCGCTGACGAACGGCTGGTAGAAATCACGCAGTGCGATGCCAACGACAGGCTTCACCACGCTGTCTTTTCCGCCATTGAAGATGTAGACACGCGACTTGCGAATATTCGCAAGGCTGTCGATGGCACCATCCTTTTCACGTTGACGGGCTGCCGCAACAAGCGCATCTGCGGGAATCGACATCGTGCCAAGACAGCGGACCAGCGCATTCATGACACTCCCTGCGGCACAGTCGTAAGGCCCGCCTGCGATGGCGGCAACGCCCTTGCCAAAGCGGGTCGAGTGCGCCACATGCAATTGCACTGCCATGTAGGCGCCAGAGGAAATGCCGGAGACGGTGGTTTCGGCCGGGTCCAGCTTGAGCGCGGGCAGCGGCGATGGCACCTGCGCGAAGAGCGGCTGGGAGCAGAGCGACATCAAGCACAGCACAACAGCCGGTAACACTCTTGTCGCGGTCATATCGGATTCCTTTTGCAGGTGCAGGTCAGCGCCGGTTCGTGACCGGCAGGATCATGTCCTCGGCGCGGATCTCGCGCACGAGCTCGGGCACCGCCCAGGCGAGTGCAGTATCCACCTTGATGCGGAAGTGATACATGGACTGCAGCGCCTGATGATCTTCCTTGCGGAAGGTCATCTTGCCCTTGGGTGAGTCGAAGCTCATGCCTTCCATGGTGCGGATGAGCTTTTCGGTATCCGTATCGCCTTGCGTCGCCTTCAGTGCCGTGACGATGGCCATGCCGGCCGCCATCCCGCCAGCGGTGAAAAAGTCCGGCGGCGACTGATACTGTGCCTGATGGCGCTTGATGAGCTCGTCATTGACAGCGTTCTTCGGTATACCGAAATAGTAGTAAGTGGCGCCTTCCATGCCGGGGAAGTTCTTGTAGGCCGACATGGCGGGCAGGATGTTGCCCCCGGTCGCAATCTCGATGCCGTAACGCTTCAAATCCAGATCGGCAATCTTGAACGGATTGCCGCCACCCGCCCAGGAGATGAAGAGGATTTTGCGTCCGCTGGCAGCCTTGAGCTTGGCGATGATGCGCTGTGCGCCGGCCGTGAAGTCGGTGGCGGCAGGCGGCAGATACTCCTCATGGACGATCTTCGCGTTCTTGAGTGCGGCACGGAATGCCTTGACCCCATCCTTGCCAAACGCATTGTCCTGCGCCAGCGTGGCAATGGACGTGGCCGGCTTGTCGACCACGACCGCATTGGAGATGGCGTCCTGTGAGCTGCTGCGTCCGGTGCGGAACACATAGCGGTTCCACTTGTCCCCGGTGATCGAATCCGCCACGGCAGGCTCCACGATGAGCAGCTTCTTTCGCTCCTCCGCAACAGGCAGCATGGCCAGTGTTACACCTGACGCCGCTGCAGCGATGGCAATGTCTACCTTGTCATCCGCGTAGGCAGCGGCGAGCTGCGCCTTGGCAACATCAGGCTTGCCCTGACTGTCGCGCTCGACCAACACAATCTTGCGTCCGGCGACGTTCATCTTGCCGTCTGTCGCGTAGTCGAGCCCGATGAGGAGCCCTGCACGCGTCTGCTTCACGTAGGCTTCCAGCGGGCCGGTCTTGTCGAAAATGAGCCCGACACGAATGTCACTTGCTTTGGCCGGGCCAGACTGCGCGCCCGCCCCGGTTGCCATCACACCCGCGGCCAGCAGCGAGACGAGCGCACCCGTTGCGTTCAAAAGCTTCATGCGGAACTCCTCCGTTCACGGTACCTGAGCAGGCACGCGTCGTCACGGTCAGCCGGGTGTTGAGCCCGGGGTCCACGACTGCAACCGCGTTCGCCTGCCAGTTCATATTGGCGCATCCAGCCAGCGGGACAAGGATGCTTGCAACGTCAAAAGATACTGTGCTACGATAAATTCATCAAGTAATGAATTATAACGCAAACGCGCGGCCACCCTCAGTTTGGTAGACCGTTCGGCGACCCACCGCAAGTATCCATCAAGAGGAGATCTCCATGAAAGTCAGTCGACTCAGCGTCGTCATTGCGTCCTTGTTCGCAGCCAGCCACGCGCTGGCCCAGCAGGCCCCCGTACCCGCCTCCAGCACAACCAAGGCAGATGAAGACAAGGCAGACAAGATCACGGTCACCGCGCGACGCCGTGAGGAAACCCTGCAGGACGTGCCCATTTCCGTGACGGCATTTACGGCGGACAATCTGGCCAAGATAGGTGCGGCGGACATCTCCGCGCTGGCCCTGGCCATACCCAATACAACCCTTACCGCCTCGCGCGGCACCAACTCCACCCTGACCTCATTCATCCGTGGCGTGGGCCAGCAGGATCCGGTTGCAGGCTTCGAGGCAGGTGTAGGCATCTATCTGGATGACATTTATCTGGCCCGCCCGCAAGGTGCGCTGGCCGACATCTATGATGTCGAGCGCATCGAGGTATTGCGCGGCCCGCAGGGCACACTCTATGGCCGCAACACCATCGGTGGCGCCGTGAAGTACGTGACCCGCAAGCTCGCCAACCAGAATGATTTGCGTCTCAAGGCGTCACTCGGCACGTTCAATCAGAAGGACATCGTGTTGACCGGCAGCACACCGATCAACGACGGCCTGAAAATCGGCGGTACGCTGGCGAAGTTCACCCGCGATGGCTTCGGGACCAACCTCTCCAACGGTGACGAGAACTACAACAAGGACATTACTGCCGGCCGCCTGTCTGTGGAGTGGACACCGTCGAGCAACCTGTTCATCCGCCTTGCAGGGGATGTATCGCGCGACGACTCCAAGCCACGTCACGGCCATAGACTGACGGTGGAAACCACCAGCGGCGCACAGGTGCTGGACAACGTGTTCGATACCCGCGCCAACCTGACCCAGGCGCTGGGCCGGGATCAGGAAGTGCGTGCCAGTGGTTTCGCTGCGACGGTGGAGTACAACATCACCAATGATCTGGTGTTCAAGTCAGTCACCGCAAAGCGCCAGGACACGTCTTATGCGCCAATCGACTTCGATTCGTTGAACAAGGTGAGCTTCGATGTCCCGGCGTTGTACAAGAACCGCCAGAAGAGCCAGGAGTTCCAGCTCAACTACACCGGCAAGAACGTACAGGTGGTGAGCGGTATCTACTACCTCGACGCCAATGCTTACAACAAGTTTGATGTGCGCCTGCTCGGCACGTCGACCTTCACCGAAGATGACGTGTCGACCAAGGCATTCGCGATCTTCGCCGATGCGAGCTTCGACTTGAGTGACCGCCTGTCCGTTTCGATTGGCGGTCGCCATACCGAAGACGAGCGCAAGGCCAACATACTGCGTCAGATCTATCTCGGCACCGCGGGCTCACCCGGCATGGGCAATCCTGGCGCCGTGCTGTTTCGCACCGACACCAATCTCACCAGCGGCGAACTGCAGCGCACCGACCGCAAGTTCACGCCGCGCATTTCTGTCGGCTGGAAGGCCACACCTGAGCACAACCTCTACGGCTCGATCTCCCAGGGCTTCAAGGGTGGCAGCTTTGATCCGCGCCTGAACCTGGTCGGCACGCGCCTCACGGTCGAACAGGCCAAGCGTGGCTTTGCGCCGGAAAACATCACGACCTACGAAGTGGGCTTCAAGTCGGCCCTCGACAAGGGCCGCATGCTCATCAATGGGGCTATTTTCCATAGCGACTACAAGGATGTGCAGATTCCCGGCTCGGTCGCAATCGACACCAACGGTGACGGTATCGACGACAGCTTTGCCGGGGTGACCACCAATGCCGGCAAGGCGCGCATTCAGGGCATTGAACTGGAGATGATGGCGCGGCTCACCGACGCATTCAGCATCACCGCAATGATTGGCCACATCGACGCGAAGTACACGCAGTTCGTCGGGGCGGGCAATGTCGATGTCTCCAGCCAGCGTGCGTTCCAGAACACGCCGGAGAACACTGCGAATATTCGCGCCACCTATGATTGGCCGATGAGCGTGATGGGCAAACAAGGCAAGCTGTCCTTGTCCAACGCCATTGCCTACCGCGACGACACCCAGCAGTTCGAATTCGCCGTGCCCATCCTTGACCAGAAGGCGTTTTCACTCTGGGATGCGAGCCTCGTCTGGACATCGTCTGACAGCAATGTGCGGGTCGGCCTGCATGGCAAGAACCTTTCGGACAAACGCTACAAGATTGCGGGCTACAACTTCCCAACCTTGCCGTCAGTCGCAGACAGCAGCGTCCTCGCCTTCCACGGCAATCCTCGCGTCGTGACGCTGACGCTCGACTACAAGTTCTGATCGGGGGCAGTACAACCCTGGCGCCTCGGAACGCCGGCGCCCCTCGCGCAGGACCATCGCGATCAGCGGGTCGCGGTCGCCCTGCGCGGGCGGGCAGGCGGGGTTGGCGTATTGGGCACGCAGACTTGCCGGATACCGGCGGCGCAATACTCCACCATCCGCGGCAGGATGGCGGCGAGGTCCTCGGACTTGCACAGGCCGCCACTCACGCGGTCCAGACGACCGGTGCGGGACAGCGCCAGCGTGAGCGATCCGGTGAGGAAATGGAAGCACCAGAACAGCTCTTCCCGGCGGGCATCGGGCAGTGCACGTCCGAGCGCATCAATGAGCCGGTGCACGACGGGATCAAAATAGGACATGACCGATTGCGCCACATGGTTGGGATCGTTGTTCACCACGGAAAGCAGGCGGAAATAGTTCTTCCAGCCGGCATCACCCGTTTCCGCTCGCGCGAGCAGCGGCTGGATGAATGCCCTGACCGCATCTTCAAGACGCACGCTGCCGCCTATGCGGTCGAGCTCATCAAAAGCCTGCATGCGCTCGGCGAACACCAGCTCTGCGCGGCGCCCCAGGACAGCATCAAAAAGACCCTGCTTGGAGGAGAAGTAGTAGTGGGCCAACGCACTGTCGACCGAGGCGAGCTCGGTCACCTCGCGAATCGTGACGCCATCAAAGCCACGCTTCGAAAACAGGTCTTCGGCTGCATCAAGAATGCGGTACGCCGCATCGGGGCCTTGCGTGTCCTTGCGCGGCCGACCCACCGTCGAGCGAGGGCGAGGCTTGGACTTGGCAGACCCGCTCGTGGTCAATTTGCGCTTTGCAGCCCCTTCAGTAGGACGGGTAGTTGACATGGTCTCGGAGGATGGGGACGCAAACACGAATTGCGTGTGTCGAACTGCTTCTGCCTGGATTCAGCAAAGTCGGCTGCACTGGCAGGCTCCAGACAATTCTAATGGAAGTGAGCGTATCGAATGATCTTTGCAGACGTTTTTTTCAAGAGCCGGGATGGACTGCGTCTGTATGCGCGTGACTATGCCGGGCCGGGCCCCAACGCGCCCGTGGTGCTTTGCCTGCACGGGCTGACGCGCAACAGCAAGGACTTCCATCTGCTTGCGTCTCGTCTGTCCCGCAAGGCAAGAGTGATCGCGCCCGATGTCCGCGGCCGTGGCCGCTCGCAGCACGCCGATGTGCTCTCCACATACCGTCCTGACAGCTATGTGGACGATTCGCTGACATTGCTGGACCTGCTCGGCATTGCCACCGTACACGTGATCGGCACGTCGATGGGCGGCATCATGGGCATGATGTTGCTCGCACGGTCACCGGATCGGGTACGGTCGATGGTCATCAATGACATCGGGCCGCGCATAGAGTCAGCAGGTATAGAGAGGATCGCCAGCTATGTCGGGCATGGTGCACCGGCAACAAACTGGGACGACGCGGCGGCTTCAATACGCCGAAGTAACGGCTCTGCATTTCCCGACTTCACCGAGGCTGACTGGCTTGACATGGCGCGCAACCTGCATGTGCAGGTCGATGACCGGATCGTGCTGGACTACGATCCCGCGATCTCCCAGGGGCTTGCTGACGGCACGGCCGCGCCCGATCTGTGGCCCCTGTTCGAGAGTCTGGCCACGCGACCCATGCTGGTGCTGCGTGGCGAGCTATCCGATCTGCTCTCGGCTGCAACGGTCACTCGCATGCAGGAAACTTCACCTGACGTGCAAAGCTGTGTGATCGAGCAGCGAGGACATGCCCCCAACCTGGAAGAACCAGACGCCCGCATTGCGATGGACGCTTTCCTGGCGGCAGTGCTTTGACCAACACCCCGGCCCGAACCATCGCGTCGAAACAAATCGCTCGCGTGTTGGCCTTGGCAAGGCCTGCGATTCACCTACCGGCGCCACGGATGGCGCGAAGGTAAACAATCCAGCAGAAGAGGCCCCCTGCCATGAGGCAGACCATGCCCGCCGCCAGCCATTGCGGTGAATGCGACAAGGCGGGAGAAATGAGCCCTGCCGTCATCGCATTGACCATGCCCGATACGAATCCCTGCAGCGACGCCGCCATGCCACGCCGTGCGGGAAACATGTCCAGCGACATGAGCGAGATGCTGGGCATGGCGAGTGCCGACCCGACGGCGTAGAGGTAGATGGGCATCACGGCCCACGGCAGCGATGGCGCAGTCATGAACGAATAGGTGACATTCGCCAATGCCGCCACAACCATGAACCCGTAGGCCCGCGTCACCGTTTCAATCTTTGACCACTTGCCGGCCACCCGTCCCGAGATGAAAGCACCGGTCATGATGCCCGCGATGGAGGGCATGAAAAGCCAGGAATACTCGGTGGGCCCCAGGCCGAGATGCTGCGGCAGGTACACCGGTGCGGAGACGATGTACAGGAAAAATGCATTGAAGTTGAGGCCCACCGCGAGCGACAGCAACAGAAAGCGAATATTCGCACCCACCTCCCAGTAGCCGTGCATCAGCGCCACGGGATGAAACGACTGGCGCGACTCCGGGGGCAATGTCTCGTGAAGCTCGCGCGAAACCAGCACAATGAGCAGGCCCGAAACGATGGCGAGGAACCAGAAAATGGATGCCCAGCCGAGATGCAGGTACAAGACGCCACCGATCATCGGTGCGATTGCGGGAGCGAGTCCGAAGAAGAGGGTGACCATCGACATCAGACGCTGGGCATCGGCGTCGGAAAACAGGTCGCGGATCATCGCGCGGCCAACGACCATGCCCGCCCCCACTGAGAGACCTTGCAAAATACGGAACACGATGAGCGTCTGCACGTCACGAGACAACGCGCAGCCGACCGAGGCCACAGTGAACACAGCCAACCCCCACAGAATCACGGGCTTGCGACCGAAACTGTCTGACAATGCGCCGTGAAACAGGAACATGAACCCGAACGCAGCAAGGAACAGAGACAGCGTTTGCTGCATCGACAGCATCGACGTGTTCAGGTCCTTCGACATCGTCTCGAATGCCGGCAGGTAGGTGTCGATCGCGAAGGGGCCCAACGTAGCCAGTGCGGCAAGCAGCGCCGCCAGCACCCAGCGAGGCGCCCGGTGATGCGGGTGCGCCGAATCGTCGGGGTTCAAGTCGGGTTCTGCCGATCCATGCGGCGATACTGGATCGCTTCCGCCACATGAAGAGACTTGATGTCCGCAGACCCGGCGAGGTCGGCGATGGTACGCGCCACCTTGAGGATGCGGTGATAGGCCCTGGCAGAAAGTCCCATTCGGGTGATGGCCTGTTTCAACAACTCGGCGCCGGCCGGTTCGGGTACGCAGAGGACATCAATCTCGCGCGTTTGCAGCCTGGCATTGGGCTTTTGCTGGCGCGATCGTTGACGTTCGGCAGCGGCATTGACGCGTGCCTTGATGGCTGCAGAAGTTTCACCTTTGCCGGCCTTGACGAGCTCGAGCTGCGGCACGGCCGCGACCTCGATCTGGATGTCGATGCGATCCAGCAGCGGTCCGGAGATGCGACCGCGATAGCGCGCGATCTGATCAGGCGTACAGCGGCACTTGTTGCTGAAATGGCCGAGGTATCCGCAGGGACAGGGATTCATTGCGGCAACCAGCTGGAATGCTGCGGGGAAGTCCGCCTGCCTGGCCGCGCGCGAGATGGTGATGCGCCCGGACTCCAACGGCTCGCGCAGCACCTCCAGCACATTGCGGTCGAACTCGGGCAGCTCATCCAGAAACAGCACGCCATGATGGGCAAGCGAGATTTCGCCTGGCCGGGGATTCGAGCCGCCACCCACCAGCGCCACGCCCGATGCAGTGTGATGCGGCGCGCGATAGGGACGACGCTTCCAGTTCTCGATGCGAAATCCGCCGGACAGACTCTGTACCGCTGCGGCTTCCCGCGCCTCGTCATCCGTCATGTCGGGCAGCACACCGGCAAAGCGTGAAGCCAGCATGGTCTTGCCCGTGCCGGGTGGCCCCAGCATGAGCACGCTGTGCCCGCCAGCCGCAGCCACTTCAAGCGCCCGCTTGGCCTGCGCCTGACCTTTCACCTCGGAGAAATCGGCTGACTCGATGTGGGTCGCAACCGGCTGGCCCGAGAACTGCGGAAGTATCTCGCGGCCCGCAAGATGGGCACACACCTGCAGAAGATTTCGCGCCCCGCGAATATTCGCATCCGCCACCAGCGCTGCCTCCGGCGCATTGGCCTCCGGGAGAACGAAGGCCCGGCCGTCATGGTGGGCCTTGAGTGTCATGGCAAGCGCACCACGGATGGGCCGCAGTTCGCCGGTCAGCGCCAGCTCGCCGGCAAATTCATATTCGCTCAGCTTGTCACCCGGTACCTGTCCGGTTGCGGCCAGGATCCCCATCGCGATGGGCAGGTCAAAGCGTCCGCTTTCCTTCGGCAAATCAGCAGGCGCGAGATTGACAGTGATGCGACGCGCGGGGAATTCGAACCGCGCGTTCAGCAGCGCCGCCCGAACACGATCCTTGCTCTCCTTCACTTCGGTTTCCGGCAGGCCGACGATATTGAATTGCGGCAGGCCGTTGGCGAGATGAACCTCGACCGTGACCAAGGGCGCCTCCATGCCCGTCAGCGCGCGTGAGTACACCACTGCAAGCGACATCAGCGTGTTCCAGCCGACAGGTCGACGCTCGCTTTTGCCCGGAGCGAGTGCTTTGGATCGTTAGCTGCCATCGGCGCGCTCAAGCCGTGCCACCTCGGCCTCCAGCGCCTCCAGGCGGGCACGCGTGCGCTCCAGCACAGCACGCTGAATATCGAATTCTTCCCGCGTAACCAGATCCATGCGCGCGAAGGCACCAGTCAGCAGAGCTTTCACGTTCTGATCCAGATCCTGCGCAGGCGCGCTTTGCAGGAGTGCTTTGAGGCGAAGGGAAAGATCATCCAACAAGGCGTTATTCATGTTTGGGTGCGGGCAAACGGAAGACATTCATTCTACGCACGCACGCTGGAAATTCCGGCCCGCGCCTCACGCACTGCCTTGGTGCTCGCGTCGGAGGAGATGCGCCGAAGTGGTGCGGGTACGCCGACCTGTCCTATTTTCCAACTGAAATTCAATCACTTACGCCATGGCTCGGCGTGGCACGTTCCCTGCTATTCCTACTCGACGTTTCATTTTTACTTCACCAAGCAAAGGAACCACGCGATGAAATCCATGAAGAAAGTTCTGGCCCTCTCCGGTCTTGCAACATTGGCCCTCTCAGCCCCGCTGGCACATGCCGCTGACGAACACACGCTGGCCACAAAGGTCTCCTTTTACAGCGAGTATGAATATCGCGGCATCACCCAAACCTCGGAAAAGCCGGCACTCCAGTTGAATGTGGACTACAGCCACTCGAGCGGCTTCTATCTTGGCTTCTTTGGCACCAACATCAAGTGGTTGAAGGACTACAAGTCCGAGGGCTTCGTCAACAAGGACGCCAAAGTCGAACTGGACTTCTTCGGCGGCTACAAGTTCGAGGTGGTGAAGGATGTCACGCTTGATGTGGGCTATCTGCGTTACGAGTATCCGGGAATGAAGGCACTCACGGGCCTGCCAAAGGCGAACACCGACGAAATCTACCTCGGTGTAGCGTCTGGTCCGGTCTCGCTCAAGTATTCCCATTCCACGAGCGATCTGTTTGGCTACTTCGACAGCAAGGGCTCCACGTTCATTGAAGCCAATTTTGCTCAGGAAGTCATGCCGAAACTCACGCTGACAGGCCACATCGGTCGTCAGAAGATCAAGAAGAATGAAGCCTTCAGCTACACCGTCTACAAGGTCGGCGCGACGTATGACCTGGGCGATGGCTGGAACGTGGGCGGCTACGTCAAAGACACCAACGCCAAGAAGGACCTCTATACGGTCAAGGGCAAGGACTGGGGCAAGAGCCGTCTGGTCGCCTTCGTCTCCAAATCATTCTGATCCAGCGCTTCAAACAGGGAGAAGCACATGAAATTCGTCTCAGCAGTCATCAAGCCATTCAAGCTTGACGAGGTGCGTGAGGCCCTGTCCGCCATCGGCGTGCAGGGCATCACGGTCACCGAAGTCAAGGGATTCGGTCGGCAAAAGGGTCACACGGAGCTGTATCGCGGCGCGGAGTATGTCGTCGATTTCCTGCCCAAGGTGAAGATCGACGTTGCGGTGAAAACCGAGCTGCTCGACCAGGTGATCGAGGCCATCGAGAAATCCGCCAACACCGGCAAGATTGGTGACGGCAAGATTTTCGTGTTCGATCTTGAACAAGTTGTCCGCATCCGCACCGGTGAGACCGGCGCGGAAGCGCTGTAAGGGAGACGCCGACATGAAACGCCTACTTGGAACAATCGCCTTGGCGCTGTCGCTGTTTGTCGCGACCAGCACCTTTGGCCAGGAAAAGAAGGATGCCCCGCCTGCCGCACCAGCAGCCGCCGCTGCCGCCGCACCGGCTGACGCGAAACCGGCCGATGCCGCCAAACCAGCTGGAGCCACTGCAGCACCAGCTGCCACAGCGGCACCAGCCGCCGCACCCGCTGCACCCGTCCCGAACAAGGGCGATGTGGCATGGATGTTGGTTTGTACTGCGCTGGTGCTGCTGATGAGCATTCCGGGACTGGCACTGTTCTACGGCGGGCTGGTGCGCTCGAAGAACATGCTGTCGGTGTTGATGCAGGTCTTCGTCACATTCTCCCTTATCACCGTCCTGTGGGTCGTTTACGGCTACAGCCTGGCGTTCACCGAGGGCAATGCCTTCATCGGCGGCTTTGATCGGCTGTTCTTGAAGGGCATTGCTGATCTGGGCAAGGGTGAGTTCGCCATGGCCGCGACGTTCAGCAAGGGCGTCGTGATTCACGAAATGCTGTTTGCAGCCTTCCAGGCAACATTTGCCGCCATCACCTGCTGCCTGATCCTGGGCTCGGTCGCAGAGCGGATGAAGTTTTCCGCCGTTCTGCTATTCATGGTGCTGTGGTTCACGTTCAGCTATCTGCCGATTGCACACATGGTCTGGTTCTGGCCCGGCCCGGATGCTTACACCGATCCCAAACTGGTTGACGGCCTGAACGCCAAAGCTGGCCTGATCTGGCAGTGGGGTGCGCTGGACTTCGCAGGCGGCACGGTGGTGCACATCAATGCAGGTGTCGCGGGCTTGGTGGCTGCCTACATGCTGGGCAAGCGGATCGGCTTCGGCAAGGAGGCCATCACACCGCACAATCTGACCATGACCATGATCGGTGCATCCCTGCTGTGGTTTGGCTGGTTCGGGTTCAACGCAGGCTCCGCACTCGAAGCGGGCAACTCAGCCGTGCTCGCGTTCATGAATACCTTCCTTGCGACCGCCTGCGCGGTGCTGTCCTGGACAGTGCTGGAGTGGGTGCTGAAGGGCAAGCCCTCCATGCTCGGCGCTGCATCAGGCGCCGTGGCAGGGCTCGTGGCCATCACGCCGGCAGCAGGCAACGTCGGCATCCCGGGCGCCTTCGCCATCGGCCTCATCGCTGGCGCAGTCTGCCTCTGGGGCGTGACCGGGCTGAAGCGCCTCCTGAAGGTGGACGATTCACTGGATGTGTTTGGCGTGCATGCCGTCGGCGGCATCATCGGCGCCCTGCTTACCGGCGTGTTCGTGGCACCGGATCTGGGTGGACCTGGCTTCGTGACCGACTGGGTGAAAGCCAGCACCGGCTTCACCTCCATTGGCGAGCAGGTCTGGATTCAGGCCAAGGCGGTGGGTCTCAGCATCGTCTGGTCTGGCGTGGTGGCCGCCGTGTCGCTGATGATTGTCAAAGTCGTGGTTGGCCTCAGGGTGCCTGAAGAAGAGGAACGCGAAGGCCTGGACATCACCTCACACGGAGAATCGGCATACAACTGACGACCACCAAGGCAAGAGCAGGGGCCCCGCTTGCGGGGATGCGACGCCGGTGTGGTCGTTGCTCCGAGCCTTGACAAATTCATCACAATCTCGCTCCCAAGAGATTGACTCGCGGGGTGTCCGGGCAACCGGACACCCCGATTTTTTTGTCTGGCCGCGGAACCTCAGCCTGTGCGGGGCGTCCGACGAGTCCTGTCGCACAGCTTGAACAACCGGCAACTGCTGGACGCACTTGCTTGAATTGCCCACAAGCGTCCCAACTTGCATCCACGTAATCTCCTACTAATTTACTCAACTAATTGGCCAGCCTGAGCTATACTTCTTGGCCTTATCCAAGGGATGAAACATGAACTCTCGTGACGCCAGTGTCGCCATTGAAGACGTGCAATCCAGCGAGGACACGCGCAAGATCGCCATCGACCGCGTCGGCATCAAAGACATCCGCCATCCAATCAAGATCAAGGAGCGCGCGGGTGATATTCAACATACCGTCGCCCATTTCAACATGTATGTGCGCTTGCCTCAGCACTTCAAGGGCACGCACATGTCCCGCTTTGTCGAGATTCTGAACAGCCACGAAAAGGCGCTGTCGGTGGAGTCGTTTCAGGTCATGCTGGGCGAAATGCTGAAGCGGCTCGAGGCCGAGTCCGGCCACATCGAGATGTCGTTTCCGTATTTCGTGAACAAGGCTGCGCCCGTTTCAGGCGTGAAGAGCCTGCTCGACTACGAAGTGACATTCATCGGCGAGATCCGCGACGGCAACGTTGCATTCGACCTCAAGGTGCTGGTGCCGGTGACAAGTCTCTGCCCCTGCTCGAAGAAAATCTCGGAACGGGGCGCGCACAACCAGCGTTCACACGTCACCATCACGGCTCGCCTCAAGGAATTTGTCTGGATCGAGGATCTGATCGACATCGTCGAACAGGAAGCGTCCTGCGAGCTGTATGGCCTGCTCAAGCGGCCCGACGAAAAATTCGTGACTGAGCGAGCCTACGACAATCCGAAATTCGTCGAGGACATGGTGCGCGATGTGGCGGCCAGGCTCAACGCGGACCATCGCATTGCTTCCTACGTGGTGGAGTCGGAAAATTTCGAATCCATCCACAACCATTCCGCTTACGCGATGATCGAGAGCGACAAGCGCTGAGCAACACGACATCTCAGAATGAAAAAGCCCCGCAATGCGGGGCTTTTTCATTCAGTCGAATCGGTCAGAAGCGCTTCGTGAGCGTCATGGTCTGTCCTTCTCGCTTCATCTCTGTCCGATTGAGGAAGGTCATGCCAAGCAGGGCGATATCGAGACCGCCTTCTATGACCATGCCATCGACCTGGTTGATCGTGATATCGCCAACCTGTACCGAGTCAAAGCGCACGCGATAGGCGGGTGTGGGGCCGGCAGCAGTCTGGGCCATACCGGCCTGCCCTTTTTTGTAGTCGATCCCCAGTCTGGTCGCATCCCGGGCCGGAATGGCGACGAGCGTGGCACCCGTATCCACCAGGAACCGCACCGAGCCGCCATTGAGCGATCCGGCAACCACGAAATGACCGCGCGTATCTGCAGCCAGCGTGACGGTCGGCACGGAACCGGGTGCCGACGTGGCAAAGTGCTCGCCAATATCCAGTACCTGCTTCTTGCCTTGGAACTCGAGCGTGGCTGACTTGGTATCCGTGGCGATGAGCTTCACACCCTCGGGCGAGGTCTGTCCTATGGAAAGCGTGCGCGGCGCTGCGTTGTTGATCACTACCAATGCTTTACCGGGAAACAGCCCAACCACGGTAATGCTGGCAGAACTCGCGGTAAGCGGCGACGCGAGCACGGCCAGTGCAAGCAATATGCGAATATTCGCGTTGATCTGACCTTCCATCGCACGCCAGCACGCAGCCATGAATCCCATCGCCATCCTCCGCTTCTCGCCCACTGAGGGTCCGGGGCATTTTGCCACCTTTCTCACCTCGCAAGAGATTCCGTGGACGCTCATCCCGCTGGATGAAGGCGCGCCCGTTCCCGGTGATCCGGACGCGTGGTCAGGTTTTGGACTGATGGGCGGCCCGATGAGCGCGAACGATGAACTGCCCTGGACGCGCCCGCTGCTCGATCTGATTCGCAAGGCGGTGGCGGCAAATCGCCCCTGCATCGGCCACTGTCTGGGAGGCCAACTCATGGCGCGTGCGCTGGGCGGTACCGTGACCCGGAACCCGGTCAAGGAGATTGGCTGGCATGACGTATTCGCGGAAAGACATGACGTTGCGCGAGACTGGCTGGGCGGCATCGATTGCTTTCGCGCCTTCCAGTGGCAT
The DNA here is from genome assembly GCA_031394355.1 of Betaproteobacteria bacterium. GTDB lineage: Bacteria > Pseudomonadota > Gammaproteobacteria > Burkholderiales > Usitatibacteraceae > JAEUMY01. The sequence continues at coordinate 2,958 of JANNSU010000029.1, read as the reverse complement.
GGCGACACGTTTTCCTCGCTCCCGCCGGATGCCACAAGGTTGCTCACGGGGCCGCATTGCGCCAATCAGGCCTATGCCCTCGGGCCCCACCTCGGCATGCAGTGCCACGTTGAGATGACCGAAGCGCTGATCGAGTCGTGGTGTGAGGACGGCGCGGCCGAAGTCGTGGCCGCGCGGGCCAATGGGCAAACTGGAACAGTGATGTCGCCTGCGAATATTCGCGATGAGATGCATCGCGCGCTACCGCAGCTTCGCGGCGTGGCCGAGCAGCTCTACCGTCGCTGGCTCAAAGGGCTCCTGCCAGCATGATGGAATTCACGGTGCGTCATGATGATGAGGGTCTCAAGTCGCTATATCACGACTGGTGGAAGCAGGTGCATGGCCTGCGCAATGCCTGGGCATCGGGCATGCTGCTGCTCTGCTTCATGGTGATGTTTCTGATGCAGAGCGCAGCCTGGTATCTGGTGGTGCCGACGGTGGCGTCGGCCTGCTTTCTCGGCCTGGTGCAAACGATCCGCTATCAGGCGACCAAGTCCGCACTCACCGCGTTCATTGCTGCGGACCGACCCGCATTGACTTATCAGTTTGACGCGGCTGGACTGGCCGAAAGCTCAAAGATGGGACGCGTTGAATTGTCCTGGGACAGTTTCGCCGGCTTGACCCGAATAGGACGGTTCTGGGTGTTGCACCGAGGCCCGCTCTTCAACGCACAATTCATTGCGTTCCCGGAGACCCAGTTGCCACTGGCGGCGCGCGAACTCATGCTGTCCTGCGTGCACGCCGAACGAAGCAGGCGCTGACGCGGTCAGTCGCGGAAGTTCTCGAACTGCACCGGCACTTCGGTGACGGTTGTCTTCACGAGCTGGATCGCTGTCTGCAAATCATCCCGCTTGGCGCCGGATACACGCACGGCCTCGCCCTGGATGGAGGCTTGCACTTTGAGCTTTGCATCCTTGATGGCCTTCACGATCTTCTTGGCGAGATCGGTTGCGATACCGTTCTTGACGGCGACAACCTGCTTCACCTTGTCGCCACCGATCTTCTCCTTGTTCTTGAAGTCGAGCAGCCGCACATCCACCCCACGCTTGGCGCACTTGTTATTCAGGATGTCGGTGACTTGGCCCAGCTTGAAGTCGTCTTCTGCGTAGATCGTGAGTTCGAGCTCCTTCTGCTCCACGCGCGAATCCGAACCCTTGAAATCGAAGCGACCCGTGATCTCCTTGTTGACCTGCTCAACAACATTCTTCAGTTCGACCTTGTTGACTTCGGACACGACATCAAAGGACGGCATGGTGAGACTCCCTGGGTGATAACCCTTTTGTGCCTACTTGCGTTGGGTTGACTTGCTTGCGACTTTGCTCGCCGCCTTGTTCGCAGCAATCCGCATGCGAAGCGCATTCAACTTGATGAAGCCGCCCGCATCCGCCTGGTTGTATGCACCCCCGTCGTCATCGAACGTGGAAATGCGCGCATCGAACAAGGAATCCTTGGACGAGCGTCCGACGCACATCATCGTGCCCTTGTAGAGCTTCAGGCGGACCGTGCCATTCACGTTGGCCTGTGATGCATCGATAAGACTCTGCAGAAGCGTCCGCTCCGGCGAGAACCAGTAGCCGTTGTAAATCATCCGGGCGTAGCGTGGCATGAGGTCATCTTTCAGCGCGAGGACCTCGCGGTCCATGGTGATGGACTCCATCGCCCGGTGCCCTTTCAACATGATGCTGCCGCCGGGTGTCTCGTAGCAGCCGCGCGACTTCATGCCGACATAACGATTCTCGACCATATCGAGGCGGCCGATGCCGTGCTTGCCGCCGATGACATTCAGCGCGGCCAGCACCTTGCCCGGCGTCATGCGCTTGCCGTCGATGGCGACAATGTCGCCCTTTTCGTAGGTGAGCTCGATGACCTGTGGCTTGTTGGGTGCTTTTTCTGGCGACACGGTAATGCGCCACATGTCGTCCTCGGGCGCGAAGTTCGGGTCCTCGAGGATTCCGCCCTCGTAGCTGATGTGCAGCAGGTTGGCGTCCATGGAATACGGCGCGCCACCACCCTTGCGCTTCTTGAAGTCGACCGGGATGCCATGCTTGTCTGCATACGCCAGCAGCTTCTCACGGGACAGGAGATCCCACTCACGCCATGGTGCGATGACCTTCACATTCGGCATGAGCGCATAGGCTCCCAGCTCGAAACGCACCTGGTCGTTGCCCTTGCCGGTCGCACCGTGGCTGATGGAATCAGCACCAACCTTGTGGGCAATCTTGATCATGTTCTTGGCGATGAGCGGGCGGGCGATGGAGGTACCTAGCAGATATTCGCCCTCGTAAACGGCATTGGCGCGGAACATCGGGAACACGAAGTCGCGCAAGATGGTCGCCAGCTTGAGCAAATTTTTGATCAGCAAGTCATGACACCCTGATCCCACATCATAGCCAGTCGAATCAGGGACACTTTCTTGGGAGCATGAAATGTCGGAACAACATCAAACTCGGAATTCAAATCCGCTGAACGCTAATCTCGTCGCGTTTATCTTAATTATCAACTTTATAGTTATAGGTGGATTGATCGTTGCGAATATGCCGCTTCCCTCACCGCAGGTCAACGGGGAAGCTCATGTTGAAGTAGCACTGGTCGCACCTACGGCAACACCACAACCATCTAATACTCCCCTGTCTCCAACGTTCACATCAACGCAGTCTCCAACCGAAAGACTGATTCCTTCAGCCACACCACAGGCTGTCTCAGATGCAGCATTATCCATGGAAGGGCATACGGCAGCCGACTACGATCCAGCACTGGCAGCACGCGGTGAACCACTTTTCGCGCAGTGCGCAGCCTGCCACGGTGCCAATGCGCTGGGACTGCCCAACTTGGGCAAGAATCTGGTTGAAAGTGAATTTCTACACTCATTGACAGATGAAGAACTGGTGACATTTATCAAAACGGGTCGTCCCAGTTGGG
>JANNSU010000022.1:0-157214 GCA_031394355.1 Betaproteobacteria bacterium | reverse complement strand
AGCCCCCAGCCCCCAGCCCCATGCCCCACAACTACCGCATTCGTCCCGCCCGTCCGAACGCCCACCTGTTCGAAGTCTCCGTGACCGTGGCGCAACCAGACCCGGCCGGACAATGCTTCGCGATGCCGGCGTGGATCCCGGGCAGCTACCTGATACGCGAGTTCGCGCGGCACGTTGTCAGCTTGCGCGCAGAGTGCGGTGGGGTACCGCTCGCCTGCGAGAAAGTGGACAAGGCCACGTGGCGCTGCGATCCCGCGTCGGGTCCTGTCACCGTGACCTATGAGGTCTACGCCTGGGATCTGTCGGTCCGTGGCGCGCATCTGGACGAGACACACGGCTTCTTCAATGGTGCCTGCGTGTTTCTTTACGCGGTGGGGCAGCAGGACAAAGCTTGCACGGTTGAGATCGAACGTCCCGCGGGTGCGAACCATGAAGGCTGGAAGCTTGCGACATCCCTGCCGCGCGACACTGCGCCGCCGATGGGATTCGGCAACTACCGCGCATCCAACTATGCGGATCTCATCGACCATCCCGTGGAGATAGGCGAGTTTGTGCATGCGACATTTGACGTGGCTGGCGTGCCTCATCACGTTGCGCTGACCGGCCGCACGCGCGCGGACATGCCGCGGCTCATCACCGACTTGCAGAAGATCTGCGCGCAGCATGCCCGTTGCTTTGAACCGGATACGGGCCGCCCGCCGGTCGACGAATACTGGTTTCTCATCACGGCCGTGGGCGATGGCTACGGCGGGCTGGAGCATCGCGCCAGCACGGCGCTGCTTTGCGGACGCGACGACTTGCCGCTGGCGCATGTATCCAGGGCCACGGAGGGCTATCGCCGCTTCCTTGCCTTGGCCTCGCATGAATACTTCCACACCTGGAATGTGAAACGCATCCTGCCGCTGGGATTCGAGCAACACGATTTGTCCCGCGAGAACTACACCCGCGATCTCTGGTTCTTCGAAGGCGTCACGTCCTACTACGACGAGCTGGCGCTGGTGCGCGCCGGTGTCATTGATGAGTTGGGCTATCTGGAGCTTATGGCCGAAACGTTGGGCCGGTATTACTCCACGCCTGGTCGATTGAAACAGAGCGTTGCCGACGCAAGCTTCGATGCCTGGATCAAGTACTACCGTGCAGACGAGAATGCGGTGAACAGCCAGATCAGTTACTACGTGAAGGGCGCGCTCATCGGCTTTGCACTGGATGCGAATATTCGCATCCGGTCTCATGGCGAATATTCGCTGGATGATGTCATGCGGGCACTGTGGGAGCGATATGGGAAAGCGCGTGGCAAGACAGGACGCGGCGTGCCACCTGGCGGCATCGAGGCGTTGGTCGCGGAGGTCACACAGCTCGACCTGTCAGCGTTCTTTGATCAGGCATTGCGCGGCACCGCAGACCTCGATTTTGCGGCCCTGTTTGGCGAATTCGCGATCGATCTCAGTTTTCGCACACGCATCGGCCGCGCCATGACAGATCCGCCGGAGTCCAGCATCGGCGCCAAGATCGGTGCACGCAATGGCGATGCGGTGCTGGAGCAGGTGTTTGAGAGCGGTGCCGCGCAGTTGGCAGGCCTGTCGGCGGGGGATTCGGTGATTGCAGTTGACGGATTGCGGGTCAATGGCGTCTCGCTGGAACGACGGTTGCGCACCTTTCCGGTGGGGTCAACGGTCACGCTGACGGCGTTCCGCCGCGACGAATTGATGACCCTCAGTGTGAAGCTGCAGCCCGAGATGGCGACGAAGGTTGTGCTGACCACGCTGCAAGAGCCTGCGGAGCGGGTTGCGCGGCGGCGGACTTGGCTGGGATCGGCCTAACCGCTTTTCAGCTCACTTGCCTGCAAATGTAGCGATGTCCTTCTCGGCCAGCCGGATTGCGCCTTTCAATGCGCTGATGTTGCCAATGTAGTCGGGCAGCGAATCCTCAGCCCTTTGGCGGAATGCCGCTGCATCGATCAGTCGGGCCTTAGCAAGCGAACAGATATCCTCGCGGTCCTGCGCACTGAAACGAGCGACCTTGGAAGTCGCGAGATCCAGTGGTGTGAGTACATATGGCGCCAGCCTGCTGGCGTCCAGGCCTGTCACCGCAATAGGTACGGCATCGTCATAGGCATCTGCATGCATGAGCGCAAAAGTGTCGTTGTACTGGGTGTCGAAGTACAGAACGCGCGTCAAGCCTTTGGAGTCCGTGTAGGCCAGTTGCAAGTCATCCGTGGGTAAAGCAATGCGTGCAAATACCTTGGCGTCCACGTCATTGGAATAGCGCGCGCCGGTATAAAGATGCAACGCTGCTCCGCCCGCGATGCAGAGCTTGACTGGTGTAGCCACGGGGCCGATTGCCTTCGCGATGCGCCCGAGCAGCGCGGCAAGAGCGCCGGCATAGCCAGGGTCCGCATGAAATTCATGGATGGCTGTGGCCTTCAATTCCGCATCCGCTGCGCGAGCTGCGGCAAGAAGCGATCCAGCCGGAGCGGCGTGCGTGACAACCATTCAGAAAGTTGATCCGCGCGACTCATGCCCGGATGCAGTTGTTCAGCCAGGACAAGCATGCGCAACGCGTCGAAACCCGGCACGGATGCCAAGGTTGCCGCCAGGCCGGAGAGGAGCTCCGGATCGCCCGCACGGCGCCAGCGGGACAGGCGAAAGTCACCACTGGCAGCGAGTGTCAGCAGGCGATCTTCTTCCGCGCGGCCAAAGAAACGGCCGCGAGACCTTTCTGAGGGTGAATTCGCAGGCCCAGCCTTCATCTGGGGCGACATGTCAGGCGGCGGGACGAGCCAGGCCACCACGCGGCCGTGACGCTCCACTGCGACGGGGCCGAGTGCCGCCTGGCGCAGCACGGCACCGAGTCTGTTCTTGAGATGGGTTGCGGGGACGGTGTTCATGATCGAAGTGTGTGCCAAAACAGCTAAAACAGCAAGTTGTGGCAATCGGCATGTCTGGCTGGACTCGCGATCCGGATAACTGAGACGAAAGGTGGGGCCGGGCGCAAGGCGAATATTCGCAAAGCCTGAAGGGCGGGATGGCCGATTCATCCGACGGCGCTATACTTTCAATCCGCCGTCCTGTTTCACCGGAGTCTCGCATGAACGCCCCCACAGAATTCATCGTCCCGACGCTCAAAGACCCCTCTTTGCTCAAATCCCACGCCCTCATTGACGGCGCATGGGTGGAGGCAGATGGCGGTGCCCGATTCAATGTGGACAATCCGGCGGATGGCAGCCTGATCGGCAGCGTGCCTGATATGGGTACGGCCGAGACGCGGCGCGCCATTGCATCCTGTGAGGCCGCATTGCCTGCGTGGCGAGCCTTGACCGCCAAGGCGCGCAGCAATCTGCTGAAGAAGTGGTTCGAGTTGATTCTCGCCAACGCCGATGATCTGGCCGCCATCCTTACGGCAGAGCAGGGCAAGCCGTTGGCTGAGGCGAAGGGCGAGATACTTTTTGGTGCCAGCTTCATCGAGTGGTTTGCCGAGGAGGCCAAGCGCCTTTACGGCGATGTGATTCCCGGCCACATGCCTGACAAGCGCCTCCTGGTAATGAAGCAACCGATCGGTGTTACCGCCGCCATCACGCCGTGGAATTTCCCCAACGCGATGATTGCCCGCAAGGTGGGCCCTGCGTTGGCTGCAGGGTGCACGATGGTGCTGAAGCCCGCGGAGCAGACGCCGTTCTCCGCGCTGGCGATGGCCGAGCTGGCATTGCGAGCGGGGATTCCCAAGGGGGTACTTAATGTGGTGCCCGGCAGCCTTACTGCCGCACCTGCAATCGGCATGGAGCTCTGCACGAATCCGGTGGTGCGCAAGCTCTCGTTTACCGGGTCCACTGAAGTAGGCCGCATTCTCATGCGTCAGAGCGCAGACCAGATCAAGAAGCTGTCGCTGGAACTCGGTGGCAATGCCCCGTTCATCGTCTTCGACGATGCCGATCTTGACTTGGCCGCAGAGGGCCTCATGCAGTGCAAGTTCCGCAACGCGGGCCAGACCTGCGTGACGGCAAACCGCATTTATGTGCAGGCCGGTGTTTACGATGCGTTCGCCCGGAAGTTCAGTGAGCGCGTGGACAAATTGAAGGTCGGTCGCGGTACCGATGCTGGCGTCAGCATGGGCCCGCTCATCGATGAACAGGGATTGGCCAAGGTGGAATCGCATCTCGGCGATGCGCTGGCACAAGGTGCCAAAGTGCTCACCGGCGGCAAGAAGCACGCCCTGGGTGGCCGCTTCTTCGAGCCTACGGTGCTGACCCATGTGCCGAAGAGTGCCAAGGTGTCGTGCGAAGAGACTTTCGGCCCCATCGCGCCGCTCATCAAGTTCGACAGCGAGGATGAAGTCATCAAGCTGGCCAATGCCACCGAGTTCGGACTGGCTGCGTATTTCTTCAGTCGCGATCTGTCGCGCGTCTTCCGCGTGGCCGAAGCCATCGAGACCGGCATGGTCGGCGTGAATACAGGCATCATTTCCACTGAAGTCGCGCCGTTTGGCGGCGTGAAGCAGTCGGGCCTTGGCCGCGAAGGCTCCAAGTACGGTATCGAGGACTATGTTGAAATCAAGTATGTTTGCATCAGCGTCTGAGGCCATTCACCGGCTGGGAACGAGTCAACGGCGGGGAACGCAGATGAACGCGGATGAAAAGCAGGATGGACGCAGATGAACAGCGGGATAAATGCAGATGAAAAGAGAGTTGGTCTTTATCTGCGTTCATCCGCGTTCAACTGCGGTTCCATGAATCAGTACGAATATTCGCAATCAATTGTCTAAGGCGGAACCCCAATGAAGTCCCTTGTTGCAACACTCACTTTTCTCACTCTCTTTGGATGCGCAACCATGTCCCCTCCCGATCTCACCAAACTCAATATCAACGACACCAAGGTCGGTAGCGGCAAGGAATCCGTTGCAGGCAAGCCGGCCGTGGTGCACTACAGCGGCTGGTTGTATGACGCGACCAAGCCGGACTACAAGGGCAAGCCGTTTGATTCGTCGCGCACGCGCGGTGTGCCGTTCACGTTCACGCCAGGTGCCGGCCAGGTCATCAAGGGTTGGGATCAAGGTGTGCCGGGCATGAAGGTGGGCGGGCAGCGCACGCTCATCATCCCGCCGGACATGGGCTATGGCGCCCGCGGTGCAGGCGGCGCAATCCCGCCCAATGCCGTGCTCGTTTTCGATGTCGAACTGATGGATGTGCTGTAAACCTTTGGAGCACCCATGAAATTTTCCTCGAACAGTTTCACCGTCGGCCAGGCCATTCCTGGCCCGTTTGCGTTTTGCGTGCCGTCGCCGCGCGATCATGTGGCGCTGTCGCAGAACCGCAACCCGCAGTTCAAGTGGGATGACGCGCCGCCTGGCACCAAGTCCTTCGTGCTGATCTGCCACGATCCCGACGTGCCTTCAAAGGGGGATGACGTGAACCAGGCAGATCGCACCGTGCCGGCTTCATTGCCGCGTGTGGATTTCTTTCATTGGGTGCTGGTCGACATTGCTGCCGACCTGCGCGAGATTCAGGATGGCGAGTTTTCCTCATCCGTCACGGCGCGCGGCAAGCCGGGGCCGGATTCACTGTATGGCACGCGCCACGGCATCAACGATTACACGGGCTGGTTTGCGAGCGACGCCAATATGTCCGGCGACTACTACGGCTATGACGGCCCATGCCCGCCCTGGAATGACGAGATCGCCCATCACTATGTGTTCACGCTGTTTGCGCTGGACATTGCGCGGTGCCCGGTGGAAGGACGCTTTACCGGCCAGGACGTGCGAAAGGCCATCGAGGGCCATGTGCTCGCCAAGCAGAGTATCGCCGCGAAGTATTCGCTGAATCCCAACGTGAAAGTGTAGTGGGATTCAGGCTTCGGGGTTAGGGATTCGGGGAGCGACATGGCTGTTCAGAGTTTCAGGGACTTGGAGGTTTGGCAAGATGGAATCGCTTTGGTTGAGGAGGTCTACTCCCTGGCCGGGCGATTTCCGAAGGAAGAAGTCTTCGGCCTTCGCAGCCAGATTCAGCGCAGTGCCGTGTCGGTGCCTTCAAACATCGCAGAGGGACATGCCCGCGCTTCATCCAAGGAGTTTCAAAACTTCATTTCGATAGCGCTCGGATCACTGGCTGAGGTGGAAACCCAGATGGAGATTGCCCGACGGTTGGGAGACACCAAAGACGCAGACGACACAAACTATCGTGAGACGTCAGACAGGCTTGGGCGGAAACTCCGCAAGCTCCAAGCCGCCATCAAAGCCAAAGTTGAAGCGAGATGACCCCCCCGAATCCCGAATCCCCAGCCCCGAATCCCGTGAAATTCGCCGCACTCATCATCGGTGACGAGATCCTGTCCGGGAAGCGCCAGGACAAGCATCTCGCGAAGGTCATAGAGATCCTGAAGGTGCGCGGGGTCGCCCTGTCCTGGGCACGATACCTGGGTGATGACCCCGCGCTGATCACCGCAACACTTCGCGAGACGTTTGCGGGCGATGCCGTCATCTTCAGTTTTGGCGGCATCGGTGCCACGCCGGACGACCATACCCGCCAGTGCGCTGCAATGGCATTGGATGTTGCATTGGCGGTGCATCCCGAGGCAGAGGCCGAGATGCGTGCCAAGCCGGATTTCGACATCACGCCCAACCGGCTCAAGATGGCCACGTTCCCGATGGGCAGCCGCATCATTCCGAATCCGTACAACCGCATCGCGGCTTTCAGTATTCATCGGCACCACTTCCTGCCCGGCTTTCCGGAGATGGCTTGGCCGATGATGGAGTGGGTACTGGATCGCGAATATTCGCATGCCTTCCACCGCACGGACGAGGCGGAGGAGATCATCGTCATCCATGAAGCGGGTGAGAGCGCACTCATCGACATGATGGAGCGCATCGTTCTGAAATATCCGGATGTCAAACTGTCCAGTCTTCCTCAGCATTTGCCGGATGGACAAGGCGGTGTGCGGCGCATCATCGAATTCTCGTTGCGCGGCGATCCGGCCGCGGTGCCGCGCGCCATGTCGGAGGCCAAGACAAATGTTCACAGTCTTGGTTTTGAATTCACTGTAAAAAGCTGATTCTCAATTCAAGGAGGCAATCATGGGACTTCTGGATAGCGTAATGGGTAGCTTGGGCGGTCTGGGCGGCAGCAATGGTGGCGGGGAGAATCCCCTGCTGGCATCGGTCATGCAGATCGTGAATCAGAATGGCGGCATTGGCGGGCTTGCCGAAAAATTTCAGCAGGGCGGTCTGGGTGATCTTGCCAAGTCATGGATTTCGACTGGTGAGAACCTGCCCGTGTCTGCCGATCAGCTGCAATCCGTACTGGGCAGCGAGCAGCTCTCCGGTCTCGCCGAGAAATTCGGCATGAACAGCGGCGACCTCTCATCCAAGTTGTCCGAATATCTCCCGCAGGTGATCGACAAGCTCACGCCAAATGGAGAGGTGCCGAAGGGCGACATGCTGTCCTCGGCCATGGAAATGCTCAAAGGCAAGTTGGGCTGAGGCTTAAATCGTGTGCTTCGTGGTGAATGGCTCTACGCCGTGACGCTGCGAATATTCGCAACGCTGTCATGTACGCTGGCCTTGACGCTTGCATCGTCCAGGTCGGCGCTGGCCGACGAAGCATTGTGGAAGGCGCTGCAGTCGGGTGGTCATGTCGTTCTCATCCGCCATGCCACCACCGTGCCTGGCACGGGCGATCCACCCGGCTATCGCATCGAGGACTGCAGCTCACAGCGCAATCTATCCGATGCAGGTCGCGCTGAGTCAAAGCGGATGGGTGAAGTGTTCCGCGAGCGCAAGGTGCCGGTTGGCGACGTGAAATCGTCCCTCTGGTGCCGCTGCCTCGACACCGCCCGACTCGCTTTCGGCAAAGTGGCGGCCTGGGCGCCGCTCAACAGCTTCTTCGATACGCCGCAGATGTCTGCACCGGCCACGGCGGCAGTCAGACAGCACCTCGCCACCCTGAAGCCGGGCAAGGACAATCTCGTTCTGGTCACCCATCAGGTCAACATCAGCGCGCTCACCGGTGTCTACCCGGCAATGGGCGAGATGGTGGTGTTGAAGCTCGATGGCACGCCGTCGCCGAAAGTGGTGGGGCGTCTCAATGCAACGCTGCAAAGCCCGGGAACAGCGAAGTAGCTGGCTCCCGCATCGTCGGCGGCACATCTCACCCGTAGCCCGGATGCAGCGCAGCGCAATCCGGGATCGTGGGGTGACGCGAGCCTCCCGGATTTCGCGTTGCTGCATCCGGGCTACGAACCGGGACTTCGCACCACTACTGCGCCACGAATGCCGTGAACTTGATGTCGATGCGGATGGATTCGCTGACGGAGTCCAGCCACGATGTCATGTCGAAATCGGTGCGCCGCACCAGCGTCGTGGCGTCCGCCATGCAGCGCGCACGCCGATCGCTGTCTTCCTTTGCCGCCTGTCTACAGTCGAAGCGATTGACCTTCAGCGTAATCGGCTTGGTGATGCCTCGCAGGGTGAGGTCGCCCATCACTTCGGTCAGCGTCTCGCCGGACATCGCAAACTGATCGGCCCGGAACGTGACACTCGGATGCTGCACTGCATTGAAGAACTTTGGGCCTAGCAACATGTCGTTGAGCCAGTCCGCCCCGGCATCTGCAGAGCCGGACTTCAAGTTCATTTCGACGCTTTGTGGCCGGCCTTTGGGCCCCAGTACCAGTCGCCCGCTGCTCTGGCGAAACTCGCCGGAGACGCTGACCAGATCGACGACAGCCACCTTGAAGTTCGCCGTCGTGGCAGCCTGCGAGAGTTCAAACACACCATCACGCAGGTAGGGCGCGCCCGGCAGGTCTGCAGGCGGCACGGTGCCTGATCCCACCGCGCAGCCAGCCAACCAAGCCGCTGTCCAGGCCCAGGCAGCGTAGCGCATGCAGGCTGGAAATCTATGAAGCAGAGTGTGGTTGCAACGCATGTTGCGCTGGCATTCCATGGGCATGAAGGCCTTATTCTATTGGGGATTCCAGAAATCATTGCAAAGTTCGTCGCCCCGGCGAAAGCCGGGGTCCAGCGGCTTTCGGTCGAACGACTCCAGGCCCCTACTTTCGCAGGGACGACAACGATTTGTCGTGAATTGAGGAAACTTCAATATGCGCCGGGTACGTTGCACCCAAGCACTTTCTTGCTGCAGGCTGCCCGAGCTCTGTCCACCCGGACAATCAGTCCTTGTTCTCCCGGGAGGAAAAGAACTTCTCGATATCGCGCCGGTCCTTCTTTGTCGGACGGCCCTTGAACAGCGGTGGCGGCATATCGCGCAATTCCGCCGACAGCACCGCGCGCGCCGCGATGCTGTCGGCCGTCTCTTCATATAGCAGTTGCGCTTCTTTCGCCGGTCCGCGCCGATCGGACAGCGCTTTGACGACCAGCGAATATTCGTAGGGCGGTTTGCGCAGTTGCAGCGCGTCACCTGGCTTCAGCATCTTGGCCGGTTTGGCGCGATCGCCGTTCACGGTCACCTTGCCGGATTCGGCGGCTTCGCTCGCGAGCGAGCGGGTCTTGAAAAAACGAGCGGCCCACATCCATTTATCCAGCCTCACCGAGAATCCTCATTGAAGTCTGCTTCGAGGTGCAGCCTGTGGGCCCATTCGCCCGCCTTCGCGTCGCATCCCGCAAGCGGGTCCCTGCTCCTGCTGCGGCGGTCAGCCCATATCCATTTATCCAACCTCACCGAGAATCCTCATTGAAGTCTGCTTCGGGGTGCAGCTTGTAGACCCATTCGCCCGCCTTCGCGTCGCATCCCGCAAGCGGGTCCCTGCTCCTGCTGCGGCGGTCGGCCCACATCCATTTACCCGGCCTCACCGCCTCTCCTCACCGATGTCAGCTTCGAGGTGCAGCTTGTGGGCCCATTCGCCCGCCTTCGCGTCGCATCCCGCAAGCGGGTCCCTGCTCCGGCTGCGGCGGTCGGCCCATATCCATTTGTCTAGGCGCACGTGAAACTCCGTTGCGACATGACATGAGGCAGGTTGAAATCTGCACGCATCAACGGTCCTCGGACTTTCGCTGCTCGTGGCGAGGATGCAGCAAGATCGAGAGGTAGGCTAGAGACTCGACGACGAATCCGCAGAAGGCCAGCACGACGGCACCAAATGAGAAGCCGAGAATGTAGAGTCCGAGTGCGACGAGAAAAAGTGAACCTGTGATCCACCAATGAAATCTCTGCATTGCTGATAGGACACCTTTCTGTCTGGGACACTTCGACAGCCCGAAGCGTAAACTGAATTTCCACTCTGCTCCACCTTTCCCATGTCCCTTGCTACCGACCTGACGAGTTTTCGCGCCAACGCGCTCTGCGCCAACCTGAGTGAAGCGGATGCAGCATCCCTGCATGCGCTGGCTCTTCCCGTCTCATTCATTGCCGGTGCGCGCATCGTGCGCCAGGGTGAGCCCTCCCGCGGGGCCTGGGTGTTGCGCACCGGTGCCGTGGAGGCCCGCGTCGCGCTGTCGGCTGGCGGTGATCAAGTCGTGGCGCGCATCGAGGCCGGGCAATATTTTGGCGAAACGGCGTTGCTCGACCAGGGCCAGTGCAATGCGAGCGTGGTGGCCGTCCAGAATGTGGATGGCTGGTTTCTGGAGCGTGAATCGTTTCGTGCGCTGGCGGTCAGTCGGCATCCTGGGGCGTTGTCGTTGCAGCGCACGTTGACTCGCACCCTGGCGGACAGGCTCTCGCGGCTCAACAGCGCGCTGCTTTCGCAACCCGCCCCGGAGGATCGGCCCCAGCGTGCCCGTCCGGCGCAAGGTTTGCAGCGCATTGACTCGCCCGGCTTTCACGTGGCGGCGTTCCTGTCGCTGCTCCCGTTCTTTCAGGGTTTCCAGCCTGACGAGATGGATGCGGTCGTCGCCGGGCTCGCCGTCATGACCTGCCCGCGCGGTCAGGCGCTGTTCGTGCCCGGCGATTCATCGGATGCGTGCTATCTGCTTGTTCGCGGCGCGGTGGAGGTGCTGGCTGCACGCAGCGGACAGGAGCGGCGCATGGCATTGCTGGGCCCCGGTGCGCTGGCGGGCTACCTCAGCGTGCTGTCGGGTTCGCCTCATGGTGCCACGGCGGTGGCACGTGAGAACTCGTTGTTGATCGAGCTGCCTGCCGTCCGGTTTCATGCGCTGTTCAATGGCGACAGCGGCCCTGCGGTGAAGGTGCAGCATGCGATTCAACGCAACCTGCTGCAGTCGCTCGGGCGCAGCAATTCGCAAATGTCGCGGCTGGTGACGCAGGCGCGGCTGGATGATGCACTGCGTGCGCGGGCTGGCGGGATCGCTGTTTGACGTTCAGTGCAGCAGTAAACGCTGGCGCAACGGCGGATGCGTTCAGTCCAGATACCGAACCGTCACGCGCGGCTTTCCCGCATCCAGCGTGGCGTGCAGCAATGAATACTCCGGCACTTCCACCCATGTCGAGGTGTCGCGGGTCAGCGGCTCGCTCGCGACGATGATGGCATCGGCGTTTTCCGCGCCGCCCGTCATGCGCCACTCCGGGCCATCCGCAGAATCATGTAGGCCGTACTGGCTGCCGAGCGTGTACCAGAGCGACAGGAAGTTCAGATTCGCCTCGTGCACGCGCGAAGGATCATCGGTCGCATAGCAGCCGAAGTCGAAGCAGTAGCGCACCGCCGCAAGCTGCGTGCCGTCGGTGATGAAGAGATTCACGGACGAAGACGTTGCAATGCCAAGGGCTGCGCGCACCTTGCGAATATTCGCAAGGGTGGTTTCCACGGCAGCGATGAGTTCTTCCCCAGTCGGCCGCCGCGATGCATCGGGCAACGCGGAGAGCACCAGCGCATAGATCCACTCGCTGTCTGTCGTCCCGCGAATATTCGCAAGGAACTGCGGCTGGATCAGCGGCGCAAGATGCGGCTTCATGTCGCTCATGCGTGCCAGGTCACCGTTGTGCGCCAGCACCAGCGGCACGCCGGGGAATTGAAAAGGATGCACGTTGGCCAGCGAGATATCCACGGCCGGGCTGTACGCCACGCCGCGTACATGGCCCAGCAAACACATTGCGCGCACTTTCTCGGCGAGCGACTTCAGGTTGCGATCAAAGATCGGCAGCGAAGGCGAGGCGTAGCTGAACGGTTGGTCCGGCGAAGGCGATGCCGGGTCCCAGGCGCGCAGGCCAAAGCCGGCCAGGTTCAGCATGTGCAGCATCTTCGGCATGAAGCTTTGCCGCACCAACGCCGAATCCGGCTGGAAGAGCAGGTTGTCCAGCAGGACAGGCTGGCCTAAGTAGAGGAGGGCGCGGCACATCTTTCGGGATTCGGGGCTCGGGATTCGGGGTTCGATTCAATCCCACCTTTGGCAGAGGGGGGCAGGGGGGATGTTAATCCGATGATAGCGGCAAGAGGCCCCCCGATCCACCGTTGCAAAGGGAAGCAACGCAAGATGTTACGACCCCAAACCCCCAGCCCCCAGCCCCGAGCCGTCAGGCGGCCTTCGCCGACTTCACCTTGTACAGCGTCATCGGCAGCGCCGTGCCTGTATCGAACTCTGCGCCAGCCAGAATGCCTGCGCGGGCGACTTCCTCGGCCGTGGCTTTCTTGTTCAGAAACACCTGATGCATGGCACCCAGCGCATAGTCGCGGCCGGAGCCGATGGACCAGAACGTCTCGAACTCGAACACCTCGCGCATCGAATACACGCCGTAGATGCCGCTGGCGTTGCTGATGAGCGTGGTCAGCTGGCTCGATTCATAGGGATCGTCGTCCTCCTCCTTCGGGTTGAGGAACGCCTCTTCCTTCAAGAGCGGATGCATCTTGCGGAAACTTTCGTAGATGTGTTCCTTGCTGTTGAAGTTGAAGTCCGGGTTTCGATTCAGCAGATTCTCCAGCACGACCTGATGTGCGGCGGAGCCCGCCACGCCGAAATAGGACCCCTTGTGTTTCAGGATCTTGTCCGGCGAGGCATCGTGCCGGGACGAGAGCCGGGTGGAGCCGAACGTGGTGAGGGAGTCACCGGCGATGATGGTCATGCCATTTTTTTTGACAACGACGATGGTGGTCATGGTGCGGTCCTGTTGTGCAACGCATTGATCCGTAGCGGAATCAATGCGGAGTTATCGTAGAGCTAAACTGCGCTGCGCGGCTTTATTGCGCAGCAACCAGCGACCGAAGGGAGCAAGGTTGAGCGCCATGTTAGTAGCTGGCTATTTGTGCGCTTCGACATACGAACCAAAACGGTCGAGGATGCTTCGCCAGCCCTGCCGCTGCATTTCAGCAGAATTGGAATCCTCAGCATCGAACGCTTCGACAACTGTAATGCCCTCAGACACTGGCTCAAAAGCAACCGACACGGTACGCCCGTCTTCCAGAACATACTCGATTAGCTCTTCGTGCACGATCTTTGTGTATGTTCCTTCAAAATCAAAACCCATGCTCTCGTCTTTCGCTTCCATGCGATAGGAGAATTTTCCGCCAACCCGAAGATCGTTTGTGCTTTTCGGGTTGTGCCAGTCATCACTGGCTGCATTCCACTGATTTATGTCTGCTGGTGTTGTCCAGGCTTGCCATACCTTTTCAATACTTGATTTGACCGTTGTTTGGATGGTGATCCTGAGCATGAATGTCTCCGTGAAAAACGCAACGAACAGTCAGTTGTCACTTCCCCCGAGCCACCAGCGCCACACCGATTGCGGTCACCACCAGCCCGATAAGGGCCGAGAAGGATAGCACTTCACCAAACAGGAAGTAGGCCAGCACCGCAGTCACCGGCGGGGTCAAAAAGAAGAGGCTGGCCACCTTGGCCGAGGCGCCGTTTCGGATCAGGACATACAGCAGCGTGATCGCACCCAGGCTCAACACCAGCGTCAGCCACGCCAGCGCGAAGATGAATTGCCCGTTCCAGACCACCACCCGCGTCTCCAGCACCACCGCGCCCAGCCCGAACGCAATGCCTGTCACGGCGAACTGGATGACCCCGCTGGTGCGGATGTCGAGATCCGTGCAGAACCGTTTCTGATACAGCGTCCCCGCGGTGATGCCCCCGAGTGCCGCGATGCAGCAGGCGATGCCCGCCGGGCTGGCAATCTCGCCACCCGTCTTGGCCGACACCACGAGCACCACGCCGAGGAAGCCCAGCGCGATGCCCGCCCACTGCACCCGTGACAGCCGATCGCCAAAGATCGGCCCGGCCAGAAAGGCCGTCAGCACCGGCTGTAGCCCCACGATGAGCGCCACCTGACCCAGCGGCACTTTCATCAACACCGCATAGAACACGCCGCCCAGATAGAAGCCATGCACCAGCAGCCCGGCAATCGCGGTGTGTCCTGCTGAACGCAGGCTCGGCCACGGCGCTCGCATCGCCAGCGCCAGCAGCAGCAACAGCCCGGACGCCAGCGCCATGCGGATGCCGAGGAACGTGAACGGCTCCGCATACGGCACGCCGTACTTCGCCCCGATGAAGCCCGTGCTCCAGAGGAAGACGAAGAGCGCGGGTGTGGCGGCGAGCCAGAGGCGGTGCGCGGAGTTTGGGGTGGAAGACAAGACGGCAACTTGGAAGGAGATTCAGCTTGGATGGTAGCGAATATTCGCACTACTCCCATTCCGTCATTCCTGCGAAGGCAGGAATCCAGTGTCGTTCATGCAAAGATTGGTTCTGAGCCTACTCCCAATCAGCTTGCCTGCCCAAAGTTTTTGTATATACAATAACCGCCGTGCCCATTACCTTCGATCCAGTCAAACGGGACAAGACTTTCGCCGAGCGCGGCCTTGCGTTTGAAGACGCTGAGCTCGTTTTTGAAGGCATGACCCTGGAGATTCAAGATGAGCGCCAGGACTACGGTGAGCCACGCATCATCTGCTACGGCTATCTTGAAGGTCGCATGGTTGTGATCGGATACACCCCTCGTGGCGAGGACCGCCACGTTTTCAGCATGAGGAAAGCCAATGAACGCGAACAAGCCCGCATCGCGCCGATCCTTGAAAAGTGATCTCCAACGCGTTGATGCTCATCGCATCGCGGCGGAGGAATTTGACGAACTGCCTGAGTTGACCAATGCAGTGCTGGCTCGCGCCAGTGTGAACAAAGGTGGACGTCCGCTCTCACCCAACCCACGCAAACTCATTTCATTGCGCTTGCCGGTTGATGTCATCGAGAAGTGGAAAGCTTCCGGACCGGGGTGGCAGACGCGCATGGCGGAGCGGCTGGCGAAGGTGCGATAGTTTTTGCAGCCTTGGCAGCCGCATTGAACGCGGCGCATGCGAATATTCGCCACAACAAGAACAATTGACCCGAAATGACCCCCGCCGAATTCATCCATAAGTGGCAGGACAACAAGCTCTCCGAGCGCGCCGGGGCGCAGTTGCACTTCACTGACCTCTGCGACCTGCTCGGCATGGAGCGGCCCGCCGACCCGGACAACTACTGCTTCGAGCGCGGGGCCAAGCGCACGGGGGCCGGACGGGGCTGGGCAGACGTGTGGAAGCGCCACAACTTTGCCTGGGAGTACAAGGCGCCGGGCGCCAATCTTGAAACCGCGCTGAAGCAGTTGATGACCTACGCGCTGGCGCTGGACAACCCGCCGCTCCTGGTCGTGAGCGACCGTCTGCGCATCGAAATCCACACCCACTTCACCGGCACGCCGTCGGACGTGCACACCATCGCGCTGGCCGACATCGGCACGCCGGAGAATCTGCAGAAGCTCCGCTGGCTGTTCGACAAGCCCGAGTCCTTCAAGCCCCAGCGCACCCGCACCGCCATCACCCTGCAGGCCGCCAAGCTCATCGGTGATCTCGCGTGGCAGCTCCAACAGCGCGGGCACGAGCCGCACCAGGTGGCGCATTTCCTCAACAAGATCATCTTCTGCCTCTTCGCCGAAGACGCCAAAGGCCCGGCCAGCGATCCGCTGCTGCCTAACCAGATTTTCAGCACCATCCTCAACAATGGCCGCAAGGATGTCGCCCGCTGCCAGGCGCAGATCAAGAAGCTGTTCCACGCCATGTCCACCCGCAACGGCGATTTCGGCGAGCACATCATCCAGTGGTTCAACGGCGGGCTCTTCGATGACGACCTCACCCTGCCGCTGAATGCGGATGACATCGACAAACTCATCAACGTTTCCCTGCTGGATTGGAGCGCCATCGAGCCCTCCATTTTCGGCACCCTGTTCGAGCGCGGCCTGGACCCGGCCAAGCGCAGCCAGCTCGGCGCGCACTACACCGACCCCGTGTCCATCATGCGCATCGTCAATCCCGTCATCGTCGAGCCGCTGCTGGCCGAGTGGGCGGAGGAGAAGAAAGCCATCACCGCACAGATGGACGTGATGCACCAGTTCGAGAGCAGCAAGAAGGCCAGCGAAAAGACAAAGGCCACCAACGCGCTCAAGGACGCTGTCCGCCGCTACATCGCCTTCAAGGAAAAGCTGAAGAACTTCAAGGTGCTCGACCCTGCCTGCGGCAGCGGCAACTTTCTTTACCTGGCCCTCCAGTCATTGAAAGACATCGAGCTTCGCGTTGATCTGGAGGCCGAGGCGCTGGGCCTGGAGCGCGGCTTCCCCGAGGTCGGCCCGCAGTCCATGCACGGCATTGAGATCAGCCCCTACGCGGCGGAGTTGGCCAAAGTCACCGTCTGGATCGGTGACATCCAGTGGATGCTGAAGCACGGCTTCGCGCCCAGCAAGGAGCCAGTTCTCAAAAAGCTTGATGGCATCCAGTGCCGTGACTCTCTCGTTTCATACCCTCGAAAAGAGGCCGAGGATTCTTGGCGGTCTTCGCTAAACCGGGCTGGTCAGCTAGACGTAACCGAAAGAACAGATTTTGAATTACTGCCGGATTCCGCACGTGCGGAGTGGCCGAAGATTGATGTGATCATCGGCAACCCGCCTTTCTTGGGCGGCAGCAAGATGCGGGACGAATTTGGAGATTCCTACACGAACGAGGTACGGGGCCTCTATGACGGCGATGTTCCAGGTGGCGCTGATTTGGTTTGCTTCTGGTTCGCAAAGGGATTGCACTCCCTGACCTCGGACAATGCGTTACGGGTTGGCCTAGTCGCAACCAATTCCATACGCGGCGGGATGAATCGCCAAGTGCTCGAACAGATTGTGAAGGCCGGACAAATATTCAATGCTTGGTCAGATGAGAACTGGATAAACGAAGGTGCAGCCGTGCGTGTTTCCATTGTTTGTTTCGCACGGCACACCGAAGTCAAAGATTCAGCCCTGAAGACGATGCTCGACGGCCGACAAGTAAGTAGCATTAATTCAGACCTTTCCGGAAATGCGCATCAATCGGAAGTCCTTGACCTCACCCAAGCTTGTCGGCTCTCACCGAATTTGAACATTTCGTTTAGCGGCACGAAGAAAGGCGGTGACTTTGATATTGATGCCGACCTTGCTAGACGTTGGTTGGTCAGCCCTAATCCCGATGGGCGTTCAAACCGAGAAGTTCTAAAGCCTTGGAGAAATGGCAGTGCAATAGTTAAACGCAATCCAGACAAGTGGATTGTCGACTTTGGTACAAGTGTGAGCGAGGCTGAGGCCGCCTTATATGAGATGCCGTTTGGCCATGCACTTAAATTGGTGAAGCCAGTTCGTGATCAGAACCGTCGCGATTCTAGAAGGTCCCGGTGGTGGCTTCACTCAGAAGTGTGTGTCGGAATGCGGGTCGCACTTAAGAACATCCCTCGGTTTGTGATAACTCCACGGGTTTCAAAGTTTCGAGCGTTCGTATTTGTCGATCAGTCAGTTCTAATTGACGATGGTGTCTACTGCTTTGCAAAGTGCGACGATGAGTTCTTCGGACTTGTCCATTCAAGACAGCACGAAATTTGGTCCCTTCGGCTTGGAACTTCGCTAGAGGATCGCCCGCGCTATACCCCTACTTCATGCTTCGAAACCTTCCCCTTCCCCGAAGGCCTCACCCCCAATCTCAAGCCCGAGCAATACAACAACTTGCACGCCGCCGACATCGCCGCAGCCGCGAAGCGCCTGAACGAACTGCGCGAAAACTGGCTGAACCCGCGCGAGTGGGTAGATGTTGTCCCTGAAGTGGTCCCCGGCTATCCCGACCGCATCATCCCCAAGCCCGAATATTCGCAAGAGATCAAGAAGCGCACGCTGACCAATCTCTACAACGCGCGCGAGAAGGGCGAAGTGCAGTGGCTGGAAGATGCGCATCGCACGCTCGATGCCGCCGTCGCCCGCGCGTACGGCTGGGACGACTACACGCCCGACATGCCCGATGAAGAAATCCTGCGCCGACTGCTCAAGCTGAATCTTGAGCGCGCGGCGGCGGGGCGTTGAGCGTGACCATGAAGAAGCCGATCACCAAGACAAACTACGTGCTGGTGGACTACGAGAGCCTGCCTCTCAAGTCCATGACGCCGCTGCTGGACCCGAACTTCTACTTGCTTGTGTTTCTGGGCAAGAACAACGCCAATGTGCCGCGCGAAGTTGCCACGCTCGTCAAGAACAAGGGCGACCGCGCAGACTTTGTGGAGCTGTCAGAAAGCGGCAAGAACGCGCTCGACTTTCTGATCATCTTCACGCTGGGACAGCTAGTGCTGAAAGACCCGAACGGGTTCTTTCACATACTTTCAAAGGACACAGGTTTTGACGCGCTAATCCGCCACCTGAAGACGAAGCAGGTGTTTTCGGCCCGGTCGGAGTCCATAGAGTCCATGCCCTGCTTTGCACTTCCAGCGGCGGTTGCTGCGAAGCCCGAGAAGGTTGCGCCGCCCCCGACGGCTGCGAGATTGAAGACACCTGTTGCCAAAGCTAAGCCGCCTGCCGCTCAAGCCGCCAAGTCAGTTGTTGCAACGCTGCTCGAGCGGGCGATCTCCGACTTGAAGGCTCGAAATTCAAACAACAAGGCGCCGAAAACCAGCAAGGGGTTGCTGAATACCATTCATTCAAAGATTGGCCATGATCGCCCCGTGGCGGAGGCTCAGTCAGTGTTTGATCAATTGGTGAGCCGCAAATATGTAGTCGTTGCAGGGCTCAAGGTCAGCTACAAACTGCCCAAATAGACACAACAACCCAACAACGGAGGTCAGCATGATGACGAAGAAGTGTTTCTCAGTTGCAGTTCAGATTTTTGTCAGCGTCACCTTGCTGACCATTGCAGGCGTGGCCCAAGCGAGCTGCCCATCAGAGGGCAAGGGCGTGCAGACCGTACGGCTCTCCACCGAAGGCATGAACGACTTCCGCTGGCGCCCGTCAGCAGGTGAGATCAAGCCCGTGGCGCTGCCGAACGGATTCAAGCTGGGCCTGCGCATTGAGCCCGCGACGGCCGAGAAGTATCGCGAGTGGCTGCAACGGTCGGGCGACAAGGCGATGGGCGAAATGGTCCGTATTGAACTCTTTGATCTGTCAGGTGCAGAGTCGAAGCTGCTGTCCAACACCTGGGGCGGCGCCAACTCCCGGCAAGGCTTCGGCCCGAAAGGCGGCGCGAATGGTGTCCCCGCGATGGGCCAGCAGGTGTCGCTCTGGTTTCACAAGCCGGTGTGTGTGACGGCGGAGATGCTGGCGGCGATGCGGTGATTGCGAATATTCGCATCATTCTCGCAAGCAGCTTGAAACCAATAGCCAAATGAGACGAAATCGCTGTCCAGGTGATATCACTTCGCGATATCATTTGCCATGAACGCGAAACAGCGAAAAACGCTACTTGCGGTATTCGCCAAACCAACATCTGCCTCGATTCCCTTTGCGGATATTGAGTCATTGTTCAAGGCTTTGGGTGGCCGTATCGAAGAGCGCGAGGGATCTCGCATTCGAGTTCAGTTGGGGAACGAAATCTGGCGTTGCCATCGCCCGCATCCTGGCAAGGAAGCGAAGCGCTATCAGGTCGAAGAGGCGCGCGAGTTGTTGCAGCGCCAAGGGGTGAAACCATGAATACCATGACACATAAAGGCTATACCGCACGGGTCGACTACGACGAGCGCGACAACATTTTTGTTGGTCGCATATTGGGTTTGCGCGACATCATCAGCTTTCACGGCAGTACCGTGAAGCAATTGCGTTCCGAGTTCCAAACCGCAGTGGATGACTATCTCGTCGAATGCGACGAAAAGGGCATCGAGCCCGAGAAACCGGCTTCGGGGAAGCTGTTGCTGCGCGTACCGCCTGAAGTACATGGCCGCGCGCTCGTGCTGGCGCAGTCCAAAGGCAAAAGCCTGAACCAGTGGGCCTCGGAGGTATTGCAGCGGGCAGTGAAAGCGGGCTGATTGGTTCGCGGCGACCCTATCAACCATGGTGGGGCGGTGGGCGGCAGGACATGCGAATATTCGCAACAACAACCAGCAGTTCGTTGAAATCTGGTAGCCGCGCAACGAAGCGGGTTCGTTGCATGGCACTTCCCTCTTTTCTAAAGCGGGATTGAGGGAGATCTTGGGCAGCTCGCACTTGCAACGATCCCAAATCCCCCTCAATCCCCCTTTTCCAAAGGGGGCGGTGCCTTATCTGGAGATCGATCAGAATCGAAGCATTCAACTTTCAACGACAACCAGAACAACCCAACAAAGATGACCCCCGCCGATTTCATCCATAAGTGGCAAGACAACAAGCTCTCCGAGCGCGCCGGGGCGCAGGCGCATTTCCTCGACCTCTGCGATCTGCTCGGTATGGAGAAGCCGGCCGACCCGGACAACTATTGCTTCGAGCGTGGTGCCAAGCGTACCGGGGCCGGGCGGGGCTGGGCGGCCGTCCGCATTCACCCAATCCGCGCAAGCTCATTTCGTTGCGCTTGTCGGTGGATGTGATCGAAAAATGGAAAGCCACCGGACCGGGGTGGCAGACGCGCATGGCGGAGCGGTTGGCAAAGGTGCGATAGTTTTGCAGCCTTGTCAGCCGCTTTGAACGCGGCGCATGCGAATATTCGCAATGGTGTCTCTCGCATCAACGCGGATATCCGTCACATTTCTGTCCGCCCTCTGTCATCACGCGCCCCTAGCATGAACGGCTTTCGTCCAAGGAGAGCCTGTCATGAGCACCAGCCCGTCACGCCGCAAATTCCTCTCCACTGTTGCGGTCGGTACTGCGGCCATCGCCGCAGGCACCGGGCTGACTGCATGCAGCGATGATGTGCAGCCGTCCAACAGCGTCAAGTTCCTGCATGGTGTGGCCAGTGGTGACCCGCTTTCGAATGCGGTGATCCTGTGGACGCGCGTGACGCCGGAGAAGGCAGAAGCCGTGGATATGGTGTGGCAGATCGCGACGGACCAGGCGTTCAACAGCATCGTGCGTGAGGGACAGGTGACGGCCACGCCGGAGCGGGATTTCACGGCCAAGGTGGATGCGACCGGGCTGTCTGCGGGCACGGTGTACTTCTACCGATTCCGCTACGTGCAAACGGTTTCGCCGGTCGGCCGCACCAAGACCTTGCCGGCAACAGGCGTGGCGCAGATCAAGCTGGCGGTGTTCTCCTGCTCCAACTATCCCGCCGGGTTCTTCAACGTGTATGGCGATGCAGCGCGCCAGACGGATATCGACGCGGCCATTCACCTTGGCGACTACATCTATGAATACAGCAGCACGGGCTATGCATCGGCCGGTGCCGCAGCGCTGGGCCGGGTGTCCGATCCGGTGAACGAGATCCTGTCGTCGTCCGACTATCGCAAGCGCCACGCGCAGTACCGCACCGATCCTGATCTGCAGGCGCTGCATGCGGCCATGCCGATGATCTGCGTCTGGGACGACCATGAAATTGCCAACGACGCCTGGCGCGATGGCGCGGAGAATCACACCGATGCCACCGAAGGCACGTGGACAGCGCGCAAGGCAGCAGCGTTGCAGGCGTATCACGACTGGATGCCGATCCGCACGCCGGACCTGGCGAATCTGGATCGAATCTATCGCAGCTTCAACTTCGGCGATCTGGCATCGCTGCACATGCTGGATACCCGCATCATCGGGCGCGAGCTTCAGGTGGAGATCGAATCCTTTGTCACACCTGGCGGCGGATTCAATGGTGCGGCATTCGCAGCAGCGGTGGGCAACCCCGCGCGCCAGTTGCTGGGTGCGACCCAGACAACCTGGCTGCAGGGCCAGCTGGCCGGCTCGTCCGCGCTGTGGCAGATCCTCGGCCAGCAGGTGCTGATGGGCCGCATGAATATTCCGGCACCCATCGCGCTGCAACAGATCAGCGTGGGTGCCTACGCGGCTCTCGGTGCGCGTGCGCAGACGGCACCGCAGACCCTGACGCCGACGGAGCTTGCCATCCTGCAAGCGCCGGCCATTCCGTACAACCTGGATGCCTGGGATGGCTATCAGGCAGCACGCGAAACCGTGCTGGGCACGGCCCGTGCAGCGAACAAGAACCTGGTGGTGCTTGCGGGCGATACGCACAACGCCTGGGCCAATGATTTGCTCGACTTCCAGGGCAATCAGGTGGGTGTCGAGTTCGCGACACCGTCAGTGTCGTCGCCCGGCTTCGAGACGATTTTCCCGAACGAGGTGCCAGCGGTGTTCGCGGCGGGCATCGAGCAGCTCATCGGGCCGCTGCAGTATGCGGACACCAGCCAGCGTGGTTATTTAGTGATCACTGCCAACCGCAATGAGGTCCGCGCGGATTGGCGTTATGTGAGCACGATTGCCACCCGCACCTACACGGCGGCAGTCGGCAAGAGCCTGAAGGCGCTGCCGGGTACGGGTAACCGTCGGATCGTGCCCGTCTGATCGCAAGCGTTGCGGCGCCCGGGCCCGCGTCCCTCGCGCGGCCCGGGCGCTGGGTTGGTGGAGCTGTTGGGTTGTCCTTGCGAATATTCGCAATGTCGTGCAGCGCGAGGGCGGATCAGATTGACATGCGCGGCTTGCGCCGCTCGATGAAGAGCGCGTTGCCGGTGATGCGCTTCGCTTCCTTCTTGGCGACCGCCATCGCGGCAGCAACTTCGGCGAATGAGGTGAAATGCCCCGGCTCCACCAGCACGGCGCCAATGGACAGCGTGGGCAGGGGGAAGAAGCTTTCCTCGCCGCCGCGCCCTTCAGATCGGTAGCCCTTACGTTCAACATCCATGGGTGTCAGCATGCGGCCGAGCTGGGCGGAAAAGCCGTCGAGGATGCGTTGACAGCGATCCTCCCAGTCGGTGGATTGCAGATGTACGGTGAAGTCATCCCCGCCAATGTGGCCGATGAAGTCCATGGAGGCATCGCCATGTTCCGTAAGGACGCCTGCGACCATCCGGATCATTTCGTCGCCCTTGTGATAGCCGTACACGTCGTTGTAGGGCTTGAAGTTGTCGATGTCGCAGTAGCACGCCACGAAGCGGGTACCTGCGCCGAGGAGACGGGTGACATGCTCTTCAATGGGCACGTTACCGGGGAGCAGGGTGAGCGGATTCGAATGGCGCGCTGCCGTGATCTGCAGCTGGGTCAGCTCACGCACCAGCGCCTGGCCGCTGCCCATACCGAGGTACCGGCCTTGATCGACAATGATGAAGCCCGATGCGAGGTGGCGACGGTCCATCTCCGTGATGAGTGTGCCCACCTCATGCAGCGATCGATCCGACTCCACGATGAGCGGGTCGTTGTCCATGAAGAGCGTGCACGCCCGATGGTCGAAAAGCTCGTGCCGGAACTGGCGTGAGAATTCCTGCACCAGCCTGGCCCGCCGGACGAGGCCGATCGGTATGCCTTCGAGGACCACGGGAATCGAACCCAGTGCAGGATCGGCGTCGAACTGCCTCAGCACATCGCGATTGGTGGTGAGCGGCCCGACCGGCTCGGTCAGCGTGACCAGTCTGCCCACGGTGTAGCTTCGCTTGATCGAGGCGTGTGCGACGCTGGTGATGGCAATCTCGGGGCGGACCAGCATCTCCTGCACCACGGCACAAGGTTCGCGCGCCGGGTCGGCGGCGGGCCGGCCGATGAGGTAGCCCTGCCCATACTCGATGCCCAGATCGCGGACAACGCGAAACTCGTTCTGTGTCTCGATGCCTTCGGCAATGACCGAGGTGCCGGTGAACATGCTGATCTCGTGGATGGCGCGGACAAACTGGAGCTTGAAGCTGTCGGCATTGAGCGCCTGCACGAAGTGCTTGTCGATCTTGACGAACTCCGGCCGCAGCTCTGACCAGAGCTTGAGGCTGGCGAAGCCCTCGCCCAGATCATCGATGCCGATGGAAAAGCCGAGACTGCGAAGCTGCGCCACCACGGCGCGTGCCGCGGCCAGGTCGTGCAGGGGTTGTGACTCGGTGATTTCCAGCACGATGCGCTCCGGCCGCAGCCCGATCTCATCCAGAAACTGCAGCACGGTGTCCTGAGTGTTGCGCGGGTTGAGCAGTGTGGACGGTAGCAGGTTCAAGAACAGCCGGCCCGTCAGGCCGAGCTGCATGAAGCGGCGACTCACGATGCGGCGGCATGCTTTCTCCAGCGCGCCGATGCAATCCAGCCGGCCCGCCTCGGCGAAGAGTGCATCGGGCATCGCCAGCGCAGACCCCTCAGGCCCGCGGATAAGCCCTTCGTAGCCGATGATCTGGGCTGATTGCATTGAGACCACAGGCTGAAAGACCGCCGTGAGGCGCTCATCCTCGATCAGCTCGATCAACGATGGGCGATCGGTCTGTCCTGCATGCAGGGAGTTGGCTTGAAGCTGCGGCATCATCGGTTGGGGCAAGGGGGCAGGGGGCAGGCGGACATCAAACGCTGGCCCGATTGTGTTACGGCAAAGTGACGGCGGCATGACGGCGCGCGGCCACATGCCGCAAAGCCACGCGCCGCACCGCGTCTAACGGCCTGGCGAGCGTTTGCCGCGCCGGTGTCGTGCCCACGCCTCCGCCATATCCACAAACGCCGCCGCCACCGGCACCAGGTCGGCACGATCCCGCATGGCGAGCGCGATGCGGCGTTGCGCGCGTGGCTTGAGCGGGCGATAGACCACGCCCGGAACCGTTTCTGGTAACGCCAGGCTGGCGGCGATGGAGACCGCGAGGCCGCGCTGCACCAATCCGAGTATCGATATGAGCTGCGGCAGGCGATACAGCACGCGCGGGCGGGCGTTGTGGCGCGCGAGCAGCGCTTCGATCTCTTCTCTGCTGCCGGCGCGGGACATGATGAAGGGCTGGGCATCGAAGGATTCGATGGGCACTTCCTTCAGTTTTGCCAGTGGATGACCAGCGGGCAGGATGGCCATGTATTCGTCCTGCTCGATGGCGACGGTGTCGAAGCGATCATCGGGCAGGATCACGAAGCCCAGCTCCACACGGCGGTCGATGATCCATTGTTCGATGATCTGATCGGCGGCCTCCTCGATCATGACTTCCACGCCGGGGTAGCGTTGGTGGAAGAGCTCGATCAGCTCGGGCAGCAGCCGCAGCGATGAGGTCGGGCCGAAGGAGCCGATATGCAGCAGGCCGCTCGCCAGCCCGCGCGAGGCATTGGCCTCTTGCTCGATTGCAGCGGCCTGCGCCACCACGCCGCGGGCGTGGCGAATGATGCGTTCGCCTGGCGGGGTCAGTGTTACCGGTGTAACCCGACGGACGAAAAGCACGACGTCCAGACTCTTCTCCAGCACGCTGATGGCGTGGCTGACCGCCGACTGACCGATGCCCAGACGCACCGCCGCCGCAGTGAAGCTGCCGGTCTCTGCCAGTGCAATCAGGATTTCCAGTTGCGCGAGGGTCATGAAAGTTCCTGTTACGGTTGAACCATGCATGAGCGATTGCTCATTGGCGCATGAGTTTACATGAGGTGTATTGTTGCACAGTTAAACGCTGCCCATGACCTCTGAAGGTGACCGGCGGCGTACACAACAGATACCCGAAAGAGACCCCGCAATGAACGCAACACTCAAACTCAACACCGCCGCCAGTGCGGCACAAACCGTCCAGAGCGTACTGGGCACGCTGTATACGCAACTGTCTGCACGCCTGTCCGCGCTGGCGGGCGAGATCAGCCACGCTATGCAGGTGGAAAGCGATGCGCAACGCGCCATCGCCGATCTGGCCACGATGAATGAACGCCAGTTGCGTGACATCGGCCTGATGCGCAGCGACATCGAATCGGCTGTGCGCGGCCGAGGGCACACCGACTGTCGTATCGGCCGCTAGCTTCGCGCAGTGCTTTCGGGGGATGTTGCAGCGCCCCGTGTTCGGCAATAATCGGGTGACACTGCCGTTCACAAGGACGAGTCATGCGGTCCCACGGTCGCAAGGTGAGCTCGCTTGCCAGCGGGCCGGCTGTGTAGGTGGATGTGGGGAACGGCATTCCGATCTGATATGAGCCAGATCAAACGTCTCCAGCCCCGGCCGGGGTAGCCTGAGACAATGAACGAGATTACGAACTATACCAACTGGGCTATCAACGTCGCGGTGGTGCTGGGGTCGATGGCGGCGGTGATGTTGACCGTGCTGATCCACTATGAAGGACTGCAATGGGTGACTCGCGGCATTGCTTTTTTCTCGGGCAAGGGACGCGTGGTGGTTCTGTATGTGGTGTTCTGTCTGCTTGCCCTGCACGTTTGCGAAATCTGGGTATTCGGGATGGCTTATCACATCCTTCTGAACTGGCCGGAGGTCGGCACAATTCAGGGATTGCCCTCCACCCATATATTTGACCATGTCTACTTCTCCGCCACCGTATTCACGACGGTCGGCTTTGGCGATCTTTCTCCGATCGGCCCCATCCGGTTCCTGGCAGGCATGGAGGGCTTGACGGGCTTCCTGATGATTGGCTGGTCTTCGTCATTCACTTATCTGGAAATGGAGCAGTACTGGCGCAAGCGGTCCTGATCAGCGAAAGGAAGGTTGCGCCGTCTGGCGTGCGTCCGCCTTGAATGCCTCTTGAGATCGTCGCAGGCGCCAAACGGTGTCAGATCATCAAGCTCTTTCTGCGCGCAAAAAAATTGATTGGCGTTCAGGGCAGCAGCGTGGATTGCGTTCACAATAAGCGCTGGACATGCATGGTTGGACGCAATGAGTGGAGCCTCGCGCACCGATGACTGAACAGTCTTCCCTGCAGGTTGATGCCGTGACCGGTGCGCTCGCCCGAAGCGGGTTCGAGACGCTGCTGGCCGAGCGTGTCGCGGAGTGTGCGCGGCTCCTGCTGCCCTGCTCGCTGCTGGTCTTCGACCTCGACCACTTCAAGCGCATCAATGATGCGTTCGGGCATGCCCGGGGCGATCAGGCGCTCGCAGAGGTCGCCCGCAGGGTGCGCACGATGACCCGCACAGTTGATGCGTTTTTCCGCTATGACGGCGATGAGTTCGTACTGGTGCTGCCGGGATTGGACCATGATCGGGCCATGCAGATGGGCGGCCGCCTGATCGAGGTGGTTCGCGGCACGCCTGTCCTGCCTGACATTCCGCTTACCGTCACATTGAGCGTCGGCGTGGCCACCTTTCCTGATGATGCCGATGGCGATGCGACATTGTTCGAGCGCGCCGACGCTCGCAACTATGCTGCCAAACGTCAGGGACGAGACCGCGTGGTGGGCGAGGAATTGCCGCGTGCGTCGGCATTGCCCTTTCAATCACTTTCACGGCTGGTGGATCGCAACGCGGAGCTTGCCTCGCTGGCCAGCTTTCTGACCGATCTTCGCAATACATCGCGCGGTGTGCTCACCATTGGTGGGCCCGCGGGTGCCGGCCGTACGGCACTTCTCGATGAAGCGGTACGTCGTGGCCTGCAACGTGGCATGACGGTGCTGGACCTCCGCTGCACGCCGCGCCTGAAGTCGCAACCGTATGGGGCACTTGCACTCGCGATGCCTGCGTTGCGCCGCGACATCGCTGCGTTGCAGTCAAGGCCCGGAGCAGAGCGCACCGCTGAAGCGGTTGCAGCATTGGTGGAGAATCATCTGGCGGGTCAATTGTGCAACGAGGTGTTGTGTGCAGTGGATGACGCTGTCCATCTCGACTGGAGCACGCACCAGGTGCTGCGCGAGCTGCTCGGCAATGCCGGTCTGGGTGTGGTGGGGCTGATCCTCGTCGGCGATCCCGAGACCATGCCTTATCGAGCCCCGCTTGTCGCCAGCGTGTCAGTGCGTCCGCTGCAGGCAGAGTCGGTGCGCATATGGATGCGAATGTTACTGCAGTGGGAGCCGCCACCCGAATTCATCGACTGGCTGATCAGCGAGACCCAGGGTATGCCAAGGCGAATCGAGCGGCTTGTCACCTATCTTCACAGTACCGGCCTGCTCGCGCAAAGCCAGGGTCAATGGCATTTGCACACAGACTACCGGGGTGAGATTGGCCAGGGGACAGATCGCTGATTTCCATTCGGCATTGGACCGGGGGGGGGCGGCAGTCTTCGCGCAGCACTGGCACGATAGCGGATTACTTGATGAGGAGGAGGCGATGCATGAAGCATTGGAACATTGAAGTCTGCGGGCTGGCCCTCATGGCGGCGCTGACTGGATGCGCAACACCTGACCGGCAGGGCGAAACGGCTGCTGCAGTGGACAAGGTGCAGGGCAAGACAGAGCTCGCGTTGCACGAGGCTGCGCGCACACCATTCAGCGATCTCAATCTTGTGCGCAAAGACATCCCGCCGGCGCTCAAGTCCGCGCACAAGGCGCCCTATACGATTCCGCTGGATCCCTCCTGCGAAGGGATTGGCAGGGAGGTTGAGGCGCTGGATGCAGCGCTGGGTGCAGACCTCGATACGCCCGCCACTGCCAACAATCCCAGCCTGTTGGAACGCGGAGTGGATGCGATTGGCGATTCTGCCAGTGGGGCGATCCGCGGTGCGGTGGAAGGGCTCATTCCCTACCGCAGCTGGCTGCGTCGGCTCACGGGTGCGGAGCGCTATTCGCGGGAAGTACTGGCCGCCATCGCCGCAGGAACCGTGCGCCGCGCATATCTGAAGGGCATCGGACAGTCGCAAGGCTGCCGCGAGCCAGCAGCGCCCAAGCCGCCCTCTTGATACAGATAGGGACGTGCCTGACGAGGATATGGACGCGCCTGGCTCGATTGCGAATATTCGCCATGTCGTGAACCTGCGCCTGCCTTGACTGATTCGGTGAGTCCTCCGCCTGTTGGCGGGCCCCGCCACGCCAACAGGCTTTTGCGTCCGCATCCGAATTGACGGGGTGGTCGGCCGCGAGGGTGCGTTGGAATGGTTCATGCAACAGATCCGTATCCGGCTGCGTAGTGGGAGCGCGGCAACGGGGATGGCTCGGGCAGGGGGGCCAGAGCAGGCACCGCCATAAGCTGCGAAAATGCGGCCTCTTTCAGCTTTGCGGATTTTCATTCATGGTTCAGCTTGCGCGCCCTTCGGTGCAATCCCTGCTCATCCAGACACAGGTTGATGGTGAACCACTGTCCTCGGCTACCGGGTTTCTGGTGCAGTCCCGCTATGGTCCTCTCCTCGTCACCAACCGGCATGTCCTGACCGGTCGCGACCAGAACACGCAAAAGCCCTTCGCCGACAATGGCGCGACGCCGACTGAATTGGTCATCATCCACAATCGCAAGGACGCCGTGGGTCAGTGGCTCGCACGCATCGAGCCGCTCTATGACGGTCCGATCAAACGCTGGTTCGAGCACCCGACCTTGGGCGCAAAAATGGATGTCGGTGCCTTGCGCCTCACGGCGCTGGCAGATGTGGCGACCTATCCATTTGATCTGGAAGACCTGGGAGCTGACCTGCTGCTCGGGCCATCGGATGCCGTCAGCATTGTTGGCTTTCCGTTTGGACAAACTGCAGGTGGCAACATGCTGCCGGTGTGGGCGGCCGGGTTTCTGGCATCGGAGCCTGTAGAGAATTTTGTTGATCTGCCGATCCAGCTCGTTGATTGCCGCACGCTTGCGGGCCAGTCCGGCGCGCCGGTGATCGCCTACCGCTCGGGCGGTGATGTGGTGATGAGTGATGGCAGTCTGTCCCGTTTTGACGGCCCGGTACTGCGCTTCATCGGTGTGTACGGCGGCCGCGTGACACCGGCATCCGATCTTGGCGTGGTGTGGAAGGCTGATGCAGTCAAGGCACTGGTCGATGCGATTTGAACCCGGCGCCTTGCGAAGTTTCGCAATCGGGCTGTTTGCGATGTCGGTCCTGCTCGGCGGCTGTGGAAAGAAGACAGCGCCCGCAGCATCGAAACCTGTGGAGGCAACGCCTGCCGAGCGATTCATTATTGCCAGCGACGAACAGACTGTAACGGACACGCGTACCGGGCTCGTGTGGAAGCGCTGCGTGGAAGGCCGACGCTATCTCATGAAGGCCTGCCTGGGTGACACACGCCTCATCGATGGGGATTCCATTGCACATTTTGTTGCCCGGGAGGCAGCGCCGGATGGCTGGCGTTTGCCGACTGGCCAGGAGCTCGGCACGATCATTGAATCGATCTACCCGGAACCCGAGATGAAGCTGGAATATGTCGTCGACCTTGATGTGTTTCCGTCGCCGGTGCAGACGTCCGGCATGTATTACCGGGTGGGCGGATCGAAGGGTGAGGTGGGCCTGGGCGTCACGGGCTGGTACACGTTTGAAGAGCGGTTGCTGGGACATGGCTTTGCCAGCGAGGCGCCCGCGCATGTGCGGCTGGTGAAACGGGCGCGATGAGTTCGTGGATTCGATGCCATCCGCACTGCTAGCTGGCGTTGGCAGTACCGCAGAGCTGTAAGAGTTAAATAAATGGAAAGTGCCAACATGAGCAAGAAACTTCCGGATGTCGTGATTCCGCCCAACGAAATGGGCACGTTTTTTGATGTCTCCAACCAGGTGTGCGGCTTCACGTTCACCGACGGCGCTGGCCAGATGTACCTGCTGCCCATTCCGGGCGAGATGATGTCCAGGATGGTGACTGATGCGAGACAGCAGATGGACAGCATCGACGGGTTTGAGCATTGGATCAGCCAGCCGGGTGTGGTGGTGGAGAAAGTTGCTGTCCCGGTCGAGAATCTGCCGCCAGGTAGTTGAGTCCTGCTGGATGCAAAAGGTCGGCAGCGCATGAGGATATTGAGCCTGCGCGTGAAACCGAGTTCGCGTCATGCGCGACTCACCGAACAGGCTGACGGCAGCTGGCTTGCGGAGGTGAATGCACCGCCGGTCGAGGGCAGGGCAAATGAGGCGGTCATCGCGCTGGTCGCGAGTCACTTCGGGTTGGCCAAGTCACGCGTGACCATCAAGAGCGGCGTGGCGTCGAAAATGAAGCGTCTCATCATTCAGGACAACTGAGCATTCGGGACGATTGAGCATTCAGTACAACTGAGCACTCGGGGCGATTGAGGAATTTGCATGGACACCATTGAACAGACCGGGTTGATGCCCATCCCGACGAGCCGACTCGTGCTGGCCGAATTGACCCAGAACGATCTGGCGTTCATCCGGGCGCTGGTCAACGACAAGGGCTGGTTGCGCTATATCGGCGACAAGAACGTGCACTCGGATGACGATGCGCTGCGCTACTTGAAGAATGGTCCGCAGGCGATGTATGCAAAGCATGGCGTGGGCCTCTGGCGTGTATCGCTGAAAGATCTCGGCACGCCGGTCGGCATCTGCGGGCTCATCAAGCGCGATGGCCTCGACGATCTGGATCTGGGCTTTGCATTTCTGCCAGAGTATCGCGCCAAGGGTTACGCCGAAGAGGCTTCGCGTGCCGTGCTCGACTGGGGGCGGCACCACAAGAAGGTTCGTACCGTTGTCGCCATCGCCACATTCGACAATCATGCTTCAGACGCGCTGCTCAAGCGGCTGGGCTTCACCCGCGATGGCGAAGTGAAGCTACCCAATGCTGACGAGGCGCTATACAAATACCGCCTTGCATTGTCAGACCGTATCGATCTCTACGGAGCGTCCGCATGAAGCCGGCGACCGATCTTCCTCCAAAGGCCCAAGCTGTCCTTGAGGCCGAGGGGAATCTCATTGAGGCCATCAAGATCGTGCGTGAAGTTGAAGGCATCGGGCTCAAGGAAGCCAAGGGTCGTGTCGAGGCATGGATCGCCACCCAGCCCGTGTTGAAGGCGCAGCTGGAGACACGGCAGAAGGAAGCGCGCGGCGGGTTCTGGGTGCTGGCGATCATGGTACTTATCGGCTGCGTGGCAGCGTTCGGCTACTTCAGCCGGTAGACCCGGTCGCCACGTTGTCGCCTGCTGCGGCATGCTGAGCGCGCGATTGCGCTGCGATGTTGCGCTGCAGATCGCGAAACGCAGCGAAGAATTCCGGTGCACGTTGCGGCTCTTGTCGGCTCGCGATTTTCAGCGCATCCATCTGCATCAACGCGTCTTGCCACATCGCGAAGAGCGGCTCGGCTGGCGACTCGTGCGGATCCCGTACCAGCACTTTCCAGCCCGGTTGTGATGCCAGCAGCAGGGTGGCCACGCGCTCCATCATGAATACCTTGGCCGCCACCGGGCCGGGACCATAGATCGCTTCCGCATTGAGGCCATCATGCAGTGGACCCGTGCCGGACTCCGCTTCGGCAAAGAGTCGCTCATTTGCCGCGAGCCACGCGCGCCAGAACGGCGGCCGCGCCGCGAAGAAATTGGAGAACACGGTGTTGGTCGAGTCGGTGATGAGTGACTCGATAGCCACCCCCGGCTGTACCAATGCTGCAGCCGCCTGAAACGTGGGCAGGAGGCCGCGATGATGGGAGACAGCCTGCTCGAAGATGTTCCAGTAGAAAGCGATCTGGTCATAAAACGGGGAGAAGAGCACCACATCCGTGTCAGGTGCGGCCCGCGCAATCAGTGCCAGGCAATCATCCGACTTGAGCCCCGTCTTCTCGCCGAACTTGGGCGAGAAGAAACCATGGAAGCATGTCTCGTCCAGCGTCTCGGTCAGCAAGACCCGGCGGATGGGCCAGTACTCGCGCCAGTCTGGCCGCTCGTTCGCCAGATTATCCAGCGGCGTGAAGCCCGGATCGAGGGCGACGCGGGTGGCATCAGAGTAGAAGATCTGGTGCAGTCGAGCGCGGCTCGTCATGCTGCCGCCATCCTGTCCGGGCCATCATGAATGGGCATTGATCATCCGCCGCTCAGCTGGGATCGGTCGGTGTCCGCACGGGTTTGCGCACGATGACGGTCGCGGGCTTGGGGGCCGGTTTGGGCAGGGGCGCAGCGCGAGGCGGCTTCGGGCTGGCCGGTGCTGGCTTGGCTGACTTTGCGCGTGCGCCGGGATGGGCCCCGGCGGGCGGGGACGGACGACCGGTTCTGCCGCCACTCCCCGTCGCAGGCTTGCCCGGCTGGGGCCGCCCACTGTGGGCAACGAACTCTGTCACCGGCTCTCCCAGCAACTCCTTCAGCAGCACCGACTCGCGCTGGTAGAAGCCATCGGTGTGGAACGTCTCGGCCAGACGAAGATGCTCATAGTCGAAGTGATGGCACATCTCGTGGATGAGCGTGCGCAGGAAGGTGCGGAACTTCACCACCTGATCCTTCTGCGCCGTGCGCATCCAGATCGTAACGGTTGCGACCTTGCCGCCGTTGTCCGGCTCGTACAGGCCATGCAGCTCGCCGAAATCGTCCGACGGGCGCCGCTCAAGGACCTTCACGCGCACGGCCGGTGTTTTCACCTGCGTGTTGAGCGCGTTGACCAGCGCCTGGCACGCCTGTTCGGTGGCGGCGCGGTTGGAAGTCATGAGGGCGCGTTCGATCTGCTGGACCTGAGGTGCCATCATGCGAATATTCGCAATCTCGATTTTCGGGATGGCGTCGCTGGCACGGTAGATGCGCTGGCGGGCGGGGTTGAGTTTGTCGTAAAAGGGGAAGGGCATGATGGGGTCTCAGGAACTATTTCTGCGTCATCGGACAATACAACATTTGCCCGTCGAATTGTCGGGGCGCAGTCGAGGACTTCAATCCCGGCGACTGGGCAGGTTCGGCACGCGAAATCTGCAACTCGTCGCCTGGCACGCCAGGTTCAGCGTCACGCCGGGCATGCTGTCAGGCTATTCATTTTCAATCACGATCATGTCTACGAACACTCTCATTTCCCGATACCTTGTTGCACTGCTGACAGCAGGACTGCTTCCACTGACCGCTTTGGGCCACGCTGCCACGCCACAAAAAGTGGCAGCCAGCAAGGCCGCAGCGGCACTGCCGAAGGTCCACTTCATCCTCACGCCCCGATGGCAGTCCGAGAGCCGGCACTTTCTGGTCGAGGCCCGATTCCCCGCCCGGCCCGGCACGGAAACCATCATCGACCTTCCCGACGAATTCGGCCCGGGACGCAATTTCGTTGCGAATATTCGCAATCTGGAGAGTTTTGATCCTGGCGTGGTGATCAAGGACGGCGTCAAACCTGCGCAGCGCATCCTGGTGCACAAGGCCAACCGCCCCGCCAGCCAGCCGCTGAAGCTTCGCTACGAAGTGCACAACAAGTCTCGCGAAAAGCTGGAACACAGCACCTTCTACGATCCCATTCTGGAGCCGACCTGGTTTCAGCTCATCGGCCATGCAGCGTTCATCCAGCCGACGCAATTCGGTGAGAAGGATGCGATCACACTCATCATCGAGTGGCGTGGTCTCCCGGCAGAATGGACCCTGGCCAGCAGTCATGGTGTCAAGAACGGAACCACCACGATCTGGACCATGCAGAACGTCGCAGTGCAGTTGGCACGCCATGCCGTGTATGTCGGTGGCGATTTTCGCCTGCACAAGGTCATGATTCGCGATCAGCCGCTCTACATTGCCCTTCGCGGCGAGCGGCAGTTTGCGGACGGCGAGTTTGTCACGGCGACGCACAAGCTGGTGGCTGCACATCGCGAATTCTGGAATGACTTCGACTTCCCGCATTTCCTCATCACCCACATTCCGAACTCTTCAGCCGGTGGCAGTTACGGTGGCACTGCGCTCCACCATGCCTTCGCCATGCATACTGCGGCGGATTTCAAGGTGACCAGCCCGGCATTCGACTTTCTCATCGGTCACGAACACCTGCATAGCTGGGTCCCGAGCCGTATCGGCATCATGGCATCCGGCGCGGATGAGGGATTGAGCTACTGGCTCTCCGAAGGCTTCACCAACTATCTCACCCATCGCCTGCTCGTGAAGTCCGGCCTGTGGAATCGCGAGCGGTATGCCGACGCGGTCAATGGCGTCATTCGCCGCTACCTTGCTTCGCCTGCCCGCAACCTCGACAACCGCACCACGGCCGACAACTTCTGGAAGCGCCGTGACGCGGGTGACATGCCGTATCAGCGTGGTGAACTGGTGGCGCTGCGCTGGCATGCGGCCTTGAATGCAAAGGGCGAGTCGCTGGATGCGGTGCTGACCGGCCTGCAGACGAAGGATGCGAATGGCGAGCTGGCCACGACCCGGCTGCTCGGCGCACTGAAGCCCAAGCTGGCGGGCATCGACAACGATGTCCAGCGTTTCATTGATCGTGGCGAAACGGTGGAGCTGACGGGCGAGCTGCTCGGTCCCTGTTACGAAAAGCGCGATGTGCGCATGGTGCGGTACGAGGCCGGTTTCAATGTAAATGAGACCATCAAGACCCGCGTCATGACCGGCGTGGTGGAAGGCAGCGCGGCCTGGCGCGCGGGGCTGCGCGACGGCATGAAGACCCGAGGCCTCTCGATCCGGCATGACGACATCGAGAACGACGTGAAGATATCGGTCGAGGATTCCGAAGGACAGTTGCGAAAAATGGACTATCGCCCGGTGAAGGAAATGGCTGATCTGGTGCCGCAATATTTTGTGAAGCCGGGAGCAAATGCCGACAAGGCTTGCATGGCATGGTTTTGATCTGACCAAAATCCGGAGCACGGTATGCGAATATTCGCACCGTGCTGTTCTACGCCGACCAGTTTGTCCTTCCCCTCCCCGACGGTCATCGCTTCCCGATGGCCAAGTACGCGCTGCTGCGCGAGCGGCTGGAAGAGAGCGGCGCGTTCTCGGCGGCCGATTTCTGCGTGCCACCGGCCGCGACGGATGAGGAAATAGCTCGCGCGCATTGCCCGGACTATCTGCAACGAGTGCAATCCGGCGCGCTGACGAAGGCGGAAATCCGCGAGATCGGCTTCCCGTGGAGCCTGGAAATGGTGGAGCGCTCGCGCAGATCGTCCGGTGCCACGCTGGCTGCGGCGAGACTGGCGTTGCAGCGCGGCTGGGCTGCCAATCTCGCGGGCGGGACGCATCACGCTGGCTATGCCAAGGGTGAGGGCTTCTGCGTGTTCAATGATGCCGCCATCGCTGCGCGTGCCATGCAGGCCGAAGGCTTGGCCCAGCGCGTTGCTGTCATCGATTGCGATGTCCATCAGGGCAATGGCACGGCTGCCATTTTTGCAGACGACAACACCGTGTTCACCTTTTCCATGCATGGTGCGCGCAACTATCCTTTCCGCCGCGAAGCCACCAGCGATCTCGATATCGATCTGCCTG
This sequence comes from Betaproteobacteria bacterium, assembly GCA_031394355.1. Classification (GTDB taxonomy): domain Bacteria; phylum Pseudomonadota; class Gammaproteobacteria; order Burkholderiales; family Usitatibacteraceae; genus JAEUMY01. The sequence goes on along the minus strand of JANNSU010000022.1, from coordinate 121,044 downwards.
ATGGCACCGGCGACCGCGAATATTCGCAAGCACTGGACAGTGCTCTGGAGTATGTCTTGTATGTCTTGCGAAGGCATCAACCCGATCTCGCAATCTATCTTGCAGGTGCCGATCCCTTTGAAGATGACCGGCTGGGTCGGCTGAAGCTCACGAAAGCGGGGCTCCTGGCGCGGGACGAGTTGGTGCTGTCACGCCTCAAGAACGCCGGCGTTCCCGTCGCCATCGCGATGGCGGGCGGCTATGCCCGCGACATCCGGGACACGGTGGACATTCACGCCGCAACCTTGCTCGCTGCACGCCGGCTGCTTGGCTGATGATGCATCCACACATCGAGGCGTGGTTTGCCACGCGCGACTGGCAGCCGTTCGCGTTCCAGCGGGAGGTGTGGGCAGCGCACCTCGGCAGTGACAGTGGCTTGATCCACTCTGCAACCGGGACGGGCAAGACGCTGGCTGCATTTTTGGGGCCGGTGATGGAGTGGTTGGAACACAATCCCGATTGGTGCGCTGAAAATCCCCCCCAGCCCCCCTTTTGCAAAGGTCACGAAGTAAATCCACCCCAGCCCCCCGCTTTCAAAGGTCACGAAGTAAATCCCCCCCAGCCCCCCTTTTGCAAAGGGGGGAGTAACAGCGTTCCAATGGGTGAGAACCCCCCTTTGAAAAAGGGGGGCAGGGGGGATTTCAAGACCGCCAGCAAAATCGCAAAGCCCGAACCACTCACCGTGCTCTGGATCACGCCCATGCGGGCACTCGCTGCCGACACGCTCGCGTCTTTGCAAAAGCCAGTCGAGGCGCTAGGGTTGCCGTGGACAGTTGGCGCACGGACGGGTGACACGTCGAGTGCCGAACGCGCGCGTCAGGCCAAGCGCCTGCCCACTGTGCTGGTGACGACACCGGAGAGTTTGTCGCTGATGCTGAGCTCTGCAACGGCCAGGGAAACGCTTGCAAATATTCGCAGTGTGGTCGTTGATGAATGGCACGAATTGATGGGCACCAAGCGCGGCGTGCAGACCGAGCTGGCGCTGGCGCGGTTGCGGCGCTGGAACCCGGCCATGCGCGTGTGGGGGGTGTCTGCCACGTTGGGCAATCTGGATGAGGCAATGGCGTGCTTGCTCGGTGTGCCGGTCCCGGATTCCGCTGCGCTGCATCCGGGCTACGGTGAACTCCCCTCTCCCCTCGTGGGAGAGGGGTGGGGGAGAGGGGGTAAGGAACGACAACCGCCTCGCGGCATCATCATCCATGGCGCAACCGACAAGCAGATCGTCATCGACACGCTCATGCCGCCGGAAGGTGAGCGCTTCCCCTGGGCCGGGCATCTGGGGCTGGTCATGCTGGGTGAAGTCATCAAGGCCATCGAGCAATCGAAGAGCACGCTCGTCTTCACCAACACGCGCTCGCAGGCCGAGCTCTGGTATCAGGGCTTGCTCGCCGCCAAGCCGGAGTGGGCAGGCGAGATCGCGCTGCATCACGGCTCGCTGGATCTTGACGTGCGGCGCTGGGTGGAAGGCGGGTTGAAAGACGGCAGCCTGAAGGCCGTGGTGGCCACATCGAGCCTCGACTTGGGCGTGGATTTCTCGCCGGTGGAGCGGGTGCTGCAGGTGGGCAGCCCGAAAGGTGTCGCGCGCCTGCTGCAACGTGCAGGCCGCAGCGGCCATGCCCCGGGGCAGGTGTCGCGCGCCTCCTGCGTGCCCAGTCATGCGTTCGAATACATCGAGGCCGCCGCCGCACGCGTGGCCGCGCAGGCAGGAAAAATCGAGTCGCGCCCGCTCATCAATAAGCCGCTGGATCTGCTCACGCAGCATCTGGTGACGCTCGCGTTGGGCGAGGGTTTTCGCTCCGATGAGCTATTCGCGGAAGTCACGAGCGCGTGGAGCTATCGCGATCTCACGCGCGAGGAATGGAACTGGGCACTCGATTTCGTCACCAAGGGTGGCGCTGCGCTATCCGCCTACGAGGACTACCGCAAGGTGGTGGAACGTGATGGCGTGTATCGCGTGGAGAACGCCACCATCGCGCGCCGCCATCGCATGAACATCGGCACCATCGTGTCGGATGCATCGGTGGCTGTCGTGATGGGCAGAGGCATCGGCGGCAAGAAGCTGGGATTTGTCGAGGAGAGTTTCGCCGCGCGCCTCTCGCCGGGTGATGCGTTCATCTTTGCCGGCCGCACGCTGGAATTCATCCGCATGCTGGACATGACGTGCTACGTGAAATCTGCCCCGCCGTCACGCCCGACGGTGCCGCGCTGGAACGGCGGGCGCATGCCGCTCTCCTCGCAATTGGCGGAGAGCGTGCGCGAGCTGCTGGAGCGACATCTCGCGGGCGGCGTGCATGAGCCTGAGTTCGCTGTCGTGGAGAAGCTTTTGAAAGTGCAGCGTCTGTGGTCACGTATTCCGCGTCGGCATGAGCTGCTGTTCGAGCAGGCCCGCTCGCGCGAAGGACATCATCTGTTCTGCTTTCCGTTCGAAGGCCGCGCTGTGCATACCGCGCTGGCTGCATTGTTTGGCTACCGCATCGGTCTGTTGAAGGCAGTGACCTTTACCTTCTCGGTGAATGACTACGGTTTCGAGCTCATGGCCAAGGACGAGATCAACCTGCATGGCGCGCTGCGTGCGGGTCTCCTCTCGTCTGACAACCTGTTCGAGGATGTTGTCGCCAGCCTGAACGCCGCCGAGCTGGCCAAACGCCACTTCCGCGAGATCGCACGTGTGGCCGGGCTCGTGTTCCAGGGCTATCCGGGGGCGGGCAAGTCCAACAAGCAGCTGCAGGCGTCGAGCGGCTTGATATACGACGTGTTCGCGCGCTTTGATGCCACCAATCCGCTGCTGGGACAGACGCGCAATGAGGTGCTGCAGCGTGAGCTCGAATATTCGCGTCTGAGTGCCGCCATGCAGCGGTTCGAGGGCATGCAGTTGCTGGTGAGCAAGACCGACCGGCCGTCACCGTTTGCGTTTCCGCTGATGGTGGAGCGGCTCTACGAGAAGTTGTCCAGCGAGACGCTGGCGGATCGGGTGACGCGAATGCAGTTGGTTTATGACGAGGTGGCGGGGCGATGAAACAATTGGCCTGCCCGCATGGCTCGCTCTACTTGGACGGAGTTGGGCGACTTCGTAACCAAACCAGCAGAACCGCTGAACCGGGTGCTGCCCATAGTGGAAGCCAGAGGGCGAGCATCCAAATGAGCAATCCTAGTTCTTGTTGAGCAGAATCGGAAGATGCAGAGTGGAATACGAAGATTGAATGGCCTGCACCCAATATGAACAGGCCAATGGCCACATAGCTAATGGCATACCAAGCTAAGAGTTTGAGAATGAATAGGCGTGTATCAAGTTTGGACTGTCCCAGGAAGCCGGGCCAAATTCGGAATAGTGAGATCAGTATCGCCGTCCCTATTGGCAAGATTGCTGGCAACAGGAGAGAGATGCTGGGCTCTTTGGACCAAAGCAGTTCGGCTAGGAGCCCAAGCACCCAGAAAAGTGTTGAGAAGAGTGACAGAACAAAAATTATTCTGGTCAGCAATGAACGCGACATGTGTATTTCAAGTGTATTTTTGATGGAGACATTTTTTGCTTTCCCACGGAGAATAGCGCACAGCGTACTGGTTTCGTAATGCTCCTCGCCCAACTCTCCGACCCCCACATCACCGCTCCTGGCACGCAGCTTTACAACCGCGTCGATACGGCACGCCATCTGCGCGAGGCGGTCAGCACGCTGATGGCGATGAACCCGCTGCCCGATGTGGTCGTGCTCACTGGCGATCTGGTTGATCGTGGCAGCGCAGGCGAATATTCGCAACTTCGTGAACTGCTGCAGCCGATCAGCGAGGCAGGCATTCCGCTTTACGTCATCCCCGGCAATCACGATCACCGCGAGACCCTGCAAATCGCATTCGGCGATCAACCGTGGATGCCGCAATCGCCGGATTTCATCCAGTACATCGTTGATGACTTTCCCGTGCGCATCATCGCGCTCGATACCTGGGCGGCGAAGAAGCCCTACGGCGAGCTGTGTGAAGCGCGGCTCGATTGGCTGGAACGCGCGCTGAGCGAAGGGAACAACAAGCCAACCATCGTGATGCTGCACCATCCCCCATTCCGCACCTTCATCGAGGGTATGGACGCGATGGGATTGCGTCAGCCGGACCGGCTGGCGGCCATCGTGCAGCGCCATCCGGAGATCGAGCGCGTGTTGTGCGGCCACTTGCATCGACCCATCCAGACCCGCTTTGCCGGCACGCTGGCGCAGACAGCGCCGAGCACGGCGCACCAGTTGACGCTGAGCCTCGCGCCGGGTGCCAGGGAAAGCTACATCATGGAGCCGCCCGGATTCTTGCTGCATCGCTGGTCGGCCGAAACGGGTGTCGTGACGCACATGGTGACGGTCGGAACTTTTCCCGGGCCCTATGCATTCGGCAATGGCTGATCCCGGCCTGCAAACCGAGCTGGCGGGGGAGTCCGTCACGCTGCTGGCCGACAAGGCGATGTACTGGCCGCGGCTGAAGACGCTCTTCATCGCTGACTATCATCTCGGCAAGGTTGCCGCGTTCCGTGATGCCGGGCTGGCGCTACCGGCGGGAACGACGACACGCGCTGTCGACCGTCTCTCGGCATGCATCGATGCGACGGGTGCCGAACATATCGTCTTCCTTGGCGATTTCCTGCACAGCAAGGCGGCACGTGCGCCGCGCACGCTGGCACGCTTTGCCGAATGGCGCAGCGAATATTCGCAAGTGGCGATGACACTGGTGCGCGGCAATCACGACGACAAGGCGGGTGATCCGCCGGACGCGTGGAACATCCGCTGCGTCGAAGAAGGGGAGGTGATGACGCCATTCATGCTGGCGCATCATCCCGGGGCGTTGGTGGGTGGCTATGCGCTGTGCGGGCACATTCATCCCGCCGTGCGCCTGACCGACCCGACGGGGCCGGGGCTGACCCTGGCGTGCTACTGGCTGAAGCCGGACCATGCGGTGCTGCCCGCGTTCGGCGAGTTCACCGGCAGTGCCATGGTGCGGCCGGTGAAAGGGGATCGCTGCTTTGTCATTGCGGGTGATCGCGTGCTCGCGGTATGAGCATCCAGATCGCTGCAAACAACAACGCCCGCATGCGGCGGGCGTCGGGTCAAGACAACTAGCAGAAACTATTTACCAGCTGGCTTTGCGGGTGCCGCTGCGGGTGTGGCGGGCTTGGGGTCTGCCTTGGGTGCTGCTGCCTTCGCGTCGGCTTTGGGCGCATCGGCCTTGGCGTCCGACTTGGGCGCTGCAGCGGGGGCGGCACCGCGCTTGTAAAGCATCTTTTTGGTGTTGCCGTCGCAGGTGCCGACCGACTTGGCACCGCTGTCGTCGGCCTTCATGTCGACAGCTTCCAGGGTGTAATGCTTTACCCCTTTTGCTTGAAACTTGGCTTCAACCTTGGCCTTGAGATCGTCGCAGCTGAGGCGCGGGCCGGCGGCGGCGATGGCGGGCATTGCGAATGCCGACAATGCAAGAGAAAGTGCGATGTGTGCGGTGCTCTTTTTCATTTTCCAAGTCCTGGCTCTAAAGGGCTACGTAACAGTATGGGGCCGGAGTAGCAGTTTTTGCAATATACGGACTGTCAGTCCGCGCGGCCTCCTGTAGAGCATCCAGACCATGGACCGGGTGAACGCTACCTTTCCGGCGGCCTGATATCACCAAACCGGGGTACGAAAACACCGGCTCTGCGATCTTCCAGAAAGTGCCGCAGGGTCCGTTTCACCATGACAAAGGCCAGCGAATCCCAGGGGATCTCGTCCTCGGTGACCAGCTTCACTTCCAGGCTTTCCGGTCCAGCGGACACATCTGGGTCCAGCAGCCGCGCCAGGAACATGATGTACACCTGACTGATGGATGGGATGGAATAGGTGGTGTAAAGCTGGGTGATCTCCACCCTTGCATTGGCTTCCTCGACGGCCTCCCGCATGGCGCCTTCTGCCGTGGATTCGCCGTTCTCCATGAATCCTGCGGGCAGTGTCCACAGGCCCAGCCGCGGTTCGATGGCGCGTTTGCAAATCAGGATGCGGTCTTCCCACACGGGCAGGCAGCCCACCACCACCTTGGGATTCTGATAGTGGATGGTGCTGCAGCCTGAGCAGACAGCCCGCATGCGATTGTCGCCGTCAGGCACCCTGGTTTCGGTAGCCAGACCGCAGACAGAGCAGTAATTGAGCGCAGGGAAGAACAAGCGGGTTTTTCGCTGTCAGCGAGACTGGGGGGACATGCGTTGCATGGTAGCATTGCTCCGCTTTTTTCCTCTTGAATTTTCTGTTTCAATCCGATGGGTTCGACACAATGAGAATTGCGCTCCATTTTGCCTCCTGCATGCTGGCGTGCTTGGCCACGACGTCGTTCGTGGCGCAGGCCGAGGTCGCCGTGGTGCTGAATTCGGGCGATGGCACGGTCAGCATCCTCGACAAGGCGGGCATGAAGGAAATCAAGCGCATTCCCATCGGCAAAGAGCCGCACCACCTGATGGCGACACCGGATGACCAGTTCCTCATCGTCGCCAATGCGGCCAGCAATGATCTGGTGTTCCTTGACCCCAAGACCGGCGAAATCAAGCGCCGCATCGATGGCATATCCGATCCCTACCAGATCGGCTTTTCGCCGGACAAGAAGTGGTTCGTATCCGTGTCATTGCGCCTGGATCGGGTGGATTTGTACAACGGCAGCGACTTCAAGCTCATCAAGCGGATCGCCCTGCCCAAGACGCCCAGCCACGTTGCCTTCGACTCCGCCAGCGCTTTTGCTTTCATCACGTTGCAGGACAGCAACGAGATTGCTGCGATCGACCTCAAGACCCAGGCGGTGGCGTGGAAGATGCCCGTAGGCAAGATGCCGGCCGGGATCTGGATGACGCCGGATGACAAGCATCTCCTCATCGGCATGACCGGGTCCGACCATGTCGAGGTCGTGGACTGGCGCTTGAAGAAATCAGTGAAGAAGATCAAGACGGGCGAAGGTGCTCACAACTTCATCGCAATGGGCGACGGCAAGCGCGTGCTGCTCTCCAATCGGGTGGCCAATACCATCAGCGTCATCGACCAGAGCAAGCTGGAGGTGGTGGACACCATTCCGGTGAAGGGCGGCCCCGATTGCATGGAGCTCACCGCCGACGGCAAGCAGCTCTGGGTCACGGCCCGTTGGGCGCGCAAGGTAGCCGTGATCGACATGGCCACCAAGCAGACGGTGAAGGAGATTCCGGTGGGCAAGTCGCCACACGGGATTTACTTCATGTCGCATGCGCCGCGTCGGTAGAGCCAGACCACACGCAAACACAGATGAACACGGATGAACACGGATTTCAATCTGTCGTGATCAGGCATTTGCGCTGGCTCAGAAAGTCCGTCAGATTGTTCATTCAGACCACGGATTCCCGACTGAACCATCTGTGTTCATCCGTGTTCATCTGTGTTTGCATTGTCTTTGCCTCGGATGCCGCCGCCACCTGCAAAGGCACGGCCTACCTCACGCTCGACACCGGCCACATGGGCCCGGCCGAGGAGATGGCGGCGATCCTGAAAAAGCACGATGTGAAAGCCACGTTCTTTCTGGCCAACGAGAAGACGCAGCGCGGGGATACGTCGCTGGATCCTTCCTGGTCCGCCTATTGGAAAGCGCGTGTGGATGAGGGGCATGCGTTTGGGTCGCACACTTGGCGGCACTGGTATTTTCGCGGCGACACGGGCAACAAAGTGGCCTATTTGCCATGGGGCAAGACACAGGGTGAGTCACTGGACCAGAAAGCATTCTGCGAAGAACTCCGCAAGCCTGCTGACGCGTTCCGCAAGATGACAGGTCGCGAACTCGACCCCGTCTGGCGCGCACCCGGCGGCAAGTTGACACCGAACACCATCAAATTCGCCGAAGCCTGCGGCTACAAGCACGTGCCGTGGTCCGACGCGGGCTTCAGCGGGGATGAGTTGCCGTCCGAGAAGTTTCCCTCTGATGCGCTCATCAAGAAGCAGCTTGCGAATATTCGCGATGGCGACATCCTGCTGTGGCACCTCGGCATCTGGTCGCGCAAGGACCCGCTGTGGCCGAAGCTGGATGAGCTCATTTCCGGCTTGAAGGCGAAGGGGTTCTGTTTCGCGAAGATCACGGAGCATCCAACGTGGAAGCGCTGAGCACCTGGTATGCGAACGCGCACCAGTGGCTGTTCGAAGCTGTGGTGCAGCCTGTCCTGTTTGCGCTGGGTTTCGCGTCGTGGACCGAGCCCGCGTTCAATGCGACTGAATGGTTTCTCATCGGCGCCATCGAGATCGCATTGCTGGCACTGTTGCTCGGTACGCTTGAGAAATGGAAGCCAGCCGAGGACTGGTCGACGGATAGCCGCGCGGGTGGGCAGATCAGGGTTGATGTGATCTACACGCTTCTGGGACGGCTGGGTGTGCTGCCGCTGCTCACGTTCATCGTGCTGTTGCCGCTGGTGGATGGCGTCGATGGCTGGCTGCGCATGCAGGGCTTCATTCCGCCGAAGCTGGAAGATGCCATGCCATGGTTCAATGCCTATCCGCTGGCAAGCTTTGTCGTGTACCTCGTCGTGCTCGATTTCGTGGCGTACTGGCTGCATCGCTGGCAGCACAGCTTCAACTGGTGGTGGGCGCTGCATGCGCTGCATCACAGCCAGCGCCGCATGACCTTCTGGACTGACAATCGCAACCACCTGCTGGATGACCTCATCGTGGCGGCCGTGTTTTCCTTCGTGGCACTGGCCATTGGCGTGCCGCCCGGGCAGTTCGTGCTCATCGTGGTCGCCAGTCGGGTGGTGGAGAGCCTGTCGCATGCGAATATTCGCATGGGCTTTGGCTTTGGCGAACGCGTGCTGGTGAGCCCCCGTTTCCATCGCGTGCATCATGCCATCGGGCTGGGGCATGAAGGCAAGGCACAGGGCTGCAACTTCGCGGTGCTGTTTCCCATCTGGGATCAGCTCTTTGGCACCGCCAACTTTGAGGTCGTCTATCCTCCCACCGGTATTCGTGACCAGGAAACCGGCCGCAACTATGGGGAGGGATTCTGGTCACAGCAGGGTCTGGGCCTGAAGCGCCTCGGCGCGGCACTCGCGACGCTTGCGTCCAGCCGCAACCCCCGCGCGTAATCAAGTAAATCCGCACCATTCAAGTGAGTGTCCCCATGATTTCTGCCACAGCCTTCGGTCGCACATCCTTTGCTGCAGTCGCTGCATGTCTGGCCTTGTTTGGCCTACCGGTGCAGGCGCAGCAGATGCCCGCCCGCGCGTTCGGCGAGGGGCTCGCCAATCCCGTCCATCGCTTTGTGGCACCGGATTCAGCATTGAGCGAGCGACTGGAGCTGGGCGCTGCCATTGCGGCGCTGTCCAGCCAGGCGAAGCGTGCAGCGCCCGAGGAGGATGTTGCCGGGCTCATCAAGGTCAGCCGAGTCGCGGATATCGACACGGCTCATGCCGGACTCATCTGGACGCTGCAGAAGGATGGCAGCCATGTCGCGCGCTTTGAGGTGCGTTCGGACGGCGCAGTCGGCCTGCGCGCGCGCCTCACGTTGCCGACGCGCCTTGGCGTGAGCGAGCTGCGGGTTGGTGGAAATCGGGATGCGCGCGTCGAGTGGATGCGAGTCACCGGGCTGGAAGCTGAACTGTGGACGCCGTACACCGATGGTGACGTACAGACCATCGAGCTTCGCATACTTGGCAATGTGGCCCCACCTTCAGGCGTGTCGGCCAGTGTCACGTCGCTCATGCACTTCGACCTGAATCCGCTTGCTCCCGATCTCGCGGTGGCGACATCAGGGCAGGCCAAGGAGGCCTCCGGATCCTGCAATGTCGACGTGAAGTGTCCGTCAACGCGTGCCGGGCTGGACGCGGACATTGACCAGCGCAAGCGCTCCGTGGCGCATCTTCAGTTCCGCGTCGGCAGTTCCGGGTTCCTCTGCACCGGGACGCTCATCAACAGCGAACGGTTTCCCCGCGCTTTTCTGCTCACCGCCAACCACTGCATTTCGACGGCGGCCGCTGCGGCGTCACTCACGACCTTTTGGTTCTACGAAAACACGGCCTGCGGTGCGGCCGACACCGGTCAGCAGAATCGGGTCCAGGTCGCAGGCGGGGCTGCAATGCTGCAGACCAACTACATGCTCGACTCCACGTTGCTGGAGGTAAATGCGCAGGTGCCGAACGGCACCATCTTTGCAGGCTGGGATGCGGCCGATCTCGCGGATAACACGCCCGTTGTGTCCATCAGCCACCCGCGCGGCGACCCGATGAAGTACTCGGAAGGGTCGATCACCGAGCCGCGCGTGCGCGTTGCAGGCTATCCGGTCGACATGTATGGGGTCAGCTTTACGCGTGGCGTCATCGAGGGCGGCAGCAGCGGCTCGGGACTGTTCACGCAAAGCCCCGGCAACGGTCTGCAGCTGCGGGGCATCCTGTCCGGCACCACCATCCGCCAGGCCGGTGGCTTGAGCTGCACCAACCTGAACGAGCTGGCGTTGTACGGGCGTTTCGAAGCGTTCTTTCCGAATATTCGCAGCATCATCCAGAACGCGGCCCCGACTGCGGGGGATATTGATGCCGCGATGCCGAGCCTGAACGTGCGTCCGCTCACGGTGGGTGGACAGGTGAATGGAAGCATCGACTTCGCCGGCGACATTGATGTGTTTCGCCTCGATATCGCCCAGCCGGGCCACATCACCGTGTATTCAACTGGCGGCAATGACCTGGCCGGTGCGCTGTTGAATGACCAGGGCGCCGGCCTGGTTGCGAACGATGACGCCGAAACCCGCAACAACGAATTCGGCTTTACGTATCGCATCACGACACCGGGGGTGTACTACGTCAGTGTGGCCCACTGGGACCCGTCGGCTGCAAGTGGCAATTATCAGCTCTTTGCCAAATTCACTTCGGCAACAGACAACCATAGTTCGATCTGGTGGAATGCCACCGAAAGCGGCTGGGGACTGGCCCTGAATCATCAGGAGAACATCATCGCGGGTGCGCTCTACACCTTCGATACCGACGGTCAGCCGCAATACCTGATCCTGACCGGCGCGACCTTGACCCCTGGCGTCGGCTATTCGGGCAATCTGGTGCGGCCATCAGGCCCGCCCTTCAGCACCATCCCCTGGCCCACGTCGCAGGTGCAAAATCCCGTGGTTGGCACCATGCAATTGAATTTTGTCGGCACGACAAACGCCAATCTCACCTACACCATCGGCGGCACATCGGTCACGAAGGCACTGACGCGTCTCACCTATGCCACGGCACCCACCTGCACCTTCGATGGCAGTGATCGATCAACCACATTCAACTTCCAGGACATCTGGTGGAATCCGAACGAATCCGGTTGGGGTCTCAACATCATCCATCAGGGCGACATCCTCACGGTTGGTCTGTACACGAATGACGCTGCAGGGCGCAATGTCTGGTATCTCATGGCGCCCGGCACTTTGCAGGCAGGTACGTCAACCTATAGCGGCCCGCTCAAGCGCTACACCGGGCCGGTGTTCAACGCCTTCCCCTGGGGCGCAGTGGCGGAGACGACTGTCGGCACGCTCTCGGTGACTTTCGTGAATGGCAATCAGGCAACACTGACCTATTCGATCAACGGCGCGTCGGTGGTGAAACAGATCCAGCGATTCAAGTTTGCCGACATTGCCACCGGCTGCAAGGCCCCGCGCTAATGCGAATGTCCCGTCGCAGTCCCTCACCGAAAGGTGCGGTGAAAGTCGCCATGATCGAGTCGCTGGATCATGAAGGCCGCGGTGTTGCCCATGCAGACGGCAAGGCAGTCTTTGTGGAAGGCGCGTTGCCGACGGAGAAGGTGACCTGGCGCGCGACCCGCGTGAAGGCGAATTTCGAGGAAGGTGAGACCGAATCCGTCCTGCGCGAAAGCGCCGACCGCGTGACACCGCGCTGCAGGTTCTTTGGCCTCTGTGGCGGCTGTGCCATGCAGCATGCCTCGGCACCGCTGCAGGTTGCGGCCAAGCAGCGCGTGCTGGAAGACAATCTTGAACGCATCGGCAAGGTGAAGCCGGAGCAGATTCTGCCGCCCATCAGCGGCTCGCAGTGGGGCTATCGGCAGCGCGCCAGGCTTTCAGTCCACTACGTGCCGAAGAAGGGCGGCGTGCTGGTGGGATTCCGCGAGAAGAAAAGCAGCTACGTCGCAGACATGACGTCGTGCGAAGTGCTGCCAAGGTCGGTCGGATACCTCATCACGCCGCTGCGCGAATTGATGACCTCGCTGGATTGCAAGGAGCGCATGCCGCAGATTGAGGTGGCCATCGGCGCTTCCGTGATCGCGCTCGTGTTGCGAGTGCTCGAGCCGCTCACTACCGCCGATGAGGCGCGCCTGCGAATATTCGCCGATACGCATTGCATTCAGTGGTGGCAGCAGCCCAAGGGTCCGGAGACTGCATACGCATGGTATCCGGAGGATGCGCCTTTGCTCACCTACCGGCTGCCCGAGTTTCAGCTTGAGCTCGCCTTCCGGCCAACCGAGTTCACGCAGGTGAACCATGAGATCAATGAGCGCATGGTGAAGCGTGCTGTCGATCTGCTGAATCCGCAGCCGGGCGACTCAGTGGTTGATCTCTTCTGCGGCCTGGGCAACTTCAGCCTGGCGCTCGCGCGCCGTGGGGCGAACGTGGTGGGCGTGGAGGGGAGCCCGGCGCTGGTGCAGCGCGCGACCGAGAATGCCGCCCGAAACAAACTTGAAGACAGGGCGCGATTCATGGCGGCGGACCTATACACCGATCCGGCGCGTGCCGTGGCGTCGCTGCCTAAAGCTTCCCTGTGGCTCATCGATCCACCGCGAGATGGCGCGATGGAAGTCTGCAAGCTGGTTGATGAGAATACGGTGCAGCGTATTGTCTATGTGTCCTGCAACCCGGCAACGCTGGCTCGCGACGCCGAGGTGCTGGTTCAGACGAAGAGTTACCGACTCAAGGCGGCGGGCGTGGTCAACATGTTTCCGCACACCGCGCATGTGGAGTCGATCGCGCTGTTCGAGCGCTGACAGGCAGGAAGCGCCGAGCCATGAAAAAGGGCGGCCAGGCCGCCCTTTTCGTTGCTGCGGCGCTTGCGAATATTCGCAGACACCGCAGCGGATCGGAAGACGTATCAGTCGTCGCCGCCGATGACGCCGAGCAGCACCAGCAGATTCGAAAACACGTTGTAGACACTCAGGTAGAGCGCCAGCGTGGCGGAGATGTAGTTGGTTTCGCCGCCGGTGATGATGCGATTGATGTCATACAGCATGAAGGCCGAGAAGATGCCGATCGCGAGCACCGAGATCGTCAGCATCAGCGCCGGGATCTGCAGAAACACGTTGGCGATGGCCGCGACAAAAATGATGAGCGCGCCCACGAACAGGAACTTGCCCATCCCGGACAGGTCCCGTTTGATCGTCGATGCCAGTGTGGCCATGCCGAAGAAGATGACCGAGGTGCCGCCGAAGGCCAATGCAATGATCTGACCGCCGTTCTTCATGACGGAAACACGTCCGAGCAGGTTGGACAGCATCAGGCCCATGAAGAAGGTGAAGGCCAACAGCAGGACAACACCCAGGCTGCTGTTCTTGTTCTTTTCGATGGCGAACATGAAGCCGAAGGCGCCCGCCAGGAAAACAATGAGACCCATCCAGCCAGTCAGGAAGGGCAGCTTCAGTTGCATGCCCAGCATCGCGCCGACCACGGTGGGTACCAGCGAAATGGCGAGCAGCATGTAGGTATTGCGCAGTACGCGATTCTGTTGCGCCGGAATGGATCCGGATTGAGCGGTGTTTAAGGTTTGGACATCAGACATGAAAGGTCCTCCGAGGAAGTGTTTAGGCAGGCGTAAGACTACGGGTAGACCCCAAAAGTTTCAACCCCTGATTCAGTGTGGGATTGACCGGTGGTAAACTTCGCCTCCGCTGCGGTGGTTTTGGCCAGTTTCAGGTCATTCTGCCGGGTTTGGAGGTGTGGCCGAGTGGGCGCAGGCAGGGTTTCGCAAGCCATGGCTTGCGCTGCCGAAGCCGGCAAGCGATGCAACGCTTGCCATGGAAACCGCTCTATTTTCGTAGTGAGCTGTTGGCAACAAGCAGGTTGAGGTAGATGTGACAGTGGAGGTGTGGCCGAGTGGTTTAAGGCACCGGTCTTGAAAACCGGCGATGGCGCGAGTCATCCGTGAGTTCGAATCTCACCGCCTCCGCCAGAATTTGCCTTTGCGCCTACGGGTGCGCCAATGCGAATATTCGCAATCAGCAGCTCACTACTTCGCGAGCTTTTTCTTCTCGACTTCCGCCCGCAACACTTGCTCCGCAACTTCCAGCGCGCGATCGCGATAGAGCTGGAGGTCTGCGACGGTGGGTGTCACGATCCAGTCAGGTTTCACGCCGTCGCCTTCGATTCGCTTGCCGTCAGGCGTCACAAACCCGATCTCGCTGTAGGCCATCTCGGCGCCGCCGGGGACGCTCGCATAGCCGAGGAAGCCCAGCAGGCAACCACAGGAATTGGTGCCGACGATGGTTGCTCTTCGAAGCGATTGCAGCGTGGCGGCGAAGTATTCGCTGCCGCTGCCACTGCCTTCATTGATCAGCACCACCACCGGACCGGTGTAAGCATCCGGCCGGGCCGGCACGTCATATTCCATCCGGATAAGCTCGAAGAGGCCAAAGCCCACGGTGATGGGTTGCATGGTGCGGGTGAGCTGGCGCGAGAGCACAGTCCGCTCGCGGAACAGCTCGGACAGCAGATCCCGCGTCATGCCCAATGAACCACCGCCATTGCCGCGCAGGTCAATGATGAGACCGGGTGCCGAGCGGGTGTCGACAAAGCCATTCTTGACCGTCTCCGTCAGCTGCCCGACAAAGTTGGAGAATCGGATGTAGCCAAAGCCGGAGGGCAGGGTGCGCGTCGTGGCCGAGGGCGGACTGGCCACGCGAGTACGTTTCAAGGATGCAGCCATTTCAGTGCCATCTGCACGCTTCACGGTGACCTGCACGGTCGAACCCGGATCGCCCCGATTCAGTCTCCCAATGGCACCGATGTGGCGGGCGCGTTCGGATGAGGAGTTTCGGCTCTCTGCCAGCAGGGCGTCATACACTTCGCGCGCCGGCCTCCCGTCTATGGAAACCACGCTCGTGCCCGGGCGGATGCCCGCCCACCACGCATCGGCCTGGTTGTTGACGGCGAGTACGACGAGTGCGTCGCCAATCCAGGAGAGGTTGAGCCCAAGCGTGACACTTTCATTCCGGCGTCGTGATTCGGCTCGGGTCGGGGACTCAACGCGGGTATGAGAGTCCTTCAATTCGCCGGTCATGCGATCGAGCTGGTCCCAGAACTGTTCGTCTGTTGCGGCCGCCAGCGCCAGCGGGCGATACTTGTCTTGCATGGCGCGCCAGTCGATGCCATTCATTTTCGGATCGTAATAGCGGCGGTCGACAGTATCCCAAACATGGTCAAAAGCCTGGGCTCGCTGTGTAGCCGTCAACGTTTCCGCCACCGACGATGCAGCCACCGGCACGTCATTGCCAGCCGGGAATTGTCGGCCAATGACGTTGTTGGGGTCGAAGCTCGCGCAACCGGTCAGAGCGACCAGCGGTATCAGTATCGAAAGTAACGTACCCAGGCGCACAGTGAACCTCATGAATGTCAGTCCGGGCCAGCGTCGGCCCAGCAATTGGGGGTTTCGTAAAGACGCACCCGGGTCAGGCGAATCTCTTCACCAAACCGGTTGCGATAGGCATGGGACAACAGATCAAAGGCAATCCGAGCCAGGTTTTCCGCTGTGGGTACTTCATCCAGCACCACAGTCTTGTGACCCGGCACGCTGGCAAGGAAATCCACCATCACGCGGTCGCCGCGGTACACCAGAAAGGCGTGGTCCCATTGATCGACCAATTTTTCCTGCGCAATGCGTTTGACCTCCGAGAAATCCATGACCATGCCATCATCGGGCTGTCCTTCCTCGTGGATCACGTCGGCACTCAGGGTCACCTCGATCGCATAGCGGTGACCATGGATGTTGCGACACTGTGAAGCATGTCCGGGAAGGCGATGGCCCGCGTCGAATTCGAGTCTTCGGGTGATGGCAATGCGGGGCATGTCAGGGGCGCAGAGGTGAAGGCTGGCAGTTTACCAGTCAGGCTGCAGGCAAGCCCGCACGGCCCTCCTTCAGCAAGACGGTGAGTGCGGCGGCCTCCATCGGCCGGCCGAGCAGATATCCCTGTGCGAAGTCGCAACCGAGCGAGGACAGGAATGCCAGCTGTTCAGACGTTTCAACTCCCTCCGCCACAACCGATAGCTTGAGGCTCTTGGCCATCGCGATGATGGCGCGAACAATGGCGGCATCGTCTGCATCGATGCTGATGTCACGGATGAACGATTGATCGATCTTGACGGTGTCGATGGGAAAGCGTTTCAGATAGGACAGTCCTGAATAGCCGGTACCAAAATCATCGATGGCAAGTCGCACGCCGAACTCGTCCAGTGTTTTCAGGGTCTTGAGTGCCTCGCTGGAGTCCTCCACGATCAGGCTCTCCGTGATTTCCAGCTCCAGCAGTTCGGGATTGACACTGGTTGCTTCCAGAATCGCGCGCAGCTGATCAATGAAAGCCCGCCGGCGCAGCTGGTGTACGGATACGTTTACCGACAGGCGGATACCAATGCCGTCATCCTGCCAGAGGCGCGCCTGGGCACACGCGGCGCGCAGAACCCCCTCTCCAATCTGATGAATGAGCCCGGCTTCTTCTGCCACCGTGATGAACTCGCCTGGCGCAACGATTCCGCGCTCAGGGTGTTGCCATCGCAGCAGGGCCTCGGCACCGACTACCTTGCCGTTGGTCAACGCGAAGATGGGTTGATACACCAAGGTGAGCTCGTCCCGATCCAAGGCCCGCCGCAACTCTGCCTCCAACGTCACGCGACGCTTCGAAGCAACGTTCATCTGCTCGGTAAAGAACTGGTAGTTGGCCCGTCCGGAATCCTTGGCGTGATACATCGCAGCATCGGCGTTGCGCATCAGTGTCTCCGCGTCTTCGCCATCCTCCGGGAAGATCGCCACGCCGATGCTGGCGCTTACGTGCAGGTCATGGTCATGCAAATGATAGGGCTGTGAAAGCGTTTCCAGCACCTTTGCCGCGACAATCGACACATCATGCGCGCCGTGGATTTCCGGCAACACAATGACAAATTCATCGCCGCCAAGTCGTGACACCGTGTCACCCTCTCTCAGGCAGGTACGAATTCGCTTCGCGACAGTCTGAAGGAGCCTGTCACCTGCCTCGTGACCCAGCGAGTCATTGATGTTCTTGAACCGGTCGAGATCGATGAACAGGACCGCCACCGGCGTGCGGCCCCGATTCGCGTGAAGCACTGCCTGCGAGATTCGGTCTTTCAACAGTACCCGATTGGGCAGCCCGGTGAGCGAGTCATGTTGCGCCATGTGTTCGATGCGCTGCTCCGCCAGCTTGCGCTCGGTGATGTTCATGGCCACGCCGATCAAGGTCAATGCGCGACCTTCCGGATTTCGGATGATCTGCCCTTGGCTCGCGATCCAGTGTGTGCCCCCATCCGGCCACAACACCCGCATCTCGATGCGGAAGTCGTCGCTATAAATCAGGGCATGCTTGAGGGCGGCGTCGGTCCGCTCCCGGTCTTCAGGATGGATCGCGGCACGAAAGTCCTCGAATAAACGGGTCGGCACATCGCTCTTGATGCCAAAGAGCGCATTGAAGCCGCCGGACGCCTGAAAGGTCTTTTCGCCGACATTCCAAATCCATGTCGCCATTTCAGCAGACTCGAGTGCCAGCCGGAGCTGGGTTTCGTTTTTCCGCAGGTTGTTTTCCGCTTCACGAATATCGGTCAGATCCACCATGATGCCGACCAGCCCCGACACGTTGCCACTTGCGTCGAGAAACGTGGCTTTGCTGATCTGCACGTATCGAGGTGCCTCAAAGCTTGGCAGCTGTATCAGTGTTTCATAGCGCTGGATGCCTGGACGCTCCATCAATGAACGGTCGAATTCAGCGCTGAGGCGGGCCGTTTCCGCGTCCTGAAGTTCGAAGACGGTCTTGCCGACAAAATCCTCCTTGCTGCGCCCTGTGAATTCTTCGAATGCGCGGTTGCACCCGAGGTAGTGGCCACTCGTGTCCTTGAAGAAAAGCGGGTTGGGCAAGGCCTCGATGAGCTGCTGGTTCAGGCTCAGCTGCTGGCGCAGGTCCTGTGTGGCCCGGTCAGCGACTTCGATCGCTTCGGCGCGTGCCCGGGAGGCGTTGTGCAAAAGCAGCGCAATCAGCGCGAAGATGGCAAGACTCGCGAGAAACGCGGCCAATGGTGCCGGGTGAAGCCAGTGAGTCAATTCCGGCTCGCGCATGCCGATGACAATTTGCCAATGGCGGCCACCAATGGCCGTCGTTCGTAAAAACTGCTGAGAATGGTACAAGAAGCCAAGTTCGCGGCGGCTGCCGATTTCCTGTTGCCCGAAAAGGCGGTTCTCGGCACTTGCTGTGCCAGGTGGCGCCGTGGTCGGGCCCAGGTCATGAATTTCAAAGCGAATCCGTTCGCGAGTCGCATCGTCCAGTGCGAAGGCGAATACTGCTTCGGGACGGAAGACGATGTTCACGAATCCGGCCAACTCCGACCGGCGCTGCTCGACCGTGTATCGGTCGCGCCGCGATTCGTAGACTGGAAGATAGACTACCAGGCCGACGCGCGGCTGATTGTCCTGTACCAACTGATAGCGTGCGGTGATCACGGGCTCGCCGGTATCCCTTGCCCGTACCGCGGCCTCCCGAGCGGCTGCCCTGGACCGGATATCCAGACCGAAAGCAGGACGATTGTCGGCCATCGGCTCAACGAAGTTGATGACCCACATTTCGCTCGCATTTGCCGCAGGATGGATCTTGAAGTCCGGATAGCCGGACGCAATAAGCGTGCTGTCGGTACGGACGGTGTCGATGAAGCTGGATGCTTCGCTTCCCCTTACCCTTTGCACAAACTGCATCGATTGCACGCCCGGGAAGCGTTCTGCCAGGTCCAGTGAGGAGACATAGCGATGGAAGGCGAGTCTGGACACGTCACGGTGTTGGCCGAACAGTCCGTTGACGCCGTAGAGCAGGTCGCTGTAGCGGGTGAAACGACGTTCGACGAGTCCCGCGGCCGCGGCGGCTTCGCGCTCAAACTCCTGATGTGCAGACTGAGCCGCGAATCGAGCAGCCAGCGACCAGACGAAGATCGACAGGATGACGCCGATTGCGAGCAGCCAGAGGGCTTGACGCGACGGAGAGTTGAGAGTCAGTGACAAGGTCAGTGTCGGTGGATCAATTGTCGGGAATGCAGGAATGGGTGTAAGCCGAGATTGTTGGGCTCGTCTGACCCTATAGAGTATATCGACCCCATGAGGGTGCACATATGACGCGCTCCGCAAGGATCGGCTGGCATGACCTGCACCGGTCGGGCTAGAATGCGATATTGCACTGCACAATTCTGCAGGTCAGAACAAGCGGCGGCGCTCCTGAGCTGCCCGGTATCAACCGCTTCGAGCGAGTACGCCATGTCTCTCATCGTCCAGAAATACGGCGGCACCTCGATGGGTTCGCCAGAACGAATCCGCGAGGTCGCCAAACGGGTTGCACGCTTTCATTCCGAAGGCCACCAGCTTGTCGTCGTCGTGTCCGCCATGTCTGGTGAGACCAACCGACTGCTGGGCTTGGCCAAGGCGCTGAACCCGGAACCAGACCCGCGCGAGATGGATGTGATCGCCGCAACAGGTGAACAGGTCAGCATTGGCCTGCTCGCACTGGCGTTGCAGGCGATCGGCCTGAAAGCCAAGAGCTATACCGGCTCACAGGTGCGCATCCTGACTGATGATGCCTACTCCAAGGCGCGCATCCTTGCCATTGATGATGCGAATATTCGCAAGGATCTTGCCGATGGCTGCATTGTTGTCGTCGCAGGATTTCAGGGTGTGGATGAGCAGGGCAACATCACGACACTGGGCCGGGGCGGGTCCGATACCACCGGCGTTGCACTCGCCGCAGCGTTGAACGCGGATGAATGTCAGATCTACACCGACGTGGATGGTGTCTACACGACGGATCCGCGGGTGGAGCCTGACGCCCGCCGGTTGAAGACGGTGACCTTCGAGGAAATGCTGGAAATGGCGAGCCTCGGCTCCAAGGTGTTGCAGATCCGGTCAGTCGAGTTCGCCGGCAAGTACAAAGTCAAGTTGCGGGTGCTGTCCTCGTTCACCCCGGTGGACTCCACCGATGAGGGCACGCTGATCACATTCGAGGAAGATGAAACCATGGAACAAGCCATCATTTCTGGCATCGCATTCAACCGCGACGAAGCCAAGATCACCATCACCGGCGTTCCGGACCGCCCCGGCATCGCCTTCTCCATCCTGGGCCCGGTAGCGGATGCCAACATCGACGTAGATGTCATCATCCAGAACGCTTCCGTGGAGGGACTCACGGACTTTTCGTTCACGGTGCATCGCAACGAGATGAAGCACACGCTGGCTGTGCTGGAAGAGAAAGTGAAACCCGTGATCGGCGCAAAGGCAATCATTGGTGACGACAAGATCGCCAAGGTGTCACTGGTCGGCATCGGTATGCGCACCCATGCAGGCATAGCAAGCAAGATGTTTGGCGCACTGGCGCAGGAACGAATCAACATCCAGATGATCTCCACCTCTGAGATCAAGACATCGGTCGTGATCGATGAGAAGTACATGGAGCTCGCGGTACGCGTGCTGCATCGGGCATTTGAACTCGACAAAGAGCCGGTGCAGGAAACGCTGAAGCCCTGAAGCCCTCGGCACTGACGCACCCACACATTGCGAATATTCGCAATGCTGCCAAGTTGGCTTGCTCTTCTCCGAAAAACACGAAAGCCGCTTGCGCGGCTTAGATGTATGGCGGAGAAGGAGGGATTCGGTCACGTCCCGCGACCCCGGAACGGCGGCCTTCGGCATCGCCGATTCCTTTCGAATCCCCGCGCGAGCCAAGCAGTTGGCTCGCTCTTCTCCGAAAACACAAAAGCCGCTTGCGCGGCTTAGATGTATGGCGGAGAAGGAGGGATTCGAACCCTCGATACAGGTTTAAGCCCATATGCTCCCTTAGCAGGGGAGTGCCTTCGACCACTCGGCCACTTCTCCTCACGCCAGGAGCGCATTTTAGCATTGCGACGGGAATTTGCCCCGTTGGCTGGCAAAAACATTTGGCCCTCTGTATAATCCGCCCTTCGCAATTGCGCCCGTAGCTCAGTTGGATAGAGTACCTGGCTACGAACCAGGGGGTCGTGGGTTCGAATCCTGCCGGGCGCGCCAGTTTCGAAACGCCACCTTTGGGTGGCGTTTTCATTTTCTGCCCGGAGAAAGCCAACTGCTTGGCTTTCGTCAGGATTCGAAAGGCATCGGCGATGCTCCGCAGGAGCCGCCGTGCCCGGGTCGGCGAAGGGGACCGAATCCTGCCGGGCGCGCCAGTTTCAAAACGCCACCTTTGGGTGGCGTTTTCATTTTTTGCGGAGTGAATCAGGTGACCGCATTCAGCTTCTTGAAGCGCTCCGCCCGCCAGGTGCTGTTCTGCATGATGTCGCGCAGTATCTCCACGGCATCCCAGACATCCACCTCGCGAAGATACAGCGGTGCGAAGCCGAACCGAACAAAGTCCGGCTTGCGGAAATCGCCGATCACG
Organism: Betaproteobacteria bacterium; assembly: GCA_031394355.1. Taxonomy (GTDB): domain Bacteria; phylum Pseudomonadota; class Gammaproteobacteria; order Burkholderiales; family Usitatibacteraceae; genus JAEUMY01. Next base: position 99,379 of record JANNSU010000022.1, on the reverse strand, counting down.
CCGCGCTCGATCAGTGCCTGCATGATCGGATAGGCATTGGGGTGGCGGAACGACACATGGCTGCCCCGTTGCGAATATTCGCGAGGCGACGCCAGCAGAAATCCGTAGTCGCCACAACGTGATTCCACCAACTGGATGAATCTTTCCGTCAATGCGACAGACTTGGACCGCAGTTGCTGCATGTCCGCTGACAGCATGAGATCAACCCCGCACTCCAGCGCGGTCGTTGCCAGAACAGAAGGTGTGCCGACAAGCATCTGTGAAATGCCTGTCGCCGGCGTGTAGTCCGGGGTGAATTCGAACGGTGCGGCATGTCCGAACCAGCCCGACAGCGGCTGATGGATCGTGCCTTGTTGGTCCGCGCGCACGTAAGCGAATGCCGGTGCGCCTGGGCCGCCATTGAGGTATTTGTATCCGCAGCCGACGGCATAGGCAGCGCCATCTTCATTGAGCTTCACCGGGACGGCACCTGCGCTGTGGCTCAAGTCCCAGATGATGTCCGTGCCCGTATCGCTGGCGCGTGCATTCAGCTCAGCCATGTCCAGCAGGCGTCCGCTGCGATAGTCCACCTGGGTGATCATGGCTACCGCGACCGATGAATCAAGGTGGTCGGCCGGATTGTCTTCTACCCACTTCAATTGAAAACGATTGCCCAGCAACGCGTTCAATCCTTGCGCCATGTAGAGATCGGTCGGGAAATTGCCGCGTTCCGACAGGATGACCCGCCGGGCACTGTCGAGCGGGCGGGTCAGCAGCGCCGCAAGCAGCTTGAACAGATTCAGCGATGTCGAGTCAGCGACGATGACTTCGCCGCTTGCGGCGCCGAGCAGCCGTGCCAGCTTGTCGCCAACGCGCTGCGGCTGGCCCACCCAGTCATGACTGTTCCACCCACGGATGAGTGAATGGCCCCACTCCTGTTCGACCGTGTGCGCCATGCGCGCCAGTGTGGCCCGAGGCATCGCACCCAGCGAATTCCCGTCCAGATAGATAACACCCTCGGGCAGGCAGAATTTCTCGCGAAAGGGAGCCAGTGGATCGCTGCGATCCGCCATCTCACAGTCTGACCGCAACATCACGGAATCTCGCGCAGGATGGCCCGGACGGGCGACGCATCGAGATTGGAAATCTTGAGAGGCAGCGCAATCAACTCGTAGTCTCCCGCATCCACCTCATCAAGCACCAGACCCTCCAGAATTGCCATCGAGTGATTCTGCACAATGTGATGGGAATCCATGGTCTTGGAGTTGACCGGATCGATGGACGGTGTATCGATGCCAACCAGTTTCACGCCCATCGATGCGAGCAGTGCGATGCTCTCTGGTGATATGGCTGTGAAGTTCTCGTCCCACTGGTCAACCGGTGTGCGCCGGTATGTCCTGAACAAGACCCGCAATGGCATCCCCACCAATTGATCGGCGAAGTGGCGGGGTTCGATGAGCGGCCAGGCGTCCAGTGCATCGATGACACGACACTTGCCCAGATAGGGTTCGAGCGGTACGGATCCGATCGGCAAGCCAGCATTGTCGTAATGCAGCGGCGCATCGGCGTGAGTGGCTGAGTGCGTCGAGAGCGTGAACCTGGACACGTTTACAGGGCAGGTGCCGAGCAAATGCCAAGTCCGGGCCTCGTCGTAGGGCGTGTCACCTGGCCAAGTGGGCATGCCGGGTCGGATGGGGGCACTGATGTCCCAGATGCGCATGTTGATGTGTTCTGTGAGGAGGACCTTGATTATAGGAGAATTGGTGTATGACACCATTTGATTTGGCGATGCTTCAGCCGAGGCAGCTTGAACCGAATGCTCCCCCGATCACGAGGAATCCATGTCGCAACCCACTTCCACAGACGCACACTCAGGTTTGGCGCCATCAGAATGGGTCATTCAGTGGATGTCGGCCATCACGCCGCGGGGGCTGGTGCTTGACTTTGCCTGCGGCAGCGGCCGCCATGCGGCCTCGCTCGCAAGCAACGGGTTTCGCGTGCTCGCGATTGATCTCGATTGCAGCCGGTTCACGCCAGTACCCAAGGGTGTGGAGGTGCGGGAAGCAGATTTGGAGCTGGGCGACTGGCCGTTGGCGGGACGCCAGTTCGATGGCGTTGTGGTGACCAACTACCTGTTTCGAGACCGATTTGAGTCCCTGCTGCAGTGTGTGGCGGCAGGCGGTGTGCTGATATACGAGACCTTCGCTGTCGGCAACGAGCTGCTGGGGAAGCCCTCCAACCCTGACTTTCTGCTTTTGTCGGATGAGCTTCTCGCTCGTACTGGGGAGGCGTTTGATGTGCTGGGTTTTGAACAAGGCCGAATTGAACGTCCCCGTCCAGCTGTCATCCAGAGACTCTGCGCGCGGCGCAAGGGATGAATGCGCCAATTGTCCGCGCAATCTGCTCGCCGGATGTCTGGCCCTGAATCCGGTAAAATCGCCAGTCTTCTGAAATCAAGGGTTTTCCATGTTGACAGGCAGCATGGTTGCAATCGTCACGCCGATGCTCGCGGACGGTGCACTGGATTATCCCCGCCTCAGGTCGTTGATCGACTGGCATGTGGCGGAGGGCACGGATGGAATCGTGATCGTCGGTACCACGGGCGAATCGCCTACGGTTGACTTTGACGAGCATTGTCAGCTCATCAAGGCGGCAGTTGAATACGCTGCCAAGCGTATTCCAGTCATCGCCGGTACGGGTGCCAATTCCACAAAAGAAGCGATCCACCTCTCCGAGTTCGCCAAACGGGCGGGCGCAGACTATTCGCTATCCGTGGTGCCGTACTACAACAAGCCCACGCAGGAGGGCCTGTATCGCCACTTCCGTGCCATTGCAGAGGCGGTGGACATACCTCACATTCTCTACAACGTGCCTGGCAGAACCGTGACGGATCTTGCCAATGACACCGTGGTGCGACTTTCCGCGATCCCGAACATTGTCGGAATCAAGGATGCGACGGCCAGCATGGGCAGGGGCGCGGAACTGCTGCTGCGCTGCCCCAAGGACTTCGCGGTGTACAGTGGCGAGGATGTGAGTACCTTAGCGCTCATGTTGTTGGGCGCACATGGCACCATTTCCGTCACCGCAAATGTCGCTCCCAGGCTGATGCACGACATGTGCAGCCTTGCGCTCAGGGGCGAACGTGATAAAGCGATTGCGATCAACAATCGGCTGTTTGGTCTTCACAACAATTTGTTCCTGGAAGCCAACCCCATCCCGGTCAAATGGGCACTTGCCCGCATGGGCCGGATCGACCCGGGCATCCGCCTGCCACTTACCTCATTCGATGCGCAGTACCACGCGGCATTGACCGACGCCCTGCGGGCGGCGGGAATCGAGATCAACCAGAAGGAAGCCGTTGCATGACTCGTCTGCCCCCTAAATTTTCTCCGCTGCTGATCCTCGCCACTGGCTCGTTGTTGTTGTCGGGATGCGGCAGTTATTCCTTGGAACGCAAGGGCCCGGACTATCGCACTTCTGGTGCGCAGACGGCCAAGTCGCTCGAAATCCCCCCCGATCTCACGACACCGGGATCGGAGGATCGTTTTGTCATTCCAGCCAGTCGTGGTTCAACGACTTTCTCTGCGTACAACAAGGAGCGCTCGACGCAGCCCGTCGCGCGTGATGTTGGCGTGCTGCCCACAGTCGACAAAGCTTCAGTGGTACGAGCCGGGGAACAGCGATGGCTGGTCGTCGCGGTGACGCCCGACAAACTTTGGCCGATCGTGAAGGAGTTCTGGGGTGAAAACGGTTTTGTGCTGAAGCGTGAGCAGGCAGAACTCGGCATCATGGAAACTGACTGGGCAGAAAATCGCGCCAAGATCGCGATGGACCCTGTTCGTCGCACCATCGGTCGGGTGTTCGACAATCTTTATTCGACCTCCGAGCGCGACAAGTTCCGTACCCGCCTGGAAGCAGGCGGGTCGCCAGGCACGACCGAAGTTTTCATCAGCCATCGCGGCATGGTTGAGATTTTTCCGAATGAGTACAAGGACCAGACCATTTGGCAACCGCGCGCGGCAGATCGCGAGTTGGAGGCCGAGTTTCTGAATCGCCTGCTGATCAAGCTGGGGTTCGATGAGAAAGCGGCGTCACGCACAGTCGCTGCGGCGACACCAGCATCTGCAGACGCTGCCGCAGTGTTCAACGCCGCTGGCAACGGATCACTGCAGGTACGCGAGCCATTTGACCGAGCGTGGCGTCGCGTCGGACTGGCGCTGGACCGGGTCGGCTTCACGGTAGAGGATCGTGATCGTGCGAAGGGCTTGTACTTTGTGCGCTACATCGATCCTGAAGCCGACAACAAAGGCCCGTCGAAGGGAGTCCTCGCGCGGCTCGCATTCTGGCGCAAGGATGCGGCTGATGACCAGAAGCCTCAGTACCGGGTGTTTGTCGCTGATGCGGGTGGTGTGTCAACCGTGACGGTCCAGAATACCAAAGGGGAGCCCGAGGCGTCCGCGACCGGCAAGCGAATTCTCAACCTGCTATTGGAACAGCTGAAGTAGACGCGGGACGATAAGGTGCTGTTCCGTGTTTGTCCGGCGCAGTGCCGGTGTGGACCTGCTTGTCGACAAGGTTGAACATGCGATTCGCATCGCTGGGTAGCGGCAGCGAGGGCAATGCCCTTCTGGTTCAGCAGGGCAGGACCCTGCTGATGCTGGACAACGGGTTCGGGCTTGGCGAGACGGAGACGCGCCTTGCAAGGTACGGCATCGCACCGGCAGAGGTCACAGCCATTGTCGTGACCCATGAACACTCGGATCACCTTGGCGGTGTGGTCCGATTCTCCAGAAAGCACAAGACACGTGTTTGGCTCACCCACGGGACGGGCCGACATGTGGCGCCAGAGAGCCTTCTTTCCGAGAACTACTCGTTCATCGATCCGCAATCCGAATTCAGCGTCGGCGATATCTCGGTCCGTCCCTATCTCGTGCCGCATGACGCGTCTGAACCCGTTCAGTTTGTCTTCAGCAACGGGGCATCACGCCTGGGCGTTTTGACGGACACCGGATGCAGTACAGCACACATTGAGGCGACGCTCAGTGGCGTGAATGCGCTGGTGATCGAGTGCAATCACGATGTGGAGATGCTGATGAATGGCCCTTATCCGGCGGGTCTAAAACGGCGGGTGTCGGGCAGGTTCGGGCATCTGGACAATGCAGCCGCTGCAGCACTGCTCGGCAAAATCGACTGTACGCGGCTCAAACATGTTGTGGCCGCGCATCTCTCCCGTCAGAACAATCGGCCTGACCTGGCAAAAGGTGCGCTGGCTGGCGCGTTGGGCTGTACTTCGGACTGGATCGCGATCGCGGATCAGGATGAGGGCTTGGCTTGGCGGGAAGTCTAGTCGCCTGTCCCGGACAGTCTGTTTGTGGTGTGGGGATTCGCTGCGAGGGATTGTGCAGAATGAATCGGGGTAGCCAAAAGGAAAACGCCGGCGCAGGGCCGGCGTTTTCTTTGCCATGCTCTCCGAAAACTTACTTCTTCGGCGCTTCGGCAGGCTTTGCGGGCTCAGCCGGCTTGGCAGCGTCAGCAGCCGGGGCAGCAGCCGGAGCGGCAGCATCAGCCGGCTTGGCGGCATCGGCAGCCGGAGCGGCCGGTGCAGCTGCCGGTGCAGCTGCAGCGGGCTTTGCGGGTTCAGCGGGTTTCGGGGCTTCTTTGCTGCAGGCGGCGAGGCCAACAGCGATCAGTGCGGCGATCAGGATCGACTTGTTCATTAGGTTTCCTTAAGGAGGAGTTCAAAAAGCTTTGATCAAAATGGATCAGCCAATAGCAATCCGGCCGACCCATAAGTATAGCATTTTCGCTTTTTTGAGCGGGGATGTGACCGACTCAGCGGCTCCCGCAGCATGCGCCGAATAGGGTTTTTCGTCTTCAGTGTGGTGCGCTAGAGACCCAACGCCCCGCCCACGACGGCGACTTCCGAGCTTTCCCAGATTTCCTCGAATCGCTCCATGAGCGGCCGGACGCTGGTGGTCAGGTCCAGCAAAAGGACCGACCTGGGGTGCTGGTAGTGCAGGCGATGCCAATAGCTATGGTCATCCGCAATCAGTAGTGGATCCTGGGCGCTCCGCGCGACGCCAACAGTGCGATGAATACGGATAGTCGTCGGGAACTGCTGTTTCAGCATCAGCAACCTCGGGCAGTCGGCTTCGAGCCCGCGTGTTTCATGCAGAGCAAACCGGATTTCGTTCTGCCTGCCCGCCTGGAGGAATCGGCGTAGTGCCTCGAATCGTTGGGGGCTGTTGTATCCGCGCCCCTTGAGTTCAAGATCGAAAACCAGCAGGCTTCGTTGAGCACGGCCAATCACTGTGTCGATGGCGGATAGCGCGTCGCGATCGCCCGAGAGCAGTTGTCGGGTGCCGGTTTGTGGTGCTGGCGGGTCAGTCGGTGCTGACATGGAGATATCCCGCATCAAACCAGTCATGCAACAGCGAGATGGCTTCACTGCCCGGCTTGCAAGGAGGCAAGAATCGTTGGTTTGCGAGCGCCTTCAATAGTTCGCTGTCGCGGGATGGCAATTGCGCCCACTCCCCATTGATGAACACACTTTCACCTCGGTAAGCCATGCGTGTCTTGCCATCGAGCCGCAGTCCCCGAAGCTGACATAATTTGCGAAACTGGACGCGATCCACATTTTCACCAGCAGGCTCAAACTGCACGTGCCCCTTGGGTTCAGTCAGGAACCGTCCCACAGCGGTGGCTACGGTCTCGCGGCGCCACTTGATGTCATTCAATACCGACTCGAATCGTCGCAACATGTCCGTCGGAATCTCGCCCGGGGAAGTGGTCATTCGGATGCCAGCGTCCTCGTACTGGCCAGGAACTTCGATGTCATCACGCAATTGATCCAGAAAGGACTCCGCCCATTCTTGATAGCGGGGTGCGCGAAAACCCACGGAGTAGGTCAAACACTCGTCCAACGCAACGCCCTCATGGGCGTATCCAGGCGGCAGATAGAGCATGTCGCCGGATTCCAGGATCCAGTCTGACTCGGGCTTGAACTTGCGGAGAATCTTCAACGGCAGATCGGGAAGGATGTCCCGGTCAGTCTGGCCAGAGATGCGCCATCGCCGTCGACCCTTGCCCTGAATCAGGAAGACATCATAGGAGTCCACATGAGGGCCTACGCCGCCACCAGGTGCCGCAAGACTGACCATGAGGTCGTCCACGCGGACGTGCGGGAGGAAGGAGAACTGCGTCAGTAACGTACTGGCAGCGGCGCTGAAATGCTGCGTGTCCTGCACCAGAATTGTCCAGTCCCGCTCCCCAAGCTGGCGCTGTGCTGCGCGGGAAAATGGACCATGTTGCAGTGCCCACTTGCCTCCCTTGCTTGTCACCAGTCGGCTTTCAGCATCTTCCCGGCGGGACAACGCAAGCACATCCTCAGGCTTGAACGGCTCCAGGGTTGACGCAAAATCCGTGAATGCACCACGTACCAGCAAGGGCTTCCGCTGCCAGTGGCGCTTCAGGAAGGTGGAGGGACTGATTTTGCCGAAGGGAGATGGGCTGACTTGACTCACGGGGCCTGAATACAGTTAGAATTTTGAGAGGGAATCGATGAAGTGCCGATGAAGTGCGCCAGGGAGTTGCTCAATGCTCAGTGTCGGATCGCCAGCGCCGGTGTTTGAACTGCCCGAGGCAAGCATGGAAATGATCAAGCTTTCCAGCTTCCGCGGCAAGAAGAATGTTGTCCTTTATTTCTATCCGAAGGACGACACCCCGGGGGGCACGATGCAGGCAATCGACTTCTCGGATCACGAGACGGACTTCAACGAATGCGATACCGTGGTGTTTGGCATTTCACGTGATGATGTGTTGTCGCATGCGGAGTTTCGCGACAAGCATGGTTTGAGCATACAGCTGCTCTCGGACAGCGAGTCCGAAGTCTGCCGGAAGTATGACGTGCTGGAGGATAGGCAGGTAGATGGCACCATTCGGTGTTGTTTCAATCGTACGACTTTTATAATCGACAAGAAGGGGTTGCTGCGGCATGTGCTCTGCAACACAAGCCCGCGCGACCATGCGCATCAGGTACTTGAACTTGTGAGGATTTTGAATTGATCATTGGAAAAGATACGGTTGTAACGGTACGGTTTGAATTGCTCGACAGTGACGGAGACGCCATCGAAAATGCGGGGTCGTTATTGTCCTATCTGCATGGCGGGTATGCAGGCATATTTCCGCTGGTGGAGCAGGGGCTTGAAGGCAAAGGCGCTGGAGATGCGATTGCCATTTCGCTGGAACCTTCCGAGGCCTTCGGTGACTACGACGAAAACCTCATCCGCATTGAGCCACGCGAGGTGTTTCCCGGCGACCTGAAGGTGGGCATGCAGTTCGAGGGTGTTCCGCAAGGGGAAGAGGACGATCGCTGGGTTGTCTACACCGTGACCGACATTGCCACTGACAAGGTGGTTGTCGATGGCAATCATCCATTGGCAGGAGAGCGATTGATATTCAAGGGCGTGGTGGCCGAGGTTCGAGCCGCGACAACTGATGAAATTCACCACGGACACGCCCACGGCGACCACGGGCACGTTCACTAAGCGGTCTTTTCCGCGGCCTGCACTTTCTCTTGGCGAAGGTCGCGTGCCTTACTCGCTGTCTGTTTTCGCTGTCGCCGTGCGTTTGAGCAAGTAAAGCACTTCAAGCGCCTCCTTGGGACTCATCTCGTCGGGATCAATGTCCTGCAAGACTTCCAGCACCCGGCTCTGCAAGGGGTCAGGTGGCGCGGAACGACCCGCAAACAGATCCGCCTGTGCGCCGGTGTTCCGTGCCAACTCTTCAAGGCTGGAAAGGTGGCGGCGAGCCGTGCGAATGACAGGTCTTGGTACGCCAGCCAGGGCGGCAACTTGAAGGCCGTAGCTTTGGTTGGCCGGACCACTTTCCAGCTTGTGCAGAAACACGATCTTGTCCTTGTGCTCCACGGCATCGAGATGCACATTCGCAATGTTGGAGAGCTCGGCGTTGAGGCGAGTCAGCTCGAAGTAGTGGGTAGCAAAGAGGGTATGCGCGCGCGTGACTTCTGCCAGATGGCGCGCGATGGCATAAGCCAAAGCCAACCCATCAAAGGTTGATGTACCTCGGCCGATTTCGTCGATCAACACAAGCGATCTCGATGTTGCGTTGTGCAGGATGTTAGCCGCTTCGGTCATTTCGACCATGAAGGTTGAGCGACCGCCGGCAAGGTCGTCAGAGCTGCCGATACGCGTGAAGATCTGGTCTACCGGCCCGATACGCGAATATTCGCAGGGCACAAAGGCACCCGTGCAGGCCAGGAGCACAATTTGCGCAACCTGACGCATATAGGTCGACTTGCCGCCCATGATGGGACCTGTAATGAGCAATAACTGGCGTGAGCGAGACAAATCGGTGTCGTTGGCAATGAAGTTGCCGACCTGCCGCTCCACCACGAGATGGCGGCCGCCCCTGATCTCGATGCCAACCTCTTCCACGAATTCGGGGCGTGACAGGTTCAGGCGTCCGACGGCCTCGGCGAAGCAGGCCAAAACGTCGAGTTCAGCCGCAGCGCGCGCCATGTCATGCAGCGCTGGCACGTGCGGAAGCAGCGCGTCCAGCAACCTCTCGTAGAGCAGCTTTTCTCTCGCCAGTGCGCGCTCGCCGGCTGAGAGCGCCTTGTCTTCGAAGGTTTTCAGTTCGGGTGTGATGAAGCGCTCGGCATTCTTGAGCGTCTGCCGACGACGGTAGTCGTCCGGCACCTTGTCCAGTTGGCTTTGAGTCACCTCGATGTAGAAGCCGTGAACCTTGTTGTACTCGACCCGCAGGTTCGCGATGCCGGTGCGCTCACGTTCACGTGCCTCCAATGCCAGCAGAAACTGTCCTGCATTGGTCTGGATAGCGCGCAGTTCATCCAGCTCTGCGTCGAATCCGTTTCGGATCACGCCACCTTCGCGCAGGACAACAGCCGGCTCTTCCTGAATCGCGGAGACGAGCAGGCCATGCAACGCATCGCGTGCGGCGACACGTGCGTGGAGGCTGTGCAGATGGGGAATGTCCAGATCAGCGAGCAGTGCATGCAGGGCAGGCAATGTTGCCAAGGTGTCTCGCAGGCCCGACAGGTCACGCGGACGTGCAGTCCGAATTGCGATGCGAGTCGATGCTCGCTCGACGTCTATCCACTCCGTCAGCACCTTGCGAATATTCGCATGCCGGCCCATGCCTGCATCCCATAGCACCTGTACGGCAGATTGGCGCGAGTGGATAGTGGCGCGATCCGTCAATGGATGATGCAGCCAGTAGCGCAACAAGCGGGCACCCATTGTCGTTGCTGTGCTGTCGAGGATCGAGGCAAGCGTGGGTGCCGGATCGCCGCGCAATGTCTCTGTCAGCTCAAGATTGCGTCGCGTGGCGGCATCCATGCGAACATGTTCATCGTTGCGCTCCACGGCGAGACCAGTGAGATGCGGAAGTGCTCCCTGCTGTGCATGGCGAACGTAGGCAAGCAGCGCGCCAGCAGCGGCCACCGCCGCAGACTGGTCTGTGCAGCCGAAGCCTATGAGATCGCGTGTCTGGAATTGCTTTGCGAGATCCCGTGCGGCATTCGAAGTATCAAAATGAAAATCTGGAAGTCTTTGTTGAAGCACCCCTTCAGGGACCAAAACGTCTGACGACTCCGAACTGAGGATTTCAGCCGGTGCGATGCGCGCCAGTTCCGCCCCCAGATCTGCGCGGTCAATTTCCTTCACCAGAAATCGCCCTGATGAAAGTGCCAGCCACGCCAATCCCACGCGATCGCCAAGTGGCTGCAAGGCAAGGAGGACGACGTCCTGGTTGTCAGGCAAAAGCGCCGAATCAGTCAGCGTGCCAGGTGTCAGGATCCGGGTGACCTTGCGCTCGACCGGCCCCTTGTTGGTCACCTCGCCGACCTGCTCGCAGATGGCTACAGATTCTCCCAGTTTCACCAGCTTCGCCAGATACTGTTCCACTGAGTGGTAAGGCACTCCAGCCATGCGAATGGGAGATCCCGCTGTCTGACCTCGCGTCGTCAGCGTGATGCCGAGCAGTCGAGAGGCCTTGATGGCATCGTCGAAAAACAGTTCGTAGAAGTCGCCCATCCGGTACAGCACCAGCATGTCTGGATGCTCAGCCTTGATGCGCAGGTATTGCTGCATCATCGGGGTGTGGGCTGACAGGGGTAGGTCTGACAAGGCGAATACTCTGGAAGGCGTAGGAAAATCCTGCCTGAATCGGATTATACGTTTGACCCGGCGCGGCTCAGGATCGAACTGCCGCGCTGACTCGGCGCTGTTTGCTCAGCTGCCTTCGCAAAAGCAATTGCGCGTTCCGCAAGGCATCTGGCAGCAGTTCGGACGCGTCGATCCCTGTCTTGTGCAACGAGAAGGGCGGCTCGCACAACCAGCGTCCCTCAAATCGGTGAGCGGGCTGATGGAGACACCGTCATCAGCAACTGGCGGAACATCTTCGGCGTGGCGGCGACGATCTGTCCCTGATCGAGATAATGGTCGCCACCGTCGAAGTCGCTGACAAGTCCACCTGCTTCGCGAATCAGCAACGCACCGGCTGCCATGTCCCATGACGACAGTCCCATTTCCCAGAAGCCGTCATATCGACCGCACGCCACATAGGCCAGATCGAGGGCCGCCGAGCCGGGCCGCCGAATGCCCGCCGAGTTCAAGGCGACCGCCTTGAATGCCTTCAGGTATTCATCGATCTTGTCGTTCTGCCGGAAGGGGAAACCGGTTCCAATGAGTGCTGATTCCATCTTGATGCGCTTCGAGACGCGAATGCGGCGCTCATTCAGAAATGCACCCGCACCCTTGGTTGCGGTGAAGAGCTCATTCCGGTTGGGATCATAAATCACGGCTTGCATCAGCACGCCCTTGCTTTGCAGGGCAATGGATACGCAGTACTGGGGCATTCCGTGGAGAAAGTTGGTGGTGCCGTCGAGCGGATCGATGATCCAGACATGCTCCGAATCACCGGATTTGCCCCCTTCTTCGGCCAGAAAGGCATGATCAGGGTAGGCTTCGGCTATTGTGCGGATGACAGCTTGTTCGGCCGCATGGTCAACTTCAGTAACAAAATCGTTGTTCTGCATCTTGGTGACCGTGAGCTTGACGAGGTCGAAAGATGCGCGGATGATGAAGGAGCCGGCACGGCGCGCGGCCTTGACCGCAATATTGAGCATGGGATGCATGACAAGCCTTGAAATCTAGGATTAAAGAGCGGAGCGCCGGTAAGAACTTCAGCGCAACCCCAATTTTAATATGAATCAGCCCAACAGACCTGGCAGTACAAATTCCTCGCCTCAACCCTCCGAGGTTGTTACGGGAGGTTATCCGGATTCAGCGCCCCCGCAAAACGCGGATTGGCCTGTATCGCCACTGCACCGTATTAGGATTGTGCTTTGCCAGACGAGTCATCCGGGCAACATTGGCTCGGCTGCTCGTGCGATGAAGACCATGGGGCTTTCGCGCCTTGTTCTGGTTGCACCCCGGCAATTTCCGCATGCAGAGGCGGATGCGCTCGCATCCGGTGCAGCGGATGTGCTGGCGAATGCCCAGGTAGTCGGTACGCTTTCGGAGGCGTTGGCGGGCAGTGTCCTGGCAGTCGGGATGACAGCGCGCAAACGCGACTTGTCTCATCCCATGATCGGCATGAGAGAGGCGGCGATGCGCATGATGCCCATGACCTCGGCAGGAGACATCGCTCTGGTGTTCGGTACCGAGATGTTCGGGTTGTCCAATGACGAGTTGGATCTATGTCAGCTTGCGGCGAACATTCCATGCAATCCTGACTTTTCGTCCCTGAACCTTGCCGCTGCGGTGCAGGTGGCCGCATATGAATTGTCGATGGTGGCAAGCGCGTGGAGTGTGCCCCACGCAGCAGAGCGCGAGATGGCGACTCATGATGAGATGGAACGTTTCTATGCACACCTTGAGGCATCCATGATTGCGGCACGCTTTCTGAATCCGGACATGCCGAAACGCCTGATGACCCGGCTGAGACGCCTGTTTGCAAGAGCTCAGCTGGAGAAGGAGGAGGTCAACATCCTCCGTGGTGTGCTGACATCCCGAGATCGTCCCGACGACCTCCCTCCAGCGGACTGAGCCGAATCTGTCAAGACTTGCCGGCTGCTGCCTCCGGTCCCGTCATGGGATCAGCGATGCGAAGCAGTGACGAAGCCAGTGCCATGGCCAGAACGAGCACGCTGCCGAGAAGGAAGGGGCTGCCCGTACCGAAGCGCTCGATCAGCGTACCGCCGACAGCCATGCCCATTCCCAGGCCGCTCACGATGAAGGTGGAAGACCAGGTGAACGCCTCGGTCGCGTATTTCGCGGGCGCCATGCGTGCCACCAGCATGGTTTGCGCCGTCAATGCGGGTGCAATGCAAATCCCGGAGAGAAAGGCTGCCAGGGCAAATAGTGGCGGATTGTCCAGTACCGCAAGGTGCAGGCATAGCGGAAGTGACATGATCGCCAGGGCCCAGGCGTACTGTTTCTCCAGCGGTGCCTTGAAGTGAAGCCCGCCGTACAACGCGCCGCCGACGGCGCTGCCCAAGGCGTTCAGTGCAAGCAGCACGCCGCCAAACGCCGCCGTACTTTTCAGCGTGGCATATCCAGGGTAGCCGACCTCCATCAGGCCGAAGCAGAACGTGAGGCCAAACGTCGTGAGAAAAAGCAGGACCAGCCGCGGATCGGTCAATGGCCCCAGAAGGTGCCGATCCGTTGCTGCGTGATGTTGCCAATACTTCAGCATCGGTGATGCCATGAACAGGGCGAATGACAGGCTGATGACGCCGATCACCGCGAGAAATGCGAGGGTGGGCGTGGCAAACGCGAGCAGCAACGCGACAAATGCCGGACCCAGGGTGAAGTTGAGCTCGATCATTACCGCATCCACTGCATAGGCGCGCTTGCGTGTGGGTTCGTCGGCGAATCGATAGCGCCAAAGGGTACGGGTCAGAACCGTAATGGGCGGCTGGAAGACGCCGGCTGCGGCTGCGACGATGACAACGACCGCAAAGGGAAGGTCGGCCTTTGCGGCGCCAAGCAGGACAAGCATGAAAAGTGGCTGCAGTGGGCCAAGTACCCACAAGAGGCGGCGTGGGCCGTACTGATCGATCAGTCGCCCGGCCACCGGTGCGAACAGTGCCATGGTCACGAAGTAGGCACCAACGGCAATCCCGGCCCGGGAAAACGAGCCGAGCGATTCCCGAAGGAACATCAATGTCGCAAGGGCCACCATACCAATAGGCATGCGAGATGCAAACGCCGTGAAGACCATGCGCGTCACATCTGGCAGTCTCAAAAACGCTTGGTACTGGGCGAAAAAATTGTTCATGAATGGTTAGTGCGGTGGTGCAGTCGTGTAGGGGCTGATCATGCGAACCCGCATGAAAGGTTGATAATTTTACTCGGGAATAGTAGATTCAATCGACCAGCTCGACCATCCCTCACGAATATTCGCACTGCCGCATATGTTCAACCGCATTCGAGAAGACATCGCCAGCGTTTTTGCGCGTGATCCCGCCGCCAAGAGCGCGTGGGAGGTCATTACCTGCTACCCCGGCATGCATGCGTTGTGGATGCATCGTGTTTCCCATCGATTGTGGGCGTGGCAATGGCGGTGGCTTGCACGATTCACTTCCCACGTTGCCCGCTGGACTACGGGCGTCGAGATCCATCCGGGCGCAACGATTGGTCGCCGCGTATTCATCGACCATGGCATGGGTGTAGTAATTGGCGAAACGGCGGAAATCGGTGATGACTGCACGCTTTATCACGGTGTCACGTTGGGTGGTGTGTCATGGAATCATGGCAAGCGGCACCCAACGCTGGGTCAAGGCGTGGTCGTTGGTGCGGGTGCCAAGATTCTCGGCCCCTTTATCGTGGGCGATGGCGCAAAGGTGGGATCCAACTCGGTCGTCGTGAAGGCCGTGCCACCCGGCGCAACGGTGGTGGGCATTCCGGCCAGGGTGGTGGATGAGCATGCCCATCATGGCGAGGCGGCCCGCATGGCGTTCTCAGCCTACGCCGTGACGGAAGATGAAGATGACCCCTTGAATCGTGTTCTCAATTCGCTGGGGGAGCGCAGCGATGCAACCCAGGCGCAGCTGGATGCCTTGTTGCAGCGTTTGTCTGAATTGGAAAAAAGCTCGATGATTCAGGTAGTTCAACAGAAGCAGCCGACATAGCCGGCGACGGGTCGGCGGTACAACATTCAAGTAGTTGACTTCTTTGCTCGGGATTACTAAACTTGAGTGAATTTGTCGGGTTAATGGAATGTTGGTTGTGCAGCCAGCTTCGGCTCAGGCGCTCTTTTCCCGGCACAGCCGTCATTCGTTGAGGAGAAAACCGCTCATGAAGCTCACCACCAAAGGCCGCTTCGCTGTCACGGCGATGCTGGATCTGGCTTTGCATTCGGCACATGGTCCCGTGACGCTGGCTGGCATCAGTGATCGTCAGAAGATATCCCTGTCCTACCTTGAGCAGCTGTTCGGCAAATTGCGCAGGCGAGCCATCGTCGAAAGCGTTCGTGGCCCGGGCGGTGGTTACAATCTCGCCCGCTCGGCGTCCGAAGTGTCCGTGGCAGATATCATCATCGCCGTCGAGGAACCCCTGGATTCAACGCAATGTGCTGGTCGCGAGAATTGCCTCGGCGACAAGCGCTGCATGACCCACGAGCTCTGGGAAAGCCTGAATGCCACGGTTTATACCCACCTGTCTTCGGTAAAGCTCTCGCATTTGGTAGACAGTCAGACCGTGCGTCCGATTTCAATCGGCAAGGCCTGTAAACCCACTCTCGGTGCCCGTTCTGCAACCATCATCTGACGCCATCATGGATACGCGCAAGAAACCCATTTATCTCGATTACTCTGCTACGACGCCCGTTGATCCGCGAGTTGCGGATGCAATGATTCCGTGGCTGACTGAACATTTCGGCAATCCCGCCAGCCGGTCGCATGGGTTTGGCTGGGAAGCGGAAGAGGCGGTCGAAAATGCTCGCGCCGAAGTCGCGCTGCTGGTGCATGCCGATCCAAAGGAAATTGTCTGGACATCCGGAGCAACGGAGTCGAACAATCTGGCAATCAAGGGTGCGGCACAGTTCTACAAAACCAAAGGCAGGCACCTTATTACCCTGAAAACCGAACACAAAGCGGTCCTTGACTCCATGCGAGAGCTGGAAAGGGTCGGTTTCGAGGTAACTTATCTTGATCCCGAACCGACCGGTCTCCTGGATCTTGAAAAGTTCAAGGCAGCATTGCGTCCGGATACGATCGTCGCTTCAATAATGTTCGTGAACAATGAGATTGGTGTCATTCAGGACATCGCAGCAATTGGTGAAATCTGTCGTGAAAAAGGAATCATTTTCCACGTGGATGCCGCGCAGGCCACGGGAAAGGTGGTTATCGATCTCGGAAAGCTCAAGGTTGACCTCATGAGCTTTTGTGCACACAAAACGTACGGCCCGAAGGGTATTGGTGCGCTTTACGTGCGCCGCAAGCCGCGCGTACGGCTGGAGGCGCAGATGCATGGCGGCGGGCATGAACGCGGTCTGCGTTCCGGTACGCTGGCCACCCACCAGATCATCGGGATGGGTGAGGCGTTTCGCATTGCACGAATCGAGATGGCTACAGAGAACGAGCGTATCCGCATGTTGCGGGACCGCCTGATGGCCGGCATCAGTGGCATGGAAGAAATCTACATCAATGGCGACATCGAACAACGCGTCCCGCACAATTTGAACGTGAGTTTCAATTTCGTGGAAGGTGAGTCGCTCATCATGGGTATCAAGGAGCTCGCTGTTTCGTCTGGTTCCGCTTGCACATCGGCCAGTCTTGAGCCCTCTTATGTCTTGCGGGCCCTTGGCCGCAATGACGAGCTTGCGCACAGTTCCATCCGTTTCACGCTGGGTCGATTTACGACCGAGTCTGACATCGACTTCACGATTGCGCTGCTCAAGGAGCGCATCCAGAAGTTGCGGGACATGTCTCCCCTTTGGGAGATGTTCAAGGATGGCGTCGATTTGAATACCGTGCAGTGGGCCGCACATTGATCATCGCAGGAAAAGGAGAACACCTTGGCATATTCTGAAAAGGTCATTGATCACTATGAGAACCCGCGTAACGTGGGTTCATTTGGCAAGGATGAGAGCGGTATTGCCACCGGCATGGTGGGCGCACCGGCTTGTGGCGATGTGATGAAGTTGCAGATCAAGGTCGGCCCAGATGGCGTGATTCTGGATGCAAAATTCAAGACCTATGGCTGTGGATCTGCCATCGCCTCGTCTTCGCTGGTGACGGAATGGGTCAAGGGCAAGACAATTGATCAGGCGATGGAAATCAAGAACACCGAGATCGCTGAGGAGCTGGCTTTGCCTCCCGTGAAGATTCACTGCTCGATCCTGGCCGAGGATGCCATCAAGGCGGCCATCGCGGATTACAAAGCGAGACAGGGTGAATTAGTGAAAGAGGCAGCGGAGTAGAAATGGCCATCACGCTCACCGACCGTGCGGCCAATCACGTAAGCAACTACCTCTCCAAGCGCGGCAAAGGCGTTGGCGTCCGGTTTGGTGTTCGTACAACCGGATGTTCCGGCATGGCATACAAGCTGGAATTCGTCGACGCCGCGGCATCGGAGGACATGGTGTTCGAAAGCCATGGGGTAAAAGTGTTTGTGGATCCCAAGAGCCTTGCCTACATTGATGGCACCGAGCTCGACTTTGTGCGGGAAGGGCTCAACGAAGGATTCAAGTTCAACAACCCCAAGGAAAAGGACAAGTGCGGCTGTGGTGAGTCCTTCAATGTCTGATTGATCATTGCGAATATTCGCAAGGATGACTCCACTGGGGCGGGTTGACCGCCCCTTGTCGCGTGTGCACCATGACGCCTGACTTCGACCAAGATCACTTCAAGATGTTCGGCCTGCCAGTTCGGTTCGGCATCGATGTCACCCAGCTCGATCAAGCCTACCGCAAGGTACAGGCTGAAGTCCATCCCGACCGCTACTCCGTGGGAAGTGGTGCTGAAAAGCGGCTCTCGATGCAGTGGGCAACCCGGGCCAATGAGGCTTACCAGACACTAAAGAAGCCGGTGGCGCGCGCGCGTTACCTGCTGGCTCTGGCAGGGATCGATACGCAGGAAGAAACCAACACCGCGATGCCGCCCCAGTTTCTGGTTCAACAGATGACCTGGCGTGAGTTGGTCACGGAGGCGCGCGGTCAACGTGATGTCGGCGGTCTCGATGCGGTGGCAGGAGAGCTGCGCACCCTGGAGCGGGCACTTCATCTGGAGCTTGCAAGGTCGCTGGATGACTCGCCGGATCATGGCCATGCCGCAGGGCTGGTGCGCAAGCTGCGCTTTCTTGAGAAGCTTGCCGAGGAAATTCGCGCTGCCCAGGAATCGATGGAGCACTGATGGCACTTCTGCAAATTTTCGAGCCCGGGGAGTCCACCGCGCCGCACCAGCACCGCCTGGCTGTCGGCATTGATCTTGGCACAACCAATTCACTGGTTGCCACCGTGCGCAGCGGTATCGCCGAAGTACTCCCGGACCGGGAAGGGTTTCCATTGTTGCCATCGGTCGTTCGCTACTTTCCGGATGGCGCAGTCCAGGTGGGGCGTTTGGCACGCCTGTCCCAGAGCGACGACCCCGAAAATACGATCATCTCGATCAAGCGTTTCATGGGGCGTGGCGTCGCGGATGTCGCCCGATATGGCGCAATGCCCTACCAGCTTGAAGATGCGCCAGGCATGGTGCGATTGCGCACATGTGCGGGCGTCAAGTCACCGGTGCAGATATCGGCAGAAATTCTCAAGTTGCTGCGTATGCAGGCGGAAGAATCCCTTGCGGGCGAGCTGGTCGGTGCCGTCATCACCGTGCCTGCCTATTTTGATGATGCGCAACGTCAGGCCACCAAGGATGCTGCCCGGTTGGCAGGCATCAATGTGTTGAGGTTGCTCAATGAACCTACCGCTGCAGCGATTGCTTATGGGCTCGACAATTGCAGCGAAGGCACCTTTGCGGTATTTGATTTGGGTGGCGGCACGTTTGACGTTTCCATTCTGAGGCTCACCCGCGGTGTCTTCGAAGTGCTGGCCACGAGCGGTGATTCCGGCTTGGGCGGTGACGACTTCGATCAGGCAATCTTGTCGCATTGGCGGCAAAGCCAGGGCATCGCCTCGGCAAATCAGAAAGACATGCGCCGCTTGCTGATGGAGTCCCGGGCGCTCAAGGAGCGACTGACTGCCGCGACGGAGGCGATTGCGGCCGTTGATTTGTCCTACGGCCAGCACGTTTCTCTGGGTCTGAGTCAGGGGGAATTCTGGGACATGACCGCCCCGCTGGTGCAGCGAATGCTCGCACCTGTCAGGCGCGCGCTTCGGGATGCGGATTTGGCTGTCGATGATGTCGATGGCGTCGTGATGGTCGGCGGCGCGACGCGTATGCCGCATGTGCAGAAAGCGGTCGCAGACTTCTTCGGCAAGACGCCACTCAACAATCTGGATCCTGACAAGGTGGTTGCATTGGGTGCCGCGATCCAGGCAAACATTCTCGCTGGAAACCGCAGGGCAGATGAACTGCTGCTGCTGGATGTAATCCCGCTGTCTCTCGGCCTGGAAACCATGGGTGGTCTCGCGGAGCGGGTGATCCCCCGCAACTCGACCATTCCGGTTGCCCGTGCACAGGAATTCACCACTTTCAAGGATGGTCAGACGGCAATGGCCATTCACGTCGTGCAAGGCGAGCGCGAGCTGGTGAGCGATTGTCGTTCCCTTGCCCGGTTCGAACTCCGCGGTATTCCGCCCATGGCAGCAGGTGCGGCGCGCATCCGGGTCACCTATCAGGTGGATGCCGATGGATTGCTTTCGGTGGCTGCAGAGGAGACCCTATCGGGGGTCCACTCCAGCATCGAAGTGAAGCCATCCTATGGGCTGTCGGACGATGAAGTCGCGGCCATGCTCCAAGCGGGCTTCCAGCATGCCGAGAGCGATCTCGCTGCCCGAGCGCTGGCAGAGCAGCGCACTGATGCCGCTCGTTTGATTGAGGCGTTGCGCTCAGCTTTGCGTGCGGATGGTGATGAACTGATGACGCGGGACGAGATCCTCGAAGTCGAGTCCGGGATTTCGCGTCTTGAGGATGCGGCTTCCGGTGGTGATCACCATGTCATCCGTACACGCATCGACGAACTGTCTCAGGCAACCGAGTTGTTCGCCGCGAGGCGCATGAACAAGAGCGTTGCCGCCGCACTGACCGGCCGGAAATTGGAGGAGCTTTCAAACCTATGACCCGTATTACGATCCTTCCCCATGAGCACCTGTGCCCAAACGGAACAGAATTCGACACAGCTCCCGGCACTTCGATTTGTGACGCACTGCTTGCCCATGGCGTCAACATCGAGCACGCATGCGAAAAGTCTTGCGCCTGCACCACCTGTCACGTCCTGATTCGGCAAGGTTTTGAATCACTTGGCGAGGCGGCGGAAAAGGAGGAAGATTTGCTTGACCGGGCCTGGGGACTGGAGCCAACGTCCCGGTTGTCGTGTCAGGCCAAAGTCGGCATGGAGCCGCTGGTCATTCAAGTTCCGAAGTACACGATCAACCATGCATCGGAAGCTAAGCACTGATGAAGTGGACCGACACACTGGACATCGCGATTGCACTGTCCGACAAATATCCCGACATTGACCCCAAGGCCATCCGCTTCACCGATCTGCACGCGTGGGTGTGCCAGCTTGATGATTTCGACGATGATCCTGCCCGGAGTGGTGAGAAGATTCTGGAAGCCATTCAGATGGCGTGGATCGACGAAGTCGACTGACTCGGCCCCGAAAAAGGCAAAAAAAGGGGGCAGCCAGTTAGGCTGCCCCGCAAGGCGCACTCTCGAATACTCAGGAGGAGAACCTTCTGCCAAGTCGGGGACCTATCCTCCTCAGCAGGACGCCCAGGGAGGGAGGGCGTTCCAAAAGTATTCAAAGACTAGTAAGCACTTGCCGTGCCAACTATTTTAATCCATTAAAATCAATAAGTTGACTATAAATCGGCCATTGCTCGAAGGATGCTGAGTGATTTTCTGTCGTGGTGGCCCGACAGCTGCAGGGGCCAAACGCCAACTGGTTGATTTGGAAGAAAGAGTGCTGTCTCCAATGCACGACAGAATCGAATTTTTCCTCATGAAACCTGGGACTTGAACTGGGCCGGCTCCAGCCCATGCCTTTGGAGCAGTTTGTAAAACTCCGTCCGGTTGCGTTTGGCCAAGCGCGCAGCCTGACTGACGCTGCCTTCGGTGAGCTTGAGCAGTCTGGTGAGGTAGTCGCGCTCAAAGCGACGGCGCGCCTCTTCAAATGAATCGACTTCATTCAACTCCACTTGCATGGCCTGCTCAACCCACTTTGCCGGCACAATTTCGGTGTTGGTGAGGGCAACCGCTTGTTCAACCACGTTGAAGAGCTGGCGGATGTTGCCGGGCCAGCTCGAAGTGACCATCAGCTCCATGGCATCCGGAGCAAAGGACTTCACGGAGTTGCCATAGCGTTCGGAAAGTTTCTTCAGGAAGTGCTGCGACAGTAGCGGAATATCTTCCCGGCGTTCCACCAGTGCCGGCAGCTTAAGCGTCACGACGTTCAGCCGGTAATAGAGATCCTCTCGGAAGCTGCCGTCACTCTTGGCTGCCGTGAGATCGCGATGTGTGGCGGAAATAATGCGTACATCCACGGGTACAGTCTTCGTAGCACCTACGGGCCTGACCTCCCGCGTTTCAAGGACACGCAACAGCTTCACCTGCAAGGGCAGCGGCATGTCACCGATTTCGTCCAGGAACAACGTGCCCCCGTTGGCATCCAGAAACAGCCCGCGATGATCCAGGATGGCACCGGTAAAGGAGCCCTTCTTGTGCCCGAACAGCTCGGACTCCAGAAGATTCTCCGGGATGGCGCCGCAATTGATCGCAACGAAGGGGCCCTCTGCACGTTTGCTCGCACGATGCAGCGCCTTGGCAAGTACCTCCTTGCCGGTCCCACTTTCTCCCTGGATTAAAATGCTTGCATCACCCTGTGCGACGCGCTGGGCACGGGCCAGGAGGTCCTCCATGAGTGGGCTGCGCGTGATGATGTCCGCCGACCACGCCGATTCATTGTGGTATTCCGGAACAGATAAGCCGTGAATCCGCAACGCCTGCTCGATCTGTTTCAGCAGCTCATTGGGGTCGTATGGTTTCGTGAGGTAGCCAAACACGCCCTGACGCGTTGCCGTGACTGCTTCGGGGATCGTCCCGTGGGCAGTGAGAATGATGACGGGTATGCCGCCATGGCTGGCTTCGATCTCACGGAAAAGCTGCATGCCATCCATTCCTGCCATGCGCAGGTCCGTAACAACCATGTCGGGGCGTTCTGCGGCAAGCAGGGCAAGCGCACGCTCACCGCTGTCGGCTGTGCCAACACGGTATCCCGTCGCTTTGAGGCGAAGGGCAAGCAGCTTCAGTAGATCGGGGTCGTCGTCGACGAGGAGCAGGTAACCTTTGGAATTCGGCATCGATGGGGAGTGAAAAGAATTATCTCCCTCGTTTGAGAATGCTTTGTTCCATCATCATGAAGGCGTTGATCTTGTTTTGAAGGTCGTCAATCTGACGGCGCATTTGCGCTGCCTTCGCCTCACTGGCTTCCTGGCTGCGCTGAGCATCGCGCAGTCTGTTCTGGGTGCTTGCAAGTGCTTCCTTCATGCGCTTGCGGTCCTGCATATCTCTTGAAATCAGCAATGCAAAAGCTCTGAGTTCCGGTTTTGTTGCGCGCGCCTCTTCGAACAAAGGCTGAAGCAGCGCGGATACTTCCAGTTCTTGAACGTTGGGTTGGTCGGCAAGGATCATTGCCAGCTTCAACGTTGCGGCATCGTTGCCTGCTTCATGCAGCGAACGCTGATCACGAAGTTCTGACGCCAATTGTTCCGGCGACATCAGGCGTGCTTTCAACACATATGACATCAGGCTTTCCATGTCGACCTGGGCCGACGCAGGAGCACCCATACCCGCCGCTTGCACATCCCGGGCGGCAGCCGGCAAAGCGACCCAAGCGGTCATGGCAAGCACCATGGCGGCGATTCGCTGTTTCTGCATCGGCTTGTTCGAGGATTGCGTCATATTGCTTTGGGTCAGTCCGTGGTGATGCCAGATTTCGAAATTTGATGTCCTACAAGGATACCCTTACGCCGGAGAACCTGGCAACCGTTTTTTCCCTCCTTTGCAGCCAATCAGCCTGCGGGGCAAAAGGGGTTGACCAAAGTTGGCTATCCCGTTGCCTGGATTTGACTCAGCGCCGACACCATTCGCTTGCCTGGTTCATTGGGTGACCCCGGGCCGTTGGAGGAGGCTTTTCTCCATTTCTTTCAGCGCAGCCAGCTTTCGCTCAAGATCAATAATTTGCCGCTGCATGGTTTCCGCCTTGACTTGCTGGGATTCCAGTTCCTTCCGAGCTTCCCTGGACCGGTTCTGGCTGGAGGACAAGATATCGCGGCTTCGGCGACGTTCGGCGATGATAGATAGCAAAAGACTGCCTATTCCGCGAAGTTGACTATATTCAGTATTCTTCTGAGTGCTTTCCGCAAGCACCTGAATTTCTTGATCATCCCCGCCAGCAGTCCAGAGCGCCAGCGCCAATCGGAGCCTGTTCTCCTCGGTTGGCGTGTTGCGCAGCTGCTGCCGACTAATGGCCACCTCGCTCTGTATCTGGGGGCCTGAGAGTGACTTCAGCCGCGAGAGGTAAGTTGCTGGGTCCGATGGCGTGCTGGGGGAGGCGGGTGCCTCGATGGGGAGAGGCGGCGTGACCTCTCCGGCCTTGCTGACCGGGGCTGGAGGAGAATGCGTTGCACAGCCCTGGCAAATCAACAAGACAGTGATAAAAAGCAGGCCAACCAGGCGTCTAATTCCATTAACTTCTGCAAAAGTGCTGTTATCTATCATCTTGGCAACACAATTCGGAAATGGGCACCCAAGCCCGCAGCAGCGCTGACATCCCCCCGGATCAGGCTGACGGTGCCTTTGTGGAGCGCAACGTAGTCCCTCACAATGGCCAATCCAAGTCCTGTACCTTTGGCCGTGGCCGCCCCTTTTCCTCGGAAAAACGGCTCAAAGATTCGATCGGCATCTTCTGCAGGGATGCCTGGACCTTGGTCCGTGACTTCAATCACGGCATGCTTTGGATTTTTGCTGATGCGAATTTGGATCATTCCGCCGTGGGGGGAGTATTTGATGGCGTTGGAGATGAGATTGTCGATGAACACACGTACCTTCTCCTGATCGCCGGGGATGATGATCGTCTCGCCTTGAAAATCAATCATCAGATCTTTTGCTGCCAGCGCGATCTTCTGTGACGTGATGACCTGATCGATTACATCGCGAAGCGACAGCGGCTTGATATCCAGCGTCGCGCGGTGATTTTGCGCTGCGCTGTGATGCAGCAGATCCTGAATCAGCCTTTCCAGGGTAAGGCTGTTCTGTTTTAGAATCCGGGCAACTTCTTTCTGTTCCGAAGTCAATTGCCCCAATACTTCGTCATTGAGCAAATCAGAACCCTCGCAGAGTGCGGTCAGCGGAGTCTTCAACTCATGCGATACATGCTGCATGAACCGGGTCTTCTGCTCCTCGAGATCGATGAGGCGCCGTCGCAGCCATTCCAGCTGCTCTCCAAGATGCGCGATATCGGCCGGGCCGCTGACCTTGATGCGACGATTGAGTCGGCCCTCGCCCAGCCGCCTGATCGCTCGATCCAAGTCGCGGATCGGGGTCGACAACAGCCATATGAAGCCAGCGATGAGCAGCAACGCAGAAGGAACCATCGCCAGCAACTGCCAGATCACCTGCGTGCGAGATCGCGCAGCATAGTCCTTCAAGGATTCGACCTCGAGATCAATGAGCGCGACCAGCAGCGTGTTGAGCGCTGACACCTGGTCCGACAGCGCGGCAAAGTCACCGCCCCATTGCTGGGCCAAGTCCGAGCTGGGCTTACCAGTGGTGATTCCCTGATTCAGTCGGCGTTCACGTTGAACAATGTCATCCACCAACTGCCGCTGTTCCGGGCTGAGCTCTCTGGAACGAAACTGGTCTGCGATCTGCAGAAACTGCGCCCGGGCATTGCGATATCCTTCCAGAAATGCGCCATCGTTGAAGATCGCATACTGACGTGCGTATCGCTCCATGGCAGTCACGTTTGCGGCCAGGGCGCGGCCGGTCTGGGTCGCTTGTGCGGCGTTGTAGACGGCCTTTTGGCTCTGTTCGGACAGGCGGCCGATCGACCAGGCATTGGATAGCAGTCCGAGAATGAGCGGCAGGGCAACGATGAGGAAGCCGACCAGCAACAACGATAGGAAGGATTTTGGGTAACGGAGTTTCATGGCATGGCACCTGCACGCATTATGCCGAACCGCTTGCGAGTTTCGTGCCAGCTCGTTGCAGGGTGCTAAAATCGGGTGGAAGAGTTCATGCAGGAAAAGCTGGTCGGGATTGCCTGTTCCCGGCTTACCGAAAAACTCACCTACGGTCCCGTCATGGCTGATTACGAATCAGAGACAACCCGATTTCTGCGCGATTTGATGACCAAACATCCTGAGTTGGCGGCGTTGCAGCGTCGCAACCGCGCTACCTGGTGGGATTGCAAGCTGGATGCCGAGGAGCAGCGCAGATTTCAGGCGGCGGACGAGACGAAGCCTGGCTACGCCTACTTTCCAGTACCCAAGGCATCCAAGCCCGCCTCCTGACGGGTTTCACGCCGCTTGTCGGCTGCTTTGTCGGCTGCCTTATACATCGAATCTGCCACACGCCCCGTGCTTTGAGGCCGACGAAGCCCGTTTGAAATCGGGAATTTTCGGCCCCAACTGCGTCCCATCGTGGTCTCGACAAGTCTTCTTCTATTGCGGTCGCGTCAAATCGTTGTTGTGATCCCCTATCCAAAGTACCCGGAGTCCCCATGGAAGCCACTGCCACCAAGCAAACCCTTTCTTTTCAAGCGGAGGTAAAGCAACTCCTCCATTTGATGATCCATTCGCTGTACTCGAACAAGGAGATTTTTCTCCGGGAACTGGTCTCGAACGCTTCCGACGCGGCAGACAAGCTCCGATTCGAGGCGATCACTGCACCGGGCATGCTCGAGTCAGACCCTGATCTCAGGGTGCGAATCGTCATCGACAAAGCTGCGCGTACGTTGACCATTTCCGACAATGGCGTCGGCATGTCGCGTGACGAGGTGATTGCGAATATCGGCACCATTGCGCGATCGGGCACGCGTGAGTTTTTCCAGAAGCTCACTGGTGACCAGGCAAAGGACGCCCATCTGATCGGTCAGTTTGGTGTGGGCTTTTACTCCGCATTCATCGTGGCGGATCGAGTCACGCTCACCACACGGCGTGCGGGTCTGCCTGCGTCCGAGGGCATCCGCTGGGAGTCAGACGGTTCGGGTGAATTCACGCTGGAGCCGATCGACAAACCGCTGCGTGGAACCGATGTGACCTTGCATCTGAAAGCCGGTGAAGAAGATTTCCTGGATGACTGGCGGGTCAAGTCGGTGGTGCGAAAGTATTCAGACCACATTCAGATTCCCGTCCTGATGCCCGCCGAGGCGAAGGAGGGGGCAGATGAGTTGCCCGCAGACGAGCCCGTCAACCGTGCAAGCGCCCTTTGGACTCGCGCCCGCAATGACATTACGCCGGAGCAGTATGAGGAGTTCTACAAGCACGTCGCCCACGACTGGGAGAAGCCGCTTGCCTGGACCCACGCCCGCGTGGAGGGCAAACAGGAGTACACCCAACTGCTGTATCTGCCTGGCCGTGCGCCGTTCGATTTGTTTGATCGCGATCGCAAACATGGCGTAAAGCTCTACGTTCGCCGCGTGTTCATCATGGAAGACGCCGAGCAACTCCTGCCGCGCTACTTGCGATTCGTGAAAGGTGTGGTCGACTCCAATGACTTGCCCCTGAATGTTTCGCGCGAAATTCTGCAGGAAAGCCGCGATGTCGATGCCATCCGCGCCGGTTGTGCAAAGAAGATTCTGTCCCTGCTTGAGGACATGGCTGCCAACGAGGCTGAAAAGTTTGCGACGTTCTGGGAGGCGTTTGGCCGAGTATTCAAGGAAGGTATTGCCGAAGACCCTGCCAATCGCGAGCGCATTGCCAAACTGTGCCGGTTTGCCAGCACGCAACATGACAGCGACGCGCAGAACACCGGATTTGCAGATTATGTGGCGCGCATGAAGCCAGGACAGGACAAGATCTACTACGTGACAGCAGACAGTGCTGCCGCGGCGCGTAGCAGCCCGCATCTGGAAGTCTTCCGCAAGAAAGCTGTCGAAGTGCTGCTCTTCACTGAGCCGGTCGATGAGTGGTGGCTCGGCACGCTGGAAGAGTTTGAGGGCCGGAAACTTGCTTCCGTCGCCAAGGGTAACCTCGATCTTGGCGCGCTCGCGGACGAGACGGAGAAGAAGGCAGCTGCAGAAGTTGCCGATGAGATGAAGCCCCTTCTCGACAAGATGCAATCTGCTCTGGGCGAACGCGTAAAGCTGGTGCGCGTCACCAACCGGCTGACTGAATCACCAGCGTGTCTCGTCGTGGACGAGAAAGATCTGTCGGGCAACCTGGAGCGCCTGCTGAAGGCTGCGGGGCAGAAGATTGACCGTACCGCACCCATATTGGAGATCAATCCAGAGCATCCCCTGATCGCGCGCATCAAGGCGGAAGCCGAGAGCGAGCGCTTCGTGGATTGGTGCCTGGTCCTGTTTGATCAGTCACTGCTTGCCGAGGGTGGACAACTCGACGATCCAGCGGGATTCGTGAAACGGATGAATGGGCTGGTACTCGCGGGCTGATTCTCGCGGCGCAAGGTGTGTGTGGATCTCGGCGCCCGCAAGGGCGCCAGGGACATCATGGGCTCTTGTTGATTACAGCGACGGTCAGCCTGGAAATGCACACCAGCTGCCCTGACTCGTTCTCGATGCGAACGTCCCAGACGTGCGTGCTTCGGCCAACGTGAATCGGGCGCACCGTGCCGGTCACGGTCCCGGATTTCACTGCGCGTAAATGGTTGGCATTGATTTCCAGGCCCACGGCCGCCTGCGTGGCGAGATCTACGCAAAGCGTGCTGGCAATACTGCCCAGTGTTTCAGCAAGCGAGACTGAGGCCCCGCCGTGAAGCAAGCCGAAGGGCTGGAGCGTACGATTATCCACGGGCATGGTGGCGCGCAGAAAATCCTCTCCGACTTCCGTGACCAGAATGCCCAGGTGTTCGACCATCGTGCCACGACTCATCGCGTTGATCATGGTGAGTACGGGGGGTGATTTCCAGAGCATGCTCAATTCTCCTGGTGTGACGATCGGGACAATGCCCAGTCGATGTGTTCGATAACCAGCGCAGTGGCTGCGTCCCGCTTTGCGGTCAACGCACTGCGAATATTCGCAGACTCGGCTGGCGCCAGTTTTGGTGAGGAGAGTGCATTGCCGAGCGCCACGGCGATATTGCGCTGCCAGCGCTCGTGGCCAATGCGACGAATAGCCGTGCCTTCAGTTCGCCGCAGGAACTCGGCCTCGTCCCACGCGAATATTCGCAACAATGTGATGTCATCCAATCCATCGCGTACAGCGAAGTCGGACACGCTGGCGTCGGTTGCGTACTTGTTCCACGGGCATACCAGCTGACAGTCATCGCACCCGTAGACTCTGTTGCCGATGAGGGGCCTGAACTCCAGTGGAATGGGACCGGCGAGCTCGATGGTCAGATAGGAAATGCAACGGCGGGCATCGAGCTGGTAGGGCGCAATGATTGCGTTCGTGGGGCAGATATCGATGCAGCGGGTGCAGGTGCCGCAGTGATCGTCCACCGGTGCATCATGGTCCAGGTTCAGGTCGGTGTAGAGCTCGCCCAAAAAGTAGAAGGACCCGGCGTCTCGGGATAGGAGCAGCGTATGTTTGCCACGCCAGCCCAGACCCGCGCGCTGTGCCAATGCCACTTCCATGACAGGTGCGGAGTCCGCGAAGGCCCGATGCCTGAACGGACCGGTCTCTGCTTCGATTCGTGTGGCGAGCACCTTCAAACGTTGGCGCATCACCTTGTGGTAATCCCGCCCCAGGGCATAGCGCGATACGAATGCTGCCTCCGGGTCGTTCATGACCGACCAGCTTTCGCGCGCATTCACCGGTCGGTAGTTCAGACGAACGCTGATGATGCTGACCGTGCCCGGCACCAGTGCGTGAGGTCGGCTGCGCGTCACGCCATGGGTCTCAAACCAGCGCATTTCGCCGTGTCTGCCCTGCGCGATCCATTGCAGCAGCAATGCCTCCTCTTCAGCGAGCGCGACGCCACCGATCCCCACCGCATCAAAACCCGCCTCCTTGGCCCAGACCTTGACTTGCTGCGACAGCTCGGCAGGGCTTTCCTTCATTGTGGTTTCCCAGCCGGGACTGTCGACGGGACCACTTCGATGGCTGACAGACGCATGGGGCGGCAAGGTCCGGAGCATGCAAGATCCACCTCAAGCACTGCAGCGCCCGGACTTCGGTCGGCCAGCGCGCTGAAATCAATCGCTGCCGGAAATGTGGCTGTCCTCAGGGCAAATCGGCTCTGTTGCGCTTGCTCGCCAAGGCGAAGCGTCACAATCATCTCGCCATTGATCCCGGGATCAGAAGGCCCATTGCGGTCAGCCTCGATGTGCAAAACCGTTCCGCCTGGCTTCAGCAACAGTCTCGCAACGGGAAGTGACGGTGGCGGCAGTGGGAACAAGCGATCCATGCCAATGCCGCCAACGATCTGGTGCACGCCGGCCGGCCGCAAGAAATCGATACGCGTCGCAAACTGGCTCGCCCAAGTGGCATGGCGACGGGCATGATCAGCCCAGTAACCAGCAGAGAGTGCCTGCCACTCGTCCACTTCGGCGCAAGGTGCCTGCCGGTGATCGAGTTGAAGCAACGTGCCGCATTGCAGGCCATTCAGGAGCGCTTCGGCGAGGATACGGTTGCCGCGGCTGCTCAGGTGCGGATCCCACCCCAGATTGTTCTCTTGCTGCACCAGATCGAATGGTCGGCGCAGCAGGGTCGTAAGGTCGTGATAACGATAGCTGCCCACCGGCATGCGCAGCGAAGGGTCGATCGGCAGTCCCGCATTCACCAGCAGCAGGGGGATCTGCCGTTCACTCGCGAGCGACTGGGCCGCCCGGATGGCATTTCTTGCCCGTACAGCCTGTTGCGGCGAATGGAAAATTGCGTGATGCTCGACGAACCCCATGGGCCCTTTTGCGGAGTCGTGGGACTCTCGATATACAAGCGTATCGGCAGTTCCCGATCGTAGCGGCCGCTGAATTGCCCGTTCTGCCATCGCGGCGAGGGCAAATCGGGATGCGAGCCAGCTGCGCCAGGCCGGGGTGCCCGACTTCGGGGTTGCGGGGTCGATACTCGCCCGCGCTTCATTCGTCATGCTATTGCGGAAATCTGCTGCATCCACTCGCCCATCCCACCGGTAACCCCATCTTGCCAGTGTCGTCGCGCTGGCAATCTGCGGCGCGGAGGTCAGAACGCCGTCAGGCTGTGCGGCCAATGAGTCGTCGAAGTCGTTGCTGATGATGAACCACACGATCATGTCGGGCTGATAGCGTTCGATGAGCGAGGGAAGCAACGCGCTGGCATCTGCAAGATTGAATCCGTTCATGCCGGCATTGATCACCTCAATCCGACCTGCGTTGCTGACAAGGGTGTCGTGGTTGACGATGCGCTCCATCCAGCGTGGATAGGTATCGTTCTCGCCTGCGCCGAAGCCGAACGTGAGCGAGTCGCCGATCGCCAGGATGCGGCGACCGGTCTTTGCCGTCCCCGGTTCACGCCGATCGCGCAATCCCATGCTGTTGCCGCGAACTCGGCCCTGTCCCCATTCAACATCCAATTCGGGCTTCAGCAGATAGGGGACGCCGGGCAGCGAAGTCTGTGCGACGTACCAGTCCGGTTGCCCCGGAGGGAAGTACCAGAGCCCCGCAGCGCGCACCCCCCACTCGGCAGCACCCAGCGCAATCAGTGATGCGCTGATGACGACCAGAATGTTGATGATGACATTGCGCATACTCAGGTCAATCCGGCACGAACTCAGCGCGATAGTCGCGGCGCAATGAGGAATCCTGTGCATCCTTGCGCAGCAGACAGTTGCCGATGGCCAGCGTATCAATGTCGGTCCCCATGAAACAGCGGAACGCATCCTCAGGCGTGCCGACAATGGGTTCGCCGCGCACGTTGAAACTGGTGTTCACGATCACCGGACAGCCGGTGATCGCATGAAAGGCGGTGATGAGCGCGTGATAACGCGGGTTGGTCTCCGCGTGTACGGTCTGGACACGCGCAGAGTGGTCCACATGGGTGACGGCAGGTATGCTGCTTCGCGCGAGATTGAGCCGGTCGATGCCAAACAGGACCTTGGCGTTGGCGTCCTCCGCGATCCGCTGGCTTCCGGCCACATCCGCCACGATCAGCATGTAGGGACTGTCGTGGGCCAGATCGAACCAATCGCCTGCATGTTCGCGCAGCACGGATGGTGCGAATGGGCGGAACGACTCGCGGAACTTGACCTTGAGATTCAAGGTTCGCTGCATGGAGGGCGAACGTGCATCACCCAGAATGGAGCGGCCACCCAGCGCCCGGGGGCCGAACTCCATGCGTCCCTGGAACCAGCCGACTGCCCGTCCTTCTGCCAGATCCCGTGCGACAGCGGCAATGAGCTCGTCTGGCGACAGCGTGTCGAATCGTGCACCTGCGACCTCTAGTCGGCAGGCAATGTCGGCATCGCTGAATTCCGGACCCAGGTATCCGCCACACATGCTGTCTGCCGGGTCTGGCAGGCGAGGCGAATCCACAAGCCTGTGATGAGCAAAGAGTGCTGCGCCCAGCGCGCCACCTGCATCGCCGGCGGCAGGCTGAATCCAGATGTGTTCAAACGCACCATCGCGAAGCAGCTTTCCGTTGGCCACACAATTGAGCGCCACGCCGCCTGCAAGGCAGAGGTTTGGCAGCGAATATTCGCGTGCCGCCGCATTGACAAGCTTCTGTACGATTTCCTCGGTCACCACCTGGATGGATGCAGCCAGATCCATGTGTCGCTGGGTGAGAGGCGATTCTGGCGTCCGCGCAGGCCCGCCGAACAAGGCATCGAACCTTGCGTTGGTCATGCGAAGCCCCGCGCAATAGTCGAAGTAACTGAGGTCAAGATGGAAGCTGCCATCCTGCCGGATGTCGACGAGGTGTTCGCGAATGAGGCTGGCGAATCGGGGCTCGCCGTACGGGGCCAGGCCCATGAGTTTGTATTCGCCCGAGTTGACCCGGAATCCGGTGTAGTACGTGAAGGCGGAGTAAAGCAGGCCGAGTGAATGCGGGAAGTGGATTTCACGCTCGATGCTGATGGATTTGCCATGGCCGACTGCCAGCGAGGTCGTACACCATTCACCGACGCCGTCCATGGTCAAGATCACGGCATCCTGGAACGGGGATGGGTAGAACGCGCTCGCCGCATGACTCAGGTGGTGCTCGCTGAAGAGCAGCCGGGCGGCCCAGTCTGTATCGTCACCCTGGATGCCGCCTCGGTTGCCGTCGATGGCTGCGAGCTCCCGGACCAGCAAGTCCTTCAAGAAAAGCTTTTCACGCAACCACGCGGGCAATGACTGACAAAAGGCCGGGAATCCCCGCGGTGCGAACGCAAGGTAGGTTTCGAGCAGACGCTCAAACTTCAGGAACGGCTTTTCGTAGTAGGCGATGCGATCAACCTGGTCGAGGCGCACACGGGCTGCTTCGAGGCAGTAGCCGATGGCATTGACCGGGAATCCGGGGTCGTGCTTGACCCGAGAGAAGCGCTCTTCCTGTGCGGCCGCCACGATGTGGCCATCACGAATCAGCGCAGCCGCACTGTCATGGTAGTAGGCCGAGATGCCGAGAATGATCAAGTAGGGCTCAGAACAGGGTGTAGATGAACGGTGCCAGCGCCGAGCCTTGCGCGAACACCAGCAGGCCGCCGACCGCCAACATGATCAGGATGATCGGAGCGAGCCAGAGTTTCTTGCGGGCCTTCAGGAAGGCCCAGAGTTCAATGAGCAGGGACATGGAATCCTAGAACTGTCGTCGCAGGGTATCTGCGTCCGGCGTGGTTGTATCGCGCTTGACCCAGTAAGACGAGAGTCCGGACGATCGCTTCAGGCGGAGGGCATCGCGACCCGCCATGCGCAAAACGATGGCAACCGGCGTCAGAACGAGGAAGAACAGGATGCCGAGTGTGATGGGCGACACGACGGCATGCAGGAAAGCGCCGAGTGCAAACCACATTGCTGCCGGCCAGCGTAGCCAGGCAGCTTTGACTCGCGACACAATCCACAGCACTGCGGAAACAGCCGTCGACGCAGCGCCCAGCATCCATCCCCTGGCCGTGTATTGGTGGTCATGCACCAGCCATGCCGCGACCAGCAGGCCAACCACGGAGAACACAGTGCCAAAACTGCGCAGCGACGCGGGGGAGGGTGAGGACCAGTCAGGGGACGGCATGTCGGTGAGCATTTTGAGGGCAGGTGAACAAGCCCGGTATTATCCGGGCTTCGCCACGGTGCGCAAATGCTACCTGAGACGCAGGTGCGCCCCAGTCGTGAGAGGCTATTGCGACACGCTTGGCTTGGACCCTTGAATTCACCTTTGAAACAACCCTACCCAACCTCATCGCAAAACCTTGTGCGCTGCCTCGCCGACGCAGACGCCACCGCAGGCTTGGGTGCTGCCTTGGCAGGCAAGGTGCGTCCAGGCATGGTGATTTTTCTGTCAGGCGATCTCGGTGCGGGCAAGACGACATTGATTCGCGGGTTGCTCCAGGCGCTGGGGGTGACAGGGCGTATCAAGAGCCCCACTTATTCTTTGGTTGAAGTTTATGCAGTTTCTAGCTTAAACTTGTATCACTTTGATTTTTATCGGTTCAGTGAATCCAGTGAATGGTCAGACGCGGGCTTTCGCGAACTCTTTGACGGCAGCAATGTTTGCCTCATCGAATGGCCGGAAAAGGCGGCAGGACAACTGCCCCCGCCAGATCTGTGGATTCGCCTCGAAGCAGACGATGGCGGTCGAATCGCCCATGTCTCAGCGCACACGGATGCAGGTAAACCATGCCTCCTAGCGCTCACCACTTGCACCTTGCCGGGCGGTGCGCATCAGCCGGACTCCGGCGCTTCCTGACCGCCGCACTGTTGTGTGGGGCACTGAGTGCCGCCCTGTCTGCGCAGGCTGCTGTCGCATTGATTGCCACCCGCGTCTGGCCCGCCGCCGAGTACACGCGCGTCACCTTTGAAGCGCGCCAGCCCATCAAGTACCAGATGCAGATCCTGAAGGACCCGCAGCGTCTGGTGGTGGATCTCGACGGACTTGATCTCAGTCCGGAGCTCGCCGATCTCCCCAAGCGTGTGGCCGCTGAAGATCCCTATATCAAGAGCGTGCGGGTGGGCCGGTTCAAGCCGACAGTTGTGCGTGTCGTGTTCGATCTCAAGACCGAAGTCAAACCGGGAATTTTCCCGCTGGCTCCCGCGGGCCAGTACAAACATCGACTCGTTCTCGACGTTTATCCGCTGCATCCGGCCGACCCGATGATGGCGCTGCTGTCTTCCACCGAAGCCGCGCGTGAACGTAGTGATGCCACGCCCCAACTCAAGACCGAAACAGAACTCAAGGATGCGCCCCCGATCAACGCGCCACCCGAGGGAAAGTCATCCGCCAAACCGGAGCCGGCCACGCAGTCAAAAGCGCCAGCCAGGGAAGCGGAGACCCCTCAGCCCCAGCCTCGTGAGAAGGCCAGGAAGCCAGGGGTGGCGCGTCTGATCACCGTCGTTGTCGACGCGGGGCATGGCGGTGAGGACCCGGGCGCCCGTGGTCGCAAGGGCACCAAGGAAAAGCAGATCACTCTGACCATTGCGAAGAAAGTGAAGGCGCTCATCGACGCAGAGCCCGGCATGCGCGCCGTGCTCACGCGTGATGGCGACTACTTTGTGGCGCTGCAAGATCGCGTGAACAAGGCGCGCAAGGTACAGGCGGATCTATTCGTCTCCATCCATGCCGACGCATTTCTGAACCAGCAGGCCAATGGCTCATCCGTGTTTGCGTTGTCGGAGCGCGGTGCCACGTCAGTTGCGGCGCGCTGGCTCGCACAGCGCGAGAACGAGGCCGACCTCATCGGCGGCGTGAATCTTGACGTGAAGGATCCGTATCTCGCCAAAACGCTGCTCGACCTGTCGCAGACCGCCACCATCAACGACAGCCTGAAGCTGGGCAAGGCCGTGCTGGGCGAAATGGGTGAGATCAACCGCCTGCACAAGCCAATGGTTGAGCAGGCCGGCTTCGCCGTACTGAAGGCGCCTGACATTCCCTCCATTCTGGTCGAGACGGCCTTCATCTCGAATATCGAGGAAGAGAAGAAGCTTAACGATCCCAAGTATCAGGACAAGATGGCCGATGCCATCGTGTCCGGGATCAAGACCTACTTCGCGAAGAATCCTGCGCTGTCGCGCAATACGACGGTGGCTGGAATCAAGTAGCGCCAGGGTGTGTGTGCAGTGCGACTAAGAGAAGTCCGGGGGACTTCTCTTGGACGCCGAAGGCGGTCCCGAAGGGAGACTGCAATCGCCTTAGCGATTTCAGGACAATATTCGCATGAGCCATCAATGCTGGCGGCGGAGGAGCAACACTTTAGCGCCAGCTTGAACGACCAGCGCCACAACCACCGCCGCTGAGAACGACGCGCCGATCCCCCAAGGCACCAGCGTCAACGCCAGCACGACACAAAACGTGATGAACGCGTAGAAGCCCGCCGCCATCCCGCGCAGAAGCTGCGTGGTGAACGCAGCGCCCGCGTGCCGGTGGCTGAATACCGCCAGCACTGTGCCAAGCACTGGAAACATCGCGATGAGGCCGGACAGTCGTGGTCCAAGCGATGAAGCGAACCAGGTGGCAAGGAACACGAGTGAGGCACCCGCGACCATGCGCACGACAAGTTCTGTTTTCGGCATGGGTCCCGGCGTGCCGGCAGCTTCTACTTGCGGGAATAGACGCGGTGCCACGATCACCAATCCAAGACTCATCAGCGCCGCGACTGCTACGCCCGGTGCCAGCCAGGCGAGGAACGCGATCATCAGGAAGTAGACCGCTACCGCTGCAAGCAGGCACAACGGCCAACGATGCCTGATTGCTGTCCATGAATACGCGGCGCTGAATGCGATGGAGCCGCACACTGCTGATGCTGTCGCAACGGCTGCCTCCGCTGCGAAGGCCGCACCTTGCTCCCGCGCCATGAAAAACAGGATCGGCCCGGCCACTACAGGCAAGCCGGAAAGCCATCCCGCGATGGTTGGTCCCCACCGCTGCCCCGCCAGCGAAATGCCAAGGATGAACACCGGCACGATCGCCAGTTTGAGTGCCAGCATGGCGCTCACTGTCTTTGCGCAGTACGGCGCAGGGAATCTAGTGTGGCGGTGGGTGTGATGGCTTGCGGATCGATGCGCAGCTCCAGCAGTGCGGGGCCTTTGCCTGCGCGGGTGTGGGCCAGTGCGCGGTCGAAGGCGGGTGCGAACTCGCTGGTCTCCAACACCACTTCACCCATCGCACCAAAAGCACGCGCATAGGCAGCGAAGTCGGGATTGACCAGGTCGGTGCCCTGCACGCGCGCCGGGTACGTCTTCTCCTGATGCATGCGGATGGTGCCGAACATGCCGTTGTTGATGACGAGGAAAATCGTGCCCGCGTTGTACTGCACGGCGGTGGCGAGCTCCTGCCCGTTCATGAGAAAGCAGCCATCGCCCGCGAAGCAGACCACGTCACGCTGCGGTGCCACGATCTTTGCCGCGACGGCGGCAGGCGCGCCATAACCCATCGCGCCGGAAGTCGGCGCCAGCTGGGTCTTGAAACCACGGAAGCGGTAGTAGCGATGCAGCCACGTCGCATAATTGCCCGCGCCATTGGTGAGGATGGCATCCGCAGGCAAGGTCGCATTGAGATGCTTCATCACCTCGAACATCTGCAATGTGCCCGGCGTGGTCACGGGTGCCTGCCAGGCTTCGTAGTCGGCACGCGCCGCTTGCGAATATTCGCGATAGGCATTCGCCGGCAGTTTCACCTGATCCAGCATGGCCATGAATTCCGGCATGCCTGAATTGATGAGCAGCTCACCTTGGTACACGCGGCCCAGTTCGCTGGCCCCCGTATGGACGTGGATCAGTTTCTGCTTCGGCACGGGAATGTCGATGAGCGTGTAGCCGCTGGTGGTCATCTCGCCCAGCCGCGGACCGAGCACGAGCAGCACGTCAGCATCCTTCACGCGCGCAGCCAGCTTGGGATTGATGCCAATACCGACATCACCGCAATACAACGAATGGTTGTTGTCGAAGCAATCCTGGAAGCGGAACGCGCAGGACACCGGCAGCTGCGAAACTTCGCACCAGCGCGTGAACTGTTCGCGCGCCTCGCCGGTCCAGCCACTGCCACCGAGGATTGCAAGCGGCTTCTTCGCGCCCGCGAGCAGAGTTTGCAGTTGCTGCATCTGTGCAGCAGAGGGACTCGCCTGAACAACCGGCGCCTTGCGAATATTCGCATGGGCAGTAGCGGTGGTGAGCATGTCCTCGGGCAGTGCCAGCACCACCGGCCCTTTGCGCCCCGATTGCGCTACGTGAAAGGCGTGACTCACATACTCCGCCACGCGATCCGCGCGGTCGATTTGCCCCACCCATTTCGCCAGCGGGCCAAACATCTGGCGATAGTCCACTTCCTGAAACGCCTCGCGATCGGTGCAGTCGCTGCCGATCTGCCCGATGAAGAGGATCATCGGTGTCGAATCCTGGAATGCGGTATGCACGCCGATGGAGGCGTTGGTGGCACCTGGGCCGCGCGTGACCATGCAGATGCCGGGCTTGCCGGTGAGCTTGCCATAAGCCTCGGCCATATTTGCGGCACCGCCTTCCTGACGGCAGACAATGGTTTTGATGCGGTCGTTCACATCATGCAAACCATCGAGCACGGCGAGATAGCTTTCGCCGGGCACACAGAATACGTGGTCCACATCCTGGGAAATGAGTGCGTCGACCAGTACGTGGCCGGCAAGTCTTGTGGGCGATGCAGAGTGCATGGTGGCGGGAGCGGAATGTTTTTGATTTGTGAACGGTACATTAGCGCACCGGTTGCCGCATTTTCGTCTATTCGCCGACCACGCGGCGGCGCCTGCTAAGCCAGGAGGGGTGCGATCACTGGCACCATGGCCCGACCCAGCGCCAGATGAGCTGATGCGTCCAAATGAACGCCATCCACCTCGCTGGCGGCTACGACCGTACCGGCATCGAAGAACGGGCAGCCCAGTTCGTCAGCCAATGTGCGATAGGCCTCCGCCAATCCGACGCACTTCTTGTCGCCACCTTCAAACTTGGGTGCGATGGCCCCTGCTGGCCGGGTGATCGGTGGTGGACAGACGATGAGAACGGTCGGCATGGGTATGCCCGGTTCAATGGGCGCCTCGCGAATGGTCTTCACCAACCGAGCCATGCCCCGCGAGGCATGCCAGGCATTGTGCGGGTGCATGGACTGGAAGTCGTTGGTACCCAGCATGACGATGACCAGTTCCAATGGCGAGTGCTTCTCGATGGTCTGGCCGAGTTCGTTCAAACCATTGCGGCCGGGCAGGAACGGGTCGTCGAATACCGTGCGTCGACCATTGAGGCAATCCTCCAGCACGCGAATATTCGCACCCGCTTCACTCAGCCCCTGTTCAAGCACCGTGGGCCAGCGCACCCCGAAAGGATGGCGCTCGCGGGTGCCCGGATTGATGCCCCAGGAGAGTGAATCACCGTAGACCAGTAGTTGCCACATGGAAGTGCCCCTCGCTGCCAAAACGTGAGCCGGGATTGTCCCATGGGAGCCGGATCGTTCGCTTCGGGTAAAATCAGCGGCTGGCTGACCCTTACACGCCATTTACCTACTGTCACAGTCGGGACTCAACTTGAATACATTGATGCGTGCCTCGGGCACATTGCTTTCCCTTTTGGGCGTCACGCTCGTGGCCCTGCTGGTTTCGGGCTGCACGGCCGAAGGCCAGAAACAGAACGTGTCCAAGGTGCGGGTCTTCAATGCCTTGTTCGACTCTCCTGGTGTCAAAGTGTCCGTTCCCGAGAAAGATCTGGCGAATGGGCTCGCCTATCAAGCCCGGACCGGCTATGTGGATGTGACGAGCGGCACACTCCCGTTCATCATCACCAGCGCCAGTGGCGAAAAGCTTGCGGAGTCCAGTTTTGTGCTTGCCAACGAACGGTCAGCCACTTTCGTGATTACCGGTATTGGCACCACGTATGGCGGCCTGCTGTTCGATGACCAGGTCAGTCAGCCGTCGGATGGCCGGGTACGCGCGCGCTTTATCCATGCCGCATCGGGCGTGGGCGCGCTGGATGCCTATCTCACGAAACCCGGAGAGAGCATTGCAAACCTGTTCCCGACCTATGCCGCATCGCTGGGCCTGTTTACCAATTTTTCAGAGTTCAGTGCCGATACCTACATCCTGCGACTCACCGTCAGCGGAACCAAGGACGTGGTGTATGAATCGGATCCCATCATCATGGCGAACCGGGATACGCTGTCCCTGGTGGCCTATTCCAGTGGCAGCCAACGCATGACGGCTGCGGCCAGACTCGCTCACGATGCGGCCGGTGCGATCACGTTACTGCCTTCCAAAGTGACCCGAATTCGCGTCGCGAATGCTGTCGCGAATACACCGATCGATGTGCTGGTGGATGGCACGTCCCAAGCAACGAATGTGGCGGCGGCAGCGCTGTCACCCGGCATCAACGTCACGCCCGGCAGCCGGGCCATCCGTGTGGACGCCACCGCCACCCCAGGCACCGCACTGGTCACATCCCCACTCAACTTTGTTCCCGGCCGCGACTACACGGTACTGGCGATGGGCAGTGGAACCAGCGCGACCCTCACCCAGTTTCTCGACACCACGCTGTCAGTCACCGCCACCACAAGAGTTCGTGTGCGGGTGATCAATGGCATTGTCGGAGGCGAGACCGCCGTGTTGAAGCTCGGTACGACAGAGCTATCCAGAGCGGCACCCGGCGCGGTGGGCGTCTATGGCGACACCGATGTCGGCACGTTTGACGTGACCGTGACAGGGCTTGCCACCAACGCTGCCTACTTCACGGCGACCGCGCGCCAGTTCACGGCGCTGGATTACAACCTGCGATATGCCGTGCTGCTCACCGGTACACCCGCGAGTGTGAAGGCGGAGTTGGTCGCGGAATAGTTCCAGCTTTCGCGCGGCAACAAAAGGGGCGGCCATGGCTGCCCCTTTTTCATTTTTCAGCGGCCGAATGCTGCTTTGGTGGGATGCCGGCAGTCATTGAACCCATGTCCGCACCATGGTGTACTTTTCGAGTCCCGGCCCGAATCCGGCCAGGGTGAGCTGCACTTCAAATCCCAGCGACTCATAGAATTCGCGCGCCTGAAAGCTCCAGGTATCGAGATACAGACGTCGGCAGCCGCGCTGCCTGGCTTGCTCCTCAAATGCCTGCATCAGAGCGCGGCCGGTGCCGTTGCGGCGTGATGATTCGTGCACCCAGAGCTGCTGCACCTCTGCGCACTCACCCCAGGTTCGGCCCACCACGCCGCCGAACACGAGGCCGTTGCTGTCCTCGGCAAAGCAGGCCAGTGGCTGCACATCGTGCAACGGTGCGGCGGTGCTGTTGAAGTCGCCGATGCCCCGATCAATCAGGTCCAGCAGCGAGGTCGGTGGCGCGTCGTAGCGGCGGATGGTTGCAATCATGCGCAGGCTTCACTCCGGCAGCTTGTAATCCTTGAACTGCTGGCGCAACTGGAGCTTGGATATCTTGCCAGTCGCCGTATGCGGCAACTGTTCCACGAAGGCGACATCGTCCGGTATCTGCCACTTGGCAATCTTGCCCTCATAAAATTTCAGCATGTCATCCCGGTTCACCTCCTGGCCGGCGCGCTTCACCACCACCAGCAGTGGACGTTCGTCCCACTTGCGATGAGGCACACCGATCACACCGGCTTCGGCTACGGCCGGGTGTGCCATCGCGACATTTTCCAGATCGATGGAGCTGATCCATTCGCCGCCAGACTTGATGACATCCTTTGACCGATCCGTGATCTGAAGATA
Source organism: Betaproteobacteria bacterium (assembly GCA_031394355.1). GTDB lineage: Bacteria > Pseudomonadota > Gammaproteobacteria > Burkholderiales > Usitatibacteraceae > JAEUMY01. Next base: position 58,245 of record JANNSU010000022.1, on the reverse strand, counting down.
GCCGTCGGGATCAATGGTGGCCATGTCTCCGGTCGGGAACCAGCCATCCTTCAGTGGCGATCCACCTTCGTTCCGGTAGTAATTGTCGATCACCCACTGTCCCTTTACGACCAGATGACCGGCGGACTTGCCATCTCGTGGCAGCGGCTTCCCGGCGTCGTCGACGACCTCAAGATCAAGGCCGAAGAACGTGCGGCCCTGATTGAGCGACAACTTGAAAAGGTCGTCGGCCGACAGCGCGCTGTGCTTCTCCTTGGGTGTGTTCAACGTGCCGAGCGGACTCATTTCCGTCATGCCCCATGCATGCAGGACTCGGACCCCGAAGTCCTCCTGGAAGCTCTTGATCATCGAAGGCGGCGCGGCCGATCCACCGACCACGGTGTACTTCAACGTCGAAAATTTCAGGCCGTGCTGGCGAACATGGTTGAGCAGACCCAGCCAGACGGTGGGCACGCCAGCGGAGTAATTGACCTTTTCCTGCTCCATCAGCTGATAAAGGCTGGCACCGTCCAGCGCCGCACCGGGAAGCACGAGTTTCGCACCGGTCAGCGGGGCCGCATAGGGTATTCCCCACGCATTGACGTGGAACATCGGCACCACGGGCAGCACCACGCTGCGCGACGACATGTTGAACACATCCGGCATGCTCACTGTCAGCGAGTGCAAAACGGTGGAGCGATGCGAATACAGAACCCCCTTCGGATTACCGGTCGTCCCGGAGGTGTAGCAGAGTGCCGCGGCGGTGTTCTCGTCGAACACCGGCCAGACGTAGTCATCTCGCTCTGCTGCAACCAGGTCTTCGTAGCAGAGCAGATGCTCGATCTTCGCGTCAGGAAGATGGCTACGATCAGTCATCGCCACCCAGGCGCGCACGTTCGGGCATAGCGGCGCCAGCTTTTCCACCAGCGGGGTGAAGCTCAAGTCGAAGAAAACGATCTGGTCTTCAGCGTGATCGATAACATACGCGAGCTGCTCCGGAAAGAGTCGCGGGTTCACCGTATGGATGACGGCACCCGAGCCGGACACCGCGTAGTACAGCTCCATGTGACGGAATCCGTTCCACGCCAGCGTGCCGACGCGGTCACCCGGTTTCACCTTCAGATGCTTCAGCGCATTGGCGAGCTGACGGGCCCGCCGGGCCATGTCGCGATAGTTGTAGCGGTGGATGTCACCTTCGACCTTGCGAGACACGATCTCCGTGTCGGCATGGTTCTTCTCTGCATGCGTCAGCAGTGCCGAAATCATCAGCGGCATCTGCATCATTTGTCCCAGCATGGTGTTCCTCCTCGTGTGGGTCGCCGCCTTGTGGTCAGGCGGTCGGGGTGATGCGTGTAAAGGTTGTCTGGTTGGGTCGGCGGTCGTGTAGCGTGCTGCATATTCTCCTGATCCTTGCCCCGCAGCCTACTGAAGCAATGCCATCAATGCACCCGGTGCAGCAATGCCCTTTTCGGTGATGATACCGGTCACCAGTCGGGCAGGGGTTACGTCGAATCCCGGGTTGGCTGCGGGCGATATGTCGGGCAGGACCTGAATGGATGCGGGTCGGCCCTCTGCATCCAGTCCGCGTACATGGCGCACTTCATCCAACGAGCGTTCCTCGATCTCGATTTCGGCCAGCGCATCGCCGATGGTGAGATCGATGGTGGGTGAGGGCACAGCGGCATAAAAGGGCACGTTGTTGTCATGCGCGGCCAGTGCCTTCAGGTAAGTGCCGATCTTGTTGCATACGTCGCCCCGGCTGGTCACGCGGTCCGCCCCCACGATGACCAGGTCCACGCGTCCGAGCTGCATGAGATGTCCCCCGGCATTGTCGGTGATGAAGGTATGCGGCACACCCTGTTCGCGGAGCTCCCAGGCGGTGATGAGGCCCTGCTTGCGCGGTCGCGTTTCGCCCACCCAGACGTGGATGCGAATATTCGCATCGTGGGCTTGGTAGATTCCAGAAAGCGCTGTACCCCAATCGACGGTCGCCACCCAGCCGGCGTTGCAGTGGGTCAGGATGTTGAGGGGTGAGTTGTTCTCCAGGTTCTTTAGCTCTGCCCAGGTTCGGATCACATCGAGCGTGTGCCGGCCGATCGCAAAATTGATCGCCACATCCTCATCCGCGATGCGCTGTGCCTCCTGCCAGGCGGCATCAGCGCGCTCTGTCACCGGAAGTTCTTGCGAATATTCGCAGATGCGCTTCAGCGCCCACGCCAGATTCACCGCCGTCGGCCGCGTGGAATGCAGCATGTCACGTGCGGCGACAAGCCCCGCATCCGACGCATCGTCCTGTAGCGCGAGCGCCATCCCAAACGCAGCCGCAACGCCGATGAGCGGCGCACCGCGAACCTCCATGGCACGGATGGCATGGGCGATATCGTTGAGCGTCCGCGCCGTCTTGATGGCGAACTCGTGCGGCAGGCGGGCTTGATCGATGTAATGGACTTCGCGCTTGACCGGATCTGCGGTGAGGGAGCGGTAATGCTGGCCGTTGACTTTCATGCGGACATTCTAGCCGAGGCCCGGCGCTTCAATTTTGCACAACTCGGGTCTGAACGCCGGCGGTTCGGCTATAATCTCGATTTCCAACTTGGGGTTCGCCATGACCAAGTACATCTTCGTGACCGGCGGTGTCGTTTCCTCCCTTGGCAAAGGGATTGCCGCAGCGTCTCTCGCCGCCATCCTCGAATCGCGCGGCATCAAAGTGTCGATGGTCAAGCTCGATCCGTACATCAACGTCGATCCCGGCACCATGTCGCCTTTTCAGCATGGCGAAGTGTTCGTGACCGATGACGGTGCGGAGACTGATCTCGACCTGGGTCATTACGAGCGCTTCATCACCGCCAAGATGAAGAAGAGCAACAACTTCACCACCGGCCAGATCTACGAGCGCGTCATCAACAAGGAGCGCCGCGGCGACTATCTCGGTGGCACGGTGCAGGTCATCCCGCACATTACCGACGAAATCAAGACATCGATCAAGGCTGCGACCGTTGATGCTGAAGTGGGCATCATCGAAATCGGCGGCACGGTGGGTGACATCGAATCTTTGCCCTTCCTCGAAGCCATTCGTCAGCTGGGTCTGGAAGAAGGCCGCGAGAACTCCTTCTATATCCACCTCACTTTGGTGCCTTACCTGCCTGCGGTGGGCGAGATCAAGACCAAGCCCACGCAGCACAGTGTCAAGGAGCTGCGCGAGATCGGTATCCAGCCGGATGTCGTGATGTGCCGCTCCGACCGGCCGCTGCCCGACGAGGAACGCCGCAAGATTGCACTCTTCACCAATGTTGACACGGGTTCGGTGATTTCCGCCTACGACGTGAACTCGATTTACAAGATTCCGCGCATGCTGCACAAGCAGGGCCTGGACGAGATCGTGTGCCGCAAGTTCCACCTCACGCCGCGTCCCGCCGATCTCACCATGTGGGACAAGATCGTCGATGCGCTGGAGAACCCCGACCACGAGATCAATCTCGCCATGGTCGGCAAATATGTGGACTTGACTGACTCGTACAAATCGCTGTCCGAGGCATTGATCCACGCGGGCATCCATACCCGCACCAAGGTCAAGATCCATTACCTCGATTCCGAGGCGATCGAGAAGGATGGCGTCGCCGCACTCGCTGGCATGGATGCGATTCTCGTGCCAGGTGGCTTCGGCAAGCGCGGCACCGAGGGCAAGATCGCAGCCGTGAAGTTCGCCCGTGAAAACAAGATTCCTTACCTCGGCATCTGCCTCGGCATGCAGATCGCCACCATCGAGTTCGCGCGCAATGTCGTCGGGCTGGTCGATGCCAACTCCACCGAGTTTGATCCGGATTCGCCGCATCCCGTGGTCGCGCTCATCACCGAGTGGCAGGGCCATGATGGCAAGGTGGAGCGGCGCGACACCAGCTCCAACATGGGCGGCACCATGCGCCTCGGTGCGCAGTCCTGCACGGTGAAGCCCGGCACGCTGGCCGAACGCATCTATCAAAGCACGTCCGTGACAGAGCGCCATCGTCATCGCTACGAAGTCAATAACCACTATGTACCCAGGCTCGAAGCAGCAGGCCTCGTGGTGAGCGCGCGCACCAACACCGAGTCGCTGACGGAAATGGTGGAGCTGGATCCCGCCAAATTCGGCCACCCTTGGTTCTACGGCTGCCAGTACCACCCGGAATTCAAATCCACCCCGCGCGAAGGTCATCCGCTCTTCATTTCGTTCGTGAAGGCAGGGCTTGAGCAGCGCAAGCGTACTCATGGTGAAGCGGGATTGCGTGTGGTGGCGGGTACGGCGCACCTATGATCTGGAACGTGGCAGGCGCTAGGAGGGAGGCGGAAAACCCGCTTTACCCGCCTTCCGCTTCCCGCCTTCCGCCTACCGGAGACAACAAATGAAGCTCTGCGGATTCGAAGTCGGTCTCGACAAACCGTTCTTCCTCATAGCGGGCCCCTGTGTGGTCGAAAGCGAGCAGCTCCAGATCGACACCGCCGGCAAGCTGAAGGAAATCACCACCAAGCTGGGCATTCCCTTCATCTTCAAGTCGTCCTACGACAAGGCCAACCGCAGCTCGGGCAAATCGTTCCGTGGCCCCGGCATGGCCGAAGGCTTGCGCATCCTCGCCGAGGTGAAGCGCCAGTTGAATCTGCCCATCCTCACCGACGTCCACACCGAGCAGGAAGTGCCGGAGGTCGCATCAGTCGTGGATGTCTTGCAGACACCAGCCTTCCTCTGCCGCCAGACAGATTTCATCCATGCCGTTGCGCGGAGCGGCAAGCCGGTCAACATCAAGAAGGGCCAGTTCCTGTCGCCGCACGAGATGAAAAACGTGGCGGACAAGGCGCGCGATGCGGCGTCACAGGTCGGCGCGACCGACACCATCATGGTGTGCGAGCGTGGCGTTTCCTTCGGCTACAACAATCTCGTTTCCGACATGCGTTCGCTCGCCATCATGCGCGAGACCGGTTGCCCGGTCGTGTTCGATGCCACGCATTCGGTGCAGTTGCCCGGTGGGCAGGGCACGGCGTCAGGCGGACAACGCGAGCATGTGCCCGTGCTGGCACGCGCGGCCATCGCAACCGGTGTGTCAGGTGTGTTCATGGAGACGCATCCCGATCCTGCCAAGGCGCTGTCGGATGGCCCCAATGCCTGGCCGCTGGCGCACATGGAAGCCCTGCTCACGACGCTGAAGGAGATTGATCTCCTGGTGAAGAAGCATGGCTTTGCCGAACAGAATTTGTAACTTCACATGAATCACGGAGACCACATAGACCACGGAGAACCCCCTGCGAATATTCGCAATCCCGTCGTCCCGTGCTTGACACGGGACCCAGTGCCGTTGCTTCGAGCCACGTTGAACGTCGCTGGATTCCGGCGGGGTTACGTAAACTCGCCGGCAGGACGGTCCGTATTTTTTCTCCGTGGTCCAAGAATTGATTGCCAAAATAGAGAAACAACATGACCGCTATCGTTGACGTCGTCGCCCGCGAAATTCTGGATTCACGCGGCAATCCCACCATTGAAGCCGATGTGTTGCTCGAGTCCGGCGTGATCGGCCGTGCGGCCGTGCCGTCGGGCGCGTCCACCGGCTCCCGCGAGGCCATCGAGCTCCGCGACAAGGACCCGAAGCGCTATCTCGGCAAGGGCGTGCTGCAGGCCGTGGAGCACGTCAACACGGAAATCTGCGAGGCCATCATCGGGCTGGACGCGGCGGAGCAGTCGTTCATTGACCGCACGCTGATCGAGCTGGACGGCACCGAGACCAAAGCACGACTGGGTGCCAATGCCATCCTCGCCGTTTCGATGGCCACTGCAAAAGCGGCGGCGGAAGAATCCGGCCTGTCGCTGTATCGCTATCTCGGCGGCGCCGCCCCCATGCAGATGCCCGTGCCGATGATGAATGTCATCAACGGCGGCGCGCACGCCAACAACAACCTCGACATGCAGGAATTCATGATCCTGCCGACGGGTCTTCCTACCTTCCGCGAGGCGCTGCGTGCCGGTGTGGAAGTGTTTCACTCGCTCAAGAAAATTCTCGAGAAGGAAGGCATGTCCACCACCGTGGGCGATGAAGGCGGCTTCGCGCCCAGCTTGCCCACCAATGAATCGGCGCTGCAATACATCATGCGCGCCATCGAGGCTGCGGGCTACGTGCCGGGCAGCGATATTCTCATCGGTCTTGACTGCGCCGCCAGCGAATTCAAGAAGGAAGGCAAGTATCAGTTCGAGGCGGAGAAGCTTTCGTTCACTTCGGAGCAATTCACCGACGTGCTGGCAACCTGGGTCGACAAGTACCCCATCGTCAGCATCGAGGACGGTATGGCCGAGGACGACTGGGACGGCTGGGCGACGCTCACGAAAAAGCTGGGCAAGACAGTGCAGCTGGTCGGCGATGATCTCTTCGTCACCAACACCAAGATCCTGCGCGAAGGCATCCAGAAGGGCATCGCCAACTCCATCCTCATCAAAGTGAACCAGATCGGCACGTTGTCCGAGACCTTCGCCGCCATCGAGATGGCCAAGCGCGCCAACTACACCGCCGTCATCTCGCACCGCTCCGGCGAGACGGAAGACACCACCATCGCCGACATTGCGGTCGCCACCAATGCGCTGCAGATCAAGACCGGCTCCGCGTCGCGCTCCGACCGCATGGCGAAGTACAACCAGTTGCTGCGCATCGAGGAAGAGCTGGGCGACTCCGCCAGCTATGCCGGCAAGAGCGCGTTCTACCAATTGCGCTAGTCACCTCCGACACCGCTGACTCATGAAGTATCTCGCCTACGTCCTCACCGGCCTAATCCTCGCGATCCAGTGGCCGCTCTGGTTTGGCAAGGGCGGCTGGACCAAGGTGTGGGATATCGGACGTCAGCTAGAGACAGCGAAGGAATCCAACATGCAACTGGCCCAGCGCAATGCGGGACTGGATGCGGAAGTGCGCGATCTGAAGCAGGGGCTTGGTGCGGTGGAAGAGCGTGCGCGGAATGATCTGGGCATGATCAAGCCGGATGAGTTGTTTGTGCAGATTGTGGAGAAGAAGGTGGGGGGGAAGTAGAGAGCTGTGTCAGTTGCGAATATTCGCAGGGGCAGCTCGAAGCAACCCTGCTCGGACAGTATTCTGTTGCGTCAGGGTGGCGCACTCAGCGATAGTTCGAAGATCCATACAAGCCTGAGAGTGTCCAAATCGCCACCGTAACCCAGTCCACCGCGCCCGCACATCTGCGACTCGGCATCGCAGCAGGCCATGGCGTCGGCGCGCTCTGTGCAGCCTACGCAATCGCCCTCGGCGTCGGGCTTTACACCCTGCCCTCGCCGGATGTACCCATACAAGACCCGTGGTTCACCGCGATGGAGGTGTTGATTCTCGCCATCGCCCCGGCAATGGTGGCCTTCACTGTCGCATTGCACGCGCAGGCGGCGGATGAGCGCAAGGCGCTCGCGGTGCTAGGCATCGTGTTCATGAGCCTTTGCGCGGTGGTCACATCGAGCGTTCATTTCAGCGTGCTGACGCTGAGTCGGCAGCCCGCCATTGCGTCGCAGGATTGGGCTGCGCTGGTCTTTTCCTTCAAGTGGCCCTCGATCGTCTATGCGCTGGACATCCTGGCGTGGGATGTCTTCTTTCCGGTCGCTGCACTCTGCGCAGCGGCGGTCACTCAAGGTGCCGGGCGGGCGCGTGTTGCGCGACGCCTGCTCTACGCCAGCGTGGTATTCGCCTTTGCGGGATTGGCCGGCGTTCCGCTTGCCGACATGAGCATTCGCAATGTCGGCATCATTGGCTATGCGGTGCTCTTTCCGATCGCTGCTGTCTTGCTGGCAGTCGATTGGCAACGCGCAGGAACCGCGCGGGGCTCCCAGCCTGACGAGCGCGAGACCCTGGCTTTGTAGTGCGCAGAGTTGTGCCGAATTGCTCCGCGTGTCGATTCAATCCCGCTCTGCACGGCGCACCCGCCGCCGCACCTGTCCCCACCGCCACGCAACGTTGCAAATGGCTACACCCGGCAACGCGAGCGCGCCTAGGATGGGTCTTTGCGCCAAGTGAAATGTCCACTCATGAGTGTCATCACCATCCCGGCCTTGCGTTCAAGAACCGTTCACGCCAAACCATGAAGTTCGCTTCTGCCACTCTCTTCGCAGTCTGCGCCCTGATCGGATTCTCCCCCGCCCACGCTCGGCAGCCCGCCGACGGCATGCCGCCATTCGCATTCGCGGTGGCGCCCGTGTCGTTTTCGAATGCCGACGTCAAACTCTCAGGCGCTGTCCTCAAGCCGGAAGGCAATGGCCCGTTCCCCGCCGTCGTGATGGTGCATGGTGCCGGTGGCGGGACCTTTGACGAGCCTGCATTGCGGATACATGCGAATGCGTTTGTGCGCGGCGGCTTCGCGGTGCTGCTCTACGACAAGCGCGGCTCGGGAAAATCCACGGGAGACCTGGACACGTCCGACTACGACGACCTCGCGGCCGACCTCGCCGCCGGGGTCAGGTATCTGCGCGAGCGCAGGGACATCGTTGCCGATCAGGTTGGCGTGCTCGGTCGCAGTGAGGGTGCCTGGATCGGCACGCTTGCCGCCAGCCGCGATCCGCGCATCGCGTTTGTCGTGCTCAGTTCCGGGTCGGGCGTGAGGCCCTACGAGCAAACGCTGTTCTCGACGGCCCGCGCGATTCGTGCAACTGGCGCGACGGACGAGGATGTCGATGCCGCAACAGAAGCCAAGGCAGCGCTGTGGGCGTTTTATGGCCAGATCGCGAAGCTGGATGCGCCCGGCTCACCCTCCGCCGCCATGCAGGAGCGGCGTGATGCGCTCGAAAAGCGGCTCCAATCTTTCGCGCGCTTCGCACCCCAGATTCCGCAGCGAGTCCGCAATCCGCGCAGCAATCCGGCGGCGTTCTATCGCGCGTTCACACAGAAGATCAACTACGACCCGACCCCCGCGTTTCGCGAGGCACGTGCGCCACTGCTCCTCGTGATCGGCGCGAACGATGAAGTTGTCGATCCACCCAGCACAGTTGCGGTCTTCGATGCCCTGCGCCAGAGCGGGCGCGACGTGACTGTGCGTACCTTGCCAGATGTAGGGCACTCACTTGTCGTCATGACCAAGGATGGGCCGCGTTACCCGGCGGACTATCCGGAGGTCGCGGTGCGCTGGGCGCGCGCGGTGATCGACCGGGCCAGGAAGCAGTAGTCGTGGGGAGGGGTGCATTCAACTTCCAACTGCACCACGCGTAGCTTTGCGGGCGACTTCGGCAGGAGTTCGGTAGCCGACAGACCTCAGGGTCACGACAGACCTCAGGGTCACACGACAGACCTCAGCAGACCTCAGGGTCAGGTCTAGCAATGTAGCAATTCAGGCTACGTAGGGCTGATTGAGAATAATCGCAGCGCTTGTTGCTGCGCCAGTTTCTTGCACCTGCTTTCAATCAACTACCCACCCAGCCCAGCTGCAGGAACCAGCAGAATCACGCCGACCAGCGAAGTCCGCAAAGTTCCAATGCTTGGCAGGGCCACTTTCGTGTAGAGGGTGAGCCACCAAAGCCACCTCGCCGATACAATTCCCTCATCGTGAATCTCAATGCCATCCAGAAATTCTGCGCCGCTCTTCCCGCCGCCACGCATGACGTGAAGTGGGGTATTGATCTGGTCTATTCCGTCGGTAACAAGATGTTCGCCGTCGCATGCGCAGACAACGACGGCAAGCCCACGGTGTCATTCAAGGTGGATGCAGAGCGTTTCCTCGAACTCACCGACCGCGCGGGCTTCATTCCCGCCCCTTATCTGGCTCGCGTGAAATGGGTGCAGATCATCGATCTGAAGCAGATTGGCGATGCCGAGTTGAAGGCATTGTTGACCCGCTCGCATGAGCTGGTCGCGGCTGGACTCACGCGGAAGCTGCGCGCGAGCCTGGGACTGGCAGACTCAGCACAACAACCACCAAGGAGAACCTGATGTCAGTAGCCATCACCAGCGGCGAGGAATACCTGCACTTCATTCAGGTGGTTGAGCGCATGGGCTACAAGAAGGACGACTTTGTCGTGATGGAGAGCAGCCAGGGTGACGTGACCCGCACGGTGGCGGTGCGCGCCAAGCGTGTGTCGCTCACCGTCACGCGCCAGTCCAAAGGCATCACCCGCGAATACCGCAGTAGCCCTGGCGGCAAGTGGTCGACCAATGCGGAGTGGGAGCTGATGCAGGGGTTGTTCGGGCCGCCGGGCTGATCTCCAGGTTGCCCAACGATCCCGGCCGCGTTTGACAAGGATCAAATTCCTGCCTGTGCCGATGCCTAGAATGGGTGTACCCCATCACTGCTTCAGGAGGTGCACATGTACACCCATATTCTGGTTCCCACCGACGGTTCCGAGCTATCCGGCAAGGCCGTCGCCGAGGCAGTGAAGTTGGCAAAGCTCGCTGGCGCCAAGCTCACCGCGTTCTACGCCATGCCGCAGTTCATGCCTGTCTACTATGGCGAGGCAGCCATCGTGTCACCGGGCGCGATGGAGTCTGCCTATTCACAGTCCGCCTTCGAAGAACAGACCCGCAAGGAGGCAGAAGCCGCGTTGTCACTCGTGCTGGGACGGGCTACCGAGGCGGGGGTCAACGCATCCGTTGCGATGGAGCGTAGCGACGGACCCGCCGCTGCGATTCTCAAGAAGGTGGTGGACTTGGGCTGCGATGCCATCGTGATGGCGTCACACGGTCGCAAGGGTCTGTCGGGTCTGTTGCTCGGCAGCGAGACGGTGAAGGTGCTCACGCACTGCAAGATTCCGGTACTGGTCGTCCGCTGACGCAACGATGCTTGCCCGGGCAGGGGGGTGCGTCAGCGCCCGAACCACCAGCCTGCCCAACCGCCCAGCAGCAGCGCCACCAGCCCCGGCAGCAGCCTCTGCAGGAATTTCGGCCCACCGCCTGCGGTGGCAGCGATTGCTTTGCTGACCGTATTGGTGCTGACACCCAGCATCATCAGGAGGCCGACATCAACACCGGTCTGACCCACCTGCATCATCAGCGCAAACGCCGCCGTGGCGGCCGCGTGCGCATCGGCGAAGCCAGCGACCGCAATGGACACCGTCGCGGCGGCCGATCCCACCGTACTCTGCATCCACGACACCCAGGCCGTGACGCCGGTCATGAGTGCGGCGAATCCGACGGCATGCCACGGTTGGAATGCTGCCGCGTGGGGTTCGCTCATGGTTTCTGCCGATCTGCTGCCGCGTCGCCATCCCGCCAATGCTGCGAGAAGGGCGCCTGCGGCGGCACCGATCAGCGGCCATCCGATGGCTCGCAGCAGGCTTGGATTGATGGCGGCCGCAAGGACGGCCAACTGGATCACGGTGGCGAGATTCGACAACAGTGCGCCGTTGGCGCTGGCTTGAAGCTGAGCAGGGTAGGTGCGCGAATGCTGACCCATGGCAGCGATGGTGGCCGTGCTGGAAATGAAGCCGGAGAGAAAGCCGGACAGGGCCAGCCCGCCATGTGGTCCGAATATTCGCAGCGCAACCTGTCCGGCCGCCTGCAGCAGGAGCACCAGCACCACCAGCCGCCAGACACGATGCGGGTTCAGCGCGGGCGCCCAGCTTGGCCCGCTGTCAGGCAAGAGTGGCAGCACCACAAGTGCCGTCGCCGCCAGCAGCAGCCCGCTGCGCAGATCGGCATCCGAAAGGAGAACACGCGACAGGCGATGCAGCGGATGGCGCAACGCCAGGAGCAGCGCCACCACCACACCCGCGCCCGCTGCGATCGCGGGCTCTGGTACGGTTGTCACGCCGAGGAGATAGGTGGTGAAGAGCGCCAACTCTGTTGTCACACCCGGATCGCGGGAACGGTCGCGCCAGTATGCGATGGCGCTGAAGACACCGACCAGCACCGCACCAACCAAGACCAGCATCGGCGGCCCTGCGGGATCAAGATGTTGATCAAGAATGCGGCAGAGGCAGCCAGTCAGGGCGACAATGGTGAATGTACGCACACCCGCAAACGCTCGCGTGGGGCCAGTGCCCTTGCTACGCTCGCGCTCGATGCCGATGAGGAGCCCCAACCCAAAGGACACCAGCAGGCCAAGAATATGCGGATCAGACGCAGCGAAATTCATGTCGAGGGACGATAGCGATGCGATCTATTGAGAATTCCAGAACTTATTACAGATATCGTCGCCTCGGCGAGTTTACGTAACCGCACCGGGGTCCAGTGACTTTGAATCGAACGACGCTGGATTCCGGCCTTCGCCGGCATGACGGATCGCGTTGAATTTGCTGTCATGCAATATGGAATCATCAATAGTCAACTTGAATGGAGAGCCAAAGATGATGACCCAGATGCAGAGGATCGCCGAGATTAGCACGCAGGATATCGGGACTTGAAGCTCACCTTCCTCGGTGCGGCGGGTGAAGTGACCGGCTCCTGCTACCTCGTTGAAACGGATGCTGCGCGGTTTCTCATCGACTGCGGGCTGCTGCAGGGTGGACGTCAGGCGGCGAAGCGCAACCAGCAGTTTGCCTTCAAGCCCGCCGACATCGACTTCGTGCTGCTCTCGCACGCCCACCTTGATCACTCGGGGCTGATTCCGCGACTGGTCGCGCAGGGCTTTCGCGGCCGGGTGCATACCACGGCGGCGACCGCCGATCTCCTGTCCGTGCTGCTCCCGGACAGCGGCCATCTGCAGGAGAAAGAGGCGGAGCGTGACAGCCGCGACGGCAAGCGGACTGTGCATCCGCTCTACACCAGCCAGGAGGCGGTACGCAGCCTGAAACACCTAGATCCTGTGGCGTATGACGAAGCGTTTCAGCCGGGGCCAGGCGTGACCTGCGTATTGCGTGATGCGGGACACATTCTCGGCTCGGCGAGTGTCGAGGTGCAATTGCAGCACGGCAGTGACGTCCACACGATCGTGTTCTCCGGCGATCTCGGGCAACGCGGGCATCCCATCGTGCGCGACCCGGTGCGCGTCGCGCATGCCGACACGCTGCTCATCGAATCCACCTATGGCAACCGGCTGCACAAGAATGCCGCGCAGACGATGGATGAATTCGCCTATGCGCTGACCGACACGCTGCGTTCGCGCGGCGGCAACGTCATCATTCCCGCCTTCGCCGTGGGCCGCACGCAGGACATCCTGTTCTACATCGCTCGACTGGCTCGCCAGGGCAGGGTGCCACCCATGACGGTGTATGTCGATTCGCCCATGGCAGAGGCCGTGACCCGCATGGTCATGGCCTGGCCAGAGCTGCATGACGAAGACAGTCAGGCGTTGCACGATCTCATGGCCGGACGCATGAAGGGGATGCGCGTTGAACTGGTGAGCGATGTGGAGGCATCCCGACGGCTCAACATGCTGAAGGGCGGTGCCGTCATCATCTCTGCGAGCGGCATGTGCGAAGGCGGCCGCATCCGCCATCATCTCTTTCACAATCTCGCGCGACGCGAAAGCACGGTCGTGTTCGCCGGCTTTCAGGCAGAAGGCACGCTCGGGCGCCGCATCGTCGATGGTGCGAAGTCAGTGCGAATATTCGCAGAGACCATTCTCGTTCGCGCGCGGGTGTTCACCATCGGTGGCCTCTCCGCACATGCCGATCAGGACGGGCTCATGCATTGGCTCGGCGGCTTCACCAAGCCGCCGCGAAACACGTGGGTCGTGCATGGCGAGCCGCTGGCGTCAATGGCGCTGCGGGATCGTGTGCGTGCGGAGCTCGAGTGGACGGCGGATATGGCGGTGGCGGGAAGAAGCGTTTCACTGGACTGAGGGAGATTGATTTCTCCCGGGCCGAAAACGGTCTTGCGCCGCCGCATTGGGGTGGAGCATTGCATCAATGATGCTTGGTGGGCCACACTGCCGACTTTCACATGACGGGCGAACATCCATGACCGAACGAACCGGTAGCTGCCTTTGCGGTGGCGTGACTTATCGACTCACCGCAGAACCCATCGCCACGCGCGTTTGCTGGTGCCGCGATTGCCAGCGCATCGCGAGCAACGGCACCGTGAACGCGATTGTCCCGAGTGCGGCCATCGAGGTCACGGGCCAGATGGGTGAATACTTGCGCACGGCCGCCAGCGGCAATGAAGTGCGACGCCGCTTCTGTCCGGCATGTGGAAGCCATCTCTTCGCCAACTCGTCCGCGCGGCCCAGTCTCACGGTGGTGCGGGTCGGCACGCTGGACGATCAGTCATCCATCAAACCGACTACAAACATCTGGGCCGCCAGCGCGCCGAGCTGGGCTTGTCTGGATGAATCGTTGGAGCGTGTTGAACATCAGCCCGCCCCGCCGCCCGCAGCGTCTTCTACGACGTGACAGCGAAGTCTGGTCCCAGGCGCTGCAGCTTATGCATTCAGTCCAAAGGACGTGTTCCCGATGCCGGGCCCAATGGACGCCCCAACGCAGCACACACCGGATACGCATTCACACGCCATGAAGTTCCCCACCGCCCGCCGCCATGCGCTCTCCCTGCCAGGCGCCACCGAGTCGCCGCATCACCAGTACAACTCATGGCGGGTGCAGGGGCGAATATTCGCAACCATACCGCCGGGTGAATCGCATCTGCATGTGTTTGTGAGCGAGTTGGAACGCGAGCAGGCGTTGGCGCTCTATCCTGAATTCGTGGAAAAACTCATCTGGGGCGGCAAGGTCGCCGGCATCCGCATCGCGCTCGCGCCTGCTGCGGCACCTGTCGTGAAGCGGCTGCTTCACAGTGCCTGGGCGGCAAAGGGTGGCCGCGATGCCTAAGGAACATCTGATCAAGTTGTCATACCGGCGAAAGCCGGTATCCATGACTTCGCAACATGTTGATTGCATTCAAGGCTGGATACCGGCTTTCGCCGGTATGACGGGTTCTTTGAACTTGATCAGCGTTTCCCTCACTCCATGCTGCAAGACTGCTGTCATCTGCCGGACGGCGACCGCCATTAAACTAGCGGCTCAAACGCATCCACTCAACAGTCGAGGAGAGTCTATTCATGTCAGTCGCCTATTACATCGTCCTCGATAGCGAGGATCCCGGATTCGAGTCCTTCGTGAACGGCAAGGCCGTTGCGCATGCCGTCGAGGAGCTCGATCTGCTGGCGGATTCGTTGGGTATTCCGCACCTGGACGATTTCATCGGTCAGTCGATGGAGGAGTTCGCCGATTTGTTGGGCGAAGATGTCGAACTCGCTGATGAGGATGACGATGGCGAGTCGGTTGCGGAAAAGTGGTTCCCCGCGCAGGAGGGCGTGGCCTACTTCGACAAATTGTCTGCGGCACTTCGTGCCACGCCGACAGCGGTGGATGAGGCCGAGGCCGTGCTGGAAGACCTGGCGGAGTATCGCGCCGTGCTCACGCAGGCAGATCAGGCGGGCATGAAGTGGCATCTTGCACTGGATTTCTGAGCGCAGAATGACCACCAGCCAATTGGAAAGTCCACCATGCCGATGAAGCTCTCCACGCTGCGAATATTCGTGACCGATCTCGTCGCGGCGCAAAATTTCTACGAAGACTTGCTGGGCCTCCCCCGCGTTGCCGGTGGTGCCGAATTCGGCTATTGCGTGTTCGAGCCGGGCGCGGTGCAATTGGTTGTCGAGGTAGTGATGCAGGATGCACCACCGGAAGATCGCGCACTCGTTGGCCGCTTCACGGGCGCTTCGTTCGCCGTCGATGATGTGCGTGCGACACATGCACGACTCGCGGCGCTGGGTGTGGTGTTCACTGGTCTGCCTGAAGCGCAGGAATGGGGCGGCGTGCTGGCCACACTTCGGGACCCGGCCGAGAATGAATTGCAGATCGTGCAGATGCCGCGCGCCGATTCACCGAAGCAATGAGCACATCGCCTGGTGGATAGCGGGAAGTGGATTCAGCCGACACGCGAAGTCCTGACGTGGAGAGGAATGTGAGCATCGTCATTCGCGACATGCGGCCCGATGAGTTCGACTGGGCCAATGCCTGCTACGCCGAGGCGGGCTTCCGCCCATCGTCACCCGATCAGCTGCTGATCGTTGCCGACGTGCCTGGCCCCGATGGCGCGACCATGCGCGCCGGCATTGGCAGGCTGGTGCCTGTGGCCGATGGCGGCGACGAAGGTATGGCGGAGTTGTCCGGCATCTACGTGCTGCCAGCACATCGCGGCGAAGGCGTGGCAGACCGCATCGTGGCAGCGCTGGTTGAGCGTTCAACTCACCGCTTGCTGTACTGCATCCCGTTGACGCATCTGGAGCCGTTCTACATGCGCTTCGGCTTCACGCCAGTGGAGGCGGGCCACGATATTCCCTGCGCGCTCGCTTCCAAGCTCGGCGCGTGCAATCGCGACTTTGCACCCACCATTCGGCTCTTCCTCCGCAAGCGTTCGTGAGGTGCACCGTTTTCTTTCCCGCCATGCAAGCCGACTCTGTCTTGCTTCGCCAATTCGATACGCTTCCCCATGTATTCGTGGTCTGATTCAGACGACGGGGAGCGGGAAACCAAGGGATCGATGAGCTTGCAAAAGAGTGGGCCGAGGACGGTATTCTCCGCAACTGAGTCGCTGGAAGGTTGATGCTGCAACATGAATGCCACCAACACACTCGAACCCGTCCAATCGGATTGCACCCGCGTTCGCCGGTTCCGTGCGCTCGATCTGCTGCGGTTTATTGCGTATCGGTCGGACGCAGAGTTGGCGTGGTATCAAAGCTGGCTGGCGATGACGGATTCGGAGGCACACACCTTCGTGGAAGAGATGGCATCCATCACCGGGCTTCTCGCGGGCGAATGGATCCAGCTTGCGATCGCGGATGCGTCGACGGACGAATTGATCGGCGACCTCGGCCTGTTCCTGTCGGCCGATGAGTCCGAGGCCGAGGTGGGCTTCACGCTCTGTCACGCCGCACAGGGTCGGGGCCATGCAACGCGGGCGCTGACGCTGGCATTGAGTTTGTTCTTCGATCGGCCGACGATGCAGCGGGTGCGTGGTGTGACGGATGCGCGCAATGTCGGCTCGATCCGGGTGCTGGAGCGCGCGAGGTTCATCAAGGTTGCCGAGCAGGCGGCGGTGTTCAAGGGCGAGCAATGCAGGGAGTTTGTGTATGAGTGTCGGCGGGTGAATGGCTGGCTTCGTTGATCAGAGCTTTGTTGGGAGGATTGGTGTTGGTCTCTGGACAGGTGTGTGCATTCGTGTGGGTGTTCCCGGATTTCGCTTCGCTGCATCCGGGCTACTTGTCGAACGTGATTTCATGGATGAAGAATTTTCCTTTTGTCATGCGAATATTCGCATCCGCCCCATCAGGAGACGACAATGCAACATCACCACAAACTCGACTACGTTGAATTCGCTGCCCGCGACCTGGCGGCCACCAAGGCATTCTTCGCCAAGGCGTTTGGCTGGGTGTTCACCGACTATGGCCCTGACTATGTGGCCTTCGATCATCAGGGGTTGTACGGTGGCTTCTATCGCGCACCGATGGCTTCGATCCAGGATCAGGGCGGCGCGCTGCTGGTGTTCTACAGCGAGCGGCTGGAGGAGACGGAGCGCGCCGTGACCGAGGCGGGCGGCGTGATCGTGAAGCCCATCTTCGACTTCCCCGGCGGTCGCCGCTTCCAGTTCACCGAGCCCAGCGGCAATGAGCTGGCGGTGTGGTCGGACAAGTAGTGCCCACCTTCATCGCGCTGCTGCGCGGGGTCAACGTCGGCAAGGCCAAGCGCGTACCCATGGCGGACTGGAAGGCGCTGATGTCCGACCTCGGCTATGCGAATATTCGCACGCTGCTGAACAGCGGCAATGCGGTGTTTGAGGCGAAGGGGAAGACATCCGCGACGAGGCATGCTGCGAATATTCGCAAGGCAATCCTTGATGATCTGGGCGTCGATGCCGCCGTCATCGTGAAATCCGCGGATGAGCTTCAGCGCATCGCGGCGGGCAATCCCTGGACGGGAGAAGCACCCGATGCATCGCGGCTGCTCGTTGCCTTCGCGCCCGATGCCACCACGTTGCGGGCCCTGGCACCCATTGCCGACAGTGTGCGCGGCACAGATCGCTTCCACATCGGCGCAGAGGCCGCCTATCTCTGGTGCCCGGACGGCATTCTGGAAAGCGCCGCTGCCAATGCGATGCTGGGCAAGCCAGGCCGCGCCGTCACCACCCGCAACTGGGCCACCGTGGGCAAACTGAACGCGATGGTGAGCCATGATCCGAGTTGACCATCTCGATCACCTCGTGTTGACCGTGGCCGATGTCGAGGCCAGCGTGAAGTTCTATGTTGACGTGCTGGGCATGGAGGCAGTGACCTTCGGCCCGGGTCGGCGCGCCGTCGCGTTCGGCGATCAGAAGATCAACCTGCATCCCGCTGCAGCGCCCATCGTGCCGCATGCAGCGGTGCCCACGCGTGGTTCGGCAGATCTCTGCTTCATCGTCCTGTCGCCACTGGACGAGGTGGTGTGCCACCTCGCTTCGCACGGCGTGGCGATCGAGGCGGGACCGGTTCCACGCACGGGTGCGACGGGGCCGATAGTGTCCGTCTACTTCCGCGACCCGGACGGCAATCTCATCGAGGTTGCCAAGGCGGCGTGAGTCCCGGGGCGAGGGCTCGCTGCGGCATTCGAGTCCGCGGCGTCGTCGTCGATTACTTCTTGGCGGCGGGCTTTTTCGCTGGCGGTTTTGCTGCAGCGGCATCATCCGCCTTGGCTTGAGGCTTGGCAGCCGCCTTGGCTGGTGCGGGGTTGCCAGCGGGGTGACCCAATGCAGTGGCGAGCAGCTCGGCAGTGAGCTCGTTCAGCGACACTTGACGCTCCTGCGCCAGCGCATGAAGCTGTTTCACGACATCGGCGTGCAGCTTCACCGCGAACGGGACCAGCCCTGCTTCCTGGTCAATTTTGCGCTGCGCCTTCTTGTCGACCACGGCGTTGGCACCCTTGCCAAAACGGTCAGGTGCCGGACCGCCCATGCGGCCTTCTATTTTCTTGCCCTTGTGCTTCATCAGATCGGTAAGTTTCATGCTCATGGTGAGTTCCTTTTCATTAAGGGCGAATTGTACGCGCATCATGGATAGCGCCATCCAGCCCCCGCACCGGAGAGATTCCCGTGACCTTCACTTCCGATATCAACAACACGGTTCGCTCTTGCGATGTCTGGAACGCGGCCTCTGCATGCACGAAGCGCCGTACCGTGGGTCAATCTGCTTGAGACCGCCGTTACCTCGCTGACGTATCATGGCAACGCGTTCGGTCCCGCCCGCCCATCTCCGCATGGTGAGCCAGTGGCGGCTCACTTTCCCATCACGGCGTCAGACCCTTTCACGAGCATGCGCATGCGACACATTGCCACCCTTTTCCTCTGCAGCCTGCTGCTCGCTTGCGAACGGCCCGCACCCTTGACAGACGCTCAGCGTCATCAGCGATCGATTGCCACGTTGGCGGCAGCGCAGGCCCCGGATCAACGGTTCATCGCCCTGACTGACGCGGCGAAGGAGAGCGCCAACATCGGCAGGAATGAGGACGCGAAGAAGTTCGCGACAGAGCTGATGTCCCTGCTCCCTCAGTTCAAGACGCATTGGCATCACGCTGATGCAACGCATGCCGCCAATTGGGTTCTGGGACGAGTTGCAATGAGCGAAGGCCGCGTGGACGAAGGCAAGCGGTATCTGCTTGAGTCAGGCAAGGTGCCTGGCTCTCCAGTGCTGGGGAGCTTTGGTCCGAACATGAGCCTGGCGAAAGACCTGCTGCTGAAGGGGGAGAAGCAAGTCGTGTTGGAGTACTTTGAACTGTGCCGCAAGTTCTGGGAGATGCACCCCGGCAAGCTGGATCAATGGAGCCAGGAAGTCAAAGACGGAAAGATTCCCGACTTTGGCGCGAATCTGTTCTATTGATCTGCACGCGACGACCTGATTCGGCACTCCCTGCGGCGACCCGGCTGATAATGATGCCGCACATCAGCCGCAGGTCTGCAGCAAGACTGCGCAGTTCACAGCAAGGGTAGCCACATGGCGCGAAACGTTGAAATCAAGGCGAGAGTGGCGGATCGCGCACAGTTGCTCTCGCGCGTGCGCCAGTTCGCCACTGCAGGCCCGACGGAAATCTCCCAGGACGATACGTTCTTCAATTCTGCGAACGCGCGGCTGAAGCTCCGCGAGTTTGGCGATGGCACGGGCGTGCTGGTCGCCTACCGGCGCGCCGATGACGAGGGGCCGAAGGAGTCGGTCTATGTGCTCTCGCCCACGAACGCGCCGGACGCTCTGCGCCAGGCGCTCACGCTGGCCTGTGGCGAGCTTGGACGGGTCCGGAAGCAGCGCACGCTTTACTTCATGGGTCGAACGCGGATTCACGTGGACCGGGTGGAAGGATTGGGCGACTTCCTCGAGCTGGAAGTCGTCCTCACCGACGATGAGCCAATCGAGGCCGGCGTGGAAGAAGCCCGCCAGATCATGGCGGCGTTGGATATCGGCGACGCGATGCTGGTCAAGGGGGCCTATCTCGATCTGCTGGCGGCGCAAGACCCCTCTTCGGCACCGGCAGGCAGGGCACGGCGATGAAGCAATCCTTGGGGCTGGTGTCGCTGGTGGTGCGCGACTATGACGAAGCGATCCGGTTCTTTGTCGACACGCTCGGCTTCGAGCTTCTGGAAGACACGTTCATCCCGGCGCAGTCGAAGCGCTGGGTGATCGTGACACCCCGCGGCGCGACCGAGAGCCGTTTGCTGCTCGCCAAGGCATCCACACCGGAGCAGGAGAGCCGCATCGGTACGCAAACGGGCGGTCGGGTATTCCTGTTTCTCTCTACCGATGACTTCTGGCGGGACTACGAATGCTACCGCGCGCGCGGCGTGGCCTTCGTGCGAGAGCCGCGCAACGAGCCCTATGGCACGGTTGCCGTCTTTCAGGATTTGTATGGCAACTTGTGGGACTTGATCGGGCCGCCGGCAACGGGCGGGTAACGCGGTGTTGTGAAATCCTGATTGGTGCCAGAGACCGGGTCTTGCGAATATTCGCAATTGTTGTCGGTCCCTCTTCATTGAGGCCGAAGCGAATGCGTGGCATCGTGGATAATCCCACCCAGTCCCCAGTCCCCAGTCCCCAGTCCCCAGTCCCCAGCCTCAGCCCCAGAAAGTCTCCAATGGCATCTACTCCTGACATCAACAACATGGCCCTCTTCTGCGACTTCGAGAACGTGGCAATCGGCGTGCGCGACGCGAAGTATGCCGACTTCGATATCAAGCGCGTGCTGGAGCGGCTCTTGCTGAAGGGCAGCATCGTGGTCAAGAAAGCCTATTGCGACTGGCAACGGTACAAGGATTTCAAGGCCGGCATGCATGAGGCTGCGTTCGAGCTGATCGAGATTCCGCATGTGCGCCAGAGCGGCAAGAATTCGGCTGACATCCGCATGGTGGTGGATGCGCTGGACCTCTGCTACACCAAGGCCCACGTCGACACGTTTGTCATCATCAGCGGCGACTCCGACTTCTCGCCGCTGGTATCGAAGCTGCGCGAGAACAACAAGACCGTCATTGGCGTGGGCGTGAAGCAGAGCACGTCTGATCTGCTCATGGCCAACTGCGACGAGTTCATCTTCTACGACGATCTGGTGCGCGAGGACGAGGCGAAGAAGAAGCGCGCACAGAAGAAAGTGGTGCCCAAGCCCGCTACGTCGAAGACCAAAGTGCTCAAGGAGGACGCCGACAGCGATCGTCAGCAGGAAGCCTTCGATCTGGTGCTGGAGACGCTGGAGGCACTCACTGCGGAGCGTGGCGACGATGAAAAGATCTGGGGCTCGATGATCAAGCAGACGCTGAAACGGCGCAAACCCGGCTTCAACGAAAGCTACTACGGTTTCAAGAGCTTCAGCGGATTGCTGGAAGAGGCGGAACGCGGCAAGCTGATCGTGCTGGAGAAGCAGGACAAGGGCGGCTACATCGTGCGGCTGGCGGGCTAGCCGCGGCGCAGGATCAGCGGCCCAGCGCGACGCCTGCAGCCAGCGGTTCCCGAGGCGCGCGGCGGAATGCAGGCAGGAGCTTCCGCGAGGCAGGTGACAGCTCGCTGGAGGTTTCGCGCAGCGCTGCCAGCAGCCCGTCACTCACACCGTCCGGCAAAGTGCTGCGGCCGGCCAGCACCCAGCGTGGCACGGATTCGCGTTCAGGCAGCAGGCGGAAGAGATCAGGATGGCGTGCCATCAGGGACTCGGCGGTATGCAGCGACGTGAGTAGCGCATCCCGGCCCGGGAACTGCGCGTAATGCCGCGCGAGCGCCTCTTCACTGTGCAGGCTGCCGCCGCCGAGATTCACCTCCACGGCATGCAGACGCAGCAGCCGCGAAGCCAGTTCCGCCACGGCGTGATCGCGGTTGCCCAGCACCTTGCGGCCGTGCAGCGCCTTTATCGACTGCAATGGGCTGGATGCCGGCACCAGAAACACGGCGGTCAATCGTTCAGGTGACGTGTGCATCACGGTGTAATCACGCGATGGCAGGGGTGCAACTCCGTCGGTCAGCACGAAATGCGGTGGAGTCGGGCCGGTCAGCGTTTGCGCCAACGCACGGCGCGTCGGCACGACCCGCAGGGTGAATCGGGCGGCGAGTGTATCGTCCAGATGTGCAACGAGTTCGGCATACGCTGCGCGCGGCAATGCACCGGGTGCCGCATCAACAGCCAGCACGTCCAGCGTGAAATGACTCTGAGCCACTACGGACGTGGGCAGGGTCACGGACACACTCAAAATGGACAGGACGCGGATTGCCGCGCCGCACCAGTGGTTCATGGCTTAGGGATTTGCCGGGCGAAAACGTGGGGGGCAGAGTATAGCGCCGCTGTCAGGTGCCTGCTTTACAACGGTCGGCGACAATCGTTCGGCCGTGGGACACTTGCGACAGGCTTTCTGCAACGCAACGGACGGGGGCAATTCATGCTGGACGTGATGGCAGCTGGGTATCTTGCAGGCCAGACTTTGGCGGGGCCCAGGATGGCGGGGCAAGTCTGATGAGCAAGCCGCCTCGGTACGCGCTCATCCTGAGCGAAGAACAGGGAGTGCGCTATCTGCACTTCGGCACGCCGTGGGTGCAGGGTGCGATGCGCATGTCGCGGCCGACCGAGCTGGTACTGGACTACACGCAGGACATGATGGCGGCGCTGTTGTTGCGAAGCGGCGCAGGGTCGAGCCCTTGGCCGCGCAATGCGTTGCATATCGGACTTGGCACCGCATCGCTGGCCAAGTTCCTGCAACGGTATCGCCCATCCTGCCAGCAGACCATCATCGAGATTGATCCGCGCATCGTGCACCTCGCGTCGCAGTCGTTCCGCTTTCGTCCCAATGCGACTAGCCGGCATCCGGTGAATGCCGGCTGGACGCCGAAGGCGGTCCGGAACGGACCAGAGAATCGCCCCAAGCAAGCCGCGGGCAATATTCGCATCGAGGTGGCAGACGGCGCGCGCTGGATCGGCGAGGCGGAAGGCGGAATGTTCGACCTCATTTTCATTGATGGTTTCGATGCCGATGCGAAGCCGGGCGCACTCAATGCGCGGCGCTTTTACGCGCACTGCCGGGAGCGTTTGTCCAAGCAAGGCGTGCTCGTCGTGAATCTGCTCCGGCGTCGCGATGGAAAGCCGCTTGGCGTCGAACGGATTCTTGACGCCTTTGACAACCGGGTCTGCGCGCTGCCTGAAACTGCGGATGGCAATACCATCGTGTTCGCTGCCGTGGGGCCCTCGATCCAATTGTCTCGCGCGGCGCTGGTGCGACGCGTCGGTCGGTTGAAAGCCGCAACCAGACTGGACTTGGCGCCGCTGCTCGGTCGACTGGACGATGCGCAGCGATCCGGGCTGACGATTTGATGGTCCGCTGAACGTCGATGCCAGATGTTGCGGCGTATGGCGTCCAATCCTTGACCAGGCTGGGCATGGGTCTTGGGTGCATGGATCTTGGGTGTTCAGATCCGCCAGCTGATAGCAGATATGACGAACGATGGTGACGGGTTGTTTCCGGATTTCGTGCACACTATTTGAAGCGCATTACATTCAGGAGTCGACAATGTTTGGCAGAATTTCAATTGATGCTCGG
This sequence comes from Betaproteobacteria bacterium, assembly GCA_031394355.1. Taxonomy (GTDB): domain Bacteria; phylum Pseudomonadota; class Gammaproteobacteria; order Burkholderiales; family Usitatibacteraceae; genus JAEUMY01. The sequence goes on along the minus strand of JANNSU010000022.1, from coordinate 34,318 downwards.
CAGCTATGCCCCTTGCTCTTTGCCTTGGCAGGCATGATCCACGCCGCCGGAGCCGCCGCACAGCAACCCACCTTGTCTGACGTGCTGAAAGCCTCCGCCTCCGCTGACTGGCGGCCGCTCGATCCGGCGCGCACGCTCTACCTGGAGCTTGCCAGTGGCCGCGTCATCATCGAGCTGCATTCCACGATTGCACCGAATCATGTTGCCAACATCGTCGCGCTGGCGAAGGAAGGCTGGTTCGATGGCACAGCCGTCATCCGCTCGCACGACAACTACGTCTCGCAATGGGGTGACGCGACGGGGAAGAAGGAGATGAAGTCGGCGAAGCGCAAGCTGGAGGGCGAGTTCACTACGCTGGTTGGCAAGACCTTCGCGTTCGACAAGCTGCCGGATGCGGATGGCTATGCGCCCGAAGTCGGCTTCTCCGGAAGCTTTGCCGTGGGCCGCGATGCCAAGGCGGGCACTGCATGGCTTGCACATTGCTACGGCGTGGTTGGGGTGGGTCGTGGCAATGAAACCAATTCCGGAGATGGCAGCTCGCTCTACGCCATCACCGGCCATGCGCCGCGCCATCTCGATCGCAATATCACTGTCGTGGGCCGCGTCGTGCAGGGTATGCCGCTCCTGTCATCGCTGCCGCGCGGCACCGGGAATCTCGGGTTCTACGAGAAGCCGGAACAGCATGTCCCCATCAAGTCCGTGCGCGTGGCAGCGGATGTGCCTGCTGCCGAACGGACGAATCTGGAGGTGCTGCGTACCGACACGCCGACATTCACCAAAGCAGTGGAAGCGCTGCGCAATCGCGGCGGCGACTGGTTCAAGGTGCCGGCGGGGTACATTGAGCTTTGCAATGTGCAGTTGCCGGTGCGGGCAATAGCGAAGTAGCGCGTGTCGCATTTCGCCTTTGCGAATATTCGCAAGGTTTGAATGTCGAGACAGTCAAAGGCGGGGAACGCAGATGAACGCAGATGAAAGGCGGATGAACGCAGATGGATTCTGAGTTTTCGTACTCTGTTCAGTGCCGTCACCTCCCCCTTTGCAAAAGGGGGGAGGGAATCCGGAGCTCGGCGCGGTGATGCAGTACGTCATCGATCCCGACATCACCCGCGCCGCCACACTCGACGCCCGCTTCTATTCCGACCCTGCCGCGTGGGAAGCGGCCCGTACGCGAATATTCGCAAGGTCATGGCAGTGGCTGGGCGACACGCGTGAGGTGAGCGAACCGGAGTCGCTGAGTCCGCGTGACCTCTTGCCCGGCCTGCTGGATGAACCGCTGCTGCTCGCACGCGACAAGACGGGTGAGGTGGCAGGCACGTTGCGCTGCCTGTCGAACGTCTGCACTCATCGCGGCAACATTCTCGTGAAGTCGCCCTGCAAGTCTGCCGACATCCGTTGCGGCTATCACTCACGCCGATTCGCATTGGACGGGCACATGACCTTCATGCCGGAGTTTGACGAGGCGAAGGATTTTCCGCGTGCGCAGGATGATCTTGCTTCGCCGGCGTTTGGCGAATGGCGTGGACACGCCTTCGCCAATCTGGATCGTGATGCCGACTTTGATTCAGTATTTGCCGACCTTGATGCGCGATTGGGAAACATGCCGGTGGCAGACTTTGTGCCTGACCGCGCCGCAGCGCAGGACTTCGACGTGGCCGCGCACTGGGCGCTCTACGTGGAGAACTATCTCGAAGGCTTCCACATTCCTTATGTTCACGGCAGCCTCAATGCGGTCATCGACTACGGCAGCTATCGCACTGAGTGTTTTCCGGGTGCGGTGTTGCAGGTGGCGCATGCAAAGGAGGGCGAGCCGGCGTTTGATGCGTTGGATGAAGGCAAACGTGTTGCCGCTCTGTATTGGTGGTTGTTTCCCAACCTCATGCTCAACGTCTATCCCTGGGGTTTGTCAGTGAATCTGGTGCTGCCACAGTCTCCAACGCGCACCAGAGTGCAGTTCCGTTCGTATGTGTGGAAGCCAGAGCTGCGCGAACGCGGTGCAGGGTCCGGGCTGGATCGCGTTGAAGCAGAAGATGAAGCCGTGGTGGAGGCGGTGCAGCGCGGCGTGCGTTCGCGCCTCTATCCCGGCGGCCGCTATTCGCCAAAGCGGGAGGCGGGCGTGCATCACTTTCATCGTCTGCTGACTGACGCACTGGATGGCAGCATCTGAATGCGGCGCTGCGCAGCCGGGGATTGCGAAACGATCAACGCGGACATCCATCGGTTGAGGGGATGTCAACCGTGGCCGGAAGACCAGGCTTGCAGCGAACTTATCGAAATACGCATGCGTGTCGCGGCAGTAGTGCGGAGGCAGCCCCGGTCCTGGGTAAGAATCACGGCATGCATTGCCTGATATCGTGCGGCCTCTGGTGTCTCTGCACTGAAAAAAACCTGCCATGCCGGTGAAAGACGCCGCCGGTCGTATCGACGAGGCACGCCGCCTGATTCAGGCGGGACAGCCGCGCCGGGCACTCGCGCTGCTGGAGAAGTGTCGTTCGGTCGTCACGGATGACAACGCCGTGCTGGCCACAAAGCTGCACATCCAGCTTTCTGACGCCTTCTTCGAGATGGGCGAATATTCGCAAAGCGCCAATGAGGCCGCCGCGGCGGCGTCCTTCGCGGAGCGGGTCGGCGACGAGGCCATCATCGTGCTGGCGGGTGTCTTCAAGGCACGGGCCGCATATCAGTTCGGCAACTATTCCTTGTGCGAGCGCGAAGGCCTCGGCACGCTAAAGCGCGCCGAGGCGTTCGGCGACCCTCTGTCGATCTCGCGTGCCTGCCAGATTCTTGTCATCGTGCATGGCGCGCGTCGCGGCTTCGACCAGGCGGCCCGGTTCGGGGCCATGGCGCTGGATGCCGCCCGTCGGAGCGGCGATGGCGTGCAAGAGGGCCGCATCCTCAACACCATCGCGCAGACCGAGTTGGGCATCGTGTTGGCAACGCTGCATCCGCAAGGTCACGGCCACGCATCCAGTTTCGAGCCGGACGAGACTGCTGCACAGCAGGGCAGGTTGATCGCCGCACGCGATCTGCTGTGGGCCGCCATGCGGCTCACCGATACGGGAGCGGACGCGGCACTGCATGCCATGATCGAATCGAATCTGCAGCGGGTGCGAATCCTGCTGGGCGAGGCGCGCCTCACCCTCCCCATCCTGCGGAAGAAGCTCCGGATCATGCAGGAGCAGGGCCGGCGCCACTACGAGATTTCGCTCCGCCAGTTCTACGCTTGGGCGCTGCGCGTCGCAGGTCACCCGGAAGAGTCGCTGGTGCAGATAAACGCGGCGCTGGGTCTGTGCCGCAAGGGGCGCAATGCCACCCGCATCGTGGAGTTCCTGCACTATGACCGCTCACTGGTGCAAGCGGCGCTGGGCCATCACGCGGAGGCGCTGAAGAGCTATCAGCGCTACAAGCAATTCGCCGCTGCGTGGAGTGGGGGTCCAAGCGCAGGCCCTGGCACCAGCGCTGCCGCCGATGCATTGCGGCCCTCGCGGCCGGGCCGCATCCTGGAGCCGTTCTACGTGAAGCGCGCTGACCGCTACCTGCGTGAGTCCACCCACCACAAGTTGACGACCGATGCGCTTGCCGCGCTGTGCGGTGTCAGCACCCGGACGTTGCAACTCGGCTTCCGCCAGTTCCGTGGAGTGAGCCCGGTGGCCCATGCGCGGAACCTCCGGCTGGAGCGTTCGCACCTGGCCCTCAAGGCGGGCGATGGCAGCGTGTCCGAGATCGCCATGCGCCACGGCTTTGGCAGCCTCACCACCTTCAGTATCGAATACCGCCGCCGCTTCGGCGAGACACCGCGCGAAACCTTGTCCCGCTCTCGCCTTGCCCCAAGCTGATGCCGGGTCAGGGATCGTGCGACACCACGCAGTTGCGCCCGGTGTGCTTGGCGACATAGAGTCGGCGGTCGGCCAGGGTGTAGAGCGCTACGGCCTTGGCCGCGGCGATATTATCGTCCGCCGGCATCTCGTGGGCCAGTTCGTCAAGACTTGCCGTACCTGCGCTCAACGTCACCGCAAGACCCGGCGCCACACTCTGCCAGTCGTGGGACGCAATGGCCGTACGCAAGCGCTCGCCCAATTCATGCAAAGACGCTGGCGCTGTATCGCGGACCAGTAGGGCCAGTTCCTCACCACCGACTCGTGCAGCCAGGTCCTCCTTGCGTGCAACCTGCCGCATGAGGCGTCCCACCGTGGACAGCACCACGTCGCCGATGGCATGGCCATGGGTGTCATTCACGCGTTTGAAGTGATCCAGGTCAGCGAGGATGAGCCCGCCGCCATGTTCCCGGCCGCTATCGCTGCCCGTTGTCGCGCACAGGGCCGCGAGTGCGCGATCGAACGCGCGACGATTGGCGATTCCGGTGAGCGAGTCTTCGTCAGCCACGCGTGACCAGTCGCTGATCAGTGCGGCGATCTCCATCTGCTGGTGCCTGCGGTCTGCCACGCGGCGCGCGTCATCGTCGGCAAGCTCCTTCTCGATGTGGCGTATGCGCTTGTACGCCTGCAACGCTTTGCTGATCTCGCCTTCGCGTTCGTACATGGGCGCGATGACCTCCAGCGCCTCCAGCATTTCTCGCGGCGAGCCGCCTTCCAGCAGTGCCATGCCGGCCTCGATGGCGGCAATGGCCGCGGGTACCCGGCCCAAACGGAACAGGCAGTCGCCAATGTGGTTTTCAGTCACTGCCTGATGGCTGCGCATGCCGCGCTGTTCGTGCAGGTCGCGAGCCTGTCGCAGCCAGTCGAGTGCGGCTTCGATGTCATCGGCGCGCAGCGCGGCAATGCCGATGTTGCCCATCCCCATCTGGATGAGCCGAGTCAGACCTGCCTCCCGTACCCCGACCTGGAATTCTTCCCACTCGTGGCGTAGCGTCGCATAGTCTGCTCGGCAATCCTGGCCGCGATGGGTGAGCGCATCCAGCTCGCGGCCGCGGGCATTCAGTACCGAGAACCGGGCATGCCAGAAGTCGGAGGGGCGAGCGGGTGCCTGCGACATGATTTCGGCCGCACGCAGCAGCAATTCTCTTGCCTCATCATGCCGGCCGACCACCGAGCAACCGATGCCAAGGCGCCGCAACACCCTGGCCTTGTCCACGCCGTCGCCCGCAACGCGCCGCTCCGCCTCCTGCAGGGCTTCAAAGGCTTCCGCATGGGCATCCAGTGATTGCAACGCCGTGCCCAGCATGAGCAGGGCATCGGTTTCCACTGGGGCCTCCTCGCACTGTGTTGCAAGGTCGAGTGCTTCGCGCGCGGCACGCAGGGCATCCATGGCCTTGCCCTGTGCGTTCAGGGCGTGCGACAGCAGGATGAGCAGGCGTGCACGCAATGCACCAGTCGCTGTCGCGAGCTGCTGCCGACAGACGTCCTCCGTCTCCTGAATGCGCCCATCTTCGACAGCCATGCGCAGGGCTTCAACATCAAGTGGTGGCGTGGTCATTGAAGGTCAATGAGAAGGCGGGCTGGGTGACAAACGGGATGGGACGAATTTATGCGGGCTTCGTCTACTCTATACCGTTCGCTCCATCACGTCGCCCCATCACGTCGCCCCACATGCTGCCTGTCCGCCTCGCCGTTGTCGATCTCGAAACCACTGGCACCGATCCCACGCGGGACCGGGTGACGGAGGTCGCCATCTTGCTGATCGATGATGGCGAACTGGTGGAGACCTGGTCGTCCCTGGTCAACCCCGGCGTGCCCATTCCGTCGGAGATACAGGCATTGACGGGCATCACGGACGCCATGGTGCGTTCGGCACCGCGTTTCGCAGAGCTCGCGGACGAGGTGATGTCGCGCCTGCATGACCGGGTTTTCGTGGCCCACAACGCCCGCTTCGATTACGGCTTCATCAAGAACGAGTGCCGACGTCTCGGCCTGAAGTACACGGCCGACGTCCTGTGCACGGTGCGGCTGTCGCGGCGGCTTCACCCCGAATATTCGCAGCATGGGCTGGATGCGATCGTGAATCGTCACGGGCTCCCGGCAGAAGATCGTCACCGTGCAACGGGTGATGCGCGCATGGCCTGGCTCTTCCTCGACATGATGTCCCGCGAATATTCGGATATCGATTTTCATATCAAGTCGCTGCTGCGCATGCCCAGCCTGCCGCCGCAGTTGCCGCAGGATGCGCTGGCGGCGCTGCCGGAGGGGCCCGGCGTCTACGTGTTCTTCGGCGTCAACGACCTGCCGCTGTATGTGGGCAAGAGCGTGCAACTGCGCGACCGGGTGCGTTCACACTTCTCCAGCGACCACATGTCCGCCAACGATTCGCGGCTGGCCCTGGAGGTCCGGCGTATCGAGTTCGAGGAGACGGCGGGTGAGCTGGGTGCCCTGATCCGCGAGTCGCAATGGATCAAGGCCGCCACCCCGCTCACCAACCGCGCACTGCGGCGCAATGACGATGCCGTGTTCCTGCGCTTGCGCGAGCCTGGCCAGGCGCCGGAACGCATTCGCGTGACGGATGTGGACTGGGCGGCCGAACCGGCCCTGGTCCTGTACGGACCGTTTTCTTCCCGGCAGCGTGCCAAGGCCGTGCTCGAGGCATTGGCGGCCGATCATGGCCTGTGCTGGCACCTGCTGGCCCTGCAGCGCGGCAGCAAGGCGGGGCAGGCCTGCTTTGCGCGGCAGCTGCGGCGATGCCACGGTGCCTGCGTCGGTGCGGAGGCAGCAGAGCAGCACCAGCAGCGGCTCCTGCCCGCGCTTGACGACTACCGCTTTCCGCCGTGGCCCTTCAGCGGCCCGGCCGTGATCGAGGAGAGTCACCCAGAACGCGATTGGCGGGCCTGGCACCTGGTAGATCGCTGGCAGCATCTCGGCGTCGCCCGTCAGCCCGAAGCGGTGCGGATGCTGCCGGGGCGGCCGGTCGATGCGACGTTCGATCTGGATGTCTTCAAGCTCCTCAAACGCCACTGGGAACGGCATCCCGAGGCGTTTCTGCCCATGCCCTGAAGATGGGTGCCGAAATGTGTTGCAATTGGGTTACGATGACGCTCTGTCGCAGAGCCGCTGAATGATCGCCAAAAGGATCGTCAAAAGTGGCCGTCCACTGCACCCACCGACCTGCCCGACTTCCTATCTGCTCATGCCCCTGATGGTCAACGCTTCGAGCCGCCTTGCCAACCTTCTGTGCGTCGGCCTGTGCGTGGCGTTGGCACCGACGCTCGTGCAGGCACAGTCGCCAGCGCAGACCAAGGCGCCGACCCAGTCGCCGACCAGAGCCCAGACGTCGCGCGTGCCCACGATCGACCTCGACTATGCGGTCTCGGACGACCCTCGTGGTGCCCTGAAAAAGGCCGCCACCTGGATGGCCGAAGGCAAGGCCCGCGGCGACAAGGTACGCCAGCTGGACGCTCTCAGGCTTTCCGCCAAGGCCAATGAACAGGGCGAGGAGCGGCCCGATCTGGCCAGGGATGTTGAGGCGGGACTGGCACTCTCCCGGGAGCTGGGCGACCGCGAAGCGGAGCTGGAATTCCTGACCCAGCAGGCAACGCTGCGCGTCGACGGCGGCGATTACGATGGTGCCGAGAAAGCGTTCAACAGCACCATCGCGCTGGCGGAATCGAGCGGCCTGCGCAGCAACGTCGCCAAGATCCAGGCGGCCAAGGCGCACATGTACATCGTGCAGGACCGGGGTGCCGAGGCGCTGGCGCAACTGGTGGAGGCGCACGCGTATTTCGAGACCCATCACGACAAGCTCGGCATGATCTACACCTTCTCGCTCATGGCCCAGGTATTCGCGCTGGACCCGGACGAGGCCACGGCGTTGCGCAAATCGATCGACTACAGCCAGCGTGCCATCGCACTGCTCGACCCGAAGCGGAGCCGCCACGACCTCGGTGTGCATTTTCACAATCTGGGCGTGGATCACGCCCGCGCCAGGAATCGGGTCAAGGCGCGCGAGTATTTCGAGAAGAGTCTCGCCATCGCCAATGAGCTGGGTGATCGCGTGTCAACGGCCTATCTGGATTACCGTATCGCCGAACTCGACCGCGAAGAAGAACAGTTGTCGACGGTTCTGCCAGCGCTGGAGCGTGCGTTTCCTGTTTTCGTCGATACCGGCAATGCCAACATGCAATTGCTGACCATGCTGTCACGCGCCCGCACGCTGGGGTCGCTCGGCAGCAGGCGAGAAGCCACTGTCGCATTGGCGAAGGCGCGGCAGCTCGCCGCGAAGGTCGATGTGCCCTGGGCGTCAGCACGCACCCATGAGGTGGCGATGCAGCTGCATTCGCGCTGGGGCGAATTCGACAAGGCGTTTCGCGAGGCCGAGAAGCTCCGCGCAGCCGAGCAGGGCATGGCCAAGGCCAACAACTCGCGCATGGTCGCGGAGCTGGAGCGCCGCTTCGACTCGCGCCAGAAGGAGATCGAAAACCAGCTTCTGCGTGCCCGCCAGCAGGAGAGCGAGGCGCGCAGGCTTGCGATTATTCTCGGTCTCATCCTTGCGCTCACCTTTCTCACCGGCATTGCCGTGTTCTTCGCGCGCCAGGCGCAGCGCAACCGCCGCTTCCAGACGCTCGCCATGCGTGACGACCTGACCGGATTGCCCAACCGCCGCAGCATCCTTGAATTCGCCCGCAGCGCCGTGCAGCGTCGGCCCGAGCAATCGGAGCCGGTCATCATCGCGCTCATCGACATCGACCACTTCAAGGCCATCAACGACGAATTCGGCCATTCCCAGGGCGACGCGGTGCTGGCTGCCTTTGCCGCTGCCTGCCAGAAGGAATTGCGCGCCAATGACCGCCTGGGCCGCTTTGGCGGCGAAGAGTTCCTGCTGGTGATGCCCGGGTCCGGCCCCGAGCAGATTCCCGCCGTCTTCGACCGTCTGCGCCGGAGCGTGCAGGAGATGACCATTGCCGGGCTGCCAGCGGATCGCAAGCTCACATTCAGTATGGGTGCGGTCGCCAAGACGCTGCCGACCGACCGGACCGAGGAGCTCATCCAGCGCGCTGATCGTGCGCTCTACCGCGCCAAGGATGCGGGGCGGGATCGGCTGGAGGTCGCTTAGAGGTTTTGCGTTGAGCGTTGAGCGTTCAGCGTACTGCGTCCAGCGTTGAGCATGGTGGGTCTCAATGCTGCGAATATTGCATGATGTCCGATTGAGGCGGTCATCAAGTCCCTCTGGGACCGCCTTCGGCGTCCGGCCAGAGTCCCCCGGACTCTGTCTCGTCGCGAAGCGGGTATTTGACGCTCAACGCAGATCGCTCAACGCCCAACGAAAAACGCCGCCCGCAGGCGGCGCTTTTCGGTGCTTCGGTGTCTTGCTACTTGCCGAACTGCTCCTTCAAAAACGCGAGGATCTGCGTGTAAAGGTCAACTCTGTTTTCCAGTTTGCCGAAGCCGTGGCCTTCATTGGGTTTGACCACGTAGGCCTTGGGCGGATTGCCTGCATCACGCAGGTTTCTGGCCATGGCCGAAATCTGCGCAATCGGCACGCGGATGTCATCCTCGCCAGCGTACAAGAACACGGGTTTGGTGATCTTGCTGGCAAAGTGAACGGGAGACATTTCCCGCACGATGGGCTCGTTGAGGCTCTTCACGCCAATCACTGCCTTCCAATAGTCCACACCTGAGGTGCTGTAGGGGATGTCGCCATCCTTGGAAGTAAGCTGGTAGTAGAGGTCCGTGACGGCAAGTCCCGCGATCGAGCACTTCCACAGGCTCGCGTTGCGAACCTGAGCCTGCAGCGCCGCATAGCCGCCATAGGAGGCGCCCGAGATGCAGGCGTTGGCCGGGTCGACGAATCCCTGCTCGATGCCCCATTTCAATGCGTCCTCATGATCGTCAGACATCTGGCGGCCATAGGTACCGAAGCCGGAGTAGTACACCTTTGAACCCAGTTCAGGCGTCACGCGAAAGTTCGGCACGATGACGGCATAGCCGCGGCTCGCAAACAGACGACCTTCGTTCACGCCGAATCCACGGCCCCAGGTATCAGCACGCGCAAACGGACCGCCATGAATGTGCACGATGGTGGGCAGCTTGGTGCCGGGCTTGTAGTCCTTGGGCAGAAAGTAATAGCCATCGATTTCGATGCCGTCGCGGGTCTTGTAAATGAAGGGCACCTGGTTCGGCAGTTTGCCGCGGAGCCAAGGACGGGTTGAACCGAGCTCCTCCATGCGGCGCTTCTCTTCATCAAGCAGGTAGTACACGGTCGGCTCGACATCCGAGTAAGAAGAGATGAGCAGCGATTTGCTGTTCGGGACGCGCTGAAAGGTGTTGATCCGCTTGGGCAAGGCCTTGTCCAGCATGGCTTGCGTGGCGGCGTATTTTTCGTCAGCCCACACATACTCCGGAATGGCTGCATTGACTGACACGCCGCGGATCTCGAGCGTCTCGGGATCCAGCTCGACGCCACCGCCGATCCGGTTGCCATCCGCATCCGCACCCATGTCGTAGCGAGGATGGGCAGCGATCATCTCGCCCAGCTTCTTCGTTTCCGGATCAAAGCGGAAGACGGCCATCGTGTCGCGGCCCTGGTTGGAGGCTACGCGCAGCATGCCCGACTTGTCCTCGATGGCCAGCGGCACGATGGCACCGGGCTTGGCTGCATCAAAGCGGCCGATCTCCTGCCAGGCTGCCTCGGCGCTCTTGCGGTAGTAGACCACTCGCGTGAGCGTGTCCTCAATACTGGCGGTGACCACGCGCGGCACGAGGTTCTGGTCCATCAACCAGTCACCCGTGCGTTCTGCGGGACGGCCTTGCGTGAGAAGTGTGAACCTCCCCGTGAGGATATTGAGGCGATAGAGATCCGTGGAGACTGCATCGGTCATGTTGCCGGATGCGATGACTTCGTCGGTATTGCCGGGGATGGCCCTGAAGAAATTCAGGCTGCGGCAGACGTTCATGCCTTGATCACGGCAGTCGCGAATCGTGTTCGACAGCTTGCGTGCACCACTGCCATCACGATGTACCACGAATAGCCCGCCCGCTTCAAATCGGCCCGGACCGGTGGGGGCATTGTTCTGCCCGAGGGAGTAGAGGATGCGATCACCGACCCAGCGAATGCCCTGCACGTCGAAGTTGGTGTAGCCCGTCAATGGCTTGGTCTCGCGGGTCTCGATGTTCATGACAGCAAGATTCAAGCGGCCCCGGATGGGCACGGTCGCGGCCAGCCATTTGCCGTCTCGCGACAACGTCGGGCTGGCGAATTCCGCCGGACGCCAGACATCTTCAATGGTGAGTTGGGAATCGGACTTCTGCGCCAGGACAGGCAGCGGCAGGGACAGCGCTGCCGCGACCAGCAGCAGGGAAAAATTGCGCAACATGGTGTGCTCCCGGAATGGATGAATGCGGAATCAGTAGCGGCGGGGGCTTGCAGACTTTCGCCCGGCCGCATTCCCCCATACGCGTGGGGAAGCAGACCTGCCGCGACAAAACTCCCGTAGCCTAAATGAAATGTTGCCGGATTGCATTCGCGTGTGTCGGCGTGTTGCGTGCCGACGGTAGCGGTACCGTCTTGTTGCCGTCCCGGTGCAATGCGTGGGCGCCGCCCGCCGTTGCGGTTTCAGGTCGCCAAGGGAATGGCGAGCCCGAACTTGCGTACCAATGCCTCCAACTCCATGCTGGAAATGGCCGGTCGGCAGAGGTAGCCCTGGAACTCGTCGCAGCCTTCAAGCTTTAGCAAATCGAATTGCTGCTGGTCCTCCACGCCCTCAGCCACAACCCGCATGGACAAGCTGTGGGCCATGGCGATCACGGCCCGGGTGATGGCGAGATCGTCGCGATTGTGCGGCAGGTCCTTCACAAAGCCGCGGTCCACTTTCAACGTGTCCACGGGCAGTTGCTTCAGATACGACAGGGAGGAGTAGCCCGTGCCAAAGTCGTCGATGGACAGCTTCACCCCGAGCGCTCGGAGGGTCGCCAGCAGCAAGGCCGATGCTGCGGGGTTGGCCATGACCATGGTTTCCGTGATCTCAAGCTCCAGCCGACCCGGCTCGGCACCGGTTTCTGCCAGGAGTGACTTGAGATGTGGCAGGAATGACTCGTCGCTGATCTGCTTGGCCGAGAGATTGACGGCGATGGAGAAGCTGGGCAATCGTGCGTCCTGCCACTGGCGGATCTGTTTGCAGGCGGTTTCGAGCACCCACTGTCCCAACGGCACGATGAAGTTGGACTCCTCTGCCACGCGGATGAACTTGTCGGGCGGCAGCAATCCGTGGTCCGGGTGCTGCCAGCGCAGGAGTGCCTCCACGCCGAGCATGCGGTTGGTGCGGAAATCGATCTTGGGTTGATAGTACAGCCGAAATTCGTCCTCTTGCAGCGCACGGCGGAGGCCCTTTTCCACCTCGAATCGTTCCATCGCCATTTCGCCCAGATCGGCGGAGTAGGCAATGGCGCGTTCACGGCCCAGCGACTTCGCCTTGTACATCGCCATGTCGGCGTTTGAAAGCAGGCTCTGCACATCTTCGCCATCGTCGGGAAACCACGCCATGCCAATGCTCGCGGATACCTTGACCTCGTGGCCCTGGAGGTTGATCGGCTCACCCACGATGGCAATCAGCTTGTCGGCCAGTTGCAAGAGTCCGTCACGACCCGTCGCATTCGACATCATGATCACGAACTCATCACCGCCCAGACGAGCAACGAGGTCGCTGTCGCGCACCCCGGCTTGAAGCCTGCGTGCGACCTCGCGCAGGAGCTGATCGCCGGTCGGATGCCCCAATGTGTCGTTCACGGCCTTGAAGTGATCCAGGTCGATGAAGAGCAGGCCAAAGCGCTGTGGCGCACGGTTGGCGGTGGCGATGATGTGGTGCATGGTATCGGTGAGCGAAGACCGGTTGGGCAAGCCCGTCAGCGAATCGTGGGAGGCCATGTTCTGGATGGTGCCCAGTGCGCCGGTCAGCTCTTCGTTGGCGCGGAGCAGCCGCTCGCGGAGCGCGCTGATCCGGGCGCCAATCAGCGCGAAGGAGGGCAGGATGAGCGCGAGCCACGCCCACTGGTACCACTCCAGATAGACATCGACCGATTGTGGACGGAAGCTCATCAGCATGTTGATGACCATCGCATACCCCGCCAGCATGAACAGGGTCGAGGTGACGAACTCTCTCGGCTTGAAGCGGAAGATGCCAAACAGCAGCACCACGAGACACCACACCAGCACCAGGCTGCGGTCGCTCTTGAACTGGTAGGCCACGAACATGATGAGCGCGATGGCGACCAGGGTCTGCAGTTGGGTGAGGCTCTTGTCCTGGAATCGCTGGTTCGTGCCGCTCTGGAACAGCCAGAACAGTACTGCATTCCAGGTCGCCACCAACACTACCGAGGCCAGCAGCCCTCGCAGCGGGAGCAGATCGACCAATGACGCCAGACACAGCAGCACAACACCAACCGCGTATGCGAGCGTCCCGAGGTAAAACCTGCGGGTGCGGATGACTTGTCTGTCTGTGACCGGGGAAAACGGATTGAGGAAAAATTTGGGCTGATCGCTGGCCATGCTGGGTCAGTGTCGTCCTTTTATGGGGATGCAGCAGACCCTACCGGCTGCGTGCACAAAACGCAAGCCGCCAATCACGGTATGCGGAATATTCACAATTCGGGATGTGAAAACAAAGCCGCCCTGCACGCAGAAGCGGGCAGGGCGGCTTGTTACATCTTGTTGCGAACGGCCTGGCGGTTCTGCTTTGCGGTGCTCGGGGCAACCCAGGTTTCAGCCTTTGGCCAGATTCTCGTTGGCGAAGTTCCAGTTGAGCAGCTTGTCGAGGATGGCATTGACGAAGTCGGCGCGGCGGTTCTGGTGGTCGAGGTAATATGCGTGTTCCCACACATCCACTGTCAGGAGCGGCGTGGCACCGGTGGTAAGCGGCGTCTCGGCGTTCGGCGTGGAGGAGATGACGAGCTTGCCGTCCTTCAGCGACAGCCAGGCCCAGCCCGAGCCAAAGCGACCCATGGCGGCCTTGGCGAACTCTTCCTTGAACTTGTCGTAGCCGCCCAGATCGCTGTCGATCAGCTCGGCAACCTTGCCGGTCGGCTTGCCGCCCGCGTTGGGTGCCAGGGAATGCCAGAAAAACGTGTGGTTCCAGATCTGTGCGGAGTTGTTGAATACACCGGCTTTGGCGGCATCGCCCGCGCTGGCCTTGATGATGGCTTCCAACGTCTGGTCGGCCATCGGTGTGCCGTCCACCAGCTTGTTCAGGTTGTCCACGTACGCCTTGTGATGCTTGCCGTGATGAAACGACAGCGTATTGGCGGAAATGATCGGGTCCAGCGCATTGTCTGCCCAGGGCAGGGCGGGCAGGGTGAAGGGGGCAGCCATGTGAATGTCTCCTGGTTGAAATACCTGAGGTTGAAGCATGCAGAGCGGGATTATCGGCCAATTTTCGCGGTCATGATGGCCAATTCCCCAAGTGCCGCAGGGATATCAGCGCGGCGGCAGAACGTCGTTGCCCTGGAGTCGTGTCCACACCCAGGCGAGCCCCTTCTGAAAGTCCATGTACCCGCCGACCTGCGTTGCGGTGATGGGCACCAGCTTGCCGTCGCGCCGTTCGGCAATGTGGAACGCAAAAATGTAGTGCGGTTCCTGCCCCATGCGCAGATCGGTGAGGCGCACCAAGCCATCCGTCTCCCGCAAGGTGTAGAAGCCCTTCGTGAATGCCGCCATGCGTGCAAGGGACGGGTTGTTCGCACGCCTCAGCTCGGCGTCAAGCCGCACGTCATGCAGGAACCGCTCGAAGCGAACCCGGGGCCTGGCATCCAGCAATGAATAGAACCCCTCCGCATAGCTGTCGTTACGCCGCACCACGACTCGCCACAGCACGCTGTTGAACGGGGAGGGCGTCACCAGCACCTCTGCCGTGGCCTGCTCGTTGGGCGGGAGGCTGGCGCGTGCGACGGACTCCACATGCGTCTGGATGAGCGCACCCCAGGCGAGGTAGGCGGTGGAGAGGATCAGGCCCGCAGTGTTCCAGCGAAAGCGTCGTTCACTGCGCGCCCAGAGCGCTCCTGCCACACCGAAAATGAGCGGCAAGGTGTAGAGCGGATCGATGATGAACACGCTGCCCACGCCCACCGGCCGATTGGTGAAGGGCAGCCAGAGCTGCGTGCCGTATACCGTCATCGCATCCAGCAGCGCATGGGTGATGAGCGCCAGCCACATCGCCAGCCACCAGCGCCGATAGTGTGCAAGCCGCGCTGCGCCGTCCCGGTGCAACCACGCGGGCAGTGCCGCCAGCAGTGGCGAAGCCAGTGTCTGCCAGAAGAGTGCGTGGCTCTCCGCACGGTGCAGCGTCATGTTGGCGATGGCGTCGCCGTGCGATATGAAGGCATCCAGATCCGGCAGCGTTCCCGCGACACCACCCCACAGCGCGGCCTTCCACGGTGCAGTGCGTCGGCCCATGGTGGCGACACCCACTGCGGCACCGAGGAAAAATTGGGAGGCGGAGTCCATTCTTGGTGATGAGGAGTGAGAAGTTAGGAATGAGAAGTCAGGAGTGAGGGGCGATGTGTGCGGTTGCGAAGCACATGCGAATATTCGCATGTGCTTCGCAATGCGCCCCGAGCCCTACACCGCCCCTGCCTGCTTCAACAGCTTGGCGAGCGCCTCTGCCATGTCGCGATAGCCGACGCCATTGGGGTGAACCAGGTCGCTTTTCTTCGAGTTGTCCAGGAGTACGGACTTGATGACGTTGTCCTGGATGGGCAGCCCGAACTCCTTCGCCACCTCCACATAGAAATTCGGCACCGACGGCGGCAGTCCGGGTTTGGGGGGTGCCATCAGCACCACGTCAATGCCGCGTCCCTTTGCCTCGCTGATCATGTTGCGAATATTCGCAGCAGCATCGGCCTCGCTCAATCTACGCAGGAGGTCATTGCCGCCGTGGCAGAGGATCAGGAGCTTCGGCTTCAATTCGTCCAGCAACTCAGGCAGGCGCTTCAGTCCATCTGCGCTGATTTCTCCCGGTACGCCGGCATTGACCACCTTGTGGCCAATGGCACGCTCAAGTTGAGCCGGATACGACTCGGCTGGCGGCGCGCCCGTGCCAAAGGTGAGGCTGTCGCCGTAGGCCAGAATGGTGGCACCGGCGTCCAGCTTGCCGACCTTGGGCGTGGTCGGGCCACAGGCGGCAAGCAGGGTAGTCAGGGTGAGCAAGAGCAGAAATTTCATGGCGTTGCCATTGTTGCACGGCGCGTCCGCACCCCGCAGGGCCTTGCCGCTGCACAAAACTGAAAATGAATGACGCAAGGTGACAAGTCTGGGCCTATGCGAAGCCCTGATCTTTGATTACATTCAGGTTGCAGTGAATCGGCACCACAGGGGCAAGCATTGAAAACAGCGCCTGGTCAACGGGGAGGGACAAAACATGAACTGGCAATTATTCAACTCTGGAATTGGTTGGCCCCACTGTGGTTGGCCAGACAGCGGTTGGCCCGACAGCGGTTCCCTCGACTGGCAGGCCGAGAATCCTGCTCAAAGACCTGTTGACGCCCAACGGGTGACAAAGTTTGGCAATGCGAAGGATTCGGTTTTGGTCCTGCCCACACCACCAGCCTCACCACCCCTGCATCTGGCTTGCCTGTTCTGAGTGCCGGGCTGTCCGGCATTTCAGACCTTCCGCATGATCGGAAGGTCGATCCGGATCAGCGCTGAAAGGGATAGACACTGCCCAGCTTCAGAATGCTCGTCAGCTCATCGACTGCCGTGCGCGCTTCGGTGATGAGCGCGGGATCGGCCAGGTCTTCTGTGGTGATGCGATCGCGGTAGTGCTTCGCCACCCAGCCGTTGAGCGTGTCGTGAAGCGCGTCGCTCATGAGCACGGCAGGGTTGACCGCCTGCGCTTCTTCTGCGGACAGCTCAACGCGCAACCGCAGGCACGCCGGGCCGCCGCCGTTCATCATGCTTTCACGCAGATCCATGACCAGTACTTCATCGATGGGGCCACCTCGATGTTGACCTTCCGCGACGAGTTTTCCGAGGAACGCCTTCACACGACTGTTCACATCGCATTCCGACGGCACGACGAGCAGCATCCTGCCATCCGCCTTGGTCAGCAGCTGGCTGTTGAAGAGGTAGGACTGCACCGCGTCGGCCACGCCCACCTCTGCGGTCGGCACTTCGATGGCGACAAAGCTGGTGCCAATCGTCTCGCGCAATGTCGCCAGCAGGAGAGGGGTGTCGAGGAACGCTTCCTGATGGTGGAAGAGCACCGGGCCGTTGCCGACGGCGATCACGTCGTTGTGAAATACCCCGGCGTCGATCACATCCGGATTCTGTTGCGCGAATACGGCGCGGCCGCGGCTCCCATCCAGCCCGTGCAAGCGTGCGACTGCCTGCGAGGCTTCCAGAGTCTGACGTGCAGGAAATTTCCTGGGTGCAGGCTGCGCGAGATCGAAGCCCGAGCAGCCGTACACGAACAATTCCACACCCGGCTCGCCATAGGCGCGAGTGAGACGGGTGTGGTTGGCCGCCCCTTCATCGCCGAACTGCGGACAAGCAGGCAGCGCGTCGTGATGCCTGAAGTGGTCGCCCGGGAACATGGCCTTGAGAATGCGGCCCGTGGTGGAATGCTCGATGGAGCGGTGGAACTTGTTGTTGAGGTTGGCCGCCGTGAAATGCACTTTGCCGTCCGCCGTGTCCGCGCTCGCACTCACGGTGGCTGCATTGGCGGTCCACATGCTGGATGCGGAGTAGCAAGCGGCGAGCAGCGCGGGCGCATCCTTCGCGGCACGCGTCACCACCTCCGCATCACTGCCGCCGAATCCCAGCGTGCGCAGCGTGTCAAGATCCGGCCGCGCCTGAGGCGCCAGCACGCCTTGCCCATACCCGAGATCAGCAAGCCGCTTCATCTTGGCCAATCCCTGCAGTGCAGCGCGTCTGGGGTTGGCCGTGGCGCCCTGATTCCTGGCCGAGGCCACGTTGCCGTAAGACAGGCCCGAGTAGTTGTGTGTGGGGCCGACGAGGCCGTCAAAGTTGAATTCGCGTGTGGTCATTGGGGCGACCAAGGCAAGACAGCAACGCAAACACAGATGAACACGGATGAACACGGATGCATCGTAGGTGTCGCAGTCTTGCTGCTCAACGTGAATCTCGACGCGAGAGGGGGCTCGATTCTGAAATCAGGGTTGTCTATATCTGTGTTCATCCGTGTTCATCTGTGTTTGCGTCTTTTTGATTCAGGAAAAATCCAGCCCGGGACTGAGCGCAGACGGCATCGCCACCTGCTCCGCCTCCAGAGACGCCTGCGGATAGGCGCAATAGTCCGCTGCATAGAACGCGCTGGGTCGGTGATTGCCCGATGCGCCGATGCCGCCGAACGGCGCTGCGCTGGAGGCGCCGGTGAGCGGACGGTTCCAGTTGACGATACCTGCGCGGATGCGTGTTGCGAATATTCGCCATTGCGCTGCGTCGTCGGAGAGCAGCCCGGCGGCGAGGCCGTAACGCGTGTGGTTGGCCACGGCGATGGCAGCATCGAGACTGGCGACGCGATACACCTGCAGCAACGGGCCGAAGTATTCCTCATCGGGCAGATCGGTCGCGTGCGTCACGTCGACGATGCCGGGCGAGAGCAGTGCTGTCCCTTCAACGAGCCGACGCATGGCCAACAGGGGCTTTCCGCCCTTGGCGATGAGGGTCTGCTGTGCTGAGAGCAAATCGTCGGACGCCTGCAGCGACACGACCGCGCCCATGAACGGTGGCGGCTCTGTGTCGAAAGCGCCCACGCGAATATTCGCACTCACCTTCACGAGTCGTGCCAGCAATGCATCGGTGGCCGGGCCGTCAATCAGGATGAGCCGGCGTGCGCAGGTGCAGCGCTGGCCTGCCGAAATGAAAGCTGACTGCACGATGGCATGCGTGGCGGCATCGATGTTGGTGTCGATGTTGGCAACATCGCCGACAACGAGCGCATTGTTGCCACCCATTTCCAGCGCAAGAATCTTGTCGGTTCTGCCGGCGAACTGGCGGTGCAATGCTTCGCCAGTGCGCGAGCTGCCGGTAAACAGCAGGCCGTCGATGCCCTCGTGGGCGGCAAGTGCGATACCGGTATCCCGCGCGCCCTGCACCAGATTCAGCACACCCCGGGGCAGTCCGGCTGCTTCCCAGCACATCACCGTTGCGGCAGCGCTGGCAGGGGCCAGTTCGCTCGGCTTGAACACGATGGTGTTGCCCGCGATCAGTGCGGGGACGATGTGACCATTCGGCAGATGGCCAGGAAAATTGTAGGGGCCGAACACAGCCATCACGCCATGGGGACGATGCGTGAGTGTGGCTGCGCCATCCGGCTGTGGCGTGGCATGGCTGCCGGTGCGTTCGGCGTATGCCCTGATGGAAATATCCACCTTGGCGATCATTGTGTTGACTTCGGTGCGGGCTTCCCACAACGGCTTGCCGGTTTCCAGGCCGATGGTGCGGGCAAGCGATTCCTGATGCGCTTTCAATGCATCGGCGAAGCGGCGGATCACGGACAGCCGATCAGCCAGCGCCATCCAGGCCCAGTCCTCGAATGCATTGCGCGCCGCTGCGACAGCCCCATCCACCTGCGCGGGACTCGCCGCCTGTCCGGACCAGACGACGCTGCCGCTCACGGGATTGCGCGACGTGAATGCTGCACCGCCGCCTGGCAGCCAAGCGCCGGCGATGAAGTGGCCGGTTGGAATCGCGGACATCAGCGGTCTTTCGGTGAGAGGGGCACCACGCGCACATCGTCGCCGCGCTTCACCTTGAGCGCTGCGGCCTGTGCTGCCGTGAGCGGGCAATCCGCACTGCCTTGCGGCAGGGACACGAGACAGACACGAAAGCCGGTGAGCGAGGTGTTCGACACCAGATGGGCAATCCCCGCATCCGGCGGCGTGTCGATGACTCGCACGGGCAGCAGTCGACTCGCCGATACTGCGCCGACATCCGCCACGTCGGACTCCACCACGGGGCCGGCATCAAAAATATCCACATGGCCTGCGAAGCGGAATCCTTCACTGGTCAGCATGGCCTGCGCCGGCCGGGTGAGCTCATGCGTGACGCCGATGACTGCCTGCGCATCGGGCGAGAGGAATGATGTGTAAAGCGGATGCTTCGGCATCAGCTCCGCGACAAACGATTTTTTGCCAATGCCGGTGAGGTAGTCGGCGTGGGCGAAATCCATGGAGAAGAAATGCCGGCCGAGACTCTCCCAGAACGGGCTTCGGCCCTGCGCATCGGTCACGCCGCGCAGCTCGGCAATGATGCGGTCCGAGAAGAGGCCGCGATGTTGAGCGAGGAAAAGCAATCGCGCCTTCGACAGCAGCACCCCGTTCCTGTCCTTGCGATAGGCAGGGTGGAGGAAGAGGGAACACAGTTCGCTGTGGCCGGTGTGGTCGTTGGAGAGGAAGAGCGTGGGCGTCTGCGTGAAAATGTTCAACTCTTCCGATGCATGCACCACCTGCCCCACGCGGTAGGAATACCAGGGCTGGCGCAAGCCCACCGCCGGGGCGATGCCGCAAATACCCGCCAGTCGGCCGCTGGGTGAGTCGGTGGAAACATCAAGCAGCACGAAGAGATACAGCCCATCTCTCGGGTCGGCCTTGCCGGCGAAAGTGGCTTCGGAAATCTCGATCCGCTTTTGTAGTTCGGTCTGATTGGGCGGCAGTGTGGTGAGTCCTACACCGGCACTGCCCACCAGTTCAATCAGCGCAGGCAGATCGTGTATTGCGATCGGGCGCAGCACCATGACGGATTCGCTCATAGCGGCACCACGCGCACGGCATCGCCGGACGACACGCCGAGCCGGCTTGCGATCTCGGGCGGCAACAAAAGCGGGCTGTCGGGCTCCACCACGAGAGGCGTGATGGTCGCGCGAAATCCCTCGGCGCTCGTATTGGCCACCAGAAACGGCTTGCCACCTTTCAAGGGTGAGGGCGCAACGGCTGTCTGCATGCGTCGCTGGTGCATCACGGATCGCAGCGATGCGATGCGCGACTCCACCGTCGGGCCGCCGTCAAAGATATCGACGAAGGTATCTGCATCAAAGCCTTCTGCCAGCAGGATGGAAAACGGCAGCTCGGCCACGGGATGCAGCTGGCCGATGGCGACTTGCGCGTCCGGCGGCAGCAGGGGCACATAAATCGGATAGTGCGGCATGAGCTCGGCGATGAAGGTCTTGCTGCGTCCGCCAGACAGCCGCTCGGCCTGCGGATAGTCCATGTTGAAGAAGCGGCGTCCCACGGCATTCCAGAAGGGCGAGCTGCCCTGCTCGTCGCACACGCCGGGATTCTCGGCAGCGATCTTGTCCCCGAAGCGTTGCGAATATTCGCAGAGGAAAAGCAGGCGCCCGCGCGACAGCAGCTGTGGCCAGGGCGTGTCGTAGAGGGACGGATCGATCCAGAACGAGGTGAGCAACACATACCCGGTGAGATCGTGACAGAGGTGCAGCGCGTGAATGCGGTTCGACACGCCGAGCTCCTGCGACGCGTGCACGATGGTCTCGTTGCGATAGCTGTAGAAGCGGTCGTGGAATCCGGCCTGGGCGCTGATACCGGACGTGCCCATGAGTTTGCCGGTGTCGGTGTCCTCCAGCACGAAGAAGTAGGTTTCCTCGCCGGAGACATCGCGGTCCGGTTCGATCGACTCCACCGATTGCCGGATCTTCTCGTAGAGCTTGTCCCGGTCCGGTGGCAGGGACGTGATGCCAATGGCAGAGGCCTCGGCGATCCGCACCACCTCGGGCAGATCGGCAATTCGGCTGGGGCGGAGGATCAGCATGGGTTGCAGGGCTCAAGAAACCTGACGCCGATGAACGCAGAGGATTGGATGCAGGAACTCAAAAACTTGACGCCGATGAACGCAGATGAAAGGCAGATGGACGCCGATGATCTCTTCATCGAGCGAAATTGCCGCAACGTCGATAGCCACTTCCCCCTTTGCAAAAGGGGGATTGAGGGGGATTTCGTTCGTGCCCTTTGGAAAAGGGCGATCGAGGGGGATTTGTCTTGGTCGTGTGCGGCCTTAAATCCCCCCCAGCCCCCCTTTTTCAAAGGGGGGAGCCCATAGCTTGGGAGTTCGGCGTCCATCCGCTTTTCATCTGCGTTCATCTGCGTCATGTCCTGGACCTTCAAGCCGCTTTCGCCTGTGCCTGCGCCGCCACAAACGCCGCCACCGCCCGCTCGAACCGCGCCAGGCCTTCGGCCACATCCGCCTCGGTGATGAGCAGCGACGGCGCAAACCGCATCACGTCCGGGCCTGCCATGAGGACCATGAGATTCTCGTTCTCGGCTGCCTTGATGAGGTCCTTGGCCTTGCCGGCGAAGGGCTTTGCCAGCTCGGCACCCACCAGCAGGCCTTCGCCGCGCACATCGGCGAACACGCTGAATCGGTCTGAAATTTTCCTCAATCCATCCTTCAATTGCGCACTGCGGGCTTTCACGTTGGCGCGGGTTGATTCAGCGGTGATGATGTCCAGCACCGCCTGGCCCACGGCGCAGCCGAGCGGATTGCCGCCGTAGGTGCTGCCGTGTGCGCCGACGACGAAACTTGCGGCAATCGTTTCCGTCGTCAGCATTGCGCCGATCGGAAAGCCTCCACCAATGCCCTTGGCCGAGGTGAGAATGTCAGGGATCACACCATAGCCCATGTACGCGTAGAGCTCGCCGGTACGACCGGCACCGCATTGCACTTCATCGAAAATCAGCAAGGCATTGTGCTGGGTCGCCAATTCACGCACGCCCTGCAGATACGCCAGCGTCGCCGGTGTCACGCCGCCTTCGCCCTGGATGGGCTCGACGATGATGGCGCAGGTTTTCGCTGACACGACCTTGCGCATCGCTTCAAGGTCGTTGTAGGGCACGTGGTGAATGCCCTGCGGCAGCGGGCCAAAGCCATGGGTGTATTTGGGCTGACCGCCGACGGTCACCGTGAAGAGCGTGCGACCATGAAACGAATTGGTGCAGGCGACGATGTCGAATTTGTCGCTTTCGAGCTTCGCCACGTTGGCGGGATCGCGCGGAAAGTGGTCACAGGCGTATTTGCGGGCGAGTTTCAGCGCGGCCTCATTGGCCTCCGCGCCAGAGTTGGCGAAGAACACGCGGTCGGCGAAGGTCTGCTCAACCAGTGAACGCGCCAGCTTCAAGGCAGGTTCGTTGGTGAGCACATTGGCCACGTGCCAGATCTTGTTGGCCTGGTCGGTCAGCGCGGCGACGACCTTGGGGTGACAGTGGCCGACTGCAGAGACGGCGATGCCGCCGGCGAAGTCGACGAACTCGCGGCCGGTCTGGTCCCACACGCGCGAGCCCAGCCCGCGCACGGGAATCATCGCGCCGGGGGCGTAGTTGGGCACCATCACTTCATCAAAGGTGGTGCGGGTGACTGGGGCGTTATCCGGTGTGGCGGTGTGGCTCTGGGTCATGAGGGCTCCATTGACGCTCTGTGGCGCAGTTCAACAAGTCAGGGCGCTATTCTAAGCGCTGGGGCATCTCCGCCCCTTTCAGGAAAGCGACAGCGGGTTACAGGGTTGCTCCAGCAGGCATTCATGTCTCCCGTTCCCCGGCGTCTGCGCTCACCAAGGCCTCCGCGCTGGAGACAGCGGGATTGCCTGGCAGGCGCTGGCTGCGCTGTTCACGTGGGGTGATGTCGAATTTCGCGCGGTAGGCACTCGAAAAGTGCGGGCCGGAAGAAAAACCGCAAGACAGTCCCACCTGCAGGATCGACTGGCTGGTCTGCATCAGCAACTGGCGGGATCGCGTGAGTCGCAGATCGAGGTAGTACCGCGACGGCAGATTGTTCAGATACTGCTTGAACAGCCGTTCCAGCTGTCGGCGCGATACGCCGACGAGCCGTGCGACCTCCTCGGTGGGTAGCGGCTCCTCCATGTTCGCTTCCATGAGTGCCACGGCCTCGGTCAGCTTGGGCTGGCCGCCGCCAATCCGTGCAGCCAGCGGGACGCGCTGCGCCTCCCCGGTGCCGCGCCGCCGCTCCAGGCCGAAGTGATCCATGAGCGCGCTCGACACCGCGTCGCCGTGGCGGCCGGACAGCCAGTGCAGGAAGAGGTCACGTGCCGCATCACCGCTGGCGGCAGTGAGGCGATTGTCATCGATTTCGAAGAGGTTGGACGACACGACCGTGCCATGGAATGTTTCGCTGAACAACGCGGCATAGGGCCAGTGGATCGTGGCACGTCGGCCTTGCAGCAGGCCAGCGCGCGCCAGCAGCCACGCACCGGTCCCCAATCCGCCGATGAGCCGCTCCGGATGGCTGCCGGACTTCTTCAGCAAGTCCACTTCGGCATCGAATCCGCGCTGCGGCAGTGGCGCGTCGCAGACAACGAACAGCGCGTCCACGGCCTGCGCTGCCAACTGATCCAGACTCAGGTGCACAGACAGGCTGAGTCCGTTGCCCGACTGCACGGACAGTCCATCGGCCGAGACCAGCAGCGCCTCACGCCTTGTGGCGCCCAGCACGGCGTTGCAGTGCGCCAGCGCGTCCAGCGGACCGGCGAGTGAGATCAGCTGAAAGCGAGGCAACAGCAGAAAGGCAATGCGCTCGGTTGGGTTGAAGGTGTTCACGGTGCGAATATTCGCAAGGGATATTGGTGATGGGTGATGGGTGATGGGTGATGGGTGATGGGTGAAGGGTGAAGGGTGATGGGTGAAGGGTGATGGGTGATTTGAGATCTGCATGCGTCGCGAACAGGTCGGCATTGCATTGAACCACGAACAGAATGATGCAGCCGTGGCACAGCAGCAGTGTCGTAGCCTGGATGGAGCGAAGCGGAATCCGGGGCCTTGAACCGCTGCGCAGCCGAATCCTGGTACAGCCGAACCGCTGCGAAGCGGTCGCTGGCCGACTTACTTCAGGCTGCCGGACAGGAACTGACGCAGACGTTCGCTCGCCGTATTTGCCAGCACGCTTTGCGGGTCGCCTTGCTCTTCGATGCAACCCTTGTGCAGGAAGATCACGTGATTCGAAACTTCGCGCGCGAAGCCCATCTCGTGGGTCACGACAATCATGGTGCGGCCTTCGAGGGCCAGGTCGCGCATCACGCGCAACACTTCGCCTACCAGCTCCGGGTCCAGTGCGGAGGTGGGCTCGTCAAACAGCATCACCTCGGGCTCCATGGCCAGCGCGCGGGCAATGGCCACGCGTTGCTGCTCGCCACCGGAGAGATGTGCGGGGTAGTTGTCCTGGCGATGGGACACGCCGACGCGTGCAAGCAGCTTCTCGCCGCGCGCCACGGCCTCGTCCTTCGACAGACCCAGCACCTGCATTGGCGCTTCGATCACATTCTGCAACGCCGTCATGTGCGACCAGAGATTGAAATGCTGGAACACCATGGTCACGCGCGCGCGAAGGCGCTGCAGCTGCCCGGCGTCCGCCGCCTTGAGTGAACCATCCTTGTCCGGCACCAGCTTGAGCTCGTCACCGTTCAACAGGATGCGTCCCTGGTTGGGTTGTTCGAGCAGGTTGATGCAACGCAGCAGCGTGCTCTTGCCGGAGCCGGAGGAGCCGATGAGGCTGATGACATCGCCCGCATTGGCGGAAAGCGACACACCCTTCAGCACTTCGGCTGTGCCATAGCGCTTGTGCAGGTTTTCGACGGCGAGCTTCGCCGTCGCGGGATTCGGGGCTTGGGATTCGGGGTTCGGGATCAAAGCGCTACTTGGCGGAAGGTCATTCATTTTCATGGACATGTAGTCAGTAATTGTAGAACGTGCACCATTGAGACCCGAACCCCGAACCCCGAACCCCGAACCCCGACACATCAGGCGCTCAGCAACTTCCCTGTCCGAATCGGCACCGCGCCGGCCACCTTGGCCAGCCGCGCACCGGCGAGTGCGTAGCGCTGATGGTCGCGAGCATAGAGGATGCCATCAACGCTCGCCTTCAGCCGCACCGACTCCGTGGTGAGCGGATCGATGATTTCGGCAATCTCGTCACCCGCGCGTATGTGGTCGCCCGGCGCGCGCAGGAACACCACGATCCCCGCCATGGGCGCATAGAGCGCTTCAGACCCCGCAAGCGGTGTCGCCGGGGCAATGAGGTCCGGAAGTGGCGGCGCATCCTGACGCAGCAAGCCTTGTTGCGCCAGATAGTGAAGAATCGCGTCGGCGTCGCGAGCGGCGTAAACATGGTCCACATCCGCCAGCCCGCGGAGCTCCACGGTCACCGCAACACAGCCGAGGGCAATCGGACAGGCTGTACCGAAGTGATCCGCCAATTGCCACCATGTCTGGGAGCAGGCTTCATCAAACGGATTGTCGCCACTCTCGGTCGCAAGCAGCGTTGCGTGCGCGCCCAGATAGCGGGCAAGTGGCTCGACCTTCGGCCACAGCGGTGTGCCAGTGTAGAGATGCACCACCGCCTCGGTGTCGCAGTGCAGGTCGAGCACGATGTCTGCGTCGCAGGCGAGCGCCAGCAGCGTCTTCCTCAGGCTTTCCAGTTCACCCGTGGTCTGCCATGTGGCCAGTGCGTCGCGCATGGCAGTGCGAATATTCGCAGTGTTCTCTGCCTCGTTCTCGCCTAGCTTGCCGGCGACAAGCTCGATGACAGCATCCTTCAGAGGCGGGTAGTGGCGATTGAAATTCTCACCGGTGACAAGGTCAAAGCGACCCTGCGCATTGCGCAGCACCGACTGCGCGAGACCCAGCGGGTTCGCCACCGGCACCAGCACCACCTCGCATGCAAGACGATCCGCCGCCTCCAGTGTGAGCAGGCGTTGACGCAGATGATGTGCGACCAGCATGCCGGGCAGTTCATCCGCATGCAGCGATGCCTGGATGTAGACCTTCTTGTGTCCTGCCCCGCCACTGTTCGCGAGACCAAAATGCAAGCTGGTCAGCTCGCGGCGGGTACCGAGCGCGGTGGCGGCCAGAGGGTGGTGTTGAACGTTCATGTGTGTCGGGGTGCTCGATGGGTTCAGCTTGATCAGGTGGCTCAAGTGACTCTGGGGCGCAGATGCTTCAGCCAGTGCCGCTCTGCAAAATGGAATACCCCGACCAGCAGAAAGGTCAGGGCAAGGTAAAAGAGGGCGGCAGTGATGAAGGCTTCAAAGGGCGCATAGAAGCGCGAATTCACCTCGCGCGCGGCACCGGTGAGATCCAGCAGGGTCACGATGCTGGCAAGCGATGTGCCGTGCAGCATCATGATGACTTCGTTCGAGTAAGCCGGCAGCGCCCGGCGCAGCGCAGAAGGCAGCAGGATCCGGCGATAGACCTGCGCGGTGGTGAGGCCCATGGCGCGCGCCGCTTCCACTTCGCCGTGCGGCGTGGCCCGGATGCAGCCGGCGATGATTTCCACCGTGTAGGCGCAGGTGTTGACGCCGAAAGCCAGCACGGCGCAGAACCAGGCTTGCGAGAGCCAGGGCCAGAGCAAGCTTTCCCGCACGGCCGGAAACTGCGCCAGACCGTAATAGATGAGGAAGAGCTGTACCAGCATCGGCGTACCGCGGATGACGTAGGTGAAACACCAGACGGACCGGCTGGCCCAGGCGTTGGACGATGCCCGCAGCAGCGCGAGCGGCAGTGCGCACACCAAACCCAGCAGCAGTGACGCGCCGAGCAGCTCGAGCGTGAGCAACGTGCCGTCGACATAGCCGGGCAGGCTCGTGCTGATCGCGTCCCAGTTCATGCTTGCGCTGTCCGGACGCCGAGAGAATAGCGCTGGTTCAGCGCATTCAAGGCGATGAGCGATACCGACGTGATGGCCAGATATAGCCCTGCGGCTGCGAGATAGAACGTGAACGGCTGCTGCGTGGCACCGGCCGCGAAGCCCGCGCGCTGCATCATGTCTGACAGCCCGATGATGGACACAATCGCGGTGGACTTCACCAGCACCAGCCAGTTGTTGGTGAAGCCCGGCAACGCCAGACGGATCATTTGCGGCAGCGTGATGCGCCACAACACGTTGAGGGGCGACATGCCGAACGCGAGCCCGGCTTCGCGCTGTCCTGCCGGAATGGCCATGAGCGCGCCGCGAAACGTCTCGGTCAGGTAGGCCCCGAAGATGAAGCCGATGGTGGCCACCCCGGCGATGAACGGGTTGATGTCGACATAGCCGTCGTGGCCCAGTTGTGCCGCCAGCCAGTTCACGCCCACCTGGCCGCCGTAGAAAATGAGCAGCATCAGCACCAGATCGGGCACGCCACGGATGACGGTTGTGTAGGTCGTCGCAATCGCTCTCAACCCGGTCGAGCGTGAGAGCTTTGCTGCCGCCCCCGCGAGCCCCAGCACCAGAGCGATGGCGAGCGATGCACCCGCCACCGCGAGCGTGACCAGGGTGCCGTCCAGCAGGGTGGGGAGGTAGTCAATCAGCATTGCGACTAGCCGAACTCGTGTGAAGTGCGGCTGGACAGCGCAGCTGGTCCCGCAGGGATTTCCGGCCGACCGCAAGTCGGACTGAAACAATATTCGCAGGGGCGCAGAGGGTTTTTGCTGACCACAAGTCAGACGGAAACAATATTCGCGTTCTTGCTTCCCCCTTTGAAAAAGGGGGATTGAGGGGGATTTGCATTGACTGACGGCAAGACCGAAATCCCCCCTGCCCCCCTTTTTCAAAGGGGAGTGAAAGTCCGCCGCCTGTGCGTGGATCGGCAAAGCACCGTAGCCCGGATGCAGTGAAACGGAATCCGGGACCAATCCCCCGGATTGCGCTCTGCTCCATCCGGGCTACAACGGCTCGGTAGGCGTCCATCGACGGTACGTCTTTCAACATCACCATCACTTCACCGGTGCCCCATAAATATCAAACGTGAAGTACTTGTCCTGGATCTTCTTGTACGTGCCATTGGCGCGGATGGCGGCGATGGCGCGGTTGAGGTCATCGCGCAGCTTGGTATCGCCCTTGCGGACTGCGATGCCTGAGCCATAGCCGAAGTACTTCGGGTCATTCGCCGGTTCGCCGATGTAGCTATAGCCCTTGCCTTGCGGCGTGCGCAGGAAGCCGAAATCAGCCGCCACGCTGTCCAGCATGGCCACATCAATGCGGCCGGCCGTGAGGTCGAGATAGACATCGCTCTGCTTGGTGTAGCGCACGATCTGCGATTGCTTGTACACATCCGTGACGAACCGGTCGTGCGTGGTGGTGCGCTGCACGCCAATGCGCTTGCCCTTCATGCCGGCTGGGGAGGCGTCGGTAATGGAGCCGGCCTTGCCGACGAATTGTTCCGGCGAGTGGTAATACTTGTCGGTGAAATCCACGGCCTTCTTGCGCTCGTCGGTGATGGACATGGACGCGAGAATGGCGTCGAACTTGCGCGCCACGAGCGACGGGATCATGCCGTCGAAGTCCTGGATGATCATCGTGCATTGCGCCTTCAGCTCTGCGCAGAGGGCGTTGCCGATGTCGATGTCAAAACCCTTGATCTTGCCGTCCGCGCCGACTTCGGAGAAGGGCGGGTAGGCACCTTCGACGCCGATCCGGATTTTGCGCTCCTGCGCAGCAGCAGGCATTGCAGTGGCGACTGTGGCGGCGAGAATCAGTGCGAGCGTGAAATGATTCGCTTTCATGTGGAGGTTCCTCTGCGGGGCGAAAACCGGCATTGTCCCCGTTCTGTCCGGCCAGCGCCGACTGCCAGCCCGTAGCGAGTCCCGTTCACGGTCTGGCTGCCTCCGCCGCACGCTTCCGATACAGCGGCACGGCGAGCGTCACGGGCGTCACGTCCAGGCGAATATTCGCAACCGTATAGTCCTCGCCACCAAATGCGCTCGTGAACCAGCCAAGGCTGTCTGGCCCTTTGCGAAAACGGAATTCGAAACTGAGATCCAGCTTCCTGTCTGCAGCGGTGGTGGCAGAGGTGGCAGACCCGGCGTCAGGAGTGGCAGACCCGGTCGCGGCGGTGGCAGACCCGGCGGCTGCGGTGGCCGCCAGGCCGTCGAAGGCCAGCCCGATCACTTCACGCTGCGCGTTGTCGATGAAGTTGCCCATCAGGTTCGCTACCACGGTGTCGCCCAGCACGTCTGGGTGGAACTCGTCGGCCCTGAAATAGGGTTTGAAGTCCTTCGCATTGGGATCGATAGGACGGCCCGCCAGTTTTTCTCGAGATGGCGTCACGATTCTGCTGCCGAGATCGTAGCGGTCGCCACGATCGAGATAGGTCAATCTTGCATCGCGCACGTTGAAATCGGAGACCGATGAGTCGGTGCTGGCGTCATTCAAGTCAATCACGAGCGCGCCCTTGCCACCGAAGACTTCCACCTGCCGCCCACAGAACATGGCTGCCGTGTTTTCATCGACACCGACGCCCAGCTTGATCCGGCTGTGCAGCATGGCAGGCAGCAGGCGGCCAAAGCGGCCGCGCTTCAGGAAATGCTGATCCACAATCAATCCCGGCCCTGCAAAGCCGAGTCCCGGTGCCAGATCCTCATTCGGCCGTATGCCGAACTTGAGGATATCCATCACAGGCTGTGGCTCATTGAACATCGTCTCGCTCATCACCGCTGCACCGGCGCTGGAGCCCGCCACCACGCCGCCCTTGTTCAACACGGACCAGATGGCGTCCAGCATCGCGGTCGGTTTGCCTGCCGGGGCCAGCAGCGCCTCGGTGTAGCGCGACTGCGCGCCGCCTGCCAGATAGACGCCGTTGCTGGCACGCACCTTCGCAATCAGTGCCGGGTCCTTCACCGCGAGCTTCCAGTCCGGTGATTTCAGTTTGATCGCAACCGGAATATGTTCGGCCACCGCACCGTGTCGCTGCAAGGCCGCGACGATGGATGCAGCGGATTTTTCGGGCTCGGCCGATGCAGTGGCGAACACGGCAAAGCGCGCACCCTTGCCGCCAGCCTGGTTCACGATGCGCTGCCACACCTCGGTATTGTTGACAGCCAGTGCGCCGCCGATGGCAATGGCGCAACCCCTGACAGGCGCGGACACCGTTCCGGTTGCGGCCGGGATCGACGGTGCGGACTCGGCCCGGACGAGACCAGCCGTCAGGGTCGACGCGACAGTCAGGACGGTCAGTACGCGGAGGGCCGTGCATGCGGTGGCACGAGCCTGCCTGTCAGCGGATCGGTACGGGGAATCCGGGTAAGGGGAATCTGGGTTCGGACAATTCATGGGATCGAAGTGTGGCACAGGCAGACAGGCGTCATGTCGGGGCCTGGAACGATTCTGTAACTATCGGTCGCTTTGTCGAAAACGGATCGTCGCCTCAAAAAATCTGCTGTTGAATCAGCGTCTTTCGTTTGGCGTTGCACAAACATGACATCCCGTTTTCAGCTTTGCGACGGCAAGTTGCAGCATTGCGACTCCGGGTCCTCCAACCCCTTTCAATTGCCAGCGGTCTCAATACACTGCGATGCATCTTGATGGGTGCAGCAGGTTATGCGACAGGTCATGCGGCAGTCTATGCGGCAGACGCAGCGCGACACGGCCCGCACCACAGCAGGAACGGATCACACCAATAAGTGGTCACGTCATCACCGAGACATTCAACGACAAGGGGTTGCATTCAATGAGCTTTTCCCGACGCAAGACTTCCACAGGATGCCCGCACCAGCCCGCCATCAAGCCGGTCGTGCGTGCCGTGATCATGACGCTGGCTACACTTTCAGCCGCTGCGGTCGCCTCCCAGGCGCTGGCACAGACCGCGCCCACCACCGCTGTCCAGCCCGCGAAGCCGGAAAAAATTGAAGTCACCGGTTCCTCGATCAAGCGTATCGAAGGCGAGACTGCGCTGCCGGTACAGGTCATCAAGCGGGAAGACATTGAAAAGAGCGGCGTCACCACGGCCGCCGAACTGCTCACCAAGATTTCCGCCAACGCGGCAGCACTGACCGATGGCGCACACTTTTCCGACATCGCCGGTCAGCGCGGCTTCTCCGGCGCCAACCTGCGCGGCATCGGCGTGTCCTCGACCCTGGTGTTGCTGAACGGTCGTCGTCTCGCCAACTTCGCCT
This sequence comes from Betaproteobacteria bacterium, assembly GCA_031394355.1. GTDB lineage: Bacteria > Pseudomonadota > Gammaproteobacteria > Burkholderiales > Usitatibacteraceae > JAEUMY01. The sequence continues at coordinate 2,543 of JANNSU010000022.1, read as the reverse complement.
CACCCGGTGGTGCCTCCGGTGTCGACTTGAACTCCATTCCGTCGGCCGCCATCGAGCGCGTGGAAATCCTGAAGGACGGCGCATCGGCCATCTACGGCACCGATGCCATCTCCGGCGTGATCAACTTCATCACGCGCGCCGAGTATCAGGGCGTCGATCTGTATGCCTACGCCAGCAACACCCAGGACGGCGGCGCCGAGAAGCGCATCGTCACGGTCTCTGGCGGCATGGGCAACATCAACCAGGACAAGTACAACGTCTTCGCTGTCTTCGATTGGCAGGACACCAAGGCGCTCCGCACCACGCAGCGCAACTGGGTCAAGGGCAGCTTTCAGCCCGACATCAATCTCGACGTGGGTTCCTCCAACACCTATCCGGCCAACTTCCGTCGATTGAGCGGCAGCGGCAATGCAACCGGCGGCCGTTTCAACCCCAGCGCGCCCACCTGCAACCCGCCTGCAACGGTTTATGCGCCCACCAGCTTCGTCGGTGCCAATGCCTGTTTCTACGACTACATGCAGGACACGGAGATGTATCCAGCCTCCGAGCGGAAGTCGGTGCTCATTCGCGGCCAGTACGCGGCCAGCGCTGACGTGACCTTCTTCGCCGAGGCACTGCTGGCACAGACCGACACGCTGTACCGCATCAGTCCGCTCACCATCACCAACTTGAACTACCCGGCTGCCGGACGTTACTACCCGACGGCCACCGCCACGGCCGCAGGCACGTCAGGCGCGCTGCGTCTCAATTTCCGTCTTGCCGAAGCCGGTGGTCGCACCAACGAGGTGTCGTCCGAGGTATCGCGCTTTGTTTTCGGTGCCAAGGGCACGCTGGGCAACTGGGACTTTGATGGCGCCATCAACATCTCGGAAAATCAGGTGTCCGACGCTTACGTCAATGGCTATGTACAGACCTCAGCCTTCGATACGGCCTTCGCCACGGGCAACATCAACCCCTTCGGCCCGTCGGATGCGGCCGGATTGGCGCTGCTGAACAGCACCAAGATCAAGGACGATGCGCGGAAGTCGAAAGGCACGACGCAAGCTGCCGACATCAAGCTCTCACGCTCGCTCTTTCAGATGGCGGGTGGCGACGCCGCCATCGCGTTCGGCCTGGAAGGCCGTCGCGAGGACATGGACTTCACCCCCTCCGCCTTGCTCGCAGCCGGCCAGATCCGCGGCGACGGCACGGCGGTTGCATTCAGCGGCAAGCGCAACGTGACCGCCGTGTTTACCGAGGTCAGCCTGCCTGTCACGAAGACGCTTGAAATCCAGGCGGCGTTGCGCTTCGACGATTATTCGGACGCCGGCAACACGACCAACCCCAAGCTCGGCATTCGCTGGAACCCGATCAAGGACGTGCTGGTACGTGGCTCCTACGGCACGGGTTTCCGCGCGCCGTCGCTCGCCGATCTCTACACGCCCACCCGTATCGGCCAGACCAATGGCATCTACAACGATCCGCTGGGCTGCATCACGGTGGGCAGCATCAACAACACCAACAACCCGGACTACTGCGGCCTGCAGCCGGACAAGCTGCGCGGCGGCTCGACCAACCTGAAGCCGGAAGAGTCCAAGCAGTTCTCGCTCGGTGTCGTGTTCGAGGGCATCAAGAACCTGTCGACCTCGGTGGATTTCTGGCACATCGAGAAGGACGACACCATCGTGTCGCCGGAAGGCATTTACTTCACCGATGCCGCGCGCTTCGCACCGTTCATCACTCGCGCCGCTGCCGATCCTGCTCTGGGTGGCATTCCCGGCCGCATCACGCAAATCGATTCCCGTTTGCGTAACCTGGGTGGCCTGAAGACCAACGGTCTAGACATCGGCCTCGAATGGCGCGCACCGACCACGGCGCTCGGCAAGTTCACGCTGAATTTCAATGGCACCTATGTCATGAGCTACAAGCTGCAGGACGGACCGGGCGCGCCGTTTGTCGAAGCCGTTGGCAAGTTTTATCTCGACCAGGTCGTGCAGCGCTGGCGCCACACGGTGTCGGTCAACCTGGAGCGTGGCAAGTGGAACGCCACCCTGCAGCAGACCTTCTACAGCGGTCACACCGACCAGCAGAAGCTCGCCAACGGATCGACCCGCAAGGTCGATGCCTATGAGCTCTGGGACTTCTCGTCCAGCTATCAGTACAGCAAGCCGCTCAAGTTCCGCTTCGGCATCAAGAACCTGTTCGACGAAGAGCCGCCGCGTTCCAACCAGCTCTACAGCTTCCTGGCAGGCTACGACCCGAACTACACCGATCCGCGCGGACGGCAGTACTACGGCAGCGTGAGCTACTCGTTCCGCTGATCCCACGTTTCACAGCAGTACACATCTCCCAAAGAGTGGTTGTGGTTTGGCCCGCCGTTGCGACAAGCAGCTGCGGGCCTTTTTAGTTTTTTAGGGAGGCGGGAGGCGAGTGATGGGTGATGGGTGATGGGTGATGGGTGATGGGTGATGGGTGATGGGTGATGGGTGATGGGTGATGGGTGATGGGTGATGGGTGATGGGTGATGGGTGATGGGTGATGGGTGATGGGTGATGGGTGATGGG